>CBDUXP010000126.1:0-2197 GCA_965371225.1 uncultured bacterium | reverse complement strand
ATGAACGCCCAGGAGAACGCGCCACCCATCATGTTGTTCCCCATGATGGGGCTGTAGGAGTACACCTCGCGGCCGAAGTAGTAGCCCGCAAACGGCAGCGTCAGCATCGCCGCCATCCCCACGAAGTTCCCCAGGTACCCCATCCAGTCGTAGTGCGCGCGTTGGGCAGCCGTCCGCGCCCCGAGGAACCGGACGGCGGCGTAGGCGGCCACCACGAACCCGCCGAACACCACGTTCGCCAGCAACCGGTGGATGTTCAGCGGGTGCCAGAGCACGTTGTTGACCGCGCCCCACGTGGTGCCCGCGAACTGCGCCGTCACCGCGTTCACCCCGCTCGGCGCCATCATGAACGTGGCCCACGAGTTCGCCAGCATCATCAGCGTGATGCCGAACACGTTGAGCAGCAGCCCCAGGAACAGGTGCAATCCTTTCGGGCTCGTCGCGTAGCTCGCGCAGCCCAGCGCGGTGAGCAGGATAATCGCCACCAGGCCCACGCGCCCCCAACGCGCCTGCGCCGCTGCCGCCGCCGCATTCACGCCGTCGAGCCGCGCCTCTTCCGCGGCCAGCGCGAGCCGTTCGGAGAAGCCGGCCCGCAGCGTGTCCGCCGTCTCCTCGCCGAGCGCGGCCGCCGCCACGTCCTGGACCACGACCGCCGCCCGGGTCCACGCCGCCGCCTCGTCCGCGTGTGCGCCTGCGGGCGCCGCGTCGTGTGCCGCGTGCAGCGCGGCTTGCACCGCCCCGGCCAGGGCGGCTGCATCCGCGCTGTCCCCCACGGCGTCGGCCCCGGCTGCCGTTTCCAAGTGTGCGCTCAGCCCCTCGCCGATCTCCTGTGCGTGCGCGGAGATGGCCACGCCCTCTTCGCGCAGCCGGGCCGCTTCATCACCGCCGGACAGCATCATGCCGCACGTGACCACGGCGAGCACGCCGGTAAGCGCCCACAGGCCGGTCCGCAGACCGCGCGCACGCCCCGTGCGGCCCTGAAGCCGGTCCCAGCCGTAGTAATAGAGGTAGAGCGTGAACGCTTCGCCAAAAAACAGCGACGCGTAGATATAGAACGTCTCGTGCATCGCCGTGCCCAGATGCGTCATGAAATCCGGATACAGGCCGATCAGCAGGAACGCCAGCAAACCGCCAAGCGCTGCCGTCGTCGAGAACGCGGCGGTCAAGAGCTTTGTGAACTCATGCGCCAGCCGGTCGTACCGCGCGTCGCCCGTCCGCGTGCCCACCAGCTCGATGATGACCGCGAAGATCGGCACCCCCAGCACGAACGCCCCGAACATCAGGTGCAGCTCCGCGACGATCCACACCAGCGTCCGCGAATCGAGCCCTAGGACGTCCCGGTACCGCACCGGGTCGCCGTCGGCCCAGGCGGCACATGGCACGATCGCGAGCAGGCAGGCCGCAGCCGCCAGCCGCACCCAGCGGTGTACCCGGGGATGTGACCTCACGGGGAACCTCCCCGCGCGGGCCGGCGCCGTGCGCGCCGGAGTAGGAACATCTCGGCCAGAAGCGTCAGCACCACCGCCGCGGCGCTGGCCTGGTACACGCGCGTCGAAACGGGCGCGTCCAATTTGAGCGTGTACCAGGTGGAAATGGATTGGCGCAGGCCCGACTCGCCCGCCGCACCGTCCCACGCCATGACGACGAACGGGATGTATTTGCCCGGCACGAACTGCGCGTCACGCTTCGGCGAGGCGGTCGTCAGCGCGCGGCGGAACACGACGCGCCAGACCCCGTCCTCGTAGACCGCGCCTCCAGCCAGGTTCTGCGCGTCGTCCGCGTGCCGCTTAATCTTTTCCGGCCCTTTCGCCGTGGCGGCTTCGAAGGCGTCCGCCCCCTCGCGGTCCGCCAGGTAGCGCCACAAGTTCACCGGGTTGTCCATCTGGCCGTAGATGAAATACGGCCGCCGCGATCCCACCTGCGGCTTCACGGGGAACTGCAGCGCGACCGCGTCGCGGAAGGTCACGCGGTTGTGTTCATAGTCCTCCACGTCGAGTTTGGGATATGTGGTGGGTTCTTCCGTAATGTCTGGATCCGCATGCTCCCGGCTCTCGGTGCGGTCGTGGTACTCCAGGCGGATGGCAATCGCCTCATCGTCGTACAGGGCGCGCACGCGCACGTGGTCGACCGACGGGGTCTGCCACCGCGGCCGCCGCGTCACCTGGCCCAGCAGGCGGAAGCGAATCTCGTGCGCGGC
>CBDUXP010000125.1:0-2459 GCA_965371225.1 uncultured bacterium | reverse complement strand
ACCCGATGGCACCGGTCACCACGTGCCACACCATGTAGATGGGTGCGGCGACGGGGGGCAGCACCACGGCGAGTAGCGCGGTGCCGCCACCGATGCCCGCGAGCCAGAGCGCGACGGTGACGCTGCGCGTAAGGAGCCCGAGGATGAGCGCGAGCCCGCCGAAGCCGAGCACCATGCTGCGTGCGAATTCGCGCAACGCGGCCCGGTCGGGCCAGGGGGGGATGATGCCGGTGTGCTTGGGCATGGTTAATCGTTCTGGATCATGGCCAGGTACGCCTTCTGGCCGGGAAGTTCAGGCTGCCCGTTCTTGTGCAAGAGAAACCGCCCGACGGCGAGGCAGTCCATGTGCGTGAACATGAAGCAGCGGTACGCGTCCTGCACGGTGCAGACGATGGGCTCGCCGCGGATGTTGAAGCTCGTGTTGACCACTACGGGGCACCCCGACTCCCTGTAGAACGCGCTGATGAGTTCGTGGAAGAGGGGGTTGCGCTCGGCATCGACGGTCTGCACGCGCGCGCTGTAGTCCACGTGCGTGATGGCGGGGACGTCGCTGCGCGGGAGCTTGAGCAGTTCGATGCCCTCCAGCCCGTCCGCTTCGGGGCCCATGGGAATCTGCCGGCGCTCCTTCACGGGTGCCACGAGCAGCATGTACGGACTGTCGGCATCCATCTCGAAGTAGTCGCTCACGTGCTCGCGTAACACGGCGGGCGCGAACGGGCGGAAGCTTTCGCGGAACTTGATCTTCAGGTTGAGGATGCTCTGCATTTTCGCGCTACGGGGATCGCCGAGGATGCTGCGGGCGCCGAGCGCGCGCGGGCCGAACTCCATGCGCCCTTGCACCCAGCCGACCACTTTCTCCGCCGCCAACTCTTTCGCCACCGCCGCACAGAGCGCCTCGTGAGACTCGAACTCCTCGTACGGCGCGCCAAGGGAATCGAAGTATGCGCGCGCGTCGTCGTCTTTCACCGCCGGACCAAGCAGGGACCCGTGTTGCGCGTCGGTCGGCTGCGGCGTACGCGGCTGGTCCAAATAATGGTGCCACACGGTGAGGGCGCAGCCGATGGCGCCGCCGGCGTCACCCGCCGCGGGCTGCACGAACAGGCGCTGGAACGGCCCCTCGCGCAGGATGCGCCCATTGCCGACGCAGTTGAGCGCCACGCCCCCCGCCAGGCACAGGTTCTCTTCGCCGGTCTCGCCATGCACGTGCCGCACCAGGCGGAGCATGGCTTCCTCGACAACCTGCTGCACACTCGCGGCCACGTCCATGGTGTGCTGCGTCACGAGCTGGTCATCCGTACGGCGCGGCGCATCGAACAGCTCCTCGAAGCTGTCGGCGATCATGGTCAGCCCGCCGCAGTAATTGAAGTACTTCATGTTCAGGCGGAAGCTGCCGTCCTCGCGCAGGTCCACGAGCTTGTCGAGAATCCGGTCGGCGTACTTGGGCGTCCCGTACGGCGCGAGGCCCATCACCTTGTACTCGCCGCTGTTCACGGTGAAGCCGATGTAGTACGTGAACGCGCTATAAAGGAGGCCGAGGGAGTGCGGGAATTGGATCTCGCGCCAGAGTTCGACCCGGTTGCCTTTCCCGAGGCCGTAACTGGTGGTCGTCCACTCGCCCACGCCATCGATGCAGAGGACCGCGGCGGATTCGAACGGCGACGGGAAGAACGCGCTGGCTGCGTGCGATTCGTGGTGGCCGCCGAACAGGATGTCGCCCTCGTAGCCGGGGAGCGCGTTCCCGATCTCGCGGGGCATGTGCAGCTTCTGCTTCAGCCACGGGGGCATGGCCTTCACGAACGCGCGCACGCCCACCGGCGCCATGGCCACCGCCGTTTCGAGCAGCCGGTCGAACTTCTGCAACGGCTTGTCGTAGAACACCACGTGGTCGAGGTCCGCCGGTGTGAGCCCGCGCATCTGGAGGCAGGCGTCGATGGCGTGGCTCGGAAAGCCGGCGTCGTGCTTCTTCCGCGTGAACCGCTCTTCCTGCGCGGCGGCCGCGATCTCGCCGTCCACCACTAAGGCGGCGGCGGCGTCGTGATAGAAGGCCGAGATTCCCAGGATGTTCATGAGGCTGCCATCGTGCCGCGGGCGCCGGGCGCCGGGCCGGCCGTCTGGGTCGGCGCGCTCAGAAGATGGGGTACAGGAACGGCGCGAGGGCCGACGATTCGACGAACACCACGAGGGCGCCCACCGCGAGGACCAACGCCACCAGCGGCGCGATCCACCACTTCTTTTCTTCCTTCAGGAACAGGAGGAACTCTCGCGCGAGACTCTGATTTGCCATTGCCCTACCTAACTTCGGGGCCCCGGCCGGCGCGGCCCCTCACCAGGGGTGTCTTCCGGATACGCCGCCCATGCGCGCCAGGCTGCATCAGAACAGCATGTAGATGAACGGCAGGACGGTCGAACTCTCCACCGTCACGATGAAGATGCTCAACACGAGCAGCACCGCGAAGATG
>CBDUXP010000124.1:0-2578 GCA_965371225.1 uncultured bacterium | reverse complement strand
CAGAGGTGACCGAAGCGCGGGACCGCATCCGCGCGTTCATGCACGACGTGGTGCGACCCACGTACCAGCGCCTGCGCGAGGAGAATGAAGCCTCGGCGTGGCGGCCGACGATTCAGGACCTGCGCGATCGCGCAAAGTCGGAGGGCCTCTGGGCGCCCCACATGCCGCAGGAGTGGGGGGGCATGGGGCTCGGCCCCATGGCCATGGCGTTCGTGTCCGCCGAGTGCGGGCGCACCCCCTACGGCGCGTACATTCTCAACTGCCACGCGCCGGACGAGGGCAACATGCACACGCTGCTGAAGTTCGGGACGGACGACCAGAAGGAGAAGTACCTGCGCCCGCTGGTGAACGGCGACGTGCGCTCCTGCTTTTCCATGACCGAGCCGGACGTGGCCGGCTCCGACCCCACCGGGATCCAGACCGCGGCGGTGCGCGACGGCGACCAGTGGGTCATCAACGGCCGCAAGTGGTTCACCTCCGGCGCGCAGGGCGCGAGCTTCGCCATCGTCATCGCCCGCACGGACCCGGACGCCGATCCGCCCCAGGCGCGCAATACGGCGTTCATCGTGGACTGCGACAACCCGGGATTCACGATCGTCCGCGATGTGGTCACCATGGCCGGGCGCGGCAACCACTGCGAGATCGAGTACAAAGACTGCGTGGTACCGAACGACGCGGTGTTCGGCGGGCGCGGCCAGGGGCACCGGCTGGGTCAGGCGCGGCTCGGCCCGGCGCGGCTCGCCCACTGCATGCGTTGGATCGGCGAGACGGAACGCGCGCTGGACATGCTCGTGGACCGGGCCAAATCGCGCGCGCTGCACGGCGGCACGCTGGCCGATAAGCAACTCATCCAGCAGATGATGGCCGACTCGGCCATGGAGCTGTACCAGGGGAAGCTCATGGTGTTGCACGCGGCGTACCTCATCGAGACCGACATGCCGTTCAAGAACGAAGTTTCTATGGCGAAGCACCACGTGGCGAACATGCTCTGGAAAGTGATCGACCGCGCCATCCAGGTGCACGGCGCCCTCGGCTACTCGACGGATTCCCCCCTGGAAGAGATGCTGCGCCACGCGCGCTCCGCCCGCCTCGTGGACGGGGCGGACGAGGTGCACATCACGCAGATCGCGCGGCACGTGATGGAAGCGTTCGACGCGGACGGCACGACCCGCCAGGGCACGGGCCGCGATTTGCTTTAGGGCGCTTGCGCCGCGTCGGCCGCCGGTGCGGCCGCGTGAATGTCCCACGCTGCGAGCGTGGTCTCCGGGGACGCGCGCAGGTACCGCTGCCACACGGCGTGAAAGTGGCCGATGCGGCTTTCGAAGACACTGAGCAGGGGCCCGGGATACGCCCGCGAGCGCATGCCGTGCTGGACCGCCTCGAAGTGCGGGGCGAACTGCTGCAGGATCTCCAGGTTCGCTTCCTGCATGGACATGGGTTCCGGCAGCGGGCGGCCGGCGCGCACGCGGGCCCACAACCAGAGGTGCAGCGTGGTCCGTTCCGGATCGGCGGGATGCGGCAGGCAGCAGCACAACAGCGTCAGGCCGTGAATGAACACGTGCACACTGAGGTTGGGAAACACCGTGTAGTGAAACTCCAGGTAGCGCGGGTCACCCACCCACGCGCGCCAATCCTTGGCGCGGCGCACCGGCCAGTGTTGCGCCTTCTCGGCCGGTACCACGTGCATGCTATGGCGCTCGAAGTGGTACATGCCCGCCTGCGTCGGGTCGAGCCCGAGCGGAACGGGAGATTCGAGCCCGGCGATGTGGCTGGCCCCGGCGAACGCCTCCAACACGACCTTCCAATTCGCGTTGACCTCGTGCCGCTCGGTGCGCACGATTGCGCCGGGTTCGATCTTCTCGTGCAGACATTCCGGCAGGGGGGCGAGGTACGTCTCCAGCGGGTCCGCCGCCGGATCGCAATTGATGAACACGAGCCCATTCCACACGGCACAGTGCACGGGCACCAGGCCACACGCCGCCTTCTGCAGGTCCGGGTAGTCCGCCTCGTCCGGCACGTCTTGAAGGCGCCCATCCAGCGCGTACGTCCACTGGTCGTAGCGGCAGGTGAAGGTCTCCGCATTTTTGCCTTGCTCCGCCTCCACCAGGCGGTGGCCGCGATGGCGGCAGACGTTATGAAACGCCCGCACCTCGGTCGAACTCGCGCGCACGAGCAGGAGCGGCTGCCCGGCCAGGTCGCACGTGAAATAATCCCCCCCGTTCAGCAGCCGGTCCGCGGGGCCGGCCAGCAGCCACGTACGCGCAAAGATCCCCTCCAACTCCCGCGCTAGCACGTCGGGCGAGGTGTAGGCCTCACCCGGGAGCGACGCACCGCGCCAGTCGGGCGCGTCCGCGTCGCGGCGCACATCAACAATGTCGGACATGAGTCCCGCTCCCCGGCCCCGTCGGGGCTCCAGCGTTCAGTATAGCGGTCCGTGGCTTACCGGGCTCCCCCCAGCCCACGAACCCCAAAAAAGTAGCGCGGGGCGACCCACTGGGCGCCCCGCGCCGGCCGCGCACCGCGTACGGTGCCCGAGAAAACAGTCCGCAACGCTAGTAAGGGATTAAGGGCAGGCGCC
>CBDUXP010000123.1:0-2876 GCA_965371225.1 uncultured bacterium | reverse complement strand
CCCAGCTCGCCCAGCCGCCGCTGCACCGCGTCGTTGTCCCGCGCCGCGCGCCAGCGGCCGAGGCGTTCGCACTGGTCGCGCGCCACGTTCTCGTCGATCTTCATGAGGGGAATCTTGATCTCCTCGTCGGCCTCCTGAAACGCGTTCAGCCCGACGACGCGGCGCGATCCCTGCTCGATCTCGTCCTGGTACCGTTTGGCTGCCTGGTGGATCTCCCGCTGGAAGTAGCCCAGCTCGATGGCCTTGATCACGCCCCCCAGCTTCGCGATCTCCTCGAAATACCGCTCCGCCTCTTGCTCCAACTCGTTCGTCAGCGCTTCCACGTAGTACGACCCCGCCAGCGGATCGATCGTGTTCGTGACGCCCGACTCCTCGCCGATGATCTGCTGCGTCCGCAGCGCGATCTTCGCCGCGTGGTCGGTGGGCAGCGCGTACACCTCGTCCATGGAATTCGTGTGGAGCGATTGCGTGCCGCCGAGCACCGCGCTCAACCCCTGCAGCGCCGTGCGGATGATGTTGTTCTCCGGCTGCTGCGCCGTCAAGCTGCACCCGGCAGTCTGCGTGTGGAACCGGAGCTTCAGCGCGCCCGGGCTGGTGGCGCCGTACTTCTCGCGCATGTGGCGCGCCCAGATGCGGCGCGCCGCGCGGTACTTGCACACCTCCTCGAAGAAATCGCTGTGCGCGTTGAAGAAGAAGGACAGGCGCGGCGCGAAGTCTTCCACGTCCAGCCCCGCCGCGATCCCCGCCTCCACGTACGCGAACCCGTCGGCCAGCGTAAAGGCCAACTCCTGCGCCGCGGTGCTCCCCGCCTCGCGGATGTGGTAGCCGCTGATGGAAATCGTGTTCCACTGCGGCACGTGATCGGAACAGAAGCGCAGCATGTCCGTGGTCAGCCGCATGGAGGGCTCCGGCGGCACGAGCCACGACTTCTGCGCGATGTATTCCTTGAGGATGTCGTTCTGCGTCGTCCCGCGCAGCGTGTCGAACGCCACGCCCTGCCGCTCGGCGCCGGCCAGGAACAGCGCGAACACGATGGGCGCCGGCCCGTTGATGGTCATGGACACGCTCACCCGCGCCAGCGGGATGTCCCGAAAGAGCGCGTCCATATCCTCCACGGAATCCATCGCCACGCCGCACACCCCCACTTCCCCCTCGGACCGGGGGTGGTCCGAGTCGTAGCCCATGAGCGTGGGGTAGTCGAACGCCGTGCTGAGCCCGTCCTGCCCGTGGCTCAGCAGGTACTGAAAGCGCTCGTTCGTCTGGGCCGGCGTCCCCATGCCGGCGAACAGGCGGATGGTCCAGGGCTTGCCACGGTACATGGTCGGATGCACGCCCCGGGTGTAGGGAAACTGGCCCGGATAGCCCAGGTCCCGCTCCGGGTCCCATTCCCCCAGGTCCGCCGGCGTGTACAGGGGTTGGACGGGCGTGCCGGAAATGCTGACAAAGGGCTCATCGCGCTCGCCCTGCCGGTCGTACGCGCGGACCCACTCCTCGCGCCCGTCGGGCTCAGGAGGGGGCGGATCCTGCCGTCGTTGCGCCATGGGGGACCTCGCCGTGCAGGGGAGCAGCGGCCGAAAATTCGAGTATAGCACGCAGTTCCCCCCCTCCCCGTCCGGCGCCGGCTCGGGGATCACCCCGCCGCCGCCCGGCGTTTGAGGGGATGGGGCCGGTCCGCCCGTGCGATGAATGCCGTTCACCGCGGTGCCCGGAGGGCGCCGGCGGTCCTTGGACGCCCGCGCCCGGATGGTATAAGATGCGCCTCACTTGTGATGTGTAGCGGCCCGGAGCGGTCGTTACACTTCTCCTCGTAGGCTGGGTGCAAGGGGTGGCGCCCAGCCTCTTTTTTCTGTGTGGGTGACGCCGCGCGCCGGGTGCGCCGCTAGCCGTCTCCCGCAAGGCGAATCACCACCCAGCGTTCCGGCTGCCAGAGCTCCTCCGCCGCACGGCGCACGCGCGCGGGACCGACGCTCCCCGACTCCACCACGTCCGCCGGCAGCATGGCCGGGTCCGCACCCCGGCGCGCGCGCATGGCCCAGTAGAACGCGCGATTGATCGCGCTGAGGCGGCGCATCTGTTGGCGGCCGCGCAAGCTGTTCGCCATCCGCATCAGGTCGGCCGTGGCGACCATATCCGTTTGCAGGCGCGCGACCTCTTCCCGCACCACGCGCTCCGCATCGTCCAGGTGCGCGGCGGCTCCCGTGAACGTCGCCGTCCACACCGGCGCCGGCGTACTCCACTGCATCCCCGCGCCGACCGAGTACGCCCACCCGTGCTCTTCGCGCAGCACGCGCTGCATCCGGCTACTCAGGTACGCCGTCGCCACCAGGGCGGCCGCGCGCTCCTCGGGCGCCACCTCCACCCGCTGGCCGAGCAACAGGTGCCCCTGCGGCCGCCCGCTTTCCCCGTCGATGCGCCGCCCCGCCGCAGCCGGCACGGGCGCGCGTGCCGGAGTCGAATCCGCCGCGGCGCCGGGCGCGCCGCCCAACACCGCGCGGGCCACATCGCGCACGCGCGCAGCCGGGAGGCCGCTCACCACCGTCACGCGCAGGGCACCGGGCGCGAAGTACGTGGGATGGAACGCCCGCAGATCGGCAGCGGTCAGTTGCGCGATGTCCTGGGGCACGCCGAGCGGCGGCCGGGCCAGCGGCGTGCCCGCGCCGAACAGCGCCTCGGCGAGCATGCCGCGCGCCCGCCGGGCGGGACTGTCCATGGCGTTCGACGCGTCACGCACGAGCAACTCCCGCTCGCGATGCACGATGTCGTCCGGGTACGCGGCGTGCGCCAGCACGTCCGACAGCAGCGCGAGGGCGTCGGGCACGTGCTCGCTCACCACCTCCACGCGCAGATAGCTGTAGGCCGAGGAAAGCGAATAGTCG
>CBDUXP010000122.1:0-3440 GCA_965371225.1 uncultured bacterium | reverse complement strand
AAGCCGCTCCACCGCCCCCCCTTCTCATCGTAGGACGACTGGTAGATGTGGAAGCCGTCCACGGCCAGGTAGCGATTCACGATGATCTCGTACGCACTGATGACTTTCCGCCCGTTCTTGAAGATGCTCAGGTCGCTCTGGAACTCGCGAATCTGAAAATTGCGGTCGTACACGATCCGGCTCTTCCCACCCGGCACATCTGCGAGCTGGCCTTCGAAGAGCCATTCTGCCAGCACCGCCTCGCCGCCCTGCAGCACGCTGACATGCAGCGCGGGCCGGCGGGGCTCGTCCGACCGGTTGGCCACCTCGAAGTCGATGACCGCTCCATCCGTGTAGTCGAGCACCTGGAGTCCCGTCTGCAATTCGTGGAGCATGAATGCCGCCCCGGCGTCTGCATCCGCTAAATCGATCACCTGCCCGTTGAGCCGACGCACCATTTTGCGTTCCCCCCCGGGGCCCACCACGATGTCCACCTGGTGCGGCGCTTCCCCCGCCAGCCGGCCCTGGCGGAACCGCAGGGCATACCAATCGCTCTGCACGGAACTCACCGCCGGGAATTTGGCGAGGAGCCAGCCGGTGCGCACCGTCTGGCCGGCCCGCAGTTCCACGCGCAGCGCCGGATTGTTCGGCGCCGCACTCCGCGATTCGCCCCCCGCGCCCGCCGCAAGCGCCAAGTCCGGCACGTACTCCAAGATGCGAACGGTCACGGCTCCATCCTCGAGTGTCAGGTCCTCGCCCACTCGGACGGGATACGCCGCCTCGACGCCGCTGCGGGTGTCCCGCACGAGCAGCGTGGGTGCTTCGCTGTCCTGCGCCTCGCGCGACGCCAGCGCCGCCGCGAACGCGGCCGGCGTCGTTGTCCGTACGTAGGCGACGCTCAACTGGTCCGGCAGAACGGTCTCCCGGCTCGGCGCATTCGCAATCAAGAAACCGTGCCCCTCCTCGCCGGGAATGACGGTCTTCAGCTCCACCACCCACCGGTCGGCGGGATTGCCCGTGGGCCGCGCCACCGGCCGCATGATCGCGTCGGGGTAGTACGCCTCGACGCGCACGGCGTCCTGCGGCCCACCCCGCAGGGCCCGCCAGAGTTGACTGAGGTGATTCTGGCTGCCCAACGGATACGTCTGCGGGAAGGGTTGACGGGGATCCACGTGCACCACGTGCTCGGTCTCGCCGCTCTCGCCGTCCAGGAGAAAGACCCGGTGGTCCGGTTCGTCGTACATGACAAGCCGGAAATCGTCCAGTTGCACCTCGAAGGGCAGGGAGATGCGGTTCCCCGTGGTGAGATCGAACATCCAGTCCGTCGGGGCAGGCGCGTTCTCGAACACCTGCATAAACCCTTCCACGCCGGACCGGCTGCCGTAGAACGCGCCGGCGAGCACCAGGTTCACGCCGATGTGCACGATGATGACGCCGACCGCCTTGCTCGTGAGGCGCTTCATCTTCAGGAAGAACCGGTCGATCGTGCAGCAGATGTTGTTGTAGGACAGCAGGAGCAGGATCCCGCGGAAGTACCAGGAGTGGTAAATGTTGTACAGCCCGAGCGTCTCGAACAGCGCGAACAACTGCGGCCCGATACGCTCCATCTCCTTCGCCGCGTCGAATCCCCCGAGCGGTTTCTGGATGAAGACGGTGCCGACGGCCAACGGCAACGCGCCGACCAGCAGGATAACGAGCAACAGCCGCAGGGACGACGAGAACGTCCACACTTGCCGGCGGAACGACGGCGGCGGCGCGGCACCGCGGCGGCGCTGCGTGACCGTTACGTGCCCGGCGTGCGCCGCAGACGGCATAGCATCACACTCCGAACGGTCCGGACCCGCGCGCGCGAGGCGCTACTTGTCCCGGGTGAGGACGAAGTCGCACAGATCACTGAGCGCCTGTCGATACGGGCCATCGGGCAGCGGCGCGAGTGCGCTGGCCGCCCGGTCGGCCGCGGTGCGCGCGGCCTGAAGCGCGTAGGTGTCCGCGCCCGTGCTGTACAGCCGGTCCAGCAGCCACCGCCGGTCGGCCGTGTTGACCGCGTGTGCGCCCAGCACGTCCTCCAGCCGCGTCCGCTCGGGGCCCGGGAGCACCTCCAACATGTGCAGCACCGGCAAGGTCCGCTTGCCCTCGCGAATATCGCTGAACGCCGGCTTGCCAGTCACCTGCTCGGTCTGGGTCATGTCCAGAAGGTCGTCCACGATCTGGAACGCATCGCCGAACGCCCAGCCGAACGTGGCAAGCGCCTCTTCGGTCTCGCGGGGCGCGTTGCACAGTTGGGCGGGCATGCGACAGACGGCCGCCATGAGCGAGCTGGTCTTGTTCCGGATCACACGGTAGTAGTCGTCCTGCGTCGCGCCGCCCTGCCGGCTCTTGAGCAACTGAAACAGTTCGCCCTGCGCCATCTCCTGAAGGCACTCCATCATGGTGCGCACCAGCCCCGCGTTGTCGTAGCGCGCCATCATGAACAGCGATTGCGTAATCAGGTAGTCGCCCACGAGCACGGCGACCTTGTTCTCCCACCGCGCGTTGATGGACAGGTGGCCGCGCCGGGTCGACGCTTCGTCCACCACATCATCGTGAATCAGCGTGGAGAGGTGCGCCAGTTCCCCCGAGGTGGCCAGGTCCACGAACCACGCGGGCTCGCGAATCCCGCAGGCGCCCCCGGCGAGCAGCACGATAGCCGGCCGCAAATTCTTCCCGGCCGAGACGACGGTCTCGTGGCGGGTGTCCCGCAGCAGGGCAAACGCCGCATCGATGTGGGCGTTCAACTCGGTCTGCACCCGCGCCAGCTCCCCCTTGATGGGGCCAAAAATGGCGGCCAGGGTCGGGCGCGCAGGCGACGTGCGAGGGGCTGAAGCGCGGAGATTCATCAGCGGGGTGGGCGCACCCGCGCCCGGCGCTCGGTGCGATTCGGCGCGCATGCTAGCACGCTCCGTCGCGGGCGGTCAATAGAATGTGTGGGCGGGGCCATGCGTCTAATCACTTGTCGGGATTCGGGTTACGTTGCCAACGACCGCCCCCTCACCGGCGTGGCGCACCTCCACTGTAGCATCCCGGCCCGGGCGAGGCACGTGCCCACGGGCGGCCAGGCCGAGGCACGGCCGCGAGCCGTGACGGACCACGCGCGCCGGCCTCACCGCCCCCATAGCGCTAGGCCTCGCTTTCTTCCTCCGTCGTGATGAGCTGCATCACCTCGCCCGGGGAGGTGCAGCGCTCGAAGGCCGCCACCACGTCTCCGTGATTCAGGAGGCGGGCAATATTCGCCAGCGTGCGCACGTGGTCCAGAAATTTCGCCTTGGGGATCACCAGAAGGATGATGAGGCGCGCCGGCTGCCCGTCCAGCGATTCGAAAGGCACCCCTTCCGTGGAGATGGCGAACACCCCGACGATGTCCTGCACGAGGGTGGAGTTCGCGTGCGGAATGGCGATGCCCCGTTCCATGCCGGTGGTGACCG
>CBDUXP010000121.1:0-4272 GCA_965371225.1 uncultured bacterium | reverse complement strand
CTTCCTACGAAGAATCCCCTTGGTGTTCTTCGTGTCTTGGTGGTTCGGTCTTCTTGTTCTCTATCTTCCTTAGGCGTTCTTGGCGGCTTGGCGGTTAAATCTCTTCCAACAACTCCGCCACGTGCTGCGCGCGGATGGGCGCGCCGATTGCAGTGAACAGCGGGCGCGCTTCGCCGAGTTCCCGTTGCTGCTGAGCAGCGAGTGAGTCAGGTCGCCCGCGCGCGTGGGCTATACTCTGCGCGGCCCGCGCTGGGGTGCCCGGGCCGCTGGGGAGTGGGCATGCGACGGACAGTGCGGTGGCTCGTGTACGCGGGGGTGATGTTGCTCGGCGGTGCGGCGGCGGGCCGCGCCGCGGCGGCTGACCGGCCGGTGGTGGCGGTGCTCGACTTGGTGGAGCACGCCGGGGTGGATCCTGGCACGGGCAGCTTCCTCGCGGAGGAAGTGCGCGCGGCCCTCCATGCGAGCGACGAAGTGGACCTGGTCGAGCGCGAGCAGTTGGACAAGGTCATGGCGGAGCAGCGCCTGCAACTGAGCGGGCTGTGTGAAGCCACGTCGTGCTCCGTGGAGATCGGCAAGCTCCTGGGGGTCCCGTTCGTCTGGGGCGGCAGCGTGGGCAAACTGGGCAGCCACTATCGCGTGACGCTGCAAGTGGTGAACGTCACCACGGCGGAGGTGGACCGCCTGACCCGGATCCGGGCCCGGTCGCTCGATGAACTCGTCGACAAGATGACGGGCGCGGCGCACGAGTTACTCGCGGGCGATCCGGACCGGGCGCGGGCCGTACTCGAACGGGGCCAGGCGCTGTACCGGCGCGAGGCCTACGCCGATGCGGCCGCGGCGTTTGCGCGCGCGACCGAGTTGCAGCCCCGCGATGCGGCGGCGTGGACCTGGCGCGCGCGGGCGTTGAAGAAGCTGGGCCGGACCGAGGAAGGCGCGGAGGCGAGCGCCCGGGCCGCAGCCCTCGCGGCCGCCGACCGGGACCGGCGCGGCCACGCGGCTGGCGATCCTGTACTCACGGACCTGTTCGGTGCGCAGGTGAACGCGCTGGCGCCCTGGTGGGAGCCTCCCGACGCACAGCGGGATTTCGCGGACGCCAACGACCTGCCCCTCGCGTTCGAGAACGGGCAAGGCTACCGGATGGTATTGATCCCGCCGGGCACGTTCGAGATGGGAAGCCCGCCGGACGAGAGCGAGCGGGGCAAGAATGAAGGACCGGTGCACTCGGTGTCGCTGCCCCGCGAATTTTACGTCGGGGCGACGGAGGTGACGAACGGCCAGTACAGACGGTTTCGCCGCGATCACTCCAGCATGTGGGCCGGGGCGGAGCAGCCGGTGGAGATGGTGAGTTGGGACGCTGCGCAGGCCTACTGCGTGTGGCTGACGGAGACGGAGCGGCAGGCCGGGACGCTGCCGGCGGGGTGGGCGTACCGGTTGCCCACGGAGGCGCAGTGGGAGTACGGGTGCCGCGCGGGGAGTCGGACCGCGTATAGCTTTGGGTCGGACGCGACCGCGTTCCGGGCCCACGGGTGGTACGACGGGAACAGCCAGAGCAGGACGCATCCGGTGGGGCAGAAGCGGGCGAACGGGTGGGGCTTGTACGACATGCACGGAAACGTGGATGAGTGGTGCCAGAGTTGGCTCAAGGCGTACCCGTATCACGCGGACGACGGCCGCGAGTCGTCGACCGGAATGGGGAACCGGGTGTATCGCGGCGGCTCCTGGCGCTGGGGACCGCAGTACTGCCGGTCCGCGTTTCGCGGCGGCATGGGCTCGAACAGCACGGGCGACAACAGCGGGTTCCGCGTGGTGTTGGCTCCGGCAGCGGGAAGCTAAGCCGGCCGGTACGCGGGCCGGTCTGGCGACCGGCTTTTCTTTAGACCCGCCCGACCCGGGACCCGCCTCTGCGCCTGCGGCGCAACCGGCTTGCCGTTTCCTAAAACAGACGCGGCCGCCGCGCCAAGAGAGGCTGCGGCGGCCACGGTAACTGCCTTGGATCTGCGAGGCGTTGCCCCTGATGGGAGCCCCCTCCAGATTCCGGCTGAAAGGAGGCTAGGGGGTCAGACACCCCCAACAGTTACCAATGCGTCTAGAACCTTCAGTCACTGGACCACCTCCTTTCGCTGTACCACCGGCGGCGCGCGGCGCCTCGAAGGCGCGGCGCAGGGCCTGCGGTATCCGTGCCACCCGGGATCCATACCGGACGGAAACGGGCCTCGTGCGCGGCTGTCGTCTCGGTGCCGGCCTGCCGGTCAGGCCGCGTCCGCCGCGCCGCCGGGGCGCAGTTCAACAACTCCCGCTCCCGCCATTGTATCCCGAACCGGGCGCGAGCGCACTATCCACCGGGCAGCGCCGCGGGCGGGCGGGCCGCCGGCGCGCGGTGTCACTGATCCTCGGGCCAGTCGTACATCATGAGAAAGTCGGCCAGGGCGCCGGCGTTGCGAAATTTTGCGCAGATGCGGTCGCGGCGGCGGCCACACACGATCTCTTTCACGATGCGCGGACTCTGCGGGTACCCTTTCGGTCCGCCGACCAGGCCATACAGCAAGCAGGCGATGTCGCCCACGTCGCCGCGCGTGCGTGGGCCGGTGCGCTCGGGGTTCACGTACAGGTCGATCAGCTTGATGCGGAAGCCGATGCCGCGGCGCTGGAGCAAAATATTGTCGTCGTGAATGTCGCCGTGGTACTCGCGGCGCGCGTGAATTTCCGCGACGCCTTTCGCAATGGAGTAGATGATGTGCAACGCTTCGAACGGCGTGAACCGTTTGCGCGGCTGGCGTTGCAGCAGGTCGGACAAGACGTGGCCCTGCACGAGATCGCTGACCACGTAATTGATCTGCTGGCCGCGCCAGGTGATGCCGCCGTGGTGGTGGTACTGCAAGACCACGGAACAGTCGCGGAGCCGGTGCAGCTTTTGCGCGATGCGCACCGAGCGCTTCGGGTCCGGGTAGCGGTCGGCGTAGAAGAACTTGACGACGCGTTCGATCTTGGTGCTGCGCTCGGTGAGGTGATAGACCTCGCCCTCGTAGCCGTACCCGATGAAGGGGCCGAGCACGTAGCGGCGTTCCAGGGTCCGGTTGGGCTGGAATTGGAAGACCGGGCTGAGCTTGAACCGTCCAGATTTCGCGCGCGCCATGAGCCCCATCCCTGTGCCGGCGGATGATAGCACGCAGCCGCCGTGGCCCCACCCCGGTGCGGACCCGTGGGCCGGGGACGACCGCTGGGCGCGCCGAAGCGTGCCCCGAGCTTGACATGGGACGGAGGCGAAGTATAATCAGACCGGTCAGTCTAAACAGACCGGTCTGTTCCGTTCATGACGCCACGTACCACTCAGCGCGCCGCATTTATCAACGCGGCTACCGGGCTGTTTCACCGCCAGGGGTTCCAGCGCACGGGGGTGGACCAAGTCATCAGCCGGGCCGGCGGATCCAAGGGATCCTTCTACCACCACTTCAAGAGCAAGGAAGACCTGGGGCGGGAGGTCCTGGATGCGGGCGCCGAAAGACTGTTCAGCGCTATGGAAGAGCGGTTGTGGGATCCGGCGCTGCCGCCGGTGGAGCGGCTCATGCGCATGATCGAGCTGGTCACCCTCACCCAGGAAGCCACGGAGTTTCGGCGCGGGTGCCTGTTCGGGAATCTGACGGCGGAGTTGAGCGGCACCAACGAGGGGATGCGCGAACACTTGTCGGGCATCTTTGCGCGGTGGACGTGCGCGATCGCCAAGACGCTGCGTGAGGCCCAGGCGCGGGGAGACGTGCCGGCGGATCGCGCCCCGGATGCCCTGGCCCATTTCATTCTGTTCAGTCTGGAAGGGGCCATCCTGTTCGCCAAGGCCGAACGCTGCAGCAGGCCGCTGGACGATTGCCGCCACTTCTTGAGCGTGCTGTTGGGGCAGGTGCCTACGCCGGCACCGCTTCGGGAGCCCATCGTGTAGGGAGGCCCCCACGAGTTTGCGGGCACACTGTGTGTGTCCGTGGGAGCGCGATACCGGGCAAATTGCGCTCCGATGACACGGCCGGTCTGGATCCAGTTGGTCCAGTACCGGCCGTTGTCGCTTCTAGTGGTGACGTTCTGGCGTCGCGCGTCGCCGATGGCGTCGCTGGGGCGTCGCGCCCTGGGGCCAACGGGGCGGACCCTCTCGCGGGGGGGCAAGGATTTCGCGGGTTGGCGGGCGGCCGCCCGGGCTGCACGCGCATGGTGCGCTTGGCGTGGTTCTTTCTAGTGCTGATTGGGAACTCCTGCCGCGGCTGCCCGCGTCGGGGGTCCGGCCCGGCC
>CBDUXP010000120.1:0-4640 GCA_965371225.1 uncultured bacterium | reverse complement strand
TGTACGCGCTCCTGTTCTTCGTCGAGGGCTTCACGCTCTACACGTACTACTACGGGTGGAAGCGGATGGCGGCGGGCCGCGCGAAGCAGGTGCATCTCGCGCTCGGCGTGCTTCTGAACCTCGTCGGCACGACGCTGGTGTTTATCGCCAACTCCTGGACGACGTACATGATGAGCCCGCCGGGCCTGGAAGAGGGCGCTGCGGGGCGGTTGGCGACGCACTGGGAGGGCACGCACTACATCGGCCCCACCTGGGAGGCGTTCGCGAACCCGCTCTGGATGCCGCTCAACATCCACCGGCTGCTGGCCAACGTGGCGTTTGGGGGCGCCATGTGCGGTGCGTACGCCGCCGTGAAATTTCTCGGGGCGCGCACGCGCGAGATGCGTGCCCACTACGACTGGATGGGCTACGTCGGCAACTTCATCGCTATCGGCGCGCTGATCCCGCTGCCGTTCGCGGGCTACTACCTCGGGCGCGAAGTCTATAGCTTCAACCCGACGATGGGGCAGGACATGATGGGCGGCACGTTTTCCTGGGCGTTCATCCTCCAGGCCGTGTTCGTCGGCTCGCTCTTTGTTGCGGGCAACTACTACCTCTGGGCGGGCATGCGCCGCATCCCCGGCGGGGAGCGGTACGAGAAGTTCGTCCCGTACATGGTGGTGATCCTGTTCGCGTGCTTCGCCGTGTGGCTCACGCCGCACAATCTGCCGCTCGGAGGCCTCGAGAAAAAATTCGGCCTTATGCCGGCGAAGAACGCCGCCATTCAACTCATGATCATGACGACCTACGCCGGCTTCCTCATGTACCGCCGCTCGAACAAAGCCACGTCGGTCAGCGTGCGGTCGTCGGGCCTGGGCGGGATCGTGGCCGTGCTAGTGGGTTTGGGCCTCGGCCTCGCCATTCTGTGGTCGTATGCGTCCTCGTCGGACTTGGCGGACGCGAATCCCGACATCGGCAAGTACACGGTGCAGGCGCTTCCGATTCTGTTCACGCACCTCAATCTTGGCGGCGAGGTGACGTTCGCCGCGACGCTACGCTGGACGCTGTACCACCAGATGGCCTGGCTCGTGCTGACGAGTGTCCTGATGCTCCTGAACCGCGGGAAGCTGGCGCAGGGACTGCTCGTGGCGGTCACGATATTCCACGCCTCGTTCTGGCTCTTCCAGCACGGGTTCACGATTATGGAAAAGGCGAATCCGCTCGTGCGCCAAGTGGCCGTGTGCCAGGTGCTGATGCTGCTCTCCTGCCTCGTTGTGGCCACCGTCTTCGACATCCTGCTCTACCGGGGCGCGAAGAGCTTGGGCGACATTCAATGGGGCCGCATGCACCGCCGCAGCCAGTTCTCGCTCCTGCTCCTTTGCGTCTTCTTCGTGATGAACATGGGCCTCATGGGCTTCATTCGTTCGGCCCTGCGCAAGAGCTGGCACGTCGTCGCCGTGCTGAAGGACACGTCCGAGTGGGCCTTCACGCCGAGCAACTTCACCATGGCCCTGGTCGTGAGCGCCATCTCCATCCTGTTCCTGGCGATGGTGTCATTCGTGTTCTGGACCGTCGGTCTCATGGAGCCCAGCCGCACGGGGGACAGTCATGGGTGACCGCGAGGCCGCGCTGGGACCCGAGCCGTTCGGTGCGGGCGACTTCGCGGACGCCGGCGGATTGGCGACCATGGCGTCGGTCACACTGTTCGTGTTGCTCCTCGCCGCGATGTTCATCGGCATCAGTTGGTACGTGACGGATCTCCAGGGCGGCGGGGTCTCGAGCGCCGCGACCGGCGTGGACCCCGAACGCGGCGAAGCGATCTTCTGGAGCACGGGGACATGCCACACGTGCCACAGCATCGGCGAACGCGGGAACATGAACCGCTGCCCGAACCTGGGCGACTCCAAGCACGGGCCACCCATCGGCGAACGCGCGACGCTCCGCGCGCTCGAACGTGCCGAGCAGACCGGGACGCCGTACACGTCGACCGACTACCTCGTCGAATGTCTCGCCAGCCCGAGTGCGTACCTCGTGGAGGGGTTTCCGGACAAGCTGATGCCGCTCGTGTACACGGGCCAGGTTGATCTCGACCCGGAAGAGGTGATGTCGGTTATCGCGTACCTCCAAAGCGTCGGCGCCGACGTGGATCTGGAGGCGATTCAGCAGTCCATGAGCCGCTACGGCAGGCCCATTCTGGAGAAGGCCTCCGCCGAAGCCTCGGGGGCGACCGCGCGCAAGATCGATTTCCCCTATCCCGAATGGGAGGTGCTGGAACCGGACCAGTTTACGGACTACACCGGCGTGGCCGACGCGGTGGCCCGCGCCGCCTTCCGCTCGGACCAGTTCGACGAGGAGCAGGCGGAGATTTACGACGAGATCGTCGAAGAGTGGCTCGAGGAAGGCCGCGAGATCTTTGACGCGGCCAAGTGTTGGCAGTGCCATAGCATTGCGGGCGAGGACTTCGGCGAAATCGATCCCGGCACCGTCGGGCCCGACCTGACCAGCATCGGCGCCATCCAGCCGGCCGAGTACATCATGGAATCCATCCTCACGCCGGATGCGATGCTCGTGCCGCCGCTGGACGACCATACGGCGGAGGGCCGGTCGAAGATGCCGAGCTTCGCCGACCGCTTGAACGTACACGACCTGCTGCGGCTCGTCGCGTACCTCCAGCACCAGACGGGCGACACCGGGGAAGGCAGGGCAGGCGAATGAGCGCACCCCCGCCCCGCGTTGGCGACGTAGCGCGCCATCCGCTCGCGCACACCGTCGTATTCGTCGGTCTCGCTTACGCGGGGGTGCGGTGGCTGCTCCCGCCGTTCGGCGGCTGGCTCGCGTCGGACGACTGGTTTGCAATCCGCCCCAACCTCGAATCATCCGGCCACGAGGTGCCGCTGTACCTGCTGCTCGCGGTGCTCGCCTGGTTCTGCCACCTCAGCTACAGCGAGATCCGGTGGCAGGCGTTCCAGGCGCCCATCTGGCGCTTCCTCCGCTGGCACCATCCGCTGCGGCTCGTCGTGCTCGCCGTGTTGCCGTTCGCGGTCGGTGGGCTCGTGTTTCTCCGTGGCGCGCGCGGCGGGGCCGAGCCGGTCGCCAACCCCATCCGCCACCCCACCCCGCCTGACCGATTCTCCACGCTCCGCAACCCATACCGCACGCCGACAGCGGAAATGCTTGCGGCCTTCGATGCGTGGCTGCAGTCCCGCGCGTTCGACCCGGAGCTGAGTACCGAGCCGGAAGTGGTGGCGTACGCCGAGGCGTTAGCGGCCGGTACGCCGGAGCCCGGCCGGCGCGCAGCGGCGTTTCACCGCCGCACGATCGAGCAGGGGCGCGAGCTGTACATGGTCAACTGCCGGCCATGCCACGGCACGAAGGCGATGGGCGACGGCCCCATGTCCACCGCGCTGCGCCGCGCGCCGGCGGACTTCACGGGCGTCGAAACCATCGCCACGCTGGTGGAAGGGGCGGTGTTCTGGCGCGTGAAGAGGGGCGGCATCAAGCTGCCGCGTGAGGGCGCGCCGTGGGAATCGGCCATGCCGCGGTGGGAAACCGACCTCACCGACGATCAGATCTGGAAGATCATCATGGCCGAGTACGACATTGCCGGGAACGCGCCGCGCGAACTGGAGCGCCTGGAAACCGGTGCGGCCGAAGCCGGGGTAGGGGCCGCGTCGTGACCGCGCTGCGGCGTGCGCTCTTGTCGTGCGGGCTGTTCGTGCTGCCGATCCCGGCGGTTGCACTCGCACAAGCGGCGCCCGCGACGCCGGGGTGGCAGGCGATACCGGTTGCGCCGCAGGACCGGCGCCCGCCGGAGAACCCCGCGAACATTGAAGCCGGACGGCGCGTGTACAACTTCCGGTGCAGCGCGTGCCACGGCGTGCGCGGCGAGGCCGATGGGCCCGTCGCCCCGTACCTCGACCCGCGGCCGCGCAACTTCCTCTTCGCCAACTTCAAGTTCCGCACGACCGCGTTCGCGGAACTGCCACTGGACGGGGACCTGTACCGCACGATCACGCGCGGGGTGCCGGGCACGGCCATGCCCGCGTGGCAGGCGCTGCCCGAGGAGCAGCGCTGGCAGGCCGTGTACTACATCAAGTATCTGGCGCGCGACTATTACGAGGATCCGGAGTTTGACCCACGCCGCACGGGTGACGGTGGCGAGACGTATCTCATCGCGGTGCCCCCGGCGCCGGCCGCGACGCCCGAGCTGATCGCGCGGGGGAAAGCGGCGTTCGCGACTGGCAAGTGCATCGAATGCCACGGCGCGAACGGTCTGGGCAACGGCACATCGGCCGGGAAGCAGTTCACGTACCTGGAGCAGCGGATTCTGCCCCGCAATCTCACGAAGGGCTGGCGCTACAAGGGTGGCTCACAGGTCGAGGACATTTGGCGCACGCTGACCGCCGGGCTGAACGGCACACCCATGCCGAGTTTCATCGGCGCCCTCGACCAGGAAGACGCCGCGAAGGACGAGGCTGACCGCTGGGCGCTAGCGCACTACATCTACTCTCTCATCGCGCACGAACCGGAGAGCGCGGAGACGGTGCTGCACGTGCGCAGGGTCGAAGGCCGCGCACCGGTGGAGGCGAACGATCCCGCGTGGGAGGCCGCGCACGAGATTCGCTTCCGCCTGCTGGGCCAGGTGACGCGGCGGCCGCGGT
>CBDUXP010000119.1:0-5083 GCA_965371225.1 uncultured bacterium | reverse complement strand
ATCCCGGCGCAGCGTCAGTGCAGGACTGCTCGCACCTCGACCGCGTTGGGTACCGACGAGGGAATACGCTTGGCCCAGTCGACCGCTTCGTGCATAGAGTCGGCCTCAATGATGTAGTAGCCGCCCATGACTTCCTTGGTTTCCGCGAACGGCCCGTCCGTCACCGCACAACCGCCGTTGCCATCGCGCCTCACGGTCCGGGCTTCCGCGCTCAGGGCCAGGCCACCGCCTCCATGAAACTTTCCCAGCGTTCGGAGCTCTGCCTCCAACGCCTGATGGCGCTCCAGGACGCCCTTGAGCGTTTCAACCGGCTGCTCCATCCACGACTCATCTCCTACGATCATGAGCAGGTATTTCATGATGTCCTCCACGCGACAGGGTCGCGGCTCAGGAGTCTTCCCAAATTTGGCGGACTTCGATGGCGGCGGACACCACCCCCGGCAGCTGCGTGGCCCATTCGGTCGCCTCGTCGATGGACTCGCTCTCGATGATGTAGAACCCGCCCATCACTTCCTTGGTTTCGGCGAACGGCCCGTCGGTCACCCCGGACGCCGCTCCGGGCCCCTTCCGCACGGTCTTGGCCCCGGCGCTCGGCCGGAGCCGGGTGCTCGAGACGAACTTATGCTGGGCCTGGAGCGCCTCGGTCAGGCGCGTGTGGGAAGCGAAGGCGGGCGCCTGTTCTGCGGGCGACAGTTCATCCCAGGCGAATTCGTCATAGGTGATCATCAGCAGGTACTTCATCGCGGCCTCCTTATCCCTCCCAGATGGGACGCACTTCGGTCGAAACGAAGACACCGGGGATGCGCTTCGCCCACTCCACTGCTTCGTCGATCGAGACGGCCTCGATGACGTAGTACCCGCCCATGACCTCTTTGGTTTCCGCAAAGGGCCCGTCGGTGACCAGACAATCATCCTCGCTGGTCTTCCGAATGGTCTTGGCCTCGGTGCTGGGGCACAGGCGTTGGCTATAGACGAATTTCTTCTGGGCCCTGAGGTCGCGACCGAAGATCCCGTGCTCTTCGACGATGCGCTCCTGCTCGGCCGGAGACAACCCGTCCCACGCGCGTTCATCGGACGTCATCATAAGAAGGTATTTCATCGTGACCCCACTCTCTTTCGTTCCGCGCGGCCCATGGCCGAGCACACCTCTCGCACTGGGCGAATTTCGACCGACCCGTTGCGCGCCGTCGGTAGGCGCGCCGCGATGGCGATCGCGTCATCCAAGTCTCTGGCATCCACGACGCAATAGCCCAGCAATTGCTCCGTGGTTTCGGCGAACGGCCCATCGGTCACGATGGTCTTCCCGGTGCGGACCCGCACGGTCGAAGCGGTGGCCGTCGACTCGAACGAATCGCTCCCTTGGAGCTTGCCCGCGTGGACAAGATCCTCGATGACCTGGGCATGGGCGCCGACAATCCTCGCCTCTTCGGCCCCACTGCGCGCCGCTTGCTCCGTTTCGTTTTCGTAGATCAGCAGCATGTAGCGCACTGTCGCCTCCCAGGGACCCGTGGGTCGTCATCTTATAGTCGAACGACAGGCCCCAGAATCGACCGGCGTGCACGGTTCACCACGAAACATTGCGGGGATGCCCTCATCACGGTGCCGCGCGCGCGTTGCCGGCCCGTGCAACGGGGGCAGAGACACGCACGCGACCACACCAGGCGCCGGTTGCCGAATCGCCCGTGGCCGAGCGCGACCGCGGCGCGTGGAGTTGCTGAACCATCACTTATACGGATCGTGACAAGTGCTAAATGAGGCATCACAGCCCAGGCAGCAACGGCAGACGGTGAACGGCAGTTAGTCCCCTGTGTTCTGAGAGCAATTGTGCTGAGTTTCGATCTATCCCCGGGGAAAAAAGGCGCTTGCGGATGGGCGCCCCGGCATGGTGGGATAAGCGCGCCTCGGGGACAGAGAGAGGGCTCTGTACACGCCGGCAGGCGCCACCTGCGCCAGCGGTCGGGCATCCGGCCGCCCGGCGGAAACCCGCCCCGAGCAGGAGCTGCGCATGTCCACCAAAAGCCGTTACGCCATCCCCGTCACCGACGAAGAGTGGACCATCCCTGGCGCCTTCGACACCACGTTTCGCTGGGAGTACGAAGAGCACCGCACCATGCTGATCAACCTCTATAAGAAGGGGAAGGACAAGCAGTGGGATGCGGCGAAGCGCATCGACTGGTCGCTGGACCTGGATCCGGAGAACCCGCAACTGCTGCCCGACGAGACGCACGCCCTGTTCGGCTCGGACATCTGGAACAAGATGACCGCGCGCGAGAAAACGGAAGCGCGCCACCACGCCCAGGCGCATACGCTGTCCCAGTTCATGCACGGGGAACAGGGCGCGCTCATCTGTACGGCGAAGATCGTGCAGCAGGTGCCGGACATGGATGCGAAGTTCTACGCCGCCACCCAGGTCATGGACGAGGCCCGGCACGTGGAGGCGTACGCGCGACTCCTACACGAGAAATTCGAAATGGTGTACCCCATCGGGCGACCGCTGAAGTCGCTCCTCGAGAACATCCTGAGCGACTCCCGCTGGGACATGACGTACCTGGGCATGCAGGTGTTGGTGGAAGGCTTGGCGCTTGCGGCTTTCGCCGGGATACGGGACGTGTCCGGGAATCCGCTGGCGGCCCAGGTCAACGCGTATGTCATGCAGGACGAGGCGCGGCACGTAGCGTTCGGCCGGCTCGCGCTGCGTGACTACTATCCGCACCTCACCCAAGCGGAGCGGGACGAACGGGAAGAGTTCGTCGTGGAAGCGTGCTACTTCATGCGCGACCGGTTCGAGGCGCGGGAAGTGTGGGAGCGGCTGGGTCTCCCCGTGGAGGAGTGCATCGCCTACATGTCGCGATCCGAGGGTATGCAGGACTTCCGCGGCCGGCTCTTCAGCCGCATCGTGCCCACCATCAAGGACATCGGGCTGTGGGGGCCGAAGGTGCGCAAGGCCTATGCGGATATGGGCATCATGGGCTACGCCGACACGGACCTGGATGCCATGGCGGCGGCGGACGAACAGGTGGCCGAGGATTTCGACGCCGCCATACGCAACTGACCCGGCCCGCCCCTCCCGCCGCCGCCGCGCGGCAGTCCCCGCCGGGTGACACGTTCCTCGCCGGGCCCTGACCAGGCGCGAGCCGGATCCTCCCGGTAGGCGGTGGCTCAATTGTCGCCCGAACCCCCATACGTCCCGGGCGGTTTCTTTCCACTTCAGTGGGGGAAGGGCAGTGCCTAACGGTCACCATTTCACCCACCCGGTAAGAAATACGTCCAGCTTAGCTCTATTAATTTGTATTTAGTCAATAATCAGGCAGGCAATAAATCGCTGATTACGTGATTTCTGGTATTATTGGGAGAGCTTTATCCGCGTGGGAGCGGTTTCCCCAAGGAACTCGGAAGTCAAAGGATGTGGTTATGAGAGGGATGCGTATAGCGGCCCTGTTATCGATTGTCAGCGTGTTCGGCCTGGGCTGCCAGAGTGCAGGACAGCACCGGAAAATGGTCCAGGATGACAGCAGCGACCGGATGACCGTTGCCAACGTGCAGCGGGAGGTCCGCGTGGGCATGTCGGGGGCAGAAGTCATCGAAGCCCTGGGCTCGCCGAACGTGGTCACCACGGACGAGCAGCGCCGCGAGGTGTGGATTTACGACAAGATTTCCACCGACACGGTGTACTCCCGCAGCCAGGGTGGGGTCTCGGCGTTGGTCTTCGGCCTGTTCAACCCCGTCGGCGTGGGCGGCTCGGCGAATGCCTCCGGGGCCGCCGGTGCAAGGTCCACCAGCCAGCGCACCCTGACGGTCCTGATCAAGTTCGATTCAGCGAAGCGCGTCCGCGACTTCGCCTATCACACCAGCCGCTTCTAGGCGGCCGTGATGCGAGCCGTTACCCCGGTTCGCGCCTGCGCGGTCCTCGCCTGCGGCATTCTGCTGGTGGCCGGCCTTGCGTGCGCGTCCACGGTTCCCCCAGAAGCGCTCCAGCTCTCGGAGCAGTCCTTCCGGGACCGCCAACTCCAGACGCGGATCTATGACACGACGGACGAAGTCGCCATCCTGTCGGCCTCGGCCGGGGTCCTGCAGGACCTGGGGTTCAATCTGGACGAGAGCGAAGTGGACCTGGGCGTCATCGTCGCGTCCAAGGAGCGGAGCGCCGTGGAGACGGGCCAGGTCCTGAGAGCCATTGCGCTAACGATCCTCACCAGAACCTCATCGACCTACGACAAACGCCAGAGGATCCGCGTCTCGCTCGTGAGCCGGCCGCACGGCCCCACGGGAGAGCGCACGGCGGTTCGGGTGACGTTCCAGCGGCTGGTGTGGGACAACGAGGATGAACTCACGCAGGCCGAGCGCCTCGGCGATCCGAAGATGTATCAGGAGTTCTTCGTCAAGCTGTCCACCGCCATGTTCCTGGAAGCCCATCAGATCTAAAGGAGTGCTGCCATGCGCCGTCCTGCCCTACTCTTCGTAATCCCCTTGCTCCTGGCGGGCTGCGGCACGTCGCGATCCCAGGTGCTCGCCACGGATGCCTCCGCGGTCCGGCTGCGCAGCATGCAGACGCGCGTGTTCGACACCACGGAGCGCGAACGCACGCTGCGCACGGTGATTGCGACGCTGCAAGACCTGAGCTTCGTCATCGACAAGGCGGATGCCCGCCTCGGCACCGTGAGTGCCACGAAGCTCGACCGCTACCGCCTCCGCATGACCGTCACCGTACGGGCGCGCGGCCGCACGCAGACGCTCGTCCGGGCGAACGCGCAGTACAACCTCCGGCCGGTGGAGGATCCGCTGCCGTACCAGCACTTCTTCACCTCCCTCGAAAAGGCCATGTTCCTCACCGCGCATCAGGTCGAGGACGGCGCGCCCGGCGGCGTCAGCCCGGTCGCGGTGCCGCGCCACTACCCCCCGCCGGAGCACGGAAGCCCCCGCGCCCGCGCGCATGTTCCTCCGGGCGCATCCGCCACACTGTCCGCACCCATGCAGAGCGCCCGCCGCGGCACGCCTGCTACACCGCATCCCGGCACTGGCCCGGCGACTCCGGCCATGCGCGCGAGCGCTCGTGGTCAGGACGCTCAGCCCGCCGCCAAACCTG
>CBDUXP010000118.1:0-5533 GCA_965371225.1 uncultured bacterium | reverse complement strand
TCTGCTTCAGCCGCTCGAACAGGATGCGCCCGTCCATGTTCAGGAAGTGCGTCTCGGTGATGCTGTCGCGCACCTGCGTCGGCAGGTCCTTGCCGCTCAGCCGTGCGTCCCAGTAGAAGTAGCGCGCGTGCGCGGCGTTGATCAAGGTCTTCGTATTCCGGAAGTACCGCGTGCCTGGGTACGCCTCGGACAGCGCGAGCCCGTCGGCCCACCCCTTCTCCGGAACATGGCACGTCGAGCAGCTCATGGTGGCGTCGCCCGAGAGCCGGTGGTCGAAGAACAATTTCTTGCCCAGCTCCACCTGAGCAGCGGCGGGCGTTTCGATGGCCGGCAGCGGCCCAATGGGCACGATGATCGGGGCCGAGGTGGGCACTGCTTCGGCTGGTCCCAAGGTGCCCAGGGCCCCCAGCGGCACTGCCACAGCACACACACCGAGGACGAACGAGGTCATTCGACGCTCCAACACTGGCCTCCTCCTGACGGGACCCGCAGGCCCACTGAACTCGGAATCTATGCGTGGTGCCCTCATAGCTCCGCCGGCGACCCTGCCCAGACGGTAGTGTCGAGGCCCGGTCGCACCGTCTCCTTACTAAGGAATAACGAGTACGGCACTCCTTTAATTGCGATCTAGATATCTTTTTCTCAGAAAATATTTATCCGTTAGAATCCACAGCCAAGAATCTTATCGCTCAACGTTGTAACCTGTTTTGAATCAGATACTTATCAGCTATCGAATACCGAGTATTAGACTCTCGCAGGCCGGCTTCCCGGAATATTGCGCTACCCAGTGGCCAGGGGACGGAAAGCATATTGGATATGGCTTATGCACCGGACCCTCGGCCGCGGGCAAGCGACCCGCCGCCAACCTCAGTGATTATGCGAGTTTTCCGGCCGTTTGACGGCAAACGAGGGCAGATTGACGCCAGATCTTGAGCGGCCTTTAGGGGCTGGGCTGCTATAACCTGTTGAAATAATATGGGTTACAGCGACAAGGAGCGCACGGCGGCAGGAATCGCACCAAACTCCGAATTGCAGCCTGTGGCCACAGCATATTGGACTGCGGTCAGGCGGTGTCCGCGGTGTCGGGCGAAGCTGGTAAAGGCGCGGGCGGGGTCGCCGGTGGTCATCTTTCAGGCGAAGGCGTTCGCTGCGGATGGGCACGGGGCGGTGTACGCAGTGTGCCGATACGGGCACCGGGCGTCCGTGTCCTACTTCACCGGGCACGGGTATTTCGACTGAAACCACCGCTCGACGGTGAACCCGGCCGAGATGATCCACCACCCCATCGACGGGGGATTCAACGACCGGAGCCGCTTCCTCTGCCACGGCTACCTGTTCGAGAACACCACGCGCCAATTAGAGGTGGGCCCTTCTCAACTCCCGCCTGCTGCAGCTGTGCGAATGGCGATTGAAACTTCAGGCATTCTCCATACGGCTCGGAGGGTGATATCGGTCCCCGATTCGTTTGGGCCGCTACGTCGAGCCTGTACCCCTGGCTTGTATCAGGATCCTTCTCCGCAGATTGGTGGAACGACTACTGGCCTCTTGCGGAGGGCCGGACCTTCGGCCAGTTACGGCCGAGGTCTACAACCCGGGAGGGTCGTACTGGGCGGCGACGGCGCCGTTCGCTTAGAAGCCCGAGGGTGCATAGAGTGGGCGGCCCGAAATTGAGAGCCGGCCAGAAACGTTACTTGTGCTCAGATGATCCGATCTCGTCCTCAGGCCTTTCAGGTTCAGAGCAGATCTTTCCCGCCGCACGGCGCCGGACGCCCGCCGATCCTGGGCATCCGGCTTATGGCGAGCTTGAGGTGTTCGGGTGAGAGCGCGTCTCGGGTGTAAATCTGCGTCGTCTTGATGTCCTGGTGGCCGGCGATTTCCATGATGTAGCGCTCGCTGGCACCGCTGCGGGCGAGATTGCGGCAGAAGGTGTGGCGGAGGTCGTGCAGAGTCGCGTTGATCCCGCACCGTTTCATCGCCGACTTCACGACTTTCCAGACGGCGGTCGGATTGCTGAAAGACCACAGGGGGGAGCGCTGTGCCAAGTGGCGGCACACTGGGACTAGCTCCTGATGCATGGGCACGACCCTAGGCTCTTTGCTCTTCGTCGTGCGGACGATGATGCCTTCCCGTTCTAAGTCAAAGTCCCTCTTCGGATCGAGGGCCCAGATTTCGCCGCGACGAAGCCCAGCGTAAAGCGCAAGCAGGACGAACTCGCACACTTCTCCTTCGGTGGCCTCGATCAGCGCGGCGGCTTCCCAATCCTCAAGATAGCGGTACGTCTTGCGATCATCCCGAAGGAAGGTGAGCCGCCGGAAGGGATGGTCCTCGAGATCGCCCATCTTCACGACCCAGTTGAGGAAGGTCCTGATGATCTTCAGTTCCAAGTTCACTGTACGCGGGGCCGCCCCTTTATTCAGCCGCACGGTCTTGTAGCGTTCCACGTGGCGGGGATGCAGTTCGCCGAGTCGCCCCACGTCGTGCGCGCCCAAGAAACGAGCGAAGTGGCCCTCCAAGACCCGGGAGTAGCGGTTGAAGGTTTGGGGGGCGTGTTCCCGCTCCGAGACGGCGATGTACTCAGAGATCAGCCGCGCAGGAGCGCAGTCCCGCCCCCACCCCGCCGCTGGGCTGGCTTCAAGCTTGGGGATCTCCTGGGCGACGTATTGCTTCGCGAGCGCTCTATCCGACGTGCGGAGAGACTGGCGGACCCGGTGGCCGTCCAGTGTCGTGTAGTCGACGTAGTAGGTCTTCCCCCGGCGGTAGAGGCGTGCCGTGGCGTGGCACAATTATGGCACAAAAGGGGATTTGTGGTCAATGGAGAACAGCCAGAAGCCATTGATAGCAAGTGGTTTCCGGCTGTGGCGGAGAGGGTGGGATTCGAACCCACGGTACCCTTCCGGGTACAACACCTTAGCAGGGTGCCGCCTTCAGCCAACTCGGCCACCTCTCCAGTATGGTGCCGGGCCCGCCGCCTTCCAGCGTGCTGAAGCCGCTGCCGGCGCGAAGCACGGAGGAGGCGTTCGCACCGCGGCTGGTCCAAGCCGCCGCAGTATAGCAAAGCGCGCCTGTTGCGGACGCCACGGGAGGGGCACGCCCCCGGCGTTCGCTAAACTGAACCCATGCACGCGACGGTGACGGCAAACGGCGCGGCGCAGCCCGCCCCCCGCCACTCGCCACCCCCTTGGCTCCTACCGGTGATCGTCGGGGTGGTGCTGGGGGCGGCGCTCGCCTGGATCGTCCGCAGCACCACGCTGCCGATGCATGGCGACGGCGACGCGTCGGTGTACCGCGCCATGGCGGCGGACCCGTTCACGTTCACGCGGCCGCCCTACGGGTACCGCATCCTGGTGCCGTACCTGGCGGCGGCCCTGTCCGCCCTCACGGGCCTGGCGGTGCCGGTGGCGTTCGCGGTGCTGTCCATCGGGTGCTTCATCGCGATCGAAACCACGCTCGTCCTGTGGTCCGCGGTGGGCTTGCGGCACGGCATCTCGACGGCGGCCCTGGTGGCGGTGCTCTACGCATTCTCGTACGGCGGCCTGTACTACTTGCACAACACGGCCCACGTGAGCGTGTTCGAGCACTGGCTCCTCTTGCTCGGTTGTATGGCCATCTTTCACCGCCGGTTCCGCTGGCTGATGCTCGTGATTGTGGTCGGCGGCTTCGTCAAGGAGTCCGTCGCGCTCCTCGTGCCCCTGTATCTTGCCTGCGTGGTTACCCGGCCCCGCCTCTGGCGAACACTCGGGGAAGCGGGGCTGTTGACGCTCGCGTGGGCGGCGGTGTTCGTCGTGCTGCGCACCGGCGTGCTGTTCCGCGATCATCCCGGGGCGGCAGCGTACGCCAGTTTCAGCGCGAGCGAGTGGCTGGCGGTGGTGCGATACTGGGGCGGCGTCACCCCCATCCTGCGCGGAACGTTGGTGGCCTTTCCCGTGTTGTGGCCGGTGGGAATTGCCGGGTTTCTCATCGCCGGGGCTCCCGAGCGGCGGCTGGCCGCATTCATTCCCCTCGTGCTCGCACAGTTTCTGATTGCGGTGGACCTGCTCCGGATCCCCGCCATGTGCTTTCCCGCGCTGCTCCTGCTGACAAGCACCCTCTTTGCGCGCCTCACGGTGATCGAGCGGGTCTCGATCACGGGCCTGAGCATCGGCACCTTTTACTTGTTCAACTACAGTCGCGTGGTGGAGACGTATCAGGCCATGCTGGTGGCCTACGTCCTGATGACCGTGTTCTACCTGGTGCGATTGCGGCCGCGGACCCCACCGGCCGACTTGAGCAGTCCCGCGTAACGGCGGGAGAGAGCCGGGGTGCTGAAGACGGCGCGCGGGCTGCTATAATCGGCCGCCGCCTCAGCCAGGCGCGGGTATGGAAGGGAAAGGGCCGCCCGCTGACGTCAAACGCGCACAGCGCACCGCACCCGCAGAGCACCCCGTCCGCGCGGCTCCGTTTTGCCGCAGCCCTGGGCGTCTGCGCTCTGCTCCTCAGCGTCTACAGCGTCCTGGCGCAGTTGCGCGTGCTGGGCCTGCCGTATTTTGCGCCGGACGGTCCGCAGATCGAACGGCACCTGAGCATCTTGAATGGGGAGGCGCGCGCGCCGTTTCAGTACCGGGTCCTGTCGCAATACGTGCTGGGCATGTGGCTGCAACTCTGGCCGCGCGACCGGCCGGAGGCCACGGTCTGGGCGCTGGTCTCGCTACGCCTGGTGCAGAACGCGGGGCTGTTCATCGTCGGCGCCCTGTACTACCGCCGGCTCGGCCTGGGGCCCGCGGCCGCGCTGGTGGCGTGTTCGCTCCTGGCGTGGGGCATGACGCAGAGCCTCTATGACAGCAATCTCTCCTACGACACGTACACCGATGTGATCTGTTATCTGGCAGCCGGGTTGCTCATTGCCGCCGGGCGCGACGTGTGGATCGTCCCGCTAGCCGCCATGGCTGCCGCTAACCGGGAGACCAGCGGCCTCATTCCGATCATGCTGATCGCCGCCCACGTGGGCCACGGTGCCACGTTCAAGCGCGCGCTCACCATCGGCGCGGCCGCGCTCGCTGCGTACGGCGCCGTGTTCATCGGTCTGCGTCTCGCGTACGGGCCCCGGGACCTGTACGTCGCGTACGGACACACCATGGGTCTGGACCTGTTCCGGTTCAACGTGCTCCGCGTGGTGACGTGGACGCAGCTCTTGGCGACGGTGGGGATCGTGCCGCTGGTGGCGCTCGCTGGCTACCGGCAATGGCCGCCCCTGCTCAAGCGTTTCTGCTGGGCCGTCGCTCCCGCCTGGCTCGTGATCCACCTGTTCTGCGCGGTGCTGGTGGAGACTCGCCTAATCCTCGCGCCGCACGCATTAATCTTCGTGCCCGGTGCACTCCTGACGGTGCAGCGCTGGGGCTCGGCAGACCCGGCGCCGGATCCCCGGTAGGGAGACGGCGCGCCCGCACCCGACGGGCGGTCGGAGCGGGCAAGGGGCGGAGGGCCTGGGACTCGAACCCAGAAGCCCGTAGGCGGCAGTTTTCAAGACTGCTGCGTTACCAATTACGCTAGCCCTCCA
>CBDUXP010000117.1:0-5558 GCA_965371225.1 uncultured bacterium | reverse complement strand
CGTGCCCATCATCCTGCTGACGGCGCTCGAGGACGTGGAGAGCGTGGAGCGCGGCTTCGAAGCGGGGGCGGACGATTTCGTGAGCCGGCCCTACGACCTGCGGGTCTTCCTGGCCCGGGTGCGCTCGAGCCTGCGCGCGAAGGGGCTGTGGGACGAGCTGGCGACGACGCAGGCGAAATTGATCGAGGCCGAACGCATGGCGGCCATCGGGGAGATGACCGTCACCCTCAAGCATGAGATCAACAATCCGCTGCAGGCCATCGTCGGGTACGCCGATTATCTCCTGTCGGTGATGGACGAGTCGCACGAGTTCTATCACCAGATTGAATCGATCTGTAAGGGGGGCGAGCGCATCTCGGAACTGCTCGGCAAGCTGGATCACATGCGCAGCATCGCCACCACGCCGTATCTGGGCCGGGGAAAAATGGTGGACCTGGACCGCTCCGCCGAAGGCGACAGCGAACCGTCTGACGCCGGGTAACGCCTACAGACGCGCGTCCACGCGGCGCAGGCGCAGGGAGTTCGCAACCACGGACACGGAGGAGAGCGCCATCGCCATCCCCGCCCACGCCGGCGGCAACAGCCCCACCGCCGCCAGCGGCAGCGCGCCCACGTTGTACAGCACCGCCCAACCGAGATTCTGCTTGACGGTGCGCAACGTGGCCTTGCCCAGCCGCACCGCGCGCACCACGTCGCCCAGGTCCCCGCGCACCAGCACGATGTCGCCGGCTTCTTTCGCCGCGTCCGCCCCCGCGCCGATGGCCAAGCCGATGTCCGCCTGGGCCAGCGCCGGCGCGTCGTTGATCCCGTCGCCCACCATGCCCACCGTGTACCCCGCCGCCTGCTCGGCCCGTACCGCGGCGATCTTGTCTTCCGGCAACAGCCGCGCCCGCACCTCGTCCACGCCCACCTCGGCGGCGACCCGCTCAGCCGCGGCTTCGGCGTCGCCCGTCAGCATGACCAGCGTGATCCCTTCCCGGTGTAAGCCGTCCACGGCCGCGGCGGCATCCCCCTTGATCCTGTCGGCCAGGCGAATCACCCCCTGCACGCCCGCTCGGGTGGCCACGTAGAGCAGCGTTTCGCTCGCGTCGGCAGTGGGCGGGCCCGCGCCGTCCATCCCGTTCGTGTCCACGCCGGCGTGGTCCAGCAGTCGCCGGTTGCCCACCCACACCGGCACCCCGTCCACCGTGCCGCGCACGCCATGGCCCGCGCGTTCCACGATGTCGGCGGCGGGTTGCGGCTCGCCGCCGCGGGCGCGCGCGTAGCGCACGACGGCTTGCGCTAACGGATGCACCGAGCCGGCCTCCACCGGCGCCGCGAGCGCCAGGATGGAGTCGGCGGACGCGTCATCCGCGAGCGGGGTGATCCCGACTACGTCGGGGCGTCCTTCCGTGATGGTGCCCGTCTTGTCGAGCATGATGCGTTCCAGGCGCGCCACGCCCTCCAACGCCGACGCGCGCTTCACCAGGATGCCGCGGCGCAGGCCGATGCCGCTGCCGACCACAATGGCGGTGGGGGTCGCGAGCCCGAGGGCGCAGGGACACGCCACCACGAGGACGGCGATCGCTGCGGACAGGGCCGGCACTAACCCGGCCGCTGCGAGCAGGTGGCCGGCGAACGTACACGCCGCCAGCGCGACCACGGCGGGAACGAAATAGTTGGACACGCGGTCGGCGTACCGCTGGATGGGGGCCTTGTCGCCCTGCGCGGCTTCCACCATCTGGATCACGCGCGCGAGCACGGTCTCCTGGCCGACGCCGGTCACTTCTACCAGCAGCACCCCCGCGCGGTTGATCGACCCGCCCATGACCGCGTCGCCGGGCGCCTTGACCACGGGCAGCGGCTCGCCCGTCAGGAGCGCTTCATCCACTTCGCCTTCGCCGTCGCGAATGACGCCGTCCACGGGCACCTGCTCACCGGGCCGGACCCGCACCACCTGGCCGGGTTGCAACTCCGACGCAGCCACCGCGCGTTCGCGGTCGCCCTCCACCAGGGTCGCCCGGTCCGTCTGCCCCTCCAGCAGGTCGCGCAGCATGGCGTTGGCCCGGCCCTTCACGCGGGCTTCCAGGTATTTGCCGAAGCGGATAAACGCGATCAATTCCACCGCCGTGTGGAAGAAGAGCGTCTCGCCCGCGAACAGCGCCGGCGCAAGTACCACGGCCATGCTGTATCCCGTCGCCGCCGTGATGCCGAGACTCACGAGCACGTCCATGCTCGCTGCCCGGTTGGCGAGCGCGTGGTACGCCCCCCGGTAGAACGTGAATCCGGCCGTCGCTTGAATCACGAGGGCGACGGCCATGATCGCGTGCGCCGGGCGCATCCACGCGACGCCTACGCCGTTCAGCAGGTTTGCGATCCCGGCGGCGCCGCCGAAGCGGTGCAGGCCCACCACGAGCAGCACGCCCAGGACGGCCCACCCGAGCCACAACAATTCCCGGCGGGCGTCCGCTCCCCGGTCGCGCCGCGTGCGCGTGGAGCTGGCGTGGTAGCCGGCCTCGGCCACGGCCCGGAAGATGGCCGGCTCGTCCAGCGTCGCCGCGTCGTACTCGACCCAACCCCGCTCCGCCGCGAAGTTCACGTTTGCGGCCGCCACCCCCGCTTGCCGGTGCAAGACCTTCTCGATCGTGTTCGCGCAGTTGGCGCACGTCATGCCCGCGATGGCGAACGTGAGTTCTGCCGTGGCCCCGTGGCGCGCGTCCGGTTCGGGCGCATCGAGTGGGGCATCCGTTGCAGGGCCGACGCGTCCATCGCCCGCCTCCGCAGCCCGCGCCGCGTACCCCGCTGCGGTGACGGCCGCGACCAACTCGGCTGTGCTTGCGCCCGCTTCCGCCACCGTCACGTCGGCGGTGCCGGCCTCCAAGTCCACCGCGGCGGCGCGCACGTGGGGCATCGCTTCGAGCGCGTCCGTGACGCGCCCGACGCAGTGCTGGCAGGTCATGCCCTCGACGACGAGGCGGGTGTGGGTGTCTACGGACGGCATCGCGCGTTTCCGCTCACAGCATACTGCGGCGCCGTGGAAGCGTCTCTAGCTTGCGGGTGTGCGCCCGAAGTACTTCAGGCCCGCGAACTCGGGCAGATAGGCGATCAGGACCGTGGCCGCAGCTATGGTCCCGAGCAGGGACCAGGACAACGCGACCACGCCGACGGCGTTCAGCAGCGACACGAGCGCCAGCACCAGGAACGCCGGGCCCATGATCGTGCAGTGCACGCGGTGGCAGCGGAGGGCGTTTGCCGAACACGCGGCGCCGATCCACAGAAAACTGATCGGCCACAGCACCGGTGTGGCCGCGTGCCAGACGCCGCCGAGCACCCACATGGCGATGGGGGTGCCCCAATATTTCGCAAGGTTGATCCGGCTACCCGCCAGATCTTGTTGGGCGTTGTCCGTGGTTGATTCGGTCATCGTAGCCATGGTTCTTCTCCTGACGGCGTTGCGGACTGCGGCCTATTCCGCCGAGGCCGCGGCCTCAGCCGGTGCCTGCGTTTCGGGATGCTGCAATTCGTCGAACATCGCAAAGAGTTTCGCCTGATCTTCCACGATGGTGGCGCCCGCTGCGAGTACGTGGTCCTGCGCCGTGTCCCATGTGGCGTCCGCGTCAAACACGAGGAACGCGTCCCACAGAACGTCGCCCAACCCCGGGAACGTCACGTCGGGCGGCACCATGCCGCGCATGGCTCGCCCAAGCGCCTGCGCACCGTCCCAGTAGTGCACCCGCCCGTCGGCAGCCATGTCGGCGACCGCGTCCGGCAACGCCGCGTTCTCCGCAATGCGGGGGAACATGGGCAGCCAGACGAAGTGTTGTTGCATGTCCAAGTCCTCGTGCGCAGTCAAATAGTCTTGTACCTGGGCCACGCCCTGGCGGCAGACGGGTCAGGCGGGCGACAGCAGCATCACCAGCCGCGGCGTGCCGACCCCGCGGTCGAACTCGGCCGCGAACGCGTCCACCCCGTCTTCCAAGTAGATGAGTCCATCCACCTGCGGCGTGCGGGAACCGGCGTAGGCCACGAGCGCCACGACGAGCACCACTGCCGAGGCGACGGCCCCAAGAGCGATCAACCAGGTACGACGGGTTCGCGTAGCCATGAGTCTGCCTCCCTAGGTGAGCGGTTGGCCGAGCCCTGCGGCGCGCAGGGCGGCCTCGTCGGGCCCGCGGCCCGCGCAACAGTCCGCGAGCGCGCCGTCGATGGCGACGGCCGGCACGGAGCGAACGCCCAGCGCTTTCGCGCGCGCAGCGACTGCCGGGTCCTGCATATCGAGCACGGACACGTCGCAGGATGGGCACGCCACGCTGTTCACCAGCGTGATCGTGTCTTCACACACGGCGCACCCCGCGCTGAACACTTCGATGGTTCGTTTGTCAGCCATGGGAACTCTCCTGTTCGCTAGGCGGGCGCGTTCGCACCGGCCTCGGTGGTGGCGCACGCGGGGCACGCCTCGTCGGCCTGCGCCCGGCGGGGCCACGCGTTCCACAACGCGGCGGCAAACAGCAAGGCGCCGCCCGCAAAGGTTAGCGGCATGGACAGCAGCAAAAACTTGGCGACGAGCAGCACGGCCGTGGCGGCGACGCCGAGACCCAGGGGCCCGTACCCGCGCCGGGAAGGCGCCCGGTAGGCGAGGGTGCCGAGGGCGAGCAACATCAGGGCGACCGTGAGGGGAAACTGCATCTGCACGTTCAACAACGGCCCGAATCCGGCGGCGCCCAGGACCCCGGCGTACGCGGGCCAGCAGGCGGGACACGCCGGCAGCAACGCGACGCCCACGCCCGGCAGCGCGCCGGCAGAATTCAACCATCGGCCTCGAGCCGGAGGATTCGCGGTCGTATGCATGCCAGGCGCTCCTACGAGTTCGCCGTGCGCTGTTGCCCCGCGCAAAGCGGCGAGGATCTGCTCGGGCGGCGGGGCGGGGAGGATGCGACCCTGCGCGTCGCGGTAGAGGCGACAGCTTGCCGCGCCGTCCATGGGCGCGCCCGGGTCCACGTCCGCGCCGTCGACCAGAATCGTCGGGGAGCCGTAGGGCTGTGCGTAGTCCGGGCACGCAGGTGTAGACCGGTCCCATTCCACCCAGTCGGCGGGTACGCCGGCCAGTTCGCACGCGCGCCGCAAGTTCGCCTGGGCGGCGGCGATGTTTGGACAGTCGGGGTCGAAGATCAGTTCCACGCGCGGCATGCCTAGCCCTCCGGTGCGTCCAGGTAGTCCAGGATGGGACACTCGTTCGTGGGCCCCTTGCCGCGGCAGGCCCGGTGCAGGTCGGCCAGCGCGTCCTTCATCCGTTCCAGCTCCGCGATCTTGGACTCGATGCCCGCAATCTTGTCCGCGGCCCGCGCCTTCACGTCCGCGCAGGTGGATTCGGGATCGACCCGCAGCGAGAGCAGTTCCAGGATCTCCTTGAGGGAGAAGCCCAAGGTCTTGGCTCGCCGGATGAACCCGAGGCGGGGGATCACGTCGGGCGGGTACTGGCGGTAGCCCGATTCGCGGCGGGGCGGCTCTTCGATGAGCCCCCGGCGCTCGTAAAAGCGGATGGTCTCGACGCCCACCCCCGCCTCCCGGGCCACCTGCCC
>CBDUXP010000116.1:0-5588 GCA_965371225.1 uncultured bacterium | reverse complement strand
GACGGATGCACGGGGGGCGTGTTGATGTGCTGCGTGATGATCGCGACCGCGTCGTCCCCCTGGAACGGCGTGCGGCCCGTGACCATCTCGTACAGCATGGCGCCGAACGCGTACAGGTCGCTGCGCGCGTCCGCCGGGCGGCCCAGCGCCTGCTCCGGCGGCATGTACGCCACCGTGCCCAGCATCGTCCCTTCCTGCGTGATCCGCGACCGTTCGAGGTCGACCGCCAGGCCGAAATCGCCCAGGAGCGCCTGGTTTTTGTAGCCGCCCGACCCGGCACCCCGCTCTGCGCTTTGCGCATCCGCGTCCCCTCTTAGCCAGACGTTGCCGGGCTTCAAGTCCCGGTGGATGATGTCGCGTGCATGTGCGTGTTCCAGCGCGCCGCATACTTGCCCGCCCATGCGGAGCGCATCCTCTATACACAGCCGCCCGTCCGCCGCGTCGGCAAGCACGCCGGCCAAGTCCCCGCCCGCCATGTACTCGCTGACGATGTAGAGCTGGTCCCCGTCCTCGCCGATGTCGTGCACGGTAACGATGTGCGGGTGGTCGCCCAGGCGGCCCATGGCCTGCGCCTCCCGCTGCACCCGCTGGCGCGCGTTGTCATCGAACCCCTCGGTCTTGATCACCGCGAGCGCCACGTCGCGGTCCAAGCGCGTGTCGTGCGCCAGGTACACCTGCTTGCGCACCCCCTCGCCCAAGAACCGCTCCACCTCATACCGCCCCCCCGCGACGCTCGTAGGCATCGAGGGCGCCGCCGCCGGGGGAGTGGAAGCCGCGGCGGGGGCCGGCGGAGCCGCGGCCGCGGTGCCAGGCAGGGTCGCGCCGCAGACATCGCAGAATTTCTGGTCCGCCTCGACCTCGGCGTTGCACTGCGGACAGGCGGCGGGCGCACGCAGGGACGCGCCGCAGTCGCGGCAGAACCCCGCGCCTTCGCGATTTTCACGCCCGCAAGCCGGACAGTTCATTTGTTCCCCCTCGGGTTCCCCGTTCTCCCCGAAGCGCAAAATCCTAGCATATTCGGTTGGCCCCGCCACTCAACGTCACCTGTGTAGGGCACGGTTACGAAGCCGTGCCGGGCGATCGCGAGGATCGCCCCTACCAGACCACTTTCCGCGTAGGGGACCTCGTGCGTAGTGGGGGCCTAGGCGTTGCTCCCGTTCCGCTGGCGCAGCAGGCGGCCGGGCAGGGGGCCGGTGGGGTCCACGCAGTCTTCGCCGTCGCGGCGGAGCAGGGTGCCGTTGACGATGACGGCGTTGATGCCCGTCGCGTCGGCGACGAGCCGGTCGGCGCCGGCGGGGAAGTCGTACACGCGCTTGAGCGGGCTGCACCCGACGGTATCCGGGTCGAACACGACCACGTCGGCGGGAACGCCTTGGGCGAGGCGGCCGCGGTCCGTGAGGCCGAACACCTCGGCGGGCCGGGAGGTGAGCATGCGCACGCCCTCTTCGAGCGAGAGCACGCCCTTCTCGCGCACCCAGTGGCCGAGCAAGTGGGTGGAGTAGCACGCGTCGCACAGTTGGCTCGCGTGGGCCCCCGCGTCGGACAGGCCGATGACGGTGTGCGGCGCTTGCAGCAGTTCCGCCACTTCGGCCTCGTCGTAATTCATGATGGAGATCAGGAACCGCGCTTCCAAGTCGGATTCGAGGGCCAGGTCGAGCGCCAGGTCGATGGGATCCACACCGCGTTCGCGGGCCACGTCTGCCAATGGCCGCTGCTCCAACTCCGGCTGCGCGGGACACCACGAAATCACCGTGCGGTCCCACCAGAGGCTCAGCGGCACCTTGCGCTCGGGTGCACACCGCTCGCGGAAGGCGTCGCGGAACTCGGGCTTCGCATAAATCGCCTTCTTGCCTTCGTGGTCCGTGGCGGAGATGGGCTTGAAGGTGGACATGCTCTCGAAGGGGAACGGTTCCTTGAACTGAAACTCGAAGTTCAGGGGCCGGCAGCTCACCTGCGGCACGATGGGGAGCCCCTCCTCCTGCAGCGCGGCGGCCTGGGCGAGCAGGCCGCGGTGGGAGCCCGGGCCGCGCGCGCCCGCGAGGAGCGCCGTCCAGGAAATCGGCCGGCCCGTGTCGCGCGCGATGGTGGCGAACTCGGCGTTGAACAACTCACGGCCGACGGTGGCTTGCAAGAGCCCGTGCCCCGCGTCGCCCAGGGTCCCGGCCAGCGCGCGAATTTCCTCGAAGTCGGCGGCGCGGCTGGGCACCGGGCGGCCTTCGTACGCCACGTGGGTGGGGGATTTCGAGGTGGCGAACCCGACGGCGCCCGCGTCCAGCCCTTCGCGCACGATAGCGCGCATCTGCGCCACTTCGTCCGGGGTGGCGGTGCGCTCGGTCGCTTCCTCGCCCATCACGTAGAGGCGGACCGGCGTGTGGCCCACCAGGACGCCCATGTTGATGGCGGGGCCGTGCGCCTCGATGGCATCCATGTATTCGGGAAACGTCTCGAACGGCCACTCTTCGCCCAAGCCGCTGCGGAGCGCGGCGAGGCTCATGCCTTCCACTTTCTCCAAGGTGCGCAGGATGAGGTCGCGGTGCGCAGCGCGCGTCGGGGCGACGCCGAAGCCGCAGTTGCCGACGACGACCGTGGTCACGCCGTGCCACGGGGAGATAGTGAGCATGCGGTCCCAGATGACCTGCGCGTCGTAGTGCGTGTGGATGTCGACGAAGCCCGGCGCGACGACGCGGCCGCCGGCGTCGATAGTTTCCGCCGCGCTGCCGGGGGCGCTGCCGTAAGCGACCACCGTGCCGTTCTGGATGCCCACGTCGCCGGCCACGCCCGGCGCGCCCGTACCGTCCAGAAGAGTGCCGCCCACAATCTTGATGTCGTAGTCCATGGTGTGTCCTCGCGCCGGTCGGGGTTAGTTCACGTTCAAGTCGTACAGCTCGGTCACGTTGTCGTGCAGGATCCAGTTTTTCTCTTGTTCGGTGAGGTCGGTCGTCTGCTCGGCGATCACTTCCTGGGACCAGGGCCACGTGGAATCGCTGTGCGGGAAGTCGCTCGCCCACATGAGCCGGCGGATGTTGCAGAGGTTCGCCACTTTGAACGCGACCCAGTCGTCCTGGAAAGTGACGTAGATGTGCTCGCGGAAGTATTCGCTGGGCAGCTTGGAGAGTTCGCCGCCCGCCGGCAGCCAGAAGCGATGCCGCTTGTAGGCGTGGTCCATGCGATACATGTAGTGGGGCACCCAGCCGGCGTCGGCCTCGACGCAAACGAGCTTGAGCTTCGGGTGGCGCTCGAAGACGGCGCCGAACACGAAGAGGCCCATGATGTCCTGACAGCCGCGGATGATGGAGAGGAAGCTGTTGAGGCGCGGGCCGCGCATGCGCGTCATGCCCTCTTCGCGCGCGGTGAGAATGTGAAAGCTCAACGGCAGGTGCAGGTCGACGGCTGCGTCCCACACGGGCCCGAACACGGGATCGTCGTAGTCCTCTTCGGTGCCGGGAATGCCGGGCATCATGACCCCGTGCAGGCCCAGCTCCTTGATCGTGCGGAAGTCCTCGATGGTTTCGTCAATGCTGCGCACCGCCGTCTGGCCGATGCCGAACAGCCGGTCGGGATGCGCCGCGGCGTATTCCGCGATCCACCGGTTGTACGCGTCCATGCACGCCTTCTTGAAATCCACGTCCCGGTGGTTGCAGAGCACCATGCCGACGGTGGGGTAGAGAATTTCTGCCGCGACCCCGTCCCGGTCCTGCTCCAGCAGGCGCGCATCCGGGTCCCAGCCGCCGCGGTGCAGCTCTTCGAACTTGACCCCGAACATGGTCAGCTCTTCGGCCTTCTTGCCCGCCGCCGCGATCAACCCCATGGGCACCGGGCGATTGATGCCCTCGATGTGGAACATGTCGCCCCGCTTCTCGTCGCGCACGATGCGCGGCGCGCGGTCGCGGAACGCCGGGTCGATGTAATCGGTGTAGGTGTTGCCCGGCTCCGTAATGTGCGAGTCGGCGGAAATGATGGGTTTGAGCATGCGCAGGCCCCCCCTCAAGCGGTGCTCAAGTGTAGGACCCGCGCCGGGAGAGGGTCAAACCGCCGTGTCACACGCGGTTTTAGCTCCTTGCTTGTGGTAGGGGCCGGTCTTTAGGCGGGCCCCTACACAGAAGTGGCCGCGGTGGTTCCGCGCGGGATGCTCAGGCGTGCATCCCGAAGCGGCGGCGGTGGTCGAGCGGGGTGATGCCGGTGTGCCGTCGAAAGAGGCGGGAGAAGGACCGGATGTCCACGTATCCGACGCGGGAGGTGATCTGCCCCACGCTCGCGTCTGACGTTTCCAGCAAGCGTTTGGCGGCTTCGAGCCGCACGCGCTGGAGATACTCGAGCGGGCTCAGGCTGGTGGCGTTGCGAAACCGCCGGTTGAGCGTGCGCAAACTCAGCGCGGCGCGCCCGGCAATGCCCTCGACGCTGATCTCCGTGGCGAACGCTTCGTCCACCCACTCCTGCAGTTCGCGGATGGCGGCGTCCCCGTGCGCTTTGTGTTCGGGAAAGACCTCGTACGGCTGTTGCGTGTCCCGGTTCCGATCCGTGCCCAGCGTCTTGGCGCAGGACACCGCCGTCTGGTGGCCCGCAAAACGCGCAATCAGATGCAGCGCCAGGTCTATAAAGGATGTGGTCGCTCCGGCGGTCACGATGCGCCCTTCGTCAATCACGCGCGCCGCGGGCACCAAGGTCACGTTCGGATACCGTTGGCGGAACAGGGGCGCGTACGCGGGATTCGTCGTGGTGCGCTTGCCACCGAGCAACCCGGCTTCGGCCACAAAAAAGACCCCGGTGCACACCGATCCCACCACGCGGCAGCGGCGCCCGTGTTCGGCCAGCCACGCGACCACCGGCGCCCCGTCGGTTAACCGCTGCGACAGGTCCCCCAGGACCGGGGCCACCAGGATGATGTCCTCCGGGGTGCAGCTTGCGAGGGCCCCGTCCGCCTGAAACGCGAACTCCGCTGAACCGATCACCGGTTCGCCATCCGCGGTCACCACGCGCGTGGCGAACGGCGGCGCGTCCGCATCTATGCCACGATTGGCGATGTTGAACGCGTCGGCGAGGCCCGTGACGGCGGAACTGAAGCAGCCGTGCTGGGCGAGGATGGCGACGGGGACGGCCGGTGCGGCCACGGTGCTACGCCCCCGAGTAGCGCGGTTCCCGGCGCTCGATGGCTGCGTTCATGGCCTCGCGCGCATCTTCGGTTTGGAGCAACCCGCGTATGCGGTCGGGAATTTCGTCCGCCTCCGCGCGCCACCCGTTCGCTTGTCCAAGCTGCGCGGACGCCAGGGCGGCCTGCACCGCGAGGGGCGGGCGCGAGGCGATGGTCTGCGCCACCGCTTCCGCGCGGGGCAGCAGCTCTGCCGGTGGCACCACCTCCTGCACAAGGCGCAAGCGGAACGCTTCGTCCACGTCGAACTCGTCCCCGGTCAGCACGTAGCGCATGGCGTTGCTCCATCCGGCCGCGCGGATAAACCGGAAGGTGCCGCCACCGGCGGGATAGATCGAGTAGCGCACCTCGGCGAGGCAGAAGCGGCTCCCCTCGGCCGCGATGGCCACGTCCGCCGCGAGCGCGAGTTCGAGCCCGAGCGTGAAGCACCGCCCGTGGGTGG
>CBDUXP010000115.1:0-5683 GCA_965371225.1 uncultured bacterium | reverse complement strand
TCACGGTTTCATACCCGCCCGGGATCCAGACGCGGTCGCAGGCCGCCGTGTGGCGGTGGCGTTTGCGGTGCCGGCCGTGGCGCCCGTGCCGACCGCCGTCATAGACCGTGTAGCGGTACTCGCGCTCGGCGACCAGCACGCGCTCACCGTTGCGTGCGAAAGTGGAAAAGGAATCTTCGGCCAGCGCCGGCGTGGCGCACAGCGCCGCGGCCAGTCCAAGTCCTATGGTCAGCATCCGTGTGTGCATGGCGTAGTCTCCTCAATTGCGTGTGTGTGCGCGTGTTCTGACCCCTAAGACGCGCCCCCGCCCCCGTCTATTCAGCAGGCGGGAAATCTGTGCACAGACCGGCACACACCACCCCGGGCCGGTGCGAAGCCCGACGGATATCCGCCGCGAGGCTGGAATTGGCCCCGTAGCGGTCGGTGGGAGGAAGCAGCGGGGCGCGCCCGTCCGGACGCGCCCAGCCCCCACTCATCCAGGCCGGTTACTTGAGGCGTTAGGGCACGTGATCGAAGTTGGCGGCTGTGGTGTTGCCTAGCCCACCGCTCACGGTCGAACTCAGATGATTCGCTTGGTTGAGTTTCCCACCGCTCACCGAAGAACGCTGTGCAATCGCCTGATTCTCATTTCCGCCGCCGACGGTAGAATCCTGGCCACCGGCGGTATTGCAGTTGCCACCGAGGACTGTCGAATAGCGAGCACTAGCAAGATTCTCATTGCCTCCGTTCACGCTGGTATAGAAGTCACCCGTCTCGTTGTGACCTCCGCCGCTGATGCATGTAGACCCGCCGCCGGCGAAGTTGGCGACGCCGCCGAGAATGCTCGTGTGTTCACCCCCAGCGGTGTTGCCAATCTCCTCACTTAGCAGTCCCAAACCGCCACCGCCAGAGATGTGGGACCAATCGCCGCTCGCCTCGTTGAATTGGCCGCCGGTCACGCTGGCTCGCCAGCCGCTGGCAATGTTGTGGGAGCCGCCGCTGACGCTGGACTGGTGTCCCGGTCCCGCCTCATTCGCCCAGCCACCGCTGACACTCGCCACATGGCCACTGGCGATATTATCTTGCCCGCCGCTCACGCTCGTGGTGGATTCACTTGAGACATTCTGAGTTCCGCCGGTTACGGTCGCAAATATTCCGCTTATGACGTTGCGGTGGCCAAACACCGCGCCGCCATAGTTCGTATAGCTATGCTGGGAACCCACGACCAGGTTGTGGGAACCGGTTTTCACGCTGGGTGGGAAAGAGATGTTTCCGCCCCAAGGTTCGTCATACCCGACGATGAGATTGCCCAGACCTGTGCTGCTAGGTGTGGTGCTGGTGCCATCAACAATTTGCACGTTAATGCCGCTAAACCGCAGCACGGGTTGGCCGTTGTGTGTCCCGAGACTTACCGACGCGAGCAGCGTCTCAAGCGCCTCCACTTGGGCCTGCAACGCGGCGACATTGGCCTCTAAGTCAACGACGCGCTCCTCAAGGGCGTTGCCGCCCCCCGGATCCTCTGGTTTGATGGCTGTGGCTGGGCGCGTCACCAGCAGAACGGCAATCGCTGCTATACAAGCCAGCGCAACGGATTTCACTCCCCAATGAAATGTGCGCATCGCAAATCTCCCGTGTCCCGTCCATGCGGAACCTTTCGCCCGACTGACCCTCCTCTAACCAATAAGGGGTCAAGACGTGCTACACCAACTTTCAGGTTTCTGCGCTAACAAAGGCGCAGAAGCGGGATTGTATGCCCTATCTGTTGTTGAATAACACCTGTGCTTAATAAAGAACTATCTAGAAGTCTAGTACGCCTAGGACGTTGCCCACGCAAGGCTAGTTGGGGGATGCGACTCCGGCCTAGGGTTGCGCCGGAGTCCCTAGATGGGATGACCCTGAGCCTGCGACCGGGGCGGCTACGCGGGCTTTCGGGCGTGGATGGCGGTGGCGGCGAGCTTGCCGGCGAGGAGGCTCACCAGCTCCGGGTCGGCGGCGGCGGCTTCGTCCGTGGGCTCGGCGTCGTACCCGAGGAATTGCAAAATCTGACCGGCCGTGAACTCGGTGCGCGCGACGACGTCAACGTCCTTGAACCCTGCCGCGTGGATGAGTGCGAGGTACGCCGCTTCGCCCGTCGCCCCGCCCGCGTTCTGCACGTACCCAAACAACCGGTTCCCCAGGGCGGGATCCAGGTCCTCGACGAGCACGTCGGCCCCGAGGAGCTGGCCCCCCGGCTTCAGCACGCGGAAAGCTTCGGCGAACACCTTGGGTTTTTCCGGGGAGTAATTGATCGCCCCGTTCGAGATGATCCAGTCCACCGACGCACTCTCCACCGGGAGCGCCTCCATGGGTCCTTGGCGCAGGTCCGTGTTCGCGAGCCCGGTTTCCGCGATGTGGGCTTGCGCGCGGTCCAACTGCGCCTGGGTCAGGTCCACGCCGATGCAGCGCCCGGTGGGGCCGACGAGGCGCGCGGCGAGAATGACGTCCAACCCCTGGCCACAGCCCAGGTCGAGGACCGTCTGCCCGGGCTGAATATCCGCAAGGCTCACTGGCGTCGCACACGCGAAGGATCCGCGGAACGCCCCCTCGGGCACGGTCGCCACGTCCTCGTCCGCATAGCCCGCCGCCTGGGCAAGCGCCCCCGGCGGGGCGTCCTCTACGAACAGGGCCCGGCCCCCCTCGCCTTTGAGATCCAGCGCCGCCAGGTCCCGTGGCCCCGCTTGCGCGGTGGGGTCGGGCACGGACGCGGCGCTGGCGGCTGCGGTGTACCGCGACGCGATGCGGTTGCGCACTTCCTCGGGTGAGCGATCCTCAGGCATGGGGCACCTCCCCGTCCCACGCGCGGGGTGGCGCGGCTAGGACGTTTTGCGGCCGTGCACCTTGATCGACACGATCTTGCCGGCCAACTGTTCGAGAATCTGCCGGGCCCCGTCCCCCAGAGTGTCTAGCGCCTCCTCCGACGATTCGCCAGAGAGGCCGGCGAAGCCCAAGAGTTCCGGGGCGGTGTACGCGTGGCTCGCGACCACCTGGACATCGCGGAACCCGGCGTCGCGAATGATGCCGAGATACTCTTCCTCCGCGACCGCGCCGCCGACGCAGCTCACGTAGCCGAGCACGTTCTCCCGAATGGCCTGCGGCAGGGCGCCGACCACGATGTCGGAGACCAGAAACTGCCCGCCCGGCTTGAGCACCCGCGCCATCTCGGCAAACACCCGCGGCTTCTCCGGTGAAAGATTAATGACGCAATTGGAGATCACCCAATCGACCGTAGCGTTCTCCACCGGGAGGTCCTCGATGATGCCCCGCCGAATCTCCGTATTCGTCAGCCCGGCTTCCGCGATGTTGGCTTCGGCCTTCGCGATCATCTCGTCGGTCATATCGATGCCGATGACCCGCCCGCTGGGCCCGACCTTCTTCGCGGCGAGAATCACGTCGATGCCCGCGCCGCTTCCCAGGTCCACCACGGTCTCCCCCGGGGCGATACGCGCCAGGTTCACGGGATCGCCGCAACCGAACGACGCGCGGACAGCGTCCGGCGGCAAGTCCGCCAACTCTTCCGCGGCATACCCGCTCGCCGTCACCCACTTTTCCTGATCGAACTGCTCCAACACCTGCACGTGCGTGGCCGAGTCGGCCAGGTCGAGATTCGCCAGATCCACTGGCGCGCTCCCACAGCAACTCTTGGGTGCGGTCGCCGCCTGTACCGCGCCGGCGTAGTGCCCCGACACGGTCTTGCGTACGTCGTCCGGCGTGAGGTCTTGCATATTCGTCGTCTCAGACATGGGTCGTCTCCATGGCAGCGCCGAGCGCTTCCGGTTGGCCGGGTGCGTCCGGCGGACAGCAGATGGCCTGTGCCCCGCGACACGCATCCAATAAGCATTCCAACGCCGCCAGAGTCGGCTCCCGGTCCGCGGCCGGCAGGTGATCGAGGATCAGTCCGTATGTGGCACTGGCGCGCTCGGCCAACCGCGCGGCCAGCACCGCGCCCTCCTCCGTGAGTCCCAGCCAGACCTGGCGCCGGTCCGTTTCGTCCCGCCGGCGGTGAATCCAGCCGCGCTCGGTGAGGGGCGCCACCGCGCGCGTCACCGTACTCGGCGCGAGTCCTAGGGTCTGGGCCAACCGCTGACTCGGCATCTCGCCCTGCTCCCGCAGGGTCGTGAGCGTCAGGCACTGGCCCACGGTCACCCCGCAACAGGCGCTCTCAAAGCGGTCCACCTGATTCAACAGGCGGGTGACCCCCAGCACGATGCGCCGCAGGCGGTCGGCTTGGTCGGGGGCGCCGGCTTCTTTGCGTGCGTCCTTGCGGCCTTCCACGCTTGGTCCAGTTTCTTGCATATCACAATCATTGTATCACACAACTATTTGGCGGTCAAGTGCAGGCCCCCATTCTGGGGAGCAGGCAGTCCGTCCGCCCACCTACCGGTGTCACTCATCTGCACGTTCCTTCTGTGGGACGGAGTGGGAGGATTCTTGGCACATATTTGCCACGTCGGCCGGAAACACTTGCCGGTATTCGAGTTATCAATCATCTGTAAAGGCAAATTCCATAAGGGTTTACGCACAAACTTTCGTGTACTGTTCGTCAACAGGCTAGTGGGAAGTTTTGTGTTGACAAGGGGTTATAAGTGTGCTTTAATGCAGCGTACTGGGAGAGAGTGGGAGCCTATGGGGAGACAAAGTGTTTTACGGCGAGTACGAGCACGCGCTAGACGACAAGGGCCGAGTGACGATCCCGTCCAAGCTCCGGGAGGTCATGGCCGGCCGCAGCATCGCCACCCTGATGCTCACCCGCAGCGTGCTGGATCCCTGTTTGACCCTGTATCCCCCGGCCGAATGGGAGCGGATCGAGACGCAGATCCGGTCCATGTCGGCTGTCGATCTCAACGCGCGGCAGTACCGGCGCCAACTGTTCTCGGGCGCGGTCGACGTGTCGCCCGACCGAGCTGGGCGCATCCTGCTGCCGCCCGCCTTGCGGGAGCATGCGGGGATCGAGCACGAGGTGGTTTTCGCCGGCGTGTCCACCTACATCGAAGTGTGGGCCAAGGACCGGTGGGACGCCTTGCCCAAAGCCTCGCTCGATGGGGCCGAGGGTGTCTCCAGCGGATTGCGGGATTTGGGCTTGTGAGCTGGGGCGGTCTCCGGTGAACCGGTCAGTAGGAGGGTATGGAGTGAAGGTAGAACGGAACGACCAGGATGGGATCACGGTGATCCGGCTGGAAGGGAATCTCAACACGCCGTCCGCCCTGGAGATGAAGCGGGTCTTCGCCGACCTCATGGTGGAGGAGAAGTACGACATCGTCGTCAACCTGGCCCGCGTGGCGCAGATCAATTACGCGGGGGTCGGCATGTTGCTGGAGCGCCTGCGGAAGGTGCGGCAGCGCGACGGCAACCTGAAGCTGTCCGGCATGAGCCGCTACCTGCGGGGTGTGTTTCGCATGGTGGGGGCCGCTAAAATTTTCGAGACGTTCGACAGTGATGACGCCGCGGTGGCGAGCTTTGGTCCCGCCGAGGCAGACGCGGTTGCAGCCGCAGGAGGTCAGCCGTAAAGGCTGGATGAAGCCCCGGGTGACCGGGGACCGTCATATCTCAGTTCTCGCGCAGGAGGCGCTAGCCCTTCTGTCCATCCGTTCGGCGGGCACCTATGTGGATGGTACGGTGGGGGGCGGCGGTCACGCAGCCCGCCTCCTCGCGCAACTGGGATCCACCG
>CBDUXP010000114.1:0-6241 GCA_965371225.1 uncultured bacterium | reverse complement strand
GTGCCGACGCTGTTGTACGCGCTCGCACAGCCCGACGTGGCGTTTACGGACTTCGACGGGATCGTGGTGCCGGAACTTCGGGCGTCCTTGGACAGCCGGCGCGCCGCGCGTGCGGAACCGGCGCGGGAGCCGCCCGCGGCAGCGCCCTAGTCGCGCCAACTACGCCGGAAACGCGCGCGCAGACGCCGGACCGTCCTGCGGGGGTCTTCGACTACGGTCCGCGTCTGCGACAGCATCTCGAGAAAACCCATCTCCGTATCGTAGCGCGGTACCACGTGCAGGTGGAGGTGGCGGACGCTCGCGCCCGCGCTCCGGCCCAGATTGAACCCCACGTTGAATCCCGTGGGCTGGTACATCGCCTCCAGCACGCCCAGCGTGCACGCCTGCAGGTCCGCCAGCTCCCGCTGCTCCGCGCGCTGCAGGTCCCGGATGTCAACGATGTGGCGCAGGGGAAACAAGAGCAGGTGCCCCGGATTGTACGGGTACAAGTTAGCGGATACCGCGAAGCGTTTGGTCCGAAAGATTTCCAGGCGTTCCACGTCCGGGTCGCGCGCCAACACCGCGCAGAGGAGACACTCCACCTCCGGACGGCGGCCCCGCGCGTACGCCAGCTTGTCCGGAGTCGCCAGGTGCGCCCACGGTGCCGGCCCGTCGTACTTCCCGGGCATCTACCCCTCCGCCGGTCCCGCGGGCAGCCGCGGGCCGACTTCCGCCCACCAGCGCTGCCAGTACGCGATGTCCAGCTGAATGGTTACCGGCCCGGTCCCATCCGCGAGGGCCGCCAGGCTCTCCCCGATGTCGCCCAGCAAGAGCGTGCCGCCGGTCGAGTCATTCGCGCTCGCGGTGGTCGGGTCGGGGTCCAGGGATCGCCGGATGCGTTCCAGGCTGGCCGCGGCGCTGCGCCGGACGCTGGCGCTCGGGTCCTGAAGCGCGCCGATGAGATGCGTGATGCTCTGCCGCGACCAGACCTGCCCGAGTGCGTGGGCGGCCGCCTCGCGCACCTCCACCACCGGATAATCCAACTGCTCGACCAGGTGCGGCAACGCGCCCAGGTCACGCAAAGCACCCAACGCTTCCACCACCCAGAGCATTGGAAACCGGTCGGGCTTCGCCAGCGCCTCGACCAGGTGCGGCAGGGCTCCGACATCGCCCAGCGCTCCCAGCGCCTTGACGGCGGCCTCGCGGACTCGGTGGGTGTCCGCGGTGAGCGCACGGATCATCGCAGAGCTGCTTTGTTGCACGCGCAGCATACCCAGGACGTTGATCGCGGCTACTCGTGCGTCGTCGGACCCTTCCAGCACCGTGTCGATCAGCGGTGGGACCGCCGCAGTATCCGCCGTCCGGATGAGCGCCCACGTAGCCCGCTGGCGGACGCCGGGTTCGTCGTCCCCGAGGCAAGCGGCTAACTCCGCGCCGGCTCCCGGCGCGCCGATGCTGCCCAACGCGGCCGCCGCCGTTTCGCGGACGGGGGCGCTCTCGTCCTGCAGGGCCTGCCGGAGCAGGTCCACGGCGGACGGATCCGCCAGTTCCCCGAGCATGCCGACCACCTGTTCCCGCGCGAGCGCGTCCCCTTCGTCGTACTGCGCCGCGAGCTGGCGGAGGTTCGGCCCGGCATCGTCACCGGTGACCAGGATCAGCGCCGTTCCCACGAGGATCCGGTCCCCTTCCCGAACCAGCGTTTCGTCAATCTTCTGGCCGTTGTAGAACGTGCCGTTCGTCGTGCTCAGGTCGTGCAGCTTCAGCGTAGTCCCGTCATACTGGAGCATGCAGTGTTTGCCGGACGCGTAGAAATTCTCCAAGCGGATGTCGGCCTGCCGGGAGCGCCCGATGACCATGTCCCCGCGCGACAAGTGGACGGTGCGGGCGGCGTGGCCCTTTTCCTTAACGATGAGTTGCATGGGGCCCGGCGTGGCGGTGCGGGCTGGCTCCTGATAGCACGCTAGCGTGCACGCCGCAGCACGTCAAGGAATGCGGCGGCCGCGATGGGGATGGGCCCGTCCCCCGGCCGACGCCGGCACGCATCATCCCCGGTGGTAAAACGGCAGGCTGACGATGGTGGCCTCCGCCCGTTTCGCGCCCGAGCCGACCATAATCTTGGTGCCCGGTTCGCTCCATTCGACGGGCACGTAGGCCATGCCGAGCACCGCGTCCACCGACACGCCGTGCACCGCCGAGGTGACCTCGCCAATGCTCTCGCCGTTGATCGCGACCGGATCGTGCTGGCGCGGAACGGCGCCCGCCGGGATGCGGAACCCCACGCGCGTGCGCGTGATGCCGGCGGCCTGCTGTTCGCGCAAGCGTTCCGCCCCGATGAAATCGGTGTCCAACTTCACCACCCAGCCCAGGTTCGCCTCCAGCGGGGTGGTCTCCTCGTTCAGTTCGCTGCCGTAGAGGCAGTACGCCATCTCGGCGCGGAGGGTGTTCCGCGCTCCGAGCCCGATGGGCCGGATGCCGTCCGCCTGGCCCGCCGCCATCACCGCGTCCCACAGGCGGACCGAATCGCGCACGCCGTGATAGATCTCCACCCCGTCCTCCCCCGTGTAGCCGGATTGCGACACGAGGCAGGGGATCCGGCCTAGCGTGGTTTCGACGATACGGTTCTTCTTCTCTGGAAAGGGCCCGTCGACGAGTCGGCGGGCGAGCGCCAGGGCCTTCGGGCCTTGCAGCGAGAACAGGCCGGTCTCGAGACTGCGTTCGGTCATGGAGACGCTGTTGCCCGTGAGGTGCTGTTGCATCCACGCCACGTCCTTTTCGCGCGTGGCCGCGTTGATCACGAGCAGGTACCGGTCGGGCGCGAGCATATAGAGGTAGCAATCATCGACCACATGGCCGGCTTCGTTGAGGAGCATGGTGTACTGCGCCCGCCCCGGCTCGAGCCGCGTGACATCGTTTGCGAGGAGCCGCTGCAGCGTGGCCGCGGCTTGCGGACCCTCGAAATACACCTCGCCCATGTGGGAGATGTCGAAAAGGCCGACGGCCTCCCGCACTGCGCGGTGCTCCTCTTCCACGCTCGTGTAGAAGAGCGGCATGTGCCAGTTCGCGAAGTTGAACATGGTGGCGCCGGCCCGCATGTGCATCGACAGGAGCGGCGGCCGGCGCACCACCCGCGTGGCGTAGTTGTAATCCCGCCAGCCGTTGGCCAGATTCAGGTCCACGCGAGTCACGGGCGTGAGCGTGGGCGCGTGGTGAAGGACGTCAGGGGCGTCGACGGCCTCCTGCGCGATCTGCGTCATCGCGTCCACGAAACCGTCCAGCGCTTCTTTGGACTCCGTCTCGGTCGGTTCGAACATGATCGCCTGATCCACGATCAGGGGGAAATAGATCGTGGGGGCGTGCATACCGAAATCGAGCAGCCGCTTGGCGATATCCATCGTCGTCGTGCCGGCCGCTTTCATGGCGGCCGTGGGCGCCATGACGAATTCGTGCATGCACGTCCGGTCGTACGGCTGGTCGAACAGGCCCTTGAGCCGTTCCCGGACATAGTTCGCGTTCAGCACCGCGTTGTCCGCGATCGCCCGGAGCCCCGCCGGCCCTTGCGCGAGAATGTACGCCACGGCACGCACTGCCACGGCGAACGCGCCATAAAACCCGCGGACTTTCCCGATGCTGGCCGGACGCGCCCAGTCCCAGGCGTACGTACCGTTGTGTTCCTTGACGAGCGGGACCGGTAGGTATGGCGCGATCCGTTCCGACACTACGATGGGTCCGCCCCCCGGCCCGCCACCGCCGTGCGGCGTGGAGAAGGTCTTGTGCAGATTGATGTGCATGGCGTCGAAGCCCAGCTCGCCGGGCCGGCAGCGGCCCACCATGGCGTTGAGGTTCGCGCCGTCGCAATAGAGGAGCCCGCCGCAGTCGCGAATGGCGCCGATGACCGCTTCGATATCCCGTTCGAAGAGGCCGGCCGTGTTCGGGACGGTGAGCATGATGCCTGCCACGTGTGGGCCGGCGGCTGCCCGGATCGCGGCCAGGTCCACCTCCCCCTCGCTGGTGGACGGAATCTCCTGCACCGTGAACCCGCACATGGCAGCGCTCGCCGGGTTCGTGCCGTGCGCCGAGTCCGGAACGAGGATCGTGGTGCGTCCGGAATCCCCCTGCGCCGCGAAGTACGCCTTGAACATCATGAGCGACGTGAGTTCGCCGTGCGCCCCCGCGGCCGGCTGGAATGAGGCGGCGGCGAACCCCGTGATGTCGCACAGCCACTGGTCCAGTTGCCACAGGAGTTCGAGAGCGCCTTGAATTTCGGCTGGGGCCTGGTATGGGTGAACGTGGGCGTACCCGGCCAGGAACGCCATCGCGTCGTTGATCTTCGGGTTGTACTTCATGGTGCACGACCCGAGCGGATAGAACGCGGTGTCGATGCCCATGTTCCGCTGCGCGAGGCGGGTGAAGTGGCGCACCACCTCCAGTTCCCCGCGCTGGGGCAACAGCAAGGTGCTGCGCACCGCGCCCTCGGGGAGCAGCGCGTCCAGCGCCTGCTCGGGAACGTCCAGCTCCGGCATGTAGACGGCGGTGCGGCCGGGCGCGCCCCCCTCGAAGATTAGCGGCTCCACGTCGCCACCTCCGCCGCCAGCGCGTCAATCTCGGTGCGACTCCGCTTCTCCGTGACCGCGAGCAGGACCCCGTTCTCCAGCGCCGGGTAGTGAGCCTCCAGCGGATACCCGCCGATGATGTTCACCTTCTTGAGCGCGCGATTCAGCTTGGCCGGGTCGCCGGGCAGTTTGAGCGCAAATTCCTTGAAGAACGGTTGTTTCGGAAACGCGAGGTTGACCCCCGGCGTGCGCGTGAGTTTCTTCGCGGCGTAGTGCGCCTTCTGCAGGCACTGGTGCGCCACCTCGCGCAGGCCGGCGCTGCCGAGCAGACTCAGGTGCACGGTCGCCGCGAGCGCGAGCAGCGCCTGGTTGGTGCAGATGTTCGACGTGGCCCGCTCGCGCTTGACGTGCTGCTCGCGCGTAGTCAGGGAAAGCGCGTACGCCTCTTCCCCCCGCGCGTCGAGCGTCGAGCCGCACAGGCGCCCCGGCATAAACTTCAGCATGCGCTCGCGCCGCGCGAGCCCTTCGTTCTTGATGGCGAGGAAGCCGAACGTGGCGCCACCCAGGGCCTGGGGGATGCCGAGCCCCTGCCCCTCCCCCACGGCGATGTCCGCACCGTAAGCCCCCGGCCCGTGCAGGAGGCCGAGGCTCACCGGGTCGCAGCTTACGATCCACTTGGCGCCGTGCCGGTGCGCGCGCTCGCCTAGTTCCCCGTCCGTCCCCTCGATGATGCCGAAGAAGTTCGGCGCCTGCGTGATGAGGCACGCCACGTCCTCCGTCACCAGCTCGTCCACCGCGTTAAGGTCGGTGATGCCCTTTGCGTGCGGCACGAGCACGTAGCGGAGGTCCAGCATGCGCGCATAGGTTTCGAGCACCGCGCGGGTGTCCGGGTGCAGCGCTTCGGACGCCGCGACGACCGGCCGCTTCGTGCGCTTTACGGCCATGAGCATGGCTTCCACCGCGGCGCCCGCCCCGTCGTACAGCGACGCGTTCGAGATGTCCATCTCGGTGAGCGCGCAGATCATGGACTGGTACTCGTAAATGGTCTGGAGGAAGCCCTGGCTGACCTCCGGCTGGTAGGGCGTGTACGCCGTTTTGAACTCGCCGCGATTCACCAGGTCCCACACCGCGGTGGGGATATGGTGGTCGTAGATCCCCGCGCCGAGAAAGGACGCGGCCTCCTGCGTGTTGCGGTTGCGGCCGGCCTGCGCGCCCATGACCTGGGCGATCTGCCATTCCGCGAGCGGACCGGGCACCTCGGGGGGCCGGACCGGCCGCGCGGATTTCGGGATGTCCGCGAACAGGGCATCCACCGTCTTCAGGCCCAGCGTGGCGAGCATCGCCTCGCGATCCGCGTCAGTGTTCGGAATATACGCCATAGATCCGGGAACCTCGTGTCGACGGGCGGCGGCGACGTGTGGGGCTAAGGATTCTAGCAGCGTCCGCGGCCCCCCTCAACGGCGACCCTGCGCGATGCCGGAACTCCGCCCCTAGCGGCAGTTTAAGCCCTGGGCCCGGCGGCGCGACATCCCGGCGCGGGCACCCGCGGTAGGGGCCGGGTTCTTGGAACCGCCCGGCCCGGCATCCGCCTCTGCGCTTCGCGCAACCGGCTTTCCGCAGACCGGCCCGCGCGGCACGGCGTGGCAGCCGTGCCCTCCACGTGCAAATGTTCCTGCGTAGGGGCGGACCTGCGTGTCCGCCCGAATGGCAAG
>CBDUXP010000113.1:0-6259 GCA_965371225.1 uncultured bacterium | reverse complement strand
GTTCGCCATTCGGGAAGGCGGCCGCACCGTCGGCGCCGGCGTCGTCGCCAGCGTGATCGAGTAGTGGGAGCCGTGGCCCGGGAGACCCGGTGGGGGCGCGCTCGTGCGTGAGATCATTACGCTGGCTTGCGAAGATTGCAAGCAGCGCAATTACACCACGAAGAAAGACAGGAAGCGGACCCCGGACCGCTTGGTGTTCCGCAAGTACTGTCGGTTCTGCCGGCACCACACGCCGCATCGCGAGACGAAGTAGCACGGAACGGGCCAGGGCACATGTTCGCGAACATCAGTTCCTATATCCGCGACGTCCGCGCCGAAATGCGCAAGGTGGCGTGGTCGCCGCGACAGGAACTCATGAACTCGACGAGTGTGGTGCTGGTACTGGTCGCCATCGTGACGGGATTCATCTTCGTGGCCGACACTTTTCTCAGCTTCATCATTCTGAACATGTTGTTCAACCGTTGAGGAGTCCGCAGAGGTGTGCACGTGAACGCTGAGAACGACCATCCCGCCGGGGGCCCGGAGGCGCCGCCCCCGCCGGCCCGCACCCCGGCGCTGCCCTCCGTGGAAGAGGAGACGGACTATCTCCTGGCCAAGGCGAAGGGTCCGGTGGACGTGGATGAGCTGTTCGGCGCCCCGCAGGCCGTCGAGGAACTGGAAGAAGGCGATGAGGCCGGTCTGCTGCCCAAGCGCGCCCGCGCCCGGGCGAAGCGCACCGTGGATACCACGCCCGAGATCGCGGACGAGGGGGACCTGCACTGGTACGTGCTCCATGCCCACTCGGGCCATGAGAACCGCGTGCGCCAGAACATCGAGCAGCGCGTGAAGCAGAACGCGCTCGACGAGTTCGTGCCGCAGGTGTTAGTGCCCAGCGAAGAAGTCGCCGAGATCAAGGGCGGCAAGAAGCGCGTCAGCCGGCGGAAGTCGTACCCGGGCTACGTGTTTGTGCAGATGCGGCTGTCCACGGACGTGTGGCTGCTGGTGAAGAGCACGCCGGGCGTCACCGGGTTTCTGGGGACGAAGAAGCACCCCACCCCGCTGCCGCAAGCGGAGATGGACGCGATCTTCGAGGAAATTCGCGGCGACCGCGAAAAGCCCAAGCCGAAGGTCATGTTCGAGCGCAACGAACAGGTCAAGATCGTGGAAGGCCCGTTCACGAACTTCACCGGCTACGTGGACGAAGTGAACGCGGAGCGCGGCCGCCTGAAAGTCCTGGTGGAAGTGTTCGAGCGGCGGACCCCGGTGGAGTGCGAGTTCTGGCAGGTGGAGAAGGTATAGGCGGGAGCCCACCCTATGGCGAAGAAAATCAAAGGATTCATCAAACTGCACGTAACCGGCGGCCAGGCCAATCCGGCCCCGCCCGTCGGCCCCGCCCTCGGGCAGCACGGCGTCAACATCATGGAGTTCTGCAAGGCGTTCAACGAGCGCACCAAGGAACACATGGGCACCACGGTCCCGGTGGTGATCACCGTGTTCGAGGACCGCTCGTTCTCCTTTATTACCAAGACGCCGCCCGCGGCGGTGCTCCTGAAGCAGGCGGCGAAGCTGGCGAAGGCGTCGGGCGAACCGAACCGCGAGAAGGTGGGCACGATTACGCAGCGCCAACTGCGGAACATTGCCGAAACGAAGATGCCGGACCTGAACACGACGTCGGTCGAGAGCGCCATGCGCATGATCGCGGGCACGGCCCGGAGTATGGGACTGTTAATCGAGGGCTGAGCCGGAACCCGGCGACGGGACACTTTGTGGGAGGCGCCGCGCGCGCCGCTCGCACCACGGAGGATATCATGCCGACACAGAGCAAGCGCCTGCGCCAGGCGCAGGAACAGATCGACCGGACCCGCGTGTACGAGCTGGAGCAGGCCGTCGGGCTTGTCAAGGACGCGGCGACGGCGAAGTTCGACGAGAGCGTCGACCTCGCCTTCAAAATCGGGGTGGACCCGAAGCAGGCGGATCAGATGGTGCGCGGCACCGTCTCGCTCCCCCACGGCCTCGGCAAAGTCGTGCGCGTGCTCGTGTTCGCCAAGGGAGAGAACGCCGCGAAGGCGACGGAAGCAGGGGCGGACTTCGTCGGCGATGAGGACCTGATTAAGAAGGTTCAGGACGGCTGGACGGATTTCGACTCCGCGGTGGCGACCCCGGACATGATGCGCGACGTGGGGAAGCTCGGGCGTATTCTGGGACCGCGCGGCCTCATGCCCACGCCGAAGTCCGGCACGGTCACTGCGGACGTGGCAAAGGCGGTGACCGAGATCAAGGCGGGCAAAATCGAGTACCGGGTCGATCGGAATGCGAACATCCACGTGCCTGTCGGCAAGGCGTCGTTTTCCACCGAACACCTGCTGGACAATGCCGGCATCGCCATCGAGGCGATCTTGCGCGCGAAACCAGCGGCCGCGAAGGGGCAGTACCTCAAGTCCGTCGCCATTTCGAGCACCATGGGCCCGGGCCTGAAGCTCGATACGGTCGCGCTGCAGCGGCAGTTCAAGTAGCGGGGCGCGGCCCATGAACCCGGAGCAGCCCACCCAGCAGGGCAAGCATCTTTTCACGTCCGAATCCGTCTCCGAGGGGCATCCGGACAAACTGGCCGACGCCATCAGCGACGCGGTGCTCGACGCCATGCTCACCGGCGACCCGGAGTCCCGCGTGGCGTGTGAAACGTTGGTGACCACGGGGTTGGCCGTAATAGCCGGTGAGATCACGTCGAAAGCGGACGTGGACGTAACCGCCGTGGTGCGGAAGGCGATCTGCGACACCGGCTACACCGACGCGGCCTGGGGCATGGACGGCAACACGTGCGAGGTCATCGTCCGCCTGGATCAGCAGTCGAAGGACATCGCCCAGGGGGTGGACGCGTCGGACGAGAAGCCGCAGGGCGCGGGGGACCAGGGCATGATGTTCGGGTTCGCCTGCTCCGAAACGCCCAACCTGATGCCCGTCCCCATCGATGTGGCTCACAAAATTACCCGCCGGCTGGCCGAGTTGCGCCGGAGTGGGGAACTCCCGTTCCTCCGGCCCGACTCGAAGTCCCAAGTCACGGTCGAGTACATCGACGGCAACCCGACGCGGATCGATTCGGTGGTGGTCTCCACCCAACACGACACGTCCGTGACCCAGGACCAGATCCGGAAGGCCGTCATCGAACAGGTCGTCAATCCGCTCTTGCCGCCGGAACTCTTCATCAAGGACCGGATCACCTACTACATTAATCCCACGGGGAAGTTTGAAATCGGCGGGCCGCACGGGGATTGCGGGCTGACCGGCCGGAAGATCATCGTCGATACGTACGGCGGGCGCGGCCGCCACGGGGGCGGCGCTTTCTCCGGGAAGGATCCCTCGAAGGTGGACCGGTCGGCCGCGTACATGGCGCGGCACGCGGCCAAGAGCGTCGTCAAGGCGGGGCTCGCGGCCCAGTGTGAGGTGCAGGTGGCCTACGCCATCGGCATCGCCGACCCCGTCAGCGTCAGTGTCAACACGTTCGGCACCGGCGAGATGGCCGAGGCACGCATCGCGCTCGCGTTGCAGGAAGTGTTCGACCTGCGCCCGGCCTCGCTCATCAATCACCTGGAGATGAAGGCGCCCATCTATCACAAGACCACGAACTACGGCCATTTCGGGCGCGAGGACCAGGGCTTCAAGTGGGAGGAGACGGGCCAAGCGGACGCCCTCCGCCGGGCCGCGAGCTAATGCAGGGCGGGCGTCCGGCCCCGGCGGATCGAAATGAAGGGAAGCCGGTTGCGCGGAGCGCAGAGGCGGATTCCGGGCCCGGCGGATCGAAAGAGAAAAGAGGTATCCCCGTGAAAGACTACGACATCGCGGACCCCGGTCGCGCCGACGAGGGCAAGTCTCGCATCGAATGGGCCGACCATGACATGCCGGTGCTCCAGCAGGTGCGCGAACGATTTCGGGAACGCCAACCCCTCAAAGGCCGGCGTATGAGCGCCTGCCTGCACGTGACGGCGGAGACGGCCAACCTCGCGCGCACATTGCAGGCGGGGGGCGCCGACCTGGTCCTGTGCGCGTCGAACCCCCTGAGCACGCAGGACGACGTGGCCGCGTCCCTGGTGCGCGACTTCGAGATTCCCGTGCACGCCGTGCGCGGCGAAGATAAGGAAACGTACTACGCGCACCTCAAGGCCGCCATCGCCCACCAGCCGAGCATCACGATGGACGACGGCGCGGACCTGGTGTCCGAACTGCACCAGAACCACCAGGACCTCCTGGGCGGCATGGCCGGCAGCATGGAAGAGACCACCACCGGCGTGATCCGGCTGAAGGCCATGGCGAAGGAGGGCGCGCTGAAGATCCCGGTCATCGCCGTGAACGATGCCGCCACCAAACACCTGTTCGACAACCGGTACGGCACCGGCCAGAGCACCATCGACGGCATCATCCGCGCCTCGGACGTGCTGCTGGCGGGCACGACCTTCGTGGTCGTCGGCTACGGCTGGTGCGGCCGCGGCTTGGCCGACCGCGCGCGGGGGCACGGCGCCCGCGTCGTCGTGACCGAAGTGGACCCGGTCAAGGCGCTGGAAGCCGCCATGGACGGATTCCAGGTGATGCCCATGGCCGACGCGGCGAAGGTCGGCGACGTCTTCTGCAGCGTCACCGGCAACATCCGCGTGCTGCGCCCCGAACACTTCGAGGTGATGAAGGATGGCGCGCTCCTGGCCAACAGCGGGCACTTCGACTGGGAGGTGGACGTGGCCGGGCTCGAGGAAATGGCCAAGCACGTCAACCGCGGCGTGCGCGCGCACGTGGACGAGTTCGTCATGCCCGACGGCCGCAGCCTGCACCTGCTGGCCCAGGGGCGCCTGATCAACCTCAGCGCCGCCGAAGGCCACCCCGCCTCGGTCATGGACATGTCCTTCGCCACCCAGGCCCTCGCAAGCGAGTTCCTCATGGAGAACGAAGGCAATCTCGAGCCCAGGGTGTACGACGTCTCCAAGGAGGTTGAAGACCTGGTCGCCGGACTGAAACTCGCCTCCATGGGTATCGCCATCGACGGCATGACCGACGAGCAGGTGAAGTACATGAACTCCTGGGAGATGGGCACCTAAGCCACCCCGCGCCTCCTCCAATCGAGCACGCCCGGACGATTCGCCGTCGGAGCAGGCTGGGTGCCCGTGCGCGCGAGACGGGGGAAGTGTGTTGCCCACGCGCGGCCGGTGCTTTAAGATTGCGCGGCGTCTCGATACACCGTGGCTAAACGCAAGAAACGCAAACCCAAAGCGCAGCGGACGCCTCCGGCGCCGGCAGTGGCCGAGGCGGCGGCCAACCCGCCCATCTTCATCGGCGGCGCGGGACGCTCCGGCACGACCCTGCTGCGCGTGATTCTGGACGCGCACCCGCACATCGCCTGTGGCCCGGAACTCAAGGTGCTCTGGATGATCGCCCAGCAGGCGAAGGAGATGGAGCAGACCTACGGGCCGGTCCTGCGCGAGTGGCGCGTCGAGCCGCCGGACATCCGCCGCCTGTACGTGGAGTTCCTCACCGGCCTCATGGCCCCCTACCGCACCCACGCCGGTAAGCTGCGCGTCGCAGAGAAAACCCCGGGCAATGTGCTGGCGTTCCCCGAGCTGCACCGGCTGTTCCCCGCGAGCCCGCTCATCCACATTATCCGCGACGGGCGCGACGTCATCAGCTCCCTGCTCACTATGAACTGGACGGAAGTCGACGGGCGCCCCGCCGAGTACACCCGCGACGTGCGCAAGGCCGCCGAATATTGGGTGAGCTGGGTGCAGGCTGGCCGCAAGGCGGGCGCCGACCCGGCGTTGCGCGGGCAGTACTACGAGGTGCGCTACGAAGACCTGGTGGCCGAACCGGAGCGCGTGCTGCAGCCGCTCTTCTCCTTCATCGACGAGCCGTGGGATCCGTGCGTGCTGCGCTTCCACCAGATGGACCGCCCGCTGGGCAAGGAGTCCAGCGCCGCACAGGTCGTGCAACCCATCTACCAGACCGCCGTGGGGCGCTGGCAACGGGAACTCGCGCCGTCGCAACTGGAACCCGTCCGCGAAGTCGCCGGCCCGCTCCTCGTGGAACTCGGCTACGCGCCCGACCTGAACTGGTAGGGCTCGCCCGCGCGGAGGCTGGGCCACTGCGCGCAGCAGGTAGCGAAGTTGTTGGAAAAGCGTGAACCGCCAAGCCGCCAAGCACGCCAAGGCGCCCCGAGAAGAAGAGCACCGAACCACCAAGACACGAAGAACACCAAGAGGATTCTTCGTAGGGGCGGACCTGCGTGTCCGCCCTCTTCCGCGAC
>CBDUXP010000112.1:0-6313 GCA_965371225.1 uncultured bacterium | reverse complement strand
CTTCTGACTGATGCCCATGGCGAGATTGTGGAGTTGCAGCCGGGCATCTTCCGGGAACTAGCAGATGAACCCGCGCAAGACGAAGATTAGCTTTCGAACGAAGTACGAGGCTACCTTTCCGAAGATCGTGGCTGACGCGGCCATTGCTACTGTCCTGCTCGGTGAGGGGCGACTTATTCCACTTCTCATCATTGACACGTCCGATAGACCTGATATCGAAGAGCTAGTGCGGGTACATGAGCATGTTAAAACGGGAGACGTGGAGGGTCAGTGGGCGGAAGTGAAGGGTCGGAAGGGCAAAATCTATCTGATTCTTGAGTTTCATCGCCCCACTGTGCTGAAAATCGTTCTCGAGTTCGATATTGAAACTCAGGGAGGGCTTGTAGACCTTGCCCTAACCGCTGGAGGACTATATGTGCAACCCGGGCGTGAGGGCGATCGGTTTATGACTACGCCAGATCACCCGCGCATACTCGTGCAAGTCTCTGAAACCGGCTTTCGAAGCCATTGGGAACATCTTTTCCTTAAGCATCTTGTAGGGCGCTTCCGGCGGAACGGCCTTAGCCGTCCACAGGCCAAACGGGCAGCTCGTAAATTCCTCACAGAGTGCCGCAAGCTCTTGAGCTTCAGAATAAGACCAAGCGAGCCGCGCGATTAGCCACCCGACAGCACGCTTTGGTTGAGCAAGGAAGGCGCGGGCGGGCCGCGGTCTCGCGGAATACGTGATCCATGTCTCGCGCGTGATTGTGACGGGATATACTCTGTGAATCGTACGCCATCATCAGCTCAGCTGAAGCTGCTCGCAAGGAGGGTTCTTATGTCTGAACCCACGACCACAGCGGAAACGACTGAAGAGGTCGTATCCGGCGTCTGGAACTGGCACATTCTGGACGAGCGGATCAACTTCCGCGGCGACGCGCACGCGGTCGCGGACGACGGGGGCGTGGTGCTCATCGACCCGCTTCCCCTCGACCCCGCAGCCCTGCAGAGCCTCGGTCCCGTTTCCGCCATTTGCCTCACAGCCACCTGTCACCAACGGGCGGCGTGGCGCTATCGCAAGGAATTCGGCGTGAAGGTCTACGCGCCCGAGGGCGCGCGCGAAACGGACGAGGAGCCGGACGAACGCTATGCCGCAGGTGACGTGCTCCCCGGCGGGCTGGAGGTGGTCCACACCCCGGGTCCCGAGCCGGCGCATTACTCTTTCCTGCGGGCGGACGATCCCGGCGTGCTGTTCTGCTCGGACCTGCTGATGTGCACGCCCGACGGGGCGCTCCACTTCGTGCCCGGCGAGTATCACGACGACGCGGCGGCGACGCAGGCGAGCGTGCGGCGACTCCTCGACCTGGAGTTCTCCGTGCTGTGCCTGGATCACGGCCCGCCCGTAACGAGCGACCCGCACGCGGCGCTGCGGCATGCGCTCGAAGAAGTGAGTACGTAGGGGCCGACCTATGTGTCGGCCCGCGCGGAGCCGCACCCACCTGCGGGCGGACACGCCGGTCCGCCCCTACGGAAGAATTAACGAGCCGTCGCGTCAGCCGAGGGCGCGTTTGGCGGCGCGGACGTCGTCGCAGGCGATGACCACGAGCGCATCGTCCTGCGCCGGGTGTGTGCTGGCGTAGGCGTAATCCAGATTGATCTTCGCCTTAGCCAGGGCGGACCCCACGCGGCCCATCGCGCCGGGCACGTCGCCCAGCCGCGCCACGAGCACGTCGCGCGCGCTGAACGGCAGCTTGGCCTGCTGGAGCGCCTTGCGCGCAGCAGAGGACTTATCCGCTACGAAGCGCACTTGCCCGCTGTCCGCGTTCTCGACCACGCACATGGCCACGATGTTGACCTTGCCGCGCTGCAGGACCCGGCCCAGCTTCGCCAACTGGCCCGGCGTGTTCTCCAACCACACCGTGAACTGCTTCTTCGTCGATATCGGCATGACGCATCCCCCTGTCCCGCGCTCCCCGCGCCGGGACGGCTCCATTCCCTCGCCACCATCATACGCCTCCGCGTGCGCGGCACGGATTCGCCTCCCCGCCCCACGATGGTGTCGTAGGGGCACGATTCATCGCGCCCGATGAGATGGGCGCAATAAATTGCGCCCCTACGGGGTTTGCGTGCCTGCGTAGGGGCGAAGCTCGTCTTCGCCCGCCCTGCGCGCGAACGGTGGGCGATCACTTGGATCGCCCCTACCATGTCCCTAACCGGCGGCGGCGGTGATGGCTTCGCGCATGAGGCGGCCGATTTCCGTGACGTGCTCCCGCTGGACGATCAGCGGTGGCGAGAGCACGCTGTTGTTCCGCGTCGGGCGCACGATGAGCCCCCGCACGTAGGCTTCCTCGCTCACCCGGCGGGGAAAGCCCGCCCCCGCCTCGGCGGTGTACTCCACCGCCCCCAGGAGCCCCATCGCGCGCACCTCGGCCACGGGGGCCAGGTCCGTCAACCCCTGCAGCTCCTCGGCGAACGGCGCTTCCAGCTTCGCCACGTTTCCGGGCAGGTCTTCCGCTTCCAGAATATCGAGATTCGCCAGGCCCGCCGCGCAGCAGACGGGGTGCCCACTGTAGGTGTAGCCGTGCGCGAACTCCGGCGCGGGCTTCGCGTCGGCATCGACAAAGGTTTGAAACACCTCGGCCGTCGCCGCCACCGCGCCGAGCGGCGCGTACGCGCTCGTGAGGCCCTTCGCCATGGTGACGAGATCGGGCGTGACGCCGAACTTCTGGCCGGCGAACCAGGTGCCCAGGCGGCCGAAGCCGGTGATGACTTCGTCGAAGATGAGGAGCACCCCGTATTTCTTGCAGATGTCCGCCACGGCCAGCACGTAGCCCTCGGGCGGCGGGATCACGCCCGCGGCGCCCACCACCGGCTCCATAATGAATGCCGTGACCGTTTCCGGTCCCTCCTGCTGGATGCGGTACTCCAGGTGCCGCGCGCAGTTCAGGTTGCACGCGTCCAGGTCGTCGCACATGGTGCAGTGCCGGTGGTGGTGGTGCGGGATCCGCAAGGTGTGCGGCAGGAGCGGTTCGAACGCCGACCGCATGAACGTGAGGCCGCTCAGGCTCGTGCCGCCCATGCCGACGCCGTGGTACGCCAGGTCGCGGGAGATGATCTTCGTCCGGCCGACCTCGCCGCGCCGCGCGCGATACCCCCGCACAATCTTGATGGCGGTCTCCACGGCCTCGCTGCCGGTGCACGTGAAGAACACGTGGTTCAGGTCGCCGGGCAACAGGGCGGCCACGCGCTCTGCCAGGGCCACGGCCGGTTCGTTGCGATACTCGAACGGGGTGTAGTACGCGAGCGTGCGCGCCTGCGCGTGCATGGCGTCGGCGATGGCCGCGCGGCCGTGGCCCACGTTGACGCACCACAGGCCGGCGGTGCCGTCCAGCAGCCGGTGCCCCTCGGTGTCGACCACGTACACGCCGTCGCCCTCGACGATGGTGTGCTGGCGCACCTCGGCGCGATAGCCGGTGGGCGTGAACGGTTGCCAGTATGCGTCGGTACTCATGAACCCCTCCCGCCGGGCGCCCGGCGCTCAAAACGCGTCAGCTTAGCAGACGCGGCCGCCCCGCGCCGGGGCAGTGGTATACTTGGACCCGCGCCACACCGGCGCGCCGCTTCGCCGGAGGAGTGATCATGTCTACAGCTACAGCCACCGCGGGTGGTGTCGATCAGATTGCGGCTCTGCTGGGAGACCGCGCGAGCGACCTGCTGGCCCACGAATGCCGGACCATCCCCAAGAGCCAGCTTCACCTGCCGGGGCCGGATTTCGTCGACCGCGTTTTCGCGCAGAGCGACCGGAACAACCGGGTCCTGGCCAGTCTGCACCGCCTGTTTAACCACGGGCGGCTGGCGGGGACCGGGTACGTCTCGATCCTGCCGGTGGACCAGGGCATCGAGCACAGCGCTGGCGCCAGCTTCGCGCCGAACCCCGCCTACTTCGATCCCGGGAACATCGTGAAGCTCGCGCTGGAGGGCGGGTGCAACGCGGTCGCGTCCACGTTCGGCGTGCTCGGCATGGTCTCGCGCACGTACGCGCACCGGATTCCCTTCATCGTCAAGCTGAACCACAATGAGCTGCTCACTTACCCCAACGATTTCGATCAGGTGATGTTCGGGACGGTGGAGCAGGCCTACGAGTTAGGCGCGGCCGCCGTCGGCGCCACGATCTACTTCGGTTCCGAAGAGGGCAGCCGGCAATTGGTGGAAGTCGCCGAGGCGTTCGCGCACGCCCACGCGCTGGGCATGGCCACGGTGCTGTGGTGCTATCTGCGGAACCCGGCCTTCAAGAAGGACAAGGATTACCACGTGAGCGCCGACCTCACCGGGCAGGCGAATCACCTAGGGGTGACGATCCAGGCGGACATCATCAAGCAGAAGCTGCCGGAGAACACGGGCGGGTACACGGCCATGACCAGTAATGGCCAGGCCTTCGGCAAGACGCACGCGAAGGTGTACGACGAACTGTCCAGCGACCACCCCATCGACCTGTGCCGGTATCAGGTGGCGAACTGCTACATGGGCCGGGCGGGGCTCATCAACAGCGGCGGCGCCAGCAGCGGCGCGAGCGACAAGGCGGAGGCGGTCGCCACAGCGGTGATCAACAAGCGCGCGGGCGGCACCGGCCTCATCTCCGGGCGCAAGGCGTTCCAGCGTCCCATGGCCGAAGGGGTGGCCCTGCTCAACGCCATTCAGGACGTCTACCTGAACCCCGGCATCACGGTCGCCTAGGCGGGCTGCGGCGGGCCGCACCCCGAGCGGCGCCGGCAACGGCGCACGGGCTACTCACGCGATGGCCCGACAGCGCGCGGCCACCGGGCGGCGGCTTCAGTCCTGCGGCGGCGGCTCGGTGGGCAGAATGGTGATGGGCACCGGGGCCGCAGCCATGACCGGCTGCTCCTCGGCAGGCGCCGGGTCTCCGTCATCCGGGCCACTGATTTCCGTGGCAAGGTTGGCGGTGGCAAACTCCGCCGTGGCGAAATCGGCGGCGGCGAAGTCAGCGGCGGTCTCTTCCGCGGGGGCAGTCTCGGCCAGCACGGGAGTCTCGACGCGCTCCGGCTTCGTCCGCCGGCTGGCCCGGGCCAGGCCCGTTTTCCCGGCTCTGGCAGCCTTCGCCGCCTTCTTGGCTAATGCATCAATCTTCTTTTCGAGGGATGCCAGGTCCTGCTTCGTCGGAATGTCGAAGATGGCCCGGACGCGATCGCCGATGCGCTTGCCATCCAGGTCGAACCAGGAGCCGGTGGCCTTCTTCCGCGTGGCACGGGCCGGCGCCTTCTTCGCCCGCGCGGACTTGGCCTTAGTGCGGCCAGTGCGCTTGCGTCTGCGGGTCTCGATCTCTTCGCCGCGCTGAATGGCATCGTCCAGGAACTCACCGACAGCGTCGCGGGCACCGGCAACGGCCCCGAGCCCCAGCCACAGAGGACGCAGCAGAGCCGGGCCCGACCGCCGGCGGGCGGTCTTCGTCTTGTCCGCCGCCTGGCGGGTGCGTTTCGCGGTTGACTTCGCCTTCGCCGTCTTCCTGAACTTCCCGCTGGATCCGCTCGCCATACAGCCTCCTGGTGCTCGCCTCTACTGTCCCGTAGCGGTTATGTGATTGGCTCCGTCGCGCCGTGGCACGCCGGGCCTAGATAGAGTCGTCCCAACTGCTACAACCAGCCAACCTGATGCACCGCACCAGCTCAAGCCGCCTCCAGCCCCTCGCTTCGTACTGTTTCGACGGGTCCCCCACCGCACGGTGTACCGACTGGGCCGTGCACTTCGGTGGAGGACAAAGATGTTGTAGCAATTAAGACACTATTTGTCCGGGGAGTCAAGTGGACCCCATTACTGTGGGGGTTCCCCGCCGCCACCGGCAGCGCGCGCGCGCGTAGTCGAGGACGACCGGACGCGCGAACGTCCGCGGGGCAGCCAGGAGGAACGGATCAGGAGGCTGCCTGGAGCAAGCTTTCGTAGTCGCAGCCGGGCGCGGCCTCGCGGGAGACGGGGAGGTCACAATCGAGCCAGCCAGCAACCGGCTCGCCGTACTCGTCCTGGCCGCCGCCGAAGCCGCCCACCACATTCCGCAGGTTCTGGAATCCGAGGGATTCCATGATCTGGGAGGCCCGCACGGAGCGGCCACCCGACTGGCACCCCACCAGGATGACCAGGTGGACTGGGAACGCCGCCTGCACCACCCGCTCGAAATCGGGATTGGGCTCCATTTGCTGCCGGACGGGGTGGAAGTGCATGATGGGGATGTTGTAGGCACCGGTGGGGTGGCCGTTCTGGAATTCCTGGGTGGAGCGAACGTCCAGGTAGGGGATGGTGCCGTGCTCTTCGCGCAACGCCTGGG
>CBDUXP010000111.1:0-6755 GCA_965371225.1 uncultured bacterium | reverse complement strand
GGAAAGCGGTTGCGCGAAGCGCAGAGCGGGATGCCGGGCTCGGCGGCGACAAAGGCCGGTCCCTACCGCGGATCAATCGTCGGGCGATCCTTGTGATCGCCCGTTCGCCCGCGCGGTGACCGCTCCCCCTACGCGAGTAGGTCGGCGACTTGTGGGAACGCGTCGGCGAGCAGGGCGTCGAGGGCGGAGAGCACGGCCTGCACGTCGGTCTCCTGCTCGTCGTCAAGTTCGCCGAGGGCGTCCAGCAGCGTGAGGGCTTCGTTCGCGCCGCGGACGGCGGCGTCGCGCGTGAGCGCAACGAAGTCGGCCAGCGCCTGCTCGTCATCCAGGTCCGAATTCTGTGCGCGGAAGAGGCCGAACAACTCCGATGCGAAGTCGAAGATGTTCTGCGCGATGTCCTCCGGCGTCTCCGGCGGGGGCAGGTCGCCGTTCACCTCGCCGCCCAGGTCCGCGGCGACTGCCACCTGGATCTGGACCTGGATCACCCGCAGGGACACGCTGGTCTGTTCGATCACCAGGCCGTCGGCGGTTTCGATGCGCGTCTGCGTAATGTGCAACTCCACGGACTGGAACGCCGCCTCGAACACGCTCTGCACCGGCGTACCGTCGCTCAGCAGCGCCGCGCCGAAGTCGTCGAAGATGTTGAACGCGTCGTCGAACCCGGCGCCGAAGATCGCGAGCACCTGGTCCACGAGCGCCTGGAGGCCGCCGTCGCCGAACACGTCCTCACCACCGACGAGGCGATCGAACAGGCTGTCCGCGAACGCGAAGAGTTCGGTCGTGAAGTCGTCGAAGCTGCGCGTATCCAGGAGGTCCACCGGCTGCGGGTCCGTGGCGGGCTCGCCCAGCGCCTCGGTGCCGCGGAATGCGATGCGCGCCTGCGCCACCTGCAGGCTGACGCTGAGGCTCACCTGCTCGAAGCTCGTGATCCCGAACGACTCGGCAGTCGGCAGGGGCGCCTCGGTCGCCGTAGCACTCGTAGCGACGGTGCCGCCGAAGAACGCGGTGAGCCCCGCCTCCACGGCCGCGCGAATGTCCGCCGTAAACTGTTCGGTCTCCGCGGTCAACTGCCCCTGCCCCTCCAAGACGGTCAGCGCCTCGGTGAAGCCCGCGTCGATGGCGTCGCGCACGAGGGTCTCGAACGCGGCGAGGGCTTCTTCCTCGCTCAGTTCCGCGTTCTGTGCGGCGAATGCGTCGAACAGCCCCGTAGCGAAGGCCACGATGGCATCGCCGGCAGCCTGGGCGTCCGCCCCTGCGCCCAGTTCCAGCGAGTCCTCAGCCGGGACCGACACGCCCGTGGCTTGGGTAATGGAGATGGTCAGCTCCACGCTGAGGACGGTCAGCGTGGATTGGGTCGCTTCGGCCGCGGCGGCGCTCAGGGCGACGGCATCCAACACGCCGGGCAGGCCGCCCAGGCCCGCTGCGCCGGGGCCTGTCCGCTCGACCCCCAGGGCATCCGCCAGGCCCGGCAGGCCGCCAAAGGCGCCTACTCCGCGGCCGGGGTTGCGGGGCTCGAGAGTGTCAAATAGGGAACGCAGGCCGGGGGGGCCGACGTGTACGCCTTCCGTATGCATGCGGAACCTCTCCTGCCGGCGCACACACCACCGGTTCTCTGCGTTATCGGTCGCTCCCGGGAAAACTTGAGCCGGCGCGGGAGAGAAAATCCGCGCCCGCGGCCGGGTGCGCAGGGTGCGCTATACTTCGGACCGGATGAGCAGCATGGTGGAAATGGCCCTGGACGGGGTCATGTACGACGTCCTGAAGCGGCCGATCGTGATTCTGCGCAAAGAGGACCGCATCCTGCCGATCCTCGTGGGCAACGCGGAAGCCTTCGCCATCGCCAACGGCATGGAGAAGGTGCCCATGCCGCGCCCAATGACCCACGACCTCATCACCTATCTGCTCACGGGCTTCGCCTCCCAGTTGCAGTGCGTGCAGGTGTACAAGCTGGACAACGGCACCTTCTTCGCCTACCTGATCATCACGCAGGATCACAACGGCACCGGCGCCGGCGCCGGCGAGCAGAACATCATCAAGATCGACTGCCGCCCGAGCGACGCCATCGCCCTGGCGGTGCGCACGGCCTGCCCCATCTACGTAGCCGACTCGGTGCTGGCCGCCGCGGGGCAGGATCGGACCACGGACGGGGACGAAGGCGACGAAGAGGACGAAGGGCCGGGCTTCGAGTAGCTCAGGCCCGCGCGCGCGCCCGCACGCCCAGCGCGACTAACCCCAGCAGGCCCACCCCCGTCACCCACGCGCCGCGCGCCTCGGCCGTCGGTAGGTAGCGCATCTCCACCGTCCACTCCCCCGCCGCCGGCAGCGGCACGGCGCGGAACATGCCGTCGGCGCGCAAGAGCGGCGCCGGCTCGCCGTTGCGCGTGGCGGCCCACGCGGGATACCAGGCGTCGGTCAGCACCAGGTAGCCGGGCCCATCGCTGGTGGCGCGCACGGTCACCGAGTTCGGCGCGTACGCCGTGATGTCCGCCGCGGCGAACCGGGCGGTGCCCTGCACGGGCGGCTCGGTGGCGAGCAGCACCTCGCGCGTGGGCGCAAAGGCGCGCAACGCGTCCTCTTCATCCTCAACGGCGACGCGCCGGGCGGGCCCCACCACGAACGCGCGCGGCAACGCGCCGGCATCCACAGTCACCTGGACACGCTCGGGAATCCTTCCCACCCCCTGCCAGAACTGGAAAGTGGGGACGCGCTCGAATTGGGCGATGGGTGCTCGGTCGGTGCCCGCATCCCGCGCGCGCTCGACGGTGACCGCGGCGCCCAGGAGTGCATACAGATGTGGCTCGCGCACGTCACCAATATGGATGTCGTTGCCGCCGCCCTGGTCCGGGTCGTGGGTGAGCGCGCGCATGAACCGCACCATGTGCGCGAGCTGGAGCGGATCGTACCCGTCGGGAATCTGCAAGCCCGCGCGGCCCGGCATCCCCTTGTGCACCGCGCCGCTGAAGTCCATGACGCGCTGCACGCCACCGCGATCTTGCAGGGCCGCAATCGGCGCATTGATGGGGTACACCACGTCGGGATCCTCCATCCGCACGACCCACCCGGCGGAGCGCCCCGCGTCAATGACGAGCAACGCCGCGACCGCCGCCGCGACCCACCGCGCGTCCCGCGTGCGGCGTGCAACCACACACACGATCGCCAGCGTCAGCGCGATCCCCACCACCCACCACAGGGCCGCAGGAGCGGTGGCGAGCATGCGCGCGTCGAGCACGCGCGCGCGGACAAAGAGCCAGAGGCCCACGACGATCGGCGCGACGACGGCAAACCCCCAACCGGTTGGGCGGGGCGTGCGGGGCCGCGGCCCGTGCAGCAGCGCGGCCACGCCGGTGGCCGTCAGGCCGGAGAGCACCACGCCGGCCACGAAGAGGAACCGCACGGGAAAACGGAAGCGCGCGATACCCGGCAATCGGTACAGGAGGGGGAAAGCGGGGTTGCCCGCCCCCCACGCGAAGGCGAGACAGACCGCCAGCAGGAGCGCGAGCGCGGTCCACAGGCGGCGGTGGGGGCTGCGGCGACCGGCGAACACCAACAGGAGGGGCACGATGCCGAACGCGAGGTTCTGCTCCCACATAAGCCAGAGCCCGTCGCCGGCGGCCAACATGCGCGACGGATCGCCCCAGGGCTGCGGCAGCAGCGCGGTGAGCCAATGCCACCCGACGATGCTGATGTCCGTCACGCGCTCCAGGGGCAGGGTTCCGCCGCGCGTGGTGTACTGTGCAAACACGTATGCCGGCCAGAAGTGATACGCCGCTAGTAGCAGCGACGCGGCATACGCACCCGCCAACCCGAACAGCCGCTGCACCGCGCGTGGCAGCAGCGGCCGTTTCGGCTCGGGCAGCTGCGGCGTCGCGGCGGGCGACGGCACCCAGCCCTCGGTCGGCCGCAGCGCCACGTACACGGCCAGGGCGTATCCCGCGTACAACCACAGTTGCACGAAGCCGCTGCTGACCAGCAGCGCGAGCGCAAGCGCCGTGAGTCCCCACCGCCAGGCCGAGGGCCGGCGGCAGGCGTACTCCGCCGCGGCGAACACCCACGGCAGGCACGCGACCCCGAGCAGGTACGGCAGGAACCCGCCGGCAATGTGGTAGAGCAGGCGCGGCGCGAGCACCCCGGCCACCGCGCCGACGCCGGCGCTCAAGACGTCGAGACCGCACAGGCGGAGCCAGAGGTGCGTGCCGAGACCGATGAGGAGCAAGTACAACGCAAAGGTCGGCGCGATGGCTTGGTCCACCGGCAGTACGTGAAACAGCACGTGCAGCGGATGCGCCCACAGGTATTGCGGGTTGGCGTACGCGGGGGTGCCGCAGTAATAGGTGGGATTCCAGAACGCGATCCCGTGACCCTCCGCCGCGGCGCGCGCCATGAACGCCTTCCACCCGCTGAACTGGACGATGACATCCGACCACGGGCTGTACAGCGTGTGCCCGGGCGCCGCAAGCCACCGCCAGAACACGCCGAGCACCACCGCGGCGAGCGCGAGCGCCACCGCCAGGTCGCCGCGGCGGATCCGCGTCACTCGGTGTCCTTCTCGGCGATCCCCGCGTCCTCCCACGGGGCGAGCGCGTCTCGGCCGAGGCGATGCGCGCGCACGCACCCGCGCTCGGACGTTCGCACGAAGTCCAGCAGGAGGTCAACCATCGGGTCGTGCGGGCCGGCGCCCAGCGCGTCCAGGGCCTGGGTCGTGTTCAGGTCGCTGTAGAACAGGGTCTTATACGCACGGCGAAGCGCGCGGCGCGTGTCGGCCGAAAAGCCCGCGCGGCGGAGGCCGACGGTGTTCAGGCCACGCAGCGTGTTCAGCCCCGAGGCCATGGCGAAGGGGGGCACATCCAGCGACAATGTGGCGTGCCCCTGAAAAAATGCCAGAGTGCCCACTGAGCAGAATTGGTGCACGAGGCAGTTGGCGCTGAGGAAGACGCGATCGGCGAGGCGCACGTGGCCGCCGAGGCAGGTGTTCGGCGCGATGACCACGTCGTCGCCGACCACGCAATCGTGCCCCACGTGCGCGTGCACCATGAGGAAGCACCCGTGCCCGAGGCGCGTGACCCCGTCGGGCTGTTCGGACCGGTGCACGGTCGCGAATTCGCGGAACGTATTCCCGTCGCCAATTTCCAGCGTGCTCGGCGTCGCCGGATCGAAGTCGACGCTCTGCGGCACGTCGCCCAGGGACACGTTCGCGTGCAACACGTTCCGCGCCCCGAGGCGCGTGCCCGGGTGCAGTATGCAGTGCGGCCCGATGCGGGTGTCCGGCCCGACGGTCACATCACGGTGAATGATGCTGTACGGTCCCACCTCCACGGTGGGGTCGAGCTGCGCGGCGGGATCGACGATCGCGGTCGGATGCGCGGACACCTCAGACCACCAGTTCGCACGCGCCGACCTCGACCAGCACTTCCGCGACGGCGTGCGCGGCCCGCGACGCGGCACCCGGCGGCCCCAAGCCGGAGGTGGCCTCCCGAATGTCCTGCACCAGCGCCTGACAGAGTTCCTCATCGTCGAGGAACATGCCGGTCACGTCCGCGATGGCGGCCGGGGTCGCGTCGTCCTGGATCAGCTCCGGGACGATCTGGCGCCCCGCAAGGTGGTTGACGAGCGCGAAATACGGCAAATGGCTGAAGAGCATCCCGACGCGATAAGTCAGGGCGTGGACCGCGCCGACGACGAGCATCGGGCGCTCCAACAGCGCGCACTCCAGGGTCGCGGTGCCCGAGGCCACCACGGCGAAGTCGCACGCGTGGAGCACGTCGTAGGTGCGGTCCGCCATCACGTGCATCGGCGGCGCATCCTCGCGCAAGTGGCGCCGCACCGCGTCCTCGGCGATGGTGGGAGCGCGGGCCAGGCAGAACCGGAGGTGCGGCCGCGTCTCCGCCAGGATGCGCGCCGCCTCCTGGTAGAGGGGGACGAAGCGGTCGATCTCAAACGGGCGGGAGCCGGGCAGGAATGCGACGAGCCGGTCGTGCTCGCCCACGCCCAATTCCTCGCGCGTCTGCCGCCGGGTGCGCGTGGGCCGCACGGACTCCACGAGCGGATGCCCCACGTACGCGCAATCGAGCCCCACGGCCCGGTACAGCGGCTCCTCCCACGGAAAGAAACAGATCATCTTGCGGACCAGGCGCGCGAGCTTCTTGGCGCGCCCGCTTCGCCACGCCCAGATTTGCGGGCTGATGTAGTAGACCATGGGGACGCCGCGCGCGCGCAGGCGACCGCCAAGGATCATGTTGAAGTCGGGGAAGTCCACCAACAGCGCCAGGTCCGGCCGGTCCGCGTCGACCAGGCGCAGGATGGCGAACAGCGTCGCGAAGAGCTGTCGAATCTTGGCCAGGGGCTCGACCAGCCCGAACGCCGTGAAGTCTTCGATGCGCGCGATGAGCGTGGCACCGACGGATTCCAGATGCGGGCCCCCGACGGCGGTGACGCGCAAGGTCGGCACCGACTCGCGCAATTCGCGCACGAGCGCCGCGGCGTGCAAGTCCCCCGACGCTTCCCCAGTCATGATGAACAGGTGCGCGGGCGGGCGCTCCGTCGCCATCGGCTGAGTATAGCAAGTGCCGCAGCGGGAGCCGGCTCCAGCCGGCCGCCCCCCGGGACCCGCGGCGCCGCCTAGGGTGCGACGATAAGCGGCAGCCCTGTGACGTTCGGTCCGCCACTCACGATGGGTTGGCCGCTGACCGCGCCACGGAGTTCCAGTTGGATCGCCGGCATGGTGGGTTGGTACGTGGCCAGCGGCCCACCGGGAGCGC
>CBDUXP010000110.1:0-7065 GCA_965371225.1 uncultured bacterium | reverse complement strand
CCCCCAGACCGTGGCGTTTTCTGGAGCGGGATCGACGAAGTTCAGCAACTGCCACTCCACCGTGAACTGGCTGCCGTTCGGCGCGGTGTCGGGCGGCGGCTGGACCCACACCACGGTGGGGGGATTCGGACCGACAACTACCTGCGCCTGCTCGATGGTGGACAGCACCTGTGCGCCGCCATCGAGGGCGCGCACAATGTACTTATACGACGTCGGTGAATCGAACACGCCCACGTTTGGGGCAGCGAATGTGTGCGCGTGCACGCCGAGTGCTCCAGTCTTACTGTCCGAGCTGCCCAGCACGCTGCGAATGCCGAAGTGCACCTGGTTCTCCGTAATAGGCGCGATAAACTTCGCCAGGGTCCAGATGAGAGGCACGTCTCCGCCTCCCGAAACCACCAGCGGCGGAAACTGGGCCCACGCGACGGTCGGACCACTCGGGGTCAGGCAATTGGTCGCAGCCAGCACGGCCTCTTCCCCGGGAGCCACGGGGAAGGGAAGCAGTGCCGGGGCGCCGGAATCGACGACGGTAACTTGTCCGTCTGCGCCGAGATGTGGAACGCCAAAACCGGCCCCCTGCGTGCCATCGGCCGTCTCGCTCACCAACACCGTCGTATCCGTCACGAGGTCGCGAATGAACACGTCCGCGGTGCCGTTCGTGTCGCCTGTATCCAGGTTCCCGGCGTCACTATGAAGCACGACGTAACGCCCGTCCGCGCTGACGTCGGCGGCAAAAGTCCGGACATTGGCCAAGCCGCCCCCGGTGGTCACATCCACCCGTTGCGTGAGGGTGGTCGCCCGATCCAGCACCGTGGGCCGCCACGCGGGCGAGCCATAGGTGCTGGTGGTATACGTCAAGTAGCGCCCCGTAGCGCTGATCCCCCCCACCACGACCCAATGCTCGTTCACCGGATCATCCGGCAGCGCCACCGCCCGCTCCACGAGCCCGGTCAGATGGTCGTACACGAAGACGTCCGCAACGTCATTGGTGTCGCCCGCCACGAGATCGGAGGCCTGCGATACAAAGGCCACGAATCGCCCGTCCGCGCTGATGAATGGCAATCCACTAGCGCCGTTCCCCGGTTGTCCTTCCGGCGTGCGACTCACCAGTGTGGTCGTGGCGTCCTCCAGGTCCCGTATGAACGTCTGGTTGGGAGCGGCATGCCACACAAAAGCGACGCGGCGCCCGTCCGCGCTGACCGCGGGGCAGGTGGCATCGAGGAACACCTGTCCACCTCCGGTGGAGACGCTGATCCGTGCGGTAATGCCGGACGGGAGGTCGTGAAGAAAAATGTCGCTACGGTTATTTGTGTCGGTCACGTCGAGGTTCTCCGCCTCGGAAGAGAAGACCGCAATACGGCCATCGGTCGCGAGCCGGCCGATCATGCTCGGACCGTTCGCCTGAGTCCCGTCCGACGCAACACTCACCCGGCGGATCTCCCCCGTGTTCCGATCGGCCACAAATATGTCGTCCAAGCCGTTGCCGTCGGCAGCGACCAGATTGTCCGCCCCCGACGTGAACACCACGAAGCGACCGTCCGCACTGAGGTCCGTAGAGAGCACCGCGTCATTCGGTGCGCCCCCATCCAGGGCCGCCGAAACCACCTCGAGTCCCGTGCCGTCGGCATAGCCACGCGCGGGCAGCGCGAGGGTGACGATGCACAGGAGGAGGAGGGCTGGACCTCGCAAACCGAAGCAGCGGTCTGAGCCGCGCAGGCCTGTATCGCGCCCCCGCAGATGGGTGGAAAGCGTCATGATCCCCTCCCGTGCGCCCCGCAGGCCGGACTGCAAACGCCTGCCGAGGCATGTGCCGAAACCCGGGTTGGGTCTAAGCGGGTGAGCAGTGCGTATCTGTTACGTGAGTTGTATCATGCACATGAGACAAATACAACATCCCACAGGCTGTTGGATTGGGCGCACATTTGATAATCAATCATAAACTGTTAACGGGCAGTGGGTTATGCAGTCGTCACAGAGGCTGCTGCACGCCCGCCACGAAGAGGTGCGTCAAGGGGCCGGGGCTGAACCCGTCATCGGCGGCCGAGCCGGCCAGTTAGTCCAGCGCAGTTGCCGCGCCTTCGCCCGCTAGACGTCTAAATATCCCACATCCCTAACGGGCAGACGCACCCGCATTCGCAACGCCGTTGAAGAAGGCGAGCGCTTCGTCTTGGACGCGGGTTTTTTCGCAGTCGACGGTCATGACGTGGCCCGTTTCGTGGAGGGTAATGGTTTGCACCTGTTCGGAGGAGACGCGGGCGGCCACGTGCGCCAGGTTGCGGTACGGGACGGTACCATCGCCGCTGCCGTAGATGAGCAGGAGCGGACAGCGCACGTCGGGCAAGTCTTCGTTCACGTGCCGCAGCAGCTCCATGAGCGACTCGACGCAGCGCAGGGGCGTGCCGCCGCAGTGGGGATGCACTGCTCGCGCCTCGGCATCGCGAATGTCGCTGTCACCTTTGGGCTGGATGGCGCGGAAGTATTTCGCGACCGGCACGAATTTAAGCTTCGGATCGTCGAGGAACAGGGGCGCGGCGAAGATCGCGGCCTTGGCGATGGGATAGTGCGCCGCCAGGTGCAGCCCGAGCACGCCCCCCATGCTCATCCCGCACATGTACACCGTCTCGCACTCCGCCGCGAGTGCGTGGTACGCGTCCACCAGGCTGCGCCACCAGTCCGGCCAGCGGGTGCGGGCGAGCGCATCCTCGGTCTCCGCGTGCCCCGCCAGCTTCACGTTCGTAACCCGGTAGCCATGATCCGCCAAGCCGACGGCCAGCTCGCGCATTTCATACGGCGTACCGGTAAACCCGTGGCACGTGAGCACGCCCACCGGTCCGTCGCCGATGGTGAAACCGGCGAGGCGGTCGTCGGGCAGCCCGTCCACTACGTGCGCACCCGCTTCCGGCCGGCGCGGTCGTCGAGGTGCTCGCCCTCGTACGCGCGGATGGTATCCAGCAGCAGGCCCGGCACGCGCGCGGGCCGCCGCGTGGCCCGCGTGAGGCACGCGAGTTCCGTCCCGGCGGTGACGAGCAGCGTGTTCGTCTGCCGGCAGCGCAGCTCGTACTCGTAGGCCAGCACGACGCGGCGAATCTGCGCCACGCGCACCCACACGTCGATGATGTCGTCGAACCGCGCCGGGGCCCGGAACTTCTGCCACGCCTCGGACACGACCATGTCCATGCCCTCGCTCACGATGAGGGCCACGTAATTCAACTCCAGGTCGCGCATGTACTCGTTGCGCCCCGCCTCGCAATACGTCAGGTAGTTGCCGTGGTAGACGATGCCCTGCGCGTCCGTGTCGGCCATGCGCACGCGGATGGGAAACGCATACCGGAACGCCGGCCCGGGAATGCTGGTGGCCGGTTTCAGTCGATCCATCGCCGCACCGGTTCGCTGGGTCCCTGCTCGCCGTACTTGGCCTTCATGTACTTGCGGGTCATGTTCTCGAGCCGCTCGCTCATGACCCGCAGCAGATTCATGATGAACACCGCGCCCCCGGGCCCGCCGGCCACGGCCAGCAGGTTGTCCTCGTTCAGGACCAGCATGAGGACGGAATCGTGCGTCTTGGCCGAGGCGCTGCGGGTGTGGTCGCCAAAGATGGCCACCTCGCCGAAGGCTTCCCCTTCGCCCAGTTGGTTGATGATCTTATGCTTGCCCTCATAATGGTCCATGATGTCCACGCGCCCTTGCAGGATGATGTACATCTCCCGGCCGGGCTGCCCCTTGCGAAAGAGCATCTTGTCCTTCGGCCGCTGGACCAGCACCGTCTTCTCGAGGATGGCTTCCAGTTCTTTATCCTTCAGGCCGCGGAAGATTCCGAAGCGTTTCTCGTGGCGGCGGACGTGGCCCACGATCCGCGCGATGTCGATGGTCGCGTTGGCCACCGGGCGCTCCTCCTTGCAGGAATGCGTAGGGCGGTCCCAGTATAGGGAGGCGCCCCGCCGTCCGCAAAGGGTTCATTGACGGGGGTTTACAGGCGGTGCTATTGTGCAGATTGCGTCGGAGGCGGGCCGCGAGGTGTCGCGGCGCGGCCTGCGCGCAAGGGGAACGGGAACGCCGAGGATGAGTTCTGCGGAGACCACCGCGATCCCCGAGGTGACGATCGGCGAATGCTTCGCCGCCCGGGCAGAACGGTACGGTGATCGCACGTGGCTCCGCGTCAAGCGCGAGGGCCGCTACCAGGATCTGAGTTGGCGCGCCGCGGCCGAGCGGGTGCGCCACTTCACGCTCGGCCTCATGGAACTCGGCCTCCAGAACGCCGAACACGTGGCGCTGCTGTCGGAGAACCGGCCGGAGTGGCCCCTGGCCGACCTGGCGATCCAGACCGCCGGCGGCTGCAACGTCCCCATCTATCCCACCAATACGCCCGCGCAGACGGAGTACATCCTGCGCGACTCCGGCGCCGTCATCGCCATCGCCTCCACCGCCGCCCAAGTGGCGAAATACCTGGAAGTCCGGCCGAGCTGCGATGCGCTGCGGCACGTGATCGTCATGGACGATGCCGGGAAGACGGACGGCGTGCTCACCATGAGCGAGGTGGAAGCCACCGGCGCGGCGGTGGCGGAGGGCGACCGGGTGCTCGCCGAGCGCCTGGCGCAGGTGGACCCGCACCAGTTGGCCAGCATCATCTATACCAGCGGGACCACGGGCGACCCTAAGGGCGTGATGCTCACGCACGAAAACTTTCTCAGCAACGCGCGCGCCGCCTGTATCGTGATTCCCGCCGGCGACCGGGATGTGTGCCTGAGCTTCCTCCCCCTGAGCCACTCGTTCGAGCGCATGGCCGGCTACTACCTGCCCATGGTGATCGGCGCCACCATCGCGTACGCGGAGAGCGTCGACACGCTGCGGGAGAACATGGTCGAGGTCCAGCCCACGCTCATGGCGTCCGTGCCGCGCGTGTACGAGAAATTCTACGCGGCGGTCATGGAGCAGGTGGCCGGCGCCCCCCCGCTGCGGCAAAACATCTTCCACTGGGCCTTAGCCGCCGGCAAACGCGGCAGCGCCCTGCGCATCGAGGGGAAGCAACCCCGCGGCCTGCTGGCGCTGCAGTTGGCGGTCGCCGACCGTCTCGTCTTTCGCACCATCCGGAAGGGGACCGGCGGCCGCCTGCGCTATTTCGTCAGTGGCGGCGCGCCCCTCGCGCGGGAGATCAACGAGTTCTTCCACGCCCTGGGCATCACCATCCTGGAAGGCTACGGGTTGACCGAGACCGCACCGGTCCTCACCACCAACACGCCGAATGCGTTTCGGTTCGGCACCGTCGGGCAACCGGTGCCGGGGGTGGATCTCAAGATCGCGGAGGACGGTGAGATCCTGGCCCGCGGCCCCAACATCATGCAGGGCTACTACAACCAATCCGAGGCGACGGCGGAGGTCCTCCGCGACGGGTGGTTCTACACGGGGGACATCGGCGAAATTGACGACGACGGGTACCTGAAAATCACCGACCGCAAAAAGGACATCATCGTCACCGCGGGCGGGAAGAACCTGGCGCCGCAGAATATCGAGAACCTGTTCATTACGGACGCGTTCATCGCGCAGGTCATGGTCCACGGAGACCGGCGCAAATTTCCCAGCGCGCTCATCGTGCCGGACTTCTCCAGGCTCCAAACCTGGGCGACGGAGCACGGCCTCGCCGGAAAGAGCCCGGAGGACCTGGTGGGCGCGCCCACCGTGCAGCAGTTGTTCGAGGAACGAGTGGACAGCCTGAACGCCACCCTCGCCCAGTACGAGAAGATCAAGAAGTTCGCCCTGCTGCCGGCGGAATTCACGCTCGAAAGCGGCGAACTGACCCCCTCGCTGAAAATGAAGCGCAAGGTAATTACCGAAAAGTACCTGACCCTGCTGGATGCGCTCTACGACTAGCCTGCTGTTTTCCCATCGCACACGGTTGCCTCGACGCCACGGCATAAGGATCCCCTGTCCGTGACCGATCCGGAACAGACCAGCGCCATCGCACGGTGTCGCCAGATGATGCTCGCGGCGCCCGACGACGCCGAGGCGCGCCTTGCCCTCGCGGAAGCCCTCCATACCGCGGGCGAAGCGGTCGCCGCCATCGTCGAATTCCAGGAGGCCGTCCGGCTGAACCCGAACGATGCGGCCACCTTTCTCCGGCTCGGCGCCCTGCTCACCGCCCAGCGGGACCTGGACGCCGCCATCGATGCCTTCGAAGCCGCCGCCCGGCTACTCCCCGATGACGTGGAGGCGCACCGGGCGCACGCACGGGCGCTCCAAGCGGCCGGCCGCACCACGGAAGCGCGGGCCGCCTTCAGCCAAGTCCTCCGGCTGGACCCCCAGGACCCCGCCGGACGCCAGGCCGCGCTCGGTCCAGAGCCCGAAACGGAAGAGGGCGTGGACGACGCGCTGCCCATGGCTCCGCCGGACGACACCGGCCCGTCTCCGGCGCTCGGCACCCGGTGGGTGCGCGTCGAGGTCTCGCACGTGGACAGCCTGAGCATTCCCGGGGCAGCCGGCTCCACGCAGGACGAGCCGGCGGAAGAGGCGGACGCCCCCACCGCGGGCGAGGGGCCGGCGGCCGAACATGACGCCGCGGCGGTTGACGACCCCGACGAGGTGCTAACAAGCCCGCTGGAACTCGTCGAACCCGACGCCCCTCTGGCCCTGGCCCCCGACCCCGCGCCGCTACCCGAGGAATCCGTTGCACCACCCGTGGATACCTCTCCACCTCCAGCCGGAGCTGAGGCGGACCCGGCGTGGGATGAACTTCCGACGGAACCCCCAAAGGGATCCATCGGCATTCGGCGAGGGCCCCCGGACGCACCACTCAGCACGTCCCAGCCCGACACGCCTGTCTTTGAGCAGCCGGGCGAAACGCCATCGGAACCGCTCCCCGCCAAACGGCCGGCGGCGTTACCCCGCGTCGCCATGCCCGCCCAACCGCAACAGCCGCCACCGCCTCCCGAGCCCCCGCCCGAACCGGAGCGCGAACCGGAACCCGAGCCGGAACCGGACGAGCCGGCGGCGGAAGCACGCGTCGAATCCCAAGTCGAACCACCCCCCGCCGAGACCACAGAGGACCAGGCGCCCGGCCTCCCGCCCGCCGAG
>CBDUXP010000109.1:0-7436 GCA_965371225.1 uncultured bacterium | reverse complement strand
ACATCTGGTTCTTCAAAACCACCCCGAGCACCATCGGCAATCTGCTGGACCTCAGCGTGCGGTCGCTGGAGAAGGTGATCTACTTCGAGGAATACGTCGTCGTCGATCCGAAGGAGACGCCGCTCAAGAAGCTGCAGACGCTTACCGAGGATGAGTACCGCGACGCGCTGGACGAGCACCCGGATTTCGAGGCGAAGATGGGGGCCGAAGCGATCCGCGACCTGCTGGAAGAGATCGAGCTGGCCGACCTGTGCACCGACCTGCGGCAGGAGTTCCGGGACGCCACGTCGAAACAGAAACGGCGCAAGATCGTCAAGCGCCTGAAGATTGCCGAATCGATGAAGCACTCGGGCAATCGGCCCGAGTGGACGGTGCTGAGCGTCATCCCGGTCATTCCGCCCGACCTGCGGCCCCTCGTCCCATTGGAGGGTGGGCGGTACGCCACCTCCGACCTGAACGATCTCTATCGCCGGGTGATCAACCGGAATAATCGCCTGAAGCGGCTCATCGAACTCAAGGCCCCGGAAGTCATCGTCCGGAATGAAAAGCGCATGTTGCAAGAGGCGGTGGATGCGCTCTTCGATAACGGGCGCCACGGGCGCACGGTGCTCGGCGCCGGGAACCGGCCGCTGAAGAGTCTGAGTGACATGCTCAAGGGCAAGCAGGGGCGGTTCCGCCAGAACCTCCTCGGCAAGCGGGTCGACTACTCGGGCCGCTCGGTCATCGTGGTTGGCCCGGAGCTGAAGCTCCACCAGTGCGGCCTGCCCAAGAAGATGGCGCTCGAACTGTTCGAGCCCTTCATCATGCACGAGCTGCGCGAGCGCGGCATCGCCACCACCATCAAAGCGGCGAAGAAGGCGATCGCCCAAGGGCGCGCGGAAGTCTGGGACATTCTGGAAGAGGTCATCCGCGAACACCCGGTGCTGCTCAATCGCGCGCCGACGTTGCACCGCCTGGGGATCCAGGCGTTCCAACCCGTCCTGATCGAGGGGAAGGCCATCCGCATCCACCCATTGGTGTGTTCCGCGTTCAACGCGGACTTCGACGGGGACCAGATGGCGGTCCACATTCCCCTCATGCCCGAGGCGCAGCTCGAGGCCCGCGTGCTGATGTTGGCGTCGAACAACATCTTCGCGCCCAGCAACGGCGAGCCGATCGTCACGCCGTCGCAGGACATCGTGCTCGGCCTCGCGTATCTCACGAAGATCTTGACCGACCGGCGGGGCGAGGGCACCGCCTTCGCGAGCGCGGACGAAGTCATCATGGCTTACGATGCGGGCTACGTGGACCTGCACGCCCAGATCGCCGTCGCCGTCGGCGAGGAGCTGATCCAGACCACGGTCGGCCGCGTGCTCTTCAACGAAATCATCCCGTCAGAGCTGGGCTTCGTGAACGAGGAACTGAACAAGGGCCGCATCGGCGATCTCATTTCCCGGTGCTTCCGCACCATCGGCCACGACCGCACCGTCGAAGTGCTGGATGAACTCAAGCGGCTGGGCTTCGCCCATGCGACGACCGCCGGCATCTCCATCGCCATGGATGACATGATTATTCCGGAGGCGAAAGAGGAGCTGGTGCGCCAGGCACAGGACGCGGTGGACGAGATCGACATGCAGTACCAGCAGGGCCTGATTACGGAGGGCGAGCGGTACAACAAGATCATCGACGTCTGGACGCAGTGCACCGAGCAGGTGGCGGACCAACTCTTCCAGGGCCTGGACCGGGGCACGGAGGGCATCAACCCCATCTTCCTCATGGCCAACTCGGGCGCCCGCGGCAGCAAGCAGCAAATTCGCCAGTTAGCCGGCATGCGCGGGCTCATGGCGAAGCCCTCGGGCGACATCATCGAAACCCCCATCCTCTCGAACTTCCGGGAGGGCCTCTCGGTGCTCGAGTACTTCATTTCGACCCACGGCGCCCGGAAGGGCCTCGCGGACACCGCGCTGAAGACCGCCGACGCCGGATATTTGACGCGCCGTCTCGTCGACGTGGCGCAAGACGTGATCATTACGGAACCGGATTGTGGCACCCTGAACGGCATCACCGTGGAAGCGCTGATCGAGGCCGGCGAGAACGTGGCCCCCATCGGTGGCCGGGTGGATGGCCGCGTCGCCGCCGAGGACATCGTCGACCCGGTGTCCAAGAAGAAGGTGGTCGAGGAGGGGACGCTGATCACGCCCGACCTGGCTGTCGAGGTGGAGGCTGCCGGCGTCGAAACCGTACGCATCCGCTCGGTGCTGACCTGTGAAGCCCAGCGCGGGGTCTGCGCCAGTTGTTACGGGCGCAATCTGGCCACCGGCGACCCCGTGGAACTGGGCGAACCGGTCGGGATCATCGCTGCCCAATCCATCGGCGAACCCGGCACGCAGCTCACCATGCGGACGTTCCACATCGGCGGCACCGCCAGTCGCGCCGTGGAACAGGCCGGGGTCGAAAGCCGCTCCACGGGCACGGTGCACTACCACAACATGGAAGACCGCATCGTCACCGACCGACACGGCAACGTGGTAGCGGTCAACCGCGGCGGCGACGTGGTGGTGCTGGACGAAGAGGGCGCGGAACTGGAGCGCCACGGCATCCTCTACGCCGGGACGGTGATCAAGATCGCGGACGGCGGCCGCATTACCGCCGGCGAGCCGCTCCTCGCCTGGGACCCCTACATCCGGCCCATCATTTCCGCGACCAGCGGAACCGTGAAGTACGAGGACATCTTGGAGAACGTCACGATGGCCCTCGAAGAGGACGTGACCACCGGGCGGAAGAACAAGGTCATTCGCGAACACAAGGAAGACCTGCATCCGCAGATCACCATCGTCGGCGCGAAAGGCGCCGTACAGGACTTCTACCCGATTCCCGCCGGGGCCGTGCTCTCCGTGGACGATGGGCAAGAGATCCACACCGGGGACGAGCTGGCCAAAACCGCGCGGAAAATCACGAAGACCAAGGACATCACCGGCGGCCTCCCGCGGGTGGCCGAACTCTTCGAGGCGCGCCGGCCGAAGGACCCGGCGATCATCACCGAGATCGACGGGCTGGTCGAACTGGGCGGCTATCAGAAGGGGATGCGCAAGATCCGCATCATTCCCCCGGCCGGGAAGGAAGCCGAATACCTCATTCCCCACGGCAAGCACCTCAACGTGCACGCAGCCGACCGCGTCACCGCCGGGCAGCAACTCATCGACGGCCCGGTGGTGCCGGAGGACATCCTCCGGGTCTCCGGCGAAAAGAAGCTTCAGGAGTATCTGTTGAACGAAGTGCAGGAGGTCTACCGCCTGCAGGGCGTGAGGATCAACGACAAGCACATCGAGATCATCATTCGCCAGATGCTCAAGAAAGTGCGGATCGAGAAACCGGGCGAGACCGACTTCCTCGTGGGTGAAAACGTGGATAAGATCCGCTTCGCCGCGGAGAACGAGCGCATGTTGGCCGAGGGCGGCGAGCCCGCCACGGCGCAGCCCGTGCTGCTCGGGATTACGAAGGCGTCGTTGAGCACCGAGTCCTTCATCGCCGCCGCCTCGTTCCAGCAGACCACTCGCGTGTTGACCGAAGCCTCCGTCAGCGGCAAGATCGACACCCTGAAGGGGCTCAAAGAGAATGTGATCATCGGCCACCTCATCCCCGCCGGCACGGGGTGCCCGGAGTACATGGATACGTTCATTCGCCCGGACGAACCGCCCCCCGTGGTCGAGGTCGACGGCGACGGCGACGGTGCCGCGGCGGGCGGGGTCACGGAAGCGTCCGTGCGCGCCGCCCTCCTGGGTCGCTAGGAGGCCGCCGCACCACGCTGGGTGTCGGAGTGGCACTGTCTGCACTGGGGTTGACAAGCTGCATCATGCTCTGTACTATCCGAAACCTTTGCTGTTTCCTTAGAGGTGCCGCGGCTCCGGCGGTATTGATGGACCCCACACGACCAGCGCTGCTCGGCGAGTGTGGGGTTTTGTGTGACTACGTGAGGCCACTTTCGTGCCGACGATAAACCAACTGATCCGGAAAGGACGCAAGCGCCAGGTGGCCAAGACCGCCGCGCCCGCCCTCCAGGCGTGCCCCCAGCGTCGCGGGGTGTGCACCCGGGTCTACACCATCACCCCGAAAAAACCCAACTCCGCGCTGCGCAAGGTCGCCCGGGTCCGCTTGACGAACGGCGTGGAAATCACCACGTACATCCCCGGCGTCGGCCACCAACTGCAAGAACACTCCGTGGTGCTCGTGCGGGGCGGGCGCGTCAAAGATATTCCCGGCGTGCGGTACCACGTCGTGCGCGGCACGCTCGACAGCGTCGGCGTGGCGGATCGGCGCCGGAGCCGATCCAAATACGGGGCCAAACGCCCGAAGTAACGCTTGCCGAAGGACACCCTGCATGCCCCGCCGTCGCGAAGTCCCGAAACGGGAACGCCTCCCTGACCCGAAGTATCAGAGCGAACTGCTCTCCCGCTTCATCTGCGTCGTGATGCGGGATGGGAAAAAGAGCACGGCCGAAGGGATCGTCTACGGGGCCCTCGATAAGGCCGCGGACGTGCTCAGCGTGCCGGCGCTCGAAGTCTTCGACACCGCCCTGAGCAACATTAAGCCGGTCCTCGAGGTGCGCAGCCGCCGCGTGGGCGGGGCCACCTACCAGGTGCCCGGGGAGGTCCGCCCGAGCCGCCGCATGAGCCTGGCCATGCGCTGGCTGGTCGATTTCGCCCGCGGCCGCCGCGCCGAGCGCGGCATGGTCAACAAGCTGGCCGCCGAACTCATCGACGCGTACCGCGGCGATGGCAACGCGATCAAGAAGCGGGAAGACACGCACCGGATGGCGGAAGCGAACAAAGCGTTCGCACACTACCGCTGGTAATCCCCCGCCCCGACACCGCGATGAGCACACCGGCTGAAAAGATCATCCCCATGCCTTCCTCCCCTCAACCCGCTGCCCCGAAGCGCAAGGGCAAGGGGAAACCGGTCGCCGCCCGGAGTATTGCCCTCGATCGAGTGCGGAACGTCGGCATTATGGCGCACATCGATGCCGGCAAGACGACCCTCACCGAGCGCGCGCTCTATTACACCGGCCGCACCTACAAGATCGGTGAGGTCCACGACGGCGCCGCCGAGATGGACTGGATGGAGCAGGAGAAGGAACGCGGCATCACCATCACCGCCGCGGCCACCACCTGCGAGTGGAAGAAACACCGTATCAATATTATTGATACGCCCGGGCACGTGGATTTCACCGTCGAAGTGGAACGGTCCCTGCGCGTGCTCGACGGCGCGGTCGCCGTGTTCGACGCCGTCGCCGGCGTGCAGCCGCAGACGGAAACCGTGTGGCGTCAAGCAGATACGCACCACGTCCCCCGCCTCGCGTTCGTCAACAAGATGGACCGGGTCGGCGCGGATTTCGCCAATGCGATTCAGACCATGCACGACCGTCTCAACGCCAACGCCGTCGCGGTCCAGTTGCCCATCGGCGCTGAGGGCGAATTCCGCGGCATGGTCGACCTCGTCCTTATGCGCGCGTACATCTATGACGATGACGAACTCGGCGTCACCTACGACGACACCGACATCCCGGCCGAGCTGCTGGAGTCCGCCACAGCCGCCCGCACCCACCTCATCGAAGCCGTGGCCGATTTCGACGACGACCTCATGCACGCCTACCTCGAAGGCGAGGCCATCGGCGATGAACAGTTAAACGCCGCCATTCGAACGGCCACGATCACGCACGGTTTCATTCCCGTATTCGCCGGCTCGGCCTTCCGCAATAAAGGCGTACAGCCGCTCCTTGATGCCGTCGTCGCCTACATGCCCTCGCCCCTGGATCTGCCACCGGTCGAGGGCATCGTCGTTGGAGGCCCCCACGACGGCGAAAGCGTGGCGCGCGCCCCGAAAGACGACGACCCCTTCTGCGGCCTGGCCTTCAAGGTGCAGGCGGACGCTTTCGTGGGCAAGCTGACGTACTTCCGCGTCTACAGCGGCGTGCTCCGGTCCGGCAGCTACGTCATCAACGCCACCACCGGCCGGAAAGAGCGCATCGGTATGCTCCTGCAGATGCACGCGAACAAGCGGGAAGAGTGCGACGCCGCGTACGCCGGGGATATCGTCGCCATCGTCGGCCTCAAGCGCACCACCACCGGCGATACGCTGGCCGCCCCCGGACACGAAGTCACCCTGGAAGCCATGACCTTCCCCGAGCCCGTCATTCAGGTGGCCATCGAACCCAAGACCAAGGCCGACCAAGACAAGCTCAGCACCGCCCTGATCCGGTTGCGGGAAGAGGATCCCACCTTCCACGTGCGACACGACGACGAAACCGGCCAGACGCTAATCTCCGGCATGGGCGAACTCCACTTGGAGATCCTCGTGGACCGCATGTTCCGCGAGTACAAAGTGGAAGCGGCCGTCGGCACGCCCCAGGTCGCCTATCGGGAAACCATCACCAAGACCGTCGAGCAGGTGGGGAAATTCATCCGGCAATCCGGCGGGCGCGGGCAGTACGGGCACGTGGTGTTGCGGCTGGAACCCCAGGAGACCGGTGCCGGTTTCGAGTTCGAGGACTGCACCGTCGGCGGCGCCGTACCCAAGGAGTACATCCCGGCCGTGGAGAAGGGCGCCGTCGCGGCCATCGCCAGCGGTGTGGTGGCCGGGTATCCCATGGTCGACGTGAAGGTGACCCTGCTCGACGGCAGCTACCACGATGTCGATTCCTCCGAAGTCGCCTTCCGCGCGGCTACGGGGATCGCCATTCGGGAGGGGGCCGCCAAGGCCAGGCCCGTGCTGTTGGAGCCCATCATGGCGGTGGAGGTTATCGTGCCCGAAGAGTACCTGGGCGACGTCATCGGCGACCTCAACAGCCGGCGCGGCCGCATCGAAGGCATGGGCGAACAGTCCGGCGCGCGCACCGTCGCCGCGCTCGTGGCCCTGGCGGAGATGTTCGGGTACGCCACCACCCTGCGCTCCCTGTCGCAGGGGCGGGCGAACTACACGATGCAGTTTGACCATTATGCGCCGGTGCCGAAGAGCCTGGCCGATGACATCGTCGGCCGGGGGAAATAACGCCCCGCAACCCGGGTAACCAGCCAAAAGGATACGCATCATGGGCAAGGCGAAATTCGAGCGGACCAAGCCGCACGTGAACGTGGGCACGATCGGGCACGTGGACCACGGGAAGACGACGTTGACGGCGGCGATCACGACGGCGCTATCGCACCAGGGCTTGGCGGAGGCCAAGAAGTTCGAAGAGATCGACAACGCGCCCGAGGAGCGGGAGCGGGGGATCACGATCGCGACGGCGCACGTGGAGTACGAGACCGAGCAGCGGCACTACGCGCACGTGGACTGTCCGGGGCACGCGGACTACGTGAAGAACATGATCACGGGGGCGGCGCAGATGGACGGGGCGATCCTGGTGGTCAGTGCGGCGGACGGGCCGATGCCGCAGACGCGGGAGCACATTTTGCTGGCGCGGC
>CBDUXP010000108.1:0-7697 GCA_965371225.1 uncultured bacterium | reverse complement strand
GCTGCTCGCCATCGTGCTGCCCCCCGTTGCCGCACCCATCTACATGGTGTGGCACGTGGTGACCGGTGCCATCGGGTGGGTCAACAGCCGGCTCATCCTCGGGCTCCTCTTTTATACCGCCTTCACCCTCACCGGCCTGATCATGCGCCTGGTCGGCAAAGACCCGCTGCACCGCCGGCCCGACCCGCGCCTCGCCTCCTACTGGTCCGACCGCAAGCGCCCCGTCGACAAAGACCGCTACGAACGCCAGTTCTAGCTCAGCAGTGCCCGCGAAGCCGGTGGCTGGCGCGGTTCTTCACGATGTCGTGTGCCCGCTTCCTTGACACGGCGCGGCGGGGGCCGGGACAATGAATGGTTGCCCAGGGTGAGTAGGGTTTCTGCGCCCCGCGCGCCGCGGACCGCTAACGGCGCAGGCGCCGCCGCGGCATACTGCCTATAGGCCCCGGGTTCAACCCACTAGCAGCCAGCGACACGTATGCCCCCGCTCAGCATCCAGATCCGCGACCGGCTCCGTAAAGCCTTAACGGGCAAGAACTTCCAGGGTGGCATCCACCCGGCCGAGCACAAGGGGGAGTCCACGAGCCGCCCGATTCTGGAGCCGCCGCTGCCCGAGCGGGTGATCGTCCCCACTCGCCAGCACATCGGCGCGCCGGCCAAGCTGCTGGTCCAGAAGGGGGACGCGGTCCGGGCGGGGCAGGTCATCGCCGAGAGCGGCGGGTTCGTTTCCGCGCCGGTGCACGCCTCCATCAGCGGCAAGGTGAAGGACGTCCGCCTCGCAGCGCATCCGCAGGGCCGCGCCATGGAGGCGGTATTCATCGAGTCCGACGGGGAGGACACGTGGGTGGAGTGCATGCCGCGGACGCCGGAGGAAGTGGCGGCGCTGTCGCCGGAGGAATTGCGCCGCATCATTCATGAGGCCGGCATCGTAGGCATGGGCGGCGCCGCGTTTCCGACCCACGTGAAGCTGGCGCCGAAGGAAGGCACCCGCATCGAGTTCTACGTCCTGAACGGCGCCGAGTGCGAGCCGTACCTCACGTGCGACGACGTGCTCATGCGCGACAAGGCGCCCGAGATCGTCAGCGGGCTGCGCCTGCTCATGCGCACCGTCGGCGCGACGAAGGCGGTCATCGGCACGGAGGACAACAAGCAGGAGGCGGTGGACGCGTTGCGCGCGTCGTTGAACGGGGACGGCGCGATCGGCGTGCAAGCCTTCCGCGTCATGTACCCGCAAGGGGCGGAGAAGCAGCTTATCAAGGCGATCAGCGGGCGCGAGGTGCCGAACGGGGGCCTGCCGCTGGACATCGGCGTGGTGTGCAGCAACGTGCAGACCGCGGTGGCTGTTCACGACGCGCTCTATCACGGGCGCCCGTGCATCGAGCGTGTGGTCACCGTCACCGGCCCGGGCGTCAAGGCGCCGCAGAACATGCGCGTCCGCGTCGGCGCGACCTACGACTACTGCATCCAGCAGGCGGGCGGGTACGAGGGCGTGCCATACAAAGTCGTCGGCGGCGGGCCCATGATGGGGCCGGCGCAGTTCACCACTGACGTGCCCGTGCTCAAAGGCACCAGCGGCATCCTCGTTTTGCGCACAGAGGACGCCACGTCCGAAGATTACGAGGCGTGCATTCGCTGCGGCCGCTGCGTGGATGTCTGCCCCATGCAACTGTTGCCGGCGGACTTGGGCATTCTCTGCGAAGGCGAGAAGTTCGACGCGGCTAAAAACCTGGGGCTCTTGGACTGCTTCGAGTGCGGCGCGTGCGTGTACGTGTGCCCCAGCAAACGGCCCATGGTGCACATGTTCAAGTACGGCAAGCAGGAGTTGCGCCGCGCCGCCGCGCGCGAGGCCCACTAGGTCGATGGCTAAGCTGAAGACCCCGCCCGCGCCGCGGACGCTGGTGGTCACCGCGTCGCCGCACATCGAGGACCAGGGCCTGACCATTCAAGGGGTCATGGTCGACGTGCTGGTGGCGCTCGTCCCGACCATGCTCGTGACGGTGTACTACTTTGGCTTCCGGCCGGTGCTCGTAGTGGCCGTGGCCGTCGCGGCCGCGATGGGGTCCGAAGCGGCCTGCCAGCGCATCATGAAGGTCCCCATCCGCATCGCGGACGGCAGCGCCGCCGTGACCGGCGTGTTGCTCGCTATGAATATTCCGCCCGGCTCGCCGCTATGGCTCGCGGCGGCGGGCAGCATCATCGCCATCGTCGCGGCCAAGATGCTGTTCGGCGGCCTGGGCTACAACATCTTCAATCCCGCCCTGATCGGGCGCGCGACGTTGCTTGCCGCCTGGCCCGTGGCGATGACGAAGGGGTGGCTGACGCCGTTCTGGTGGCGCGAGGACGGGTACTCGTTCTTCTCGCTGAACGTGGCCGACCGGCTGGGCACGGCCCACGACGCCATCAGCTCCGCCACGCCGCTGATCAAGGGCGGCCAGGCGCCCGACCCGGTCACGTATCTGGACCTCTTCCTCGGCGGCCACGGCGGGTGCATCGGGGAAACGTCGGTTATCGCCCTCCTCGTCGGCGGGCTCTACCTTATCTATCGCGGCCACGTGTACTGGCAGAACCCGGCGAGCTACATCGTGTCCACCGCGCTGTTCACGTGGGCGTTCAGCGGGACCGAGGGGCTGCTCACCGGTGAGTGGCTGTACCACGTACTCGCCGGCGGGCTCATCCTCGGCGCGTTCTTCATGTCCACCGACATGGTGACCTGCCCCATGACCGTGCGCGGGCAGGTCATCTTCGGCATCGGGTGCGGCTTCTTCACGTGGCTGATTCGGTGGAAGGGTGGGCCGGCGGAAGGCGCGTCCTACGGCATCCTGCTCATGAACGCCGCGACGCCGCTCATCGACCGGTTCACGGTACCCCGCATCTTCGGCCAGGACGCGGCGGGGCCGGCGGCATGAACAAGGTCTACCTGCAGCTCACCGGCGCCGTGCTAGCCGTGTGCCTCGTGTCGGCCAGCCTGTTGGGATTTACCAACCTGCTGACGAGGGAGCGCATCGCCCGGTTGGTGGCCGAGTACGAGGCCCGGCTGCGCGGTGGCGCCCTGCTAGGCACGGAACTTGGGCGTGAAGTGGAATTTGGCCCCCCGCGAACAGTTGGCGAATTTGCGGTCTACGACGGTCGGCGAAACAATGAGTATGTGGGAAGTGTCTTCACCGTGGTCACGCACCAGGGTTACAGCGGCGACATCAGCTTCATCATCGGAGTTACGCCCGATGGGGAACGCCTGTCCGGGATCCGCGTGGCGGAACACGCGGAGACGCCCGGCCTCGGGGCGAACGCCGCCGAAGTGCGCTACGGCGAGACCGATCCCTGGTTCTGCGCGCAGTACGCGGGGTTAACGCCGGACCGGGTACAATTGCGCCTCGACGGGCCGCCCGGCGAGATCGACGCGATCACGGGCGCGACCATCACGTCGCGCGCGATCACCGAACGCGCGCAAGAAGCATTCGCCGCCTACCGGGCCGCGCTCGCTGCGGAGCAAGACGGGGCGGCGGCACCGGAGGACGACGCAGGATGAGTGACGCGGCAGTGCTCGAAGCACCGGCCCCGGTCGAGGCGGCGGTGGAGATCCCGCCGACCCTGACGGAAGACCTGGCGCGCGGGACGTGGACGGACAACCCGATCCTCGTGCTGATGCTGGGCCTGTGCCCGACGCTGGCGGTGACGAACTCGGTTGTGAACGGGCTGAGTATGGGCGTCGCGACCCTCGGGGTGCTCGTGGGCAGCAACCTGGTCGTGTCGCTCATCAAGGGCGTGGTGCCCAAACAGATTCGCATTCCGTGCTACATCGTGGTAATCGCTACCTTTGTGACGGTCGCGGACCAGACCATCGCGGCGATCTCGCGCGAGCTGTACACGGCGCTGGGCATCTTCATCAAGCTGATCGTCGTCAACTGCATCATTCTGGGCCGGGCCGAAGCGTTCGCCTCGCGCAACACGGTTTGGATGAGCGTGCGGGACGGGCTGTTCATGGGGCTGGGGTTCGCGGTCGTGCTCGTCGTGCTCAGCGCCATGCGCGAGGTGACCGGCATGGGCACCCTGTTCGGCGTGCCCGTGGTGCCCCAGAGCTTTCAGCCGTCGCTCGTCATGATCCTGCCGCCGGGCGGGTTCGCGGCGCTCGCGCTGCTCATGGCGGGCATGAACGTCATCAACCGTTGGCGGAACGCGTAGGCGGGCGGCATGGAACTCGACATCAGCCACATCCTTACTATCGCCGTCGGCGCGATCTTCATCAACAACTTCGTGCTCGCACGGTTTCTGGGCCTGTGCCCCTTCATCGGCGTGTCGAAGGAAATCGAATCCAGCGTCGGCATGTCCCTGGCGGTGATCTTCGTCATGACGCTCGCCGGCATCGCCACGTACTTCGTGCAGAAGGCGCTGGTCATCTTCCACATCCCCTTCATGCAGGTGGTCGCGTTCATCATCGTCATCGCCGCGCTCGTGCAGTTCGTCGAGATGTTCCTGCAAAAGGTGTACCCGCCCATCTACGCGGCCCTCGGCGTGTACCTGCCGCTGATCACCACGAACTGCGCCATCCTCGGTATCGCGGTGCTCAACGTGCAGGAAAGCCAGAACTTCCTCGACACCGTGTTGTTCAGTTTCACGGCGGCCGTCGGCTTCGCGCTCGCGCTCCTGCTCATGGCCGGGATTCGCGAACGCCTGGAGCTGGCCCGCGTGCCCAAGGCGTTCGACGGCGCGCCCATCGCGTTCGTGGTCGCCGCGCTCCTCGCCGTCAGCTTCATGGGCTTCAGCGGGATGAAGTTCTAGGAGCCGGTTCCGCCCATGCTCACCGCCGTCTACGCCGTCCTCCTGCTCGCCGCCATGGGCCTGCTCATCGGCATCATCCTGAGCTGGGCCTCGCAGCGATTCGCCGTGGATGTGGACCCGCGCATCGAAGACCTGGAAGAGATGCTGCCGAACATCAACTGCGGCGCGTGCGGCTACCCGGGGTGCAGCGGCTTTGCCACGGGCCTGGTGGGCGGCAAGGCGGAACCCGACGGTTGTCCGCCGGGCGGGCAGCGGGTGGCGGTCAAGATCGCCGCGTACCTGGGCATGCCCACGCCGGACCCGGACGCGGCGCGCCCCGTGGTGCGTATCAAGTGCACGGGCGAGGGCGACGACGTGGTCGCGTTCAACTACGACTACGCGGGGCTGAACGACTGCAACGCGCAATACGTGCTGTTCGGCGGGAACAAGGGCTGCCAGTACGGCTGCATCGGCCTCGGTTCGTGCGTGAAGGTCTGCCCCTACGACGCGTTCGAGTGGGACGACGGCCGCATCCCGAAGGTCATCGACGACAAGTGCACCGGCTGCAGCCTGTGCATCCCCGCGTGCCCCGTGGACCTGATCGAGATGTTCACCGAGGATTCGGGCACCATCGTACTGTGCAACTCGCTGGACAAGGGGAAGGCGACGACCGAGGTCTGCAAGGTCGGCTGCGTTGACTGCGACGCGTGCGTGAAGGTGTGCGCGTACGAAGCGATCTGGATTGAGGATCACCTGGCGATCATCGACCAGGAGAAGTGCACCAACTGCGGCCTGTGCGTGGAGGTGTGCCCGACCAACTGCATCATCGAGCAGCCGCGCAACAAGGTGGCCATCATCAACGAGGACTGCACCGGCTGCCTCGCGTGCCTGAAGGCGTGCCCCGTCGACGCGATCCACGGCGCACTGAAGGTGCTGCACACAGTGGACGAGGAAGCCTGCATCGGCTGCGGCATGTGCGTTGACACCTGCCCGCCGAAGATCGACGCCATCGACATGGTCCGCCCCACCGAGCCCGCCAAGCTCGACCTGATCCAGATCGAACCGCTCCACTTCTGGGACAGCCAGAACGCGCCGGCAAAAGAAAAAGCCGCGACGGCCGCATAGGGGCTCACCTTCCTTACCCGCGTTACTGCCGGGCGGGTCTAAAGACCCGCCTCTACCATCTGTGGTTTACACTGCGGCCGTGGGCTACACGTACGACGAGGTGTGGGCGCGGTTTTACGAAGACCTCGCCCCGGGGCTGCCGGGGGACGTGGAATTCTTCGTGGAGCTGGCGCGGGAAGCGGCCGGCCCCGTCTTGGAGCTGGGCTGCGGGCAAGGGCGCGTGCTGTTCCCCGTCGCGGCGGCGACGGAACATCCGGTCGTCGGCCTGGACGCGAGCGAGGCCATGTTGGCGGCGGGGACCGTGAAGCTCGCCGACCAGCCGCCCGACGTGCAGGCGCGCGTGGAGTTGCGCTGGGGCGACATGACGGAATTCACGCTGGATACGCCCGCTGCGCTCGTGCTCATCCCGTACCGCGCGTTCCACCACCTGCTCACGGTCGAGGCGCAGGAGGCGTGCCTCGCGTGTATCCGCCGCGCGCTGGCGCCCGGCGGGCGCGTGTGCATCGACTGTTTCGACCCGAAGATGGACATGATCGCCACGCACGGTCGCCATCTGGACGGCGCGCCCGTGCCTCGCGTCGACTTCATCGAGAGCGTCACGGGCCACGCCGTGCACGTGGAAACCGCTTGGCGCGCGTGGGTTCCCGAAGCGCAGACGTTCAAAGAGGAGTGGACGTTCACCGAGTGCGACGGGGACGCCCTCGTCGCCGAGTACGCCTCCACGCTTGAGCTGCGCTACGGCTTCCGCTGGGAGATGGAGCACCTGTTCCGCCGCGCCGGCTTCACGGTCGAGGCGCTCTACGGCGACTTCGCGCGCGGCCCGTTCATCTATGGTGGTGAGCAGCTGTGGCTGTTGGTATAGAATGTCCTAGCTAGGGGTGCCTAATGCTATATGCCAACAAGATTTTCCTAGGGTGTAACTACTCTAACAAGAAGATCAAGAATCACTTTGACGTGCTGAAAAAGACATGGGAACAGAAGTATCCCTTGGAAGTCATACTGATTGATAGGCAGAAAGGACGAGGTTCAGAAGATCTGTGGAAGCAGATCCAGCGGCATATCGCTGACTGTGCTTTGACCATTTTCGACGTAAGTGGATTCAAACCGAATGTCATCCTTGAGCTTGGCTATGCCCTCGCCGTCAAATCTCAGCGTCAAGTGGTCATCTCCTTTGATGAGCGGAGAAGCAGGCAGGGGAGGAAACCCGAATGGCAGCTCAGCGATATCCCACAGTTACAGCAGATTAGGTACAAGAAGCTGAGTGTGCTTGATAAGAAGTTGTCAGAGCATCTTGAGGCGATGGAATATTTTCAGCGGCTTCGGCAATGCAACGAAGACTTTGACCAGAATACCAGTGCACCTGAAAAGTACAAGGAAGCAACGATAAAAGTTCTGCAGCTCATGCGTGATAGAGGAGCTATGTCCGATGCACAGTTGGGAGAAGAATACGCAGGAAGTGCTATTCGTGGTGCCACGCTAAGAAGAACGATTAAATCCTACCAGTTGGCACGCCGAAAACAGGGGCCTAATGGCAGGTGGAATCTGAACAATTCGCTTTCGACCTAGATCAGAAATAGCGAGTCATTTCCAATTCGGGATCGCGCGGTGCCAGGCGGCTTCGGTGTCGGCCAGGGTTTCGCCGGTTACTGCACCGTCGCCCGCAGGTGCTCGGCCAGCACCTGCACGTGCGCCTGCAGAAAGCTGTCGGGCGTGGCGGTGGCGATCAAGGCGCGTTGCGCCACCGCTAGCGCGGCGTGCGCCGCCTGTTGGTTCCCCATCTCGTGGAGCACCAGGGCCAGGTTGTAGTGCGTGCGCGGGCA
>CBDUXP010000107.1:0-7858 GCA_965371225.1 uncultured bacterium | reverse complement strand
CCGGACATGCGCTGCAGGATGTGGGCCGCCTCCACGAGCGCGTCGCCACTGCCCTCCAACACCACCGCCGGGTGCGCCAAGTACGGTTCCCCGTGCACTGCGCCGATCACGATGAACGCGGGCGGTCGCGCGTCGTCGGCCAAGCGCCAGGGGATGTCCCCATCGGGCGCCGCGTACAGGGTCGGCCACAACCCGGCGTCGCGAATCCGGTCGCGCAACACGTCCGGCGCCGCGTTCTGCCACGGCAGCGGCGGGAACGCGCGCGCGCGCCACGCACTGGGCTCGTCCACGCGCAGCACGATGACCTCGTCCAGAATCTGCGCCACCTGCCCGCCCACGGGCGCCACCAACGGGAATGCGCATTCGTGCGGCCCGCGGGCCAGCGCCTGGCCGGCGGCCACCCGCTCCCCCTCCTGCACGTGCACCTCCGTGAACTCTACGAACCGCTGGCGGCGGGGCAGCCGCAGTTCATCGGGCGGCGGCACGACCTCCACGTCGGCGCTCGGCGCACCGTCGAGTATGAGGCGATGGCCGCCGCTCACCCGCACCGGGATCATGCGGGCTTCGCCTGGGGGATGCGCATGGGGGTCAGCACAGGTGAGCGGCGACGCACGCGTGGCAGTCCGCTTCCAGCACGAAGCGGCTCACGAACAGCCCCTTGGCGTAGTCGAGCGTGTACGGCTCCAGTTCCGCGAATTCGCGCGGGCGCATGAACAGCGGCAGCCCCGCGAAGTCGTACCGCCGTTCCCCAGGGCGCGGCGTCGCGCCTGGACGCAGGCGCGGCACGGCGCCATGACAGCCGCCCAGCTTGCCGAAGTGAAAACCCACGGACGCCGCACGGGAGCGGCGCAGCAGGTCGTGGAGTTTCGCGTGGGCGCTCGGGGTGATGTGCATGGGCGCTCGGGCCAAGCGTCTCGGCGCAGCGGTCGCCCCAGGGCCCGGACGGGCAGACAACACGGGGGGAGGCGACGGGACTGTGCGAGGCTTTGACTGCGATCGGCGGTTCGCTACGCCAAGCTCCTGTGGTGCGAGGCGCATCCCGCAGCGGATGCGCCCGTTCGGCTCCTAACAAACGATGGTCCGCCAGACGACGGACCCTCGCACTCCCCTACTCTAGCACATTTGTGCGCATGGGCCATACGGTCATGCCGCGCCCGACCAGGGCTCAGCCGTCGCTGCGGCGGATGAGCGTCGTATAGAACGCGATCATTTCCGCGTAATTGGTCTCGGCGATACGCTCGTTCACGCCGTGGAAGCGCGAGGTGTCCTCGCCCCTCAGCCGCATAGGCAGGAACCGGTAACTGTTGTCCGCAATCTTCGCGTAGTGCTTCGTGTCCGTGCCGGCCACCACGAGGCCCGGCGCCACCACCACCACATCGGGCATGACCGCTTCCACGCTCGCCCGGATCCGCTCGAACGCGGGGGCGGTGTGATCGGAGACGGCGGAAGCTTCCCGGCCCGCCACCACCGCGATATCGATCTCCGGGTCCGCGATGGCCTTGCGCACGTGGGCGACCACACCCTCCACCGTGTCCCCGGGCAGCAGGCGGAAATTCACCGTGGCCGTGGCTTTTCCCGGCAACACGTTCCGTTTGACGCCGCCCCGCACGATGGTGACCGCGGTGGTCGTGCGGATCAGCGCGTTCGTCACCGGGCTTTGCTCCAACCGGCCGATGAGCAGCGAATTGAAGAGCCACCGGTTCGCGATGATGGCTCGCAGGGGAAACGTCATGTGCGGGCCCACTTCGTCGAACATGGCCGCGGCCGGGCCGTCCCCCAACCGGGCCGGAAGCGGAGACGCTTCGACCCGCTGGATGGCGCGCGCCAACCGCCCGATGGCGGAGTCGGGGGGCGGGACGCTGGAATGCCCGCCGGGGGCGTGGGCCGTCAGCTCCAGGGTGCAGGAACCCTTTTCCGCGATGCCGATGAGCCCCACCGGGCCCTCGACGCCGGGCATCATCCCGGTGAGGACAAACATCCCCTCGTCGAGGGTGAACTCGCACCGCACCCCGCGCGCTTGCAATAGTTCCGTGATCTTCGCGGCGCCAGCGGGCCCGCGCACCTCCTCGTCATGCCCAAAGGCCAGATAGATCGTGCGCCGCGGGGTAAAGCCGTCGGTAATCAGTGCTTCGACTGCCTCGAGCGTGGCCAGCACCCCGGACTTGTTATCGAGCGTGCCGCGGCCCCAGATGAATCCCTCCGCGATGATGCCATCGAAGGGCGCGTGCTCCCACTGGTCCCGCGTGTCCTCGGGGACGGGCACCACGTCCAAGTGGCTGGTCAGCAGAAAGGGTTGGGCGCCCGGGTCCGTGCCCCGCCACGTATAGAGCAGGCTGTACTCGTTCACCACCTCGCGCGTCAGCGTCGCGTGCGTACGTGGAAAGCTCTCAGCCAGGTACGCGTGCAGGCCGAGGAACGTGTCCCGTTCTACGTCCAGCCCCGCCTCGTGCGACACGGTGCGAAAGCGAACGGCGCCGGCGAGGCGTTCCGCCGGTGTGGGCGGCGTCTCGGTCGATTCGTGCGCCCACGCCCCAGGCGCCACCGCCACCAGTCCTGCCAGCAGCCACGTGGCGCATCGTCCTCGCGTATGTCGCTGCATCGTTTCCTCCACCCCCTTCAACGAAGCGAGAGTCTACCCGAATCGTTCACGCAAGGCGCGGTGCGCGGGCCCCGTGCTACAGTGGAAGCATAATTGGGGAGGATTGGGCCATGGCGCCACTGACGACCAGTTATATGCACATGCCGGGCGATGTGCCGCTGTTGGGTGACACAATCCCGGACTACACGGACGTCGTCGCGGCGCGGTTCGCGGACAAGACGGCAGTCGTTTCGCGGCACCAAGGCCGGCGGATGACGTATGCCGAATTCAGCGCCGCGGCAGCCCGCGTGGCCCGCGGCCTGTTCGGGCTCGGCGTCCAGCGCGGCGACCGCGTCGGCGTCTGGTCCACCAGCAACATCGAGTGGTTCCTGCTCCAGATGGCCACGGCCAAGGTCGGCGCCATCTGCGTGAACATCAATCCCGCCTACCGCCTCTCCGAGCTGCAGCACGCGCTCACTCTGGTGGACTGCCAGACCGTCTGCTGCATCCCCACCTTTAAGACGTCCGAGTATGTGTGCATGTTGCGCGAGCTGGCGCCGGAGGCCGACGGCGCCCCGCCGGGCGCGTGGAACGCCGCGAAGTTGCCCGCGCTGGAGCGGCTGATCGTCTGGGACCCGATGGATCCCGAGGGCACGCCGCGGCCGGCCGACGGCTGGCTCACCTGGGCCGATCTGCTGGCCTCGGGGGACGACGTGCCGCCCGAGACGCTGGCGGAGCGGCAGGCCTCCCTGGACCGGGACGACGAGATCAATATCCAGTTCACCTCGGGCACCACGGGCGCGCCGAAAGCCGCCACGCTCACCCACCGCAACATTCTCAACAATGCGTACTACGCCGCGCAGCTCATGCGGTTCACGGACGCGGACTCGCTCTGCGTCCCGGTCCCCTTCTACCACTGTTTCGGCATGGTGCTGAGCAACCTTCTGTGCGCGGTGACCGGCGGGACGCTCGTCATCCCCGCCGAACACTTCGAACCCGAAGCCACCTTGCGCGCCGTGGCCGAAGAGCGCTGCACGGCGCTGCACGGGGTGCCTACCATGTTCGTGGCGGAACTGGAACATCCGGTGTTCCCGGAGTTGGACGTGTCCTCGCTGCGCACGGGCATCATGGCCGGCGCCATGTGTCCGGTCGAGTTGATGAACCGGGTAATCGACGACATGCACTGCCGGGACATCCTCATCGGGTACGGACAAACGGAAGCGAGCCCGCTCACGCACCTGACCCGGCCCGACGATTCGCTCGACCGCCGGACGCAAACGGTGGGGCTCAGTTTGCCCCATCAAGAATGCAAGATCGTCGATCCCGACTCGCATCACACGCAGCCCATCGGCCTGCAAGGCGAGGTGTGCTTCCGCGGGCCGCACGTGATGCGCCGCTACTACAACCAGAGCGACGCCACCGCGCACGCGATCGACGCGGCGGGGTGGCTGCACAGCGGCGACCTGGGCACCATGGACGCGGACGGCTACGTGAAGATCACCGGCCGGTTGAAGGACATGGTCATCCGTGGCGGCGAGAACATCTATCCCGCCGAGATCGAGGCGTTTTATTTTACCCACCCGAAAGTGGCGCAGATCGCCGTCGTGGGCATCCCCGACCCGAAATACGGCGAGGAGCTGATGGCGTTCGTGCAACTGCGCGACGGGGAGTCCGCGACGGAGGACGAGCTGCGCGCGTTTGCTGACGGCCAGATCGCACACTACAAGATCCCCCGGCACTGGCGCTTCGTCACCGAATACCCCATGACCGTCACCGGCAAGATTCAGAAGTTCAAACTCCGCGAGCGCGTGGAGAAGGACGGCGCGACCTGAGCCCCTGACCGCGCACCTGGGCGACCGCGGAAACTTTGCTATGCTGGCCGCGCGTCCGTCGGGGGGACGCGGGCCCGGAAGCGAGAGAGGACGGACGGGGCATGGACCGAGCAAAAACTATCGCGACCTGGATCGTGAGCGTGCTGCTGTTCGCGCTCTTCACCGTTGGGTCGGGCCTGCCGAAGGTGTTAGCGCGCGCGGACATGGTGGAGAATTTCGAACACTTCGGCTATCCGCAGTGGTTCCGCTCGTTCACCGGCATTCTGGAAGTCGGCTGCGGCGTAAGCCTGCTCGTGCCGCGCGTGGCGCCCTATGCCGCGACCCTGCTGGTGTGCACGATGGTGGGGGCCGCATACTCCCACCTGCGCGTGGACGAGAGTCCGGTGATCCCGCTCGTAGTGCTCGGGTTGCTTGCGGCGGTGGGCTGGGCGCGGCGGCCGGCGTTCCTCCGGGGCGGCGCGCCCGCGGCCGAACCCGCCGGCGACTGACGGCGCCCGCATGCGACCTGCGCTGCGACTCCGCATGGTGCTCTGCGCCGCGGCGCTCGCGCTCGCGCCGGCAAGTGGCGCTATCGCGCAGGACGATGGCCGACCCCTGCCGCCGGGCGACGTGACGGTGTCGCCCACCCCGCCTCCCGCCCGGGTCGAGACCAGCCGGCGCGCGTCCCAACGCGGTTACCTGGTGCTCGCCATCGGCGGCGGGATCGCGGCTGCCTTCGTGGTGCTGGCGCTCAGCGGCTTCTTCAAGCAACCCCACGCGTAAGCGGGCGCGCGATGGGCGAGCCGCGCGCGGCGACGGGCGGTCCGGTACAGTGTGCCCCACGCGGGAAAGGGAGCGGGCATGCCGAAGCGATGGTTGTTCAAGACGGAACCGGACAATTACAGCTACGCGGACCTGGAGCGCGACGGGCAGACCTCCTGGGACGGACTCAAAAACGCGCTCGCGCTCCAGAACCTGCGCCAGTGCCGGCCGGGTGACCTGGCGTTCATCTACCACACCGGCAAGGAGAAGGCGATCATCGGCATCGCGAAAATCGCGAGCGATCCTTATCCCGACCCGGAACAGGATGACGCGAAGTGGGCCGTGGTGGACGTAGCGGCGGTGCAGCCCCTCCCCCGCCCCGTCACGCTCAAGGAGGTCAAGGCGACCTCCGCCCTGGCCGACTGGCAACTGGCGACGCACAGCCGGCTGGGCGCCATGCCGGTCACCGCTGCCCAGTGGCGCACGGTCGAGCGCATGGCCAGGCGGGCCCCCTGAGGAAAACCGCGCCCGTCCCGCGTTTCACTTGGCACAGATCGGACGGGCCTGCCGGACAACTATGTTCGGGAAAATCCTTGCGTTACCGCTAATTCTGCTGCATAGTGGGGCGATAACCGGCAGGGAGAATTGCGCGAGCCGCGCAGGGTGACGTCGCAGTGGAGGAAGAGCGGAGACTGGCCCGGGTAGAGGAACTGGCCCGGCTTGGCACCTGGGAGTGGGACCTGCGCGCCCGAACCCTGCGGTTCTCGCGGGAAGGGCATCGCATCCTGGGGCTGCCCACCACCGACGCGCCCCAGCCCGAGACAGCGCTGGAGGCGCTCATTCATCCCGAGGATCGGCAGAAGCGGGCGGCACGGGTGTGTGGATACCGTAAGGGCCAGGATCAGGACTTCGAGTACCGGCTGCTGCGGCCGGACGGGACGGAGCGCTGGCTGCACGAAGTAGGCGAAGTGGTGCGCGACGGGCAGGGCGAGCCGACGCACGTGGTGGGGTTCGTGCAAGACGTCACGGGGCAGAAAGCCGCCGAGATGGCGCGCCGGCGGCGCCAGGAGTTCGAGCACCTCCTGATGCAACTGGCGACCGAGTTCGTGAGTGTGCTCCCCCAAGACATCGACGCGGGCATCGAACGCGCGTTGCGGATGGTGATGGAATTCACCGGCGACGAAAGTGCGTTCGTCTTTGAAACCTCCGACGACGGTGCCACCGGGACCTTAACGCACGACCTCCGGCAGGAAGACCGCCCATCGCGGAAGGCCCTGTTCACGAACATTCGTACGGACCTGGGACCGGGCTGGACCCTCTTGCGCGGCGGCGACATTCTCCAAGTACACAGCGTGGCCGCGCTCTGGGACTACTTGCCCGGCAAACACCTGCTGGGGACACAGGCGGGCTTGAAGTCCATCGTCATCCTCCCCCTGTTGCTGTCCGGAGAGATGGTGGGCCTCCTGGGTTTTGCCGCGGAGCGCGAGGAGCGCGCGTGGTCGGAGGACGATATCGCGCTGCTGCGAATCCTGGGGCAAATCGTGGGGAACGCCCTGGCGCGCAAACGGTCGGACACGGCCCTGCGCCGCAGCGAACGGCACCTGCGCCGGGCCCAGCAGGTCGCGCACGTGGGCAGCGGCATGTGGGACATCGCCACCAATACCGTGCACTTCTCGGACGAACTATACGGGATCCTCGGCGTGGTTCCCGCCGATTTCAACTCCACCATTGAAGGCTTCTTGCAGTGCATCCATCCGGACGACCGGCACCTGGCCCAGGAGGCCGTCGATGCGGGCCTGCGAGGTGAACCAAGCTACGCCTTCGAGCATCGGATCGTCCGGCCCGACGGGACGGAGCGCATCGTCAGCGAACAGGGGGAAACTGAACGGGCCAGCGACGGGCGGGCGGTCCGCATGATCGGCACGGTCCGGGACATCACAGAACAACGTCGTGCACAGCTCGCGCTGCGCGCCAGCGAGGAGCGGTACCGCAGGCTGGTGGAGGATTCCCCCCTGGGCATCTTCTCGGTGGACACGGACGGGCGGGTGCTCACCATGAATGCGCGCATGGCGGAGATGCTGGGCGCGCCCGATGTGCAGGCGATCACCGGCAAGAATGCGCTGAGTACGCGCGCGCTCGTGAAAGGCGGCGTCGCGGACCTCTTCCGACGCTGTATGGAAACCGGTCAGAACCTGGACGGTGAGTACAGCTACACCACCAGTTGGGGCAAGCTCGTGAATCAGCGTATCCACGTCGCGCCCCTGCTCGACCCAAGCGGGGAGGTCCGGGGCTGTCAAGGCACCGTGGAGGATATGAGCGCCTCGAAGCGCGCGGACGAGGCCCGGCGGGAAAGCGAGCGGCGGTGGCGGTCGCTGGTCGACCACGCCCCCATTGGGGTGATCGTCTGCAACCGGGAAGGCCAAATCATCGAGACGAACCAGCACGCGCTCGATCTCGTCGGCGCCCCGTCGCGGGAGGTCTTCGCGGAGCATGTGAACCTGCTGACCGATCCGGACCTGCGGCAATCGGGCGCGTCCGCCCACGTGCAGCGCTGTATCGACGAGGGGGCGACCGCGTCCTTCGAACTGCGCATGCAGACCAGCTTCGGCGTGCACGGCGGCAAACCCATCGTCTTCCAGTGCTATCTGACACCGCTGCGGGATAGCGACGAGCGGATTACCGGGGCCATCATCATCACCCAGGACAT
>CBDUXP010000106.1:0-8260 GCA_965371225.1 uncultured bacterium | reverse complement strand
ACGGGGTGCAGGGGCTGGCGACGCTGGCCCTGTTGGCGGCGGTCAGCATCACGTGGGAGAGCTGGCAGCACCTGGGGCTCGCGCTGGTTGCCATTCTCGCCACCGGCCTCGTGGGGGTCATCTTGCTGTTGGGGGTGCACGCGCGGATCAGCTTGTTGCTGGATATCGAGTCGAACACCCGGCGGATCGCCAGCAACAAAGAGCGCATCGCCACCATGCTGGAACGTATTTGGATCGTGTGAGTTCCTGAGCTGCCACCGGACGGTCGGCCCCGTTCGGCGCCCCGTTTTGGGGAGCGCGCCCACGGTCATTTCCCTGACACCCGTGGGCGCGCGGCCATTCGGGGCCCGGTACTCTGCGGGGGCCTATTCCGCGGGACCGGCTGCTGCGGCGTCGTCCGTGAAGTACGCGCGCATTTCGGCGGCGGCGGGCTTGCCGCGCGGGGTGTAGTGCCCGTCCTGCGGGCCGCCGGCGCCCGTCCACTCCCAGAAGAACACGCCGGCGAGGGCCGGGTGGCCGCGCCACGTGGTGATGAACGCCTCGTAGCACATGCGCTGCTCTTCCAGGTCGACGGGATTGGCCAGCGTGTAGTCCCAGGGCGTGGCCGCGCCGCCGTCCTGCGCGGGGTAGCCCACCTCAGTGAAGATGATGCGCTTGCCCGGATGCTGCGCCTGCCAGCTTTCCAGATTCGCGCGCACGGCCTGCCACGAGGCGGTGAGTTGCGCCTGCGTGGGGTCGAAAGTGTCGCTGAGTTCGTAGTAGCCGGTCAGTGCAAGCGCATCCAGCGCGGACCAGAAGGGGACGTGTTCGTAGTGGTCCCAGTTCGCGGAGTAGCTGACCGCGCCGTGGTAGGCGGCGCGCACGCGTTCGATGAGCGGCCCCCAGTGCGGCGCGTCCTCCAGCGACGCCAGCTCGCTGCCGATGAGGAAGAGGTCCACCCCCACCGACTCCGCGAGGGCGGCGTAGCGCCCCAGCATCTCGCCGTAGCTCGCAAAGAACGCGTCGCGGTCTACGGGCGCCAACTGGCCGCGCCACTCGCGGTCCACCCGGTGCTCGATGCGCACCACGGGCATGAGCGCGGTGCGTAGTCCGAGTTCCTGCGCCTCGCGGGCGGCGCGCCGCAGCACCGCGTCCGGCGTCGTGCGGCCGTCGATGGGGTACACCGTCGAGCCGGCGACCGTGTCGACGTACAGCAGCACGGGGAACAGCACCGCGTTCGCGCCCAGGGACTGGACCTCACGGAACTGCGGCAGGTACGTGGTGTTCGGGTTGCTGCCCCACAGGCCGACCGCAACGCCGCGGTAGTCCAGTTCCGCGCGGGCCGGTAGCGGAGCGAGCCCCACGGCCGCCGCGAGCATCCAGATCCACCTGATCTTCATACGAGGCGAACTATGCCGCACGGGGAAACCGGGTGCAAGTCTCATGTGCGTCTACAAAATGTATGGCGTTTGTCGCCAACCACAACATGTGGTAGGATTGTGTGCGTATTGGACTACAGTCTGTAGTAGTATTTGCCGAAACGGACGTTGTTGGGAGGCCACCATGCCATCGACACACGACAGAACAGCTAGCCGGATCGCCACACGGGAACGGACCGAGTACAACCGTGGGCGGGGCGCCGACATCCTGACGGGCCGCCGCGCGATCGAGGTGGAAAGCGCCAGGACCATCCGGAACGGTATCCGCAACCTCCGGGGCTACCGGCGGTCCGTGTACATCGCCGGTGCCGACCCTGCGGCGACGCGCAAGGCGCTGGAGGTCACGGAGGGCACGACCGTCGGGGTGATGAGTTCCGGGGGGAAGGTCCTCCGCCGCTCCACCCGCCAGCGGTAGCACCGCACCGGCTGCCGATCCCGTTGCGCGCAGTGGGCGATCGCGAGGATCGCCCCTACGCACGGTTTCGCAGCTTTCGTTCATACGTCGGGGTGCGATTCAGCGCGCCCGCGTGCACGGGCGGACACGCAGGTCCGCCCCTACGCACGAACCGGCCACGTCGGCCAGTTCGTAAGGGCACAATTCATCGCACCCGCGGTCCTCGCCGGATACGCCGGTCCGGCCCTCCTCAGCTACTGCTGCCGAACTTGGCCTTGAGGGCGAGGAAGGGGAGCTTGAGGAGGAACCAGAGAATGCTGGGCTTGAGCATGAGGGGCAGCATGCCGAGCATGTCGGTGGCGGACATGTGGGTGGAGGCTTTCCAGATGCCCATCTTGCCCACGAGCACGAGCGAGTCGCCTTCCACGTGCGCGCTCTCGAAGCTCATGGGAAACTCGCCGGTCGGCGATACGACTTTAATCACGATGCCCTCCCCCTACTGGATCCGCGGAAGATGAAACCGCGGTCGCACGCAGATAGTCGCAGATAGAGGCGGCGACGCGACGCGGACCGGGCTGAACACCATCAGCGTTCATCCGCGTCCATCTGCGGTTACATTCTTCCCCTCACGCGCGCCGGGCGCAATCGCGGCGGCGCGTACCCTCACCTCAGTGGTCGCAGCCGTTGTGCCAGAGTTCCTGATGCCGGCGCTGCGTGTCCGTGTACGCCCCGTCCTTGTAGTACGTGTCGTAGAACTCCATGTCGATGTGATGGGACTGGATCCACATGAGCATCTGCATGGGCTCGGCAGTGGCCGGGAAGCGGCCGTACGTCTCCCAGATGTAATTGCAGATGGCCTTGGTGGCCGCGATGGCGCGCTCGCCGATGCGCGGCGTGCCGTCTTCGAAGTGCTTGCGGTCGGCGTGCGGGTTCGCGCCGCCACCGGCGGCGAACAGGCCCTTCTTGCCGAACTTGAGGTCCACGACCTTGTCCACCGCCTCGTCCATGTCCTTCACGTACGGCGGGACCAAGGCCTCCATGAGGCCGTCGCGCCCCACCGGGACCGGGGTGGGGTTCTTCCCCTTGCCGAAGGTGTGGCGGAATTCGAGGCCCTTGGCGAACGGGGTGCCGCCCATGGCGATCATGCCCGTGAAGCCGCCGAACAGCCAGCCGCCCAGGCCCATGGCCTGCTCGGCGAGCATGATGTTCTGCCCCATGAACGCTTCTTCCGCGCCGGCGATCTGCGCGGTGATGCTGCGCTCGATGCCGGTCATGGTGTAGACGAGTTCCTCCTTGAGGTAGCCGCTCTTCACGAACTCATCGGTGCCCATGTTGCAGTGGTCGTTCAGGTCGTCCACGAAGTTCATGCAGTACGGCTCATCCGTCATGAGGAGCAGGAGGTTGATGTACTCCAGGGACAGATCGGTCACCGGCATGAACAGGGTGGAACCCGGCTGGTTCACGTTGTACAGGTTGAAGGAGAAGATGGCCGGTACCATGCGCGGCATGTCGAGCCGCTCGTCGCTGAGCTTCACGCGGTTCTCCCGGTACATGTAGAGGATCTTCTCGCGATCGTCCAGCTTCGCGTACTCGCGCATGTTTTCCGGTTGCACGTCGCGCAGCTTCACCATGTAGCAACCGGAATCGTTCGTGAAGAACAGTTCCGTGCCGTGGTTGGCGCAGGGGCTCGCGTAGGTGCGGCCCGTGAACTGCATCATGGTGTTGCAGTTGAGGCCGGGATAGGGCATGTCGGCCAGGTTCGTGCCGGTAATGCCGGTCGCCGCCGCCACCAGCATCGCCTCTTCCAGCTCACTCAGGGGCTGGGGATCGAGCTTCGATTTGAACTGGTTCGGCCCCGCGTCGATTTCCATGCCGGCCCCGAAGCGGCGGGACCGCCGGTTGAACATGGCGTCGAACAACGGGTAGTTCCAGGCCGCTTCCACCTCGGGCAAGCTGCCTATCTTTTGCTGCGTGTCGCTCATGACGGTCTCCTTCGGCTGTCGCCGGCCCTGGTGCACGCGGACCCCCCTCACGGAGCCGCCACGGCGGGTACCGTACCTCTATGGTAATCGATGCTTTCCGCAGCGTGTCAAATTCCGGGAGTGCTCGGGATGGTACACTGGCCCCACCGGTGCCCGCCGCGCCGCATGCACGCCCCACTGCAGACTTTTCTGGACACCCTCCGCGTGGAGCGCGGGCTGGCGCAGAACACGCGCGACGCCTATCGCCGGGACCTCACGGACTATTTGGCGTTTCTGGACACCCACGGTCATGCGGACTTGGCGGCCGTGCAGCGGACGGACGTCATCGACTACCTGTACGCCTGTAAGGCCCGCGGCTTGGCCGCGAACACCCTGCGCCGGCGTCAGGTGGCCATTCGCCGCCTCCACCGCTTCTGCGCCGCGGAGGGGCTGATCCCCACGGATGTCACCGACCTGATGGAGCCGCTGCGGACGGGCCAGCCCCTCCCGCCGGTGGTGTCGCGGGCGCAGATCGAGCGGCTCCTGGCTGCGCCGGACGGGGAGACGGCCGACGGCGTGCGCGATTGCGCGGTTCTGACCCTGCTGTACGGGTGCGGCCTGCGTGTCAGCGAGCTGGTCGACCTGCGCCGGCGCGACCTGCGCGTGGCGGACGGGTTCGTGCGCGTAACCGGCAAGGGGAGCAAGACGCGGCAGGTGCCCCTCGGGCAGCGGGCGCTCGGGGCGCTGGAGCGGTATCTTGAGTCGCGGGCTCCCGCATCGGAGGAGCATGTGTTTCTCGGCGCGCGCGGCCGGCCGCTCTCGCGTCAGCGGGTGTGGCAGACCGTGAAGCGGGCGCTGCAGGCGGCGGGACTGCCGCGCACGCTGAGCCCCCACAGCCTGCGGCACGCTTTCGCGACCCACCTGCTGGAGGGGGGCGCCGACCTGCGCAGCGTGCAGGAGTTGCTGGGCCATGCGGACATCTCTACCACGCAGATCTACACCCACGTGAGCCAGGACCGGCTGAAGTCCGCACACACGAAATACCACCCGCGCGGGTGAACGCGCGCCGCGCGCGCCCCGTCTTCCCCCAGTTGAACCGCAGCCGCCACCCGTCGACCACCCGGACTACCGGCGCAGGTCAGGCATTCGCTGCCAGTTCCTCAAGCACTCGCGTGGTGGCCAGGGGCATCCGCGCATTCTCTGCAAGGGTCCGACCGGGCACAGCCGCGGCCCTCACCGTCCCCCAATTCCGCGCAGTTCGCCTGCGGTTCCCAGGCGCGTAAGCGTATACTCGTGTGCGAGTTGGGGATTGTCCCAACCCAGGGGGATGCGTGGAACGCGTTCTTGACAGGGGGCGAGGGCAGTGATAGCGTGCCAGTGTGTCGGGGGCACGGTGTGCATTGGGAGGAAGCGGCGGCCGGAGGCGCAAAGCCTCAGCAAATCGAGAGGATTTGGGCCGTTTCCGCGTGTATGTGCTGAAACAGAAATTACCTGTTTAGCACCAATTCTGCTGTCGCTGTAGCTCGACTGGTTGGTTGGGCCGCCCACTGCGTCGTACGGCGTCCCCTAGACACGAGGTAATGTGTCAGCCTCCGGGACGGGGCTGAGCCGGTTTGCTGCAAGGGGGAAGCCCCTCCGCAGGCAGTATGAGGAGGCCGGGGGACATGAGGTTCAAGCGGTTCGTCGCAGCGGGTGCGCTGCTTTTCGTAGTACTTGGGAGCCCGCACGTGGCTCGCGCGGGCCTCGGCGATATCCGGGATGATGCCACCCCTGGACCGCCGTATTTCCTGAATCTGACCGTCTACTTCGATTTTCCGGTGGACGAGGCCGAAGCCAGTACCTGGTTCGACCTGTTTAACGCCAGTTCCGCCCTCCTCTATAACGCCACGGAAGAGCAGGTCCAGTTCGGTCAGATCACCCTGCTGCTGGGCGGGTGTCCTCTGGACCGGGAAATCGCGGACGTGATCGTCAGCGGCGAGACCGAAGGAGCCCGCGCCGATGTGCTGGGTCTGGGCGAACGCGGCCGCCACATCTATATTTCGCGCACGCATAAGGCCACCGGCGACTCCGTGTTTGGCCAGCTGGGCCTAGTGCAACAGATCGGCCGGTATGCGTTTGGGCTGGAGTACGAGCACAACGGGGCGGCCACGCAGCTCGTGCTGCCGGCCGGGACTTCCCTGGACGTCCCCGTGGAAGCCTTCTTCTGTGCGGCGCCGGAGAACCGCGGCCCCGCGTGCGTGATGGACGGCGGCGCGACGACCGTGGCGACCCTGGACCCCGGCGATCCGGAATCCCCGCGCGTGCTGCGCACCGAATTCTGCACGCCGAGCGCCGGCGGCATCGCCACGGCGCATTACACGGGTTTCTCCCCGCAGACCGTGCGCGGCCGGACCGAGGATGAAGACATTCTCGTTCGGAACCTGCAGCAGGTGCGGCATGGAACGTCGACCTGGGAAACGCTGCAAGACAACATGGCGGAGCGGGGCCTGCCCGTCTTCCTGCCGTTCGGGGAACCCGAAGATGACCTGACCGGGTTTATCCCCCTTATCCCCGGCGTTACCTGGATCTTCTCGACCGGGTGTATCCCCATCCCGCCGCCGCCGGACAAGCTGGTGCTGGTGTTGGACCGGTCCGGAAGCATGCTGATCGACAACCGCATCGGGCTGGCCAAGATCGGCGCCAGGCTGGTGGTGGACAATGCGCCCATCGGCCAGTTGCTGGGGGTGGTGTCCTTCGCGACCGATGCGACGGTGGACTTTCCCGTGCAACCCCTGCTGAGTCAGAGCGTCCGCGCAGCGGCCCGCTCGGCCATCGACGGCCTCGTGGCCTTTGGCTCAACCAATGTGACCGATGGGCTGAACGCGGCCCTGCAACAAATCCTGGCGACCCCACGTTTTCCGGATGAATTGATCGTGCTCCTGGCGGATGGCGATCACAATCAGGGGGATGACCCGATCGTGGCCGGCACCGTGCAAGCGCTGATCGATGAAGGCATCGCGGTCAACACGATCGCCATCGGCACCGATATCACCACCCCCTTGTTGGAAGACATCGCGGAAATGACGGGCGGCGTCTCCGCCACCGCCGTGTCCGTGAGCGATCTGCCCGCATTGATTCTGCTGCTCTCGGGTGCGCCGCTTCCTGAACTCCTGGCAGTCGATGACGAGATCGCCCCCGGAGAGAGTGTCATCATCGAGGACGCGAACGGCCCCGGGGTCTTCGTGGACGAATTCGTGCGGGAATTGATCGTCCGCCTCAGTTGGACGGAGGGGGATCTGAACCTGAATCTCTTCCGCCCGGGTGAAAGCACCCCGGTAGCCCCCACGGACCCGGGGGTGACGTTCGAGCAGATCGGCACGTCGCAGACCTACCAGATTCTGACGCCCCCGTCCGGCACGTGGCAGATGCAGGTGGACGCCATCGCGACCCTGGCGCCGCAAACGTTCAAGGTGCGCGCCGAAGATCCCCGGCAGCGGGTGCAGTTCACCGTCACCACCACGCCCCTTGTGGCCCTCTCGCCGGAACCCGTCTTGATCGAAGCCGCCGTCGGGGCGGACGGCACGGCCGTGACCGGCGCCACCGTGCGGGGCACCATCACCCGGCCCGATTCCCGGGTCTTGGAAATCGAGCTGTTCGATGACGGCAAACACGGGCATGGGGATGCCCGAGCCGGCGACGGCATCTACGCGAACTATTTCGGCGAGTACGCGGGCAGTGGCGCGTACGACGGCCGGCTGTCCGTCGGCAGCGTCGTGGGCACGCGGGTCCCGCCGGAAGAAGAAGTGCTCGACATCGCGCCGACCGACCGGTTCGAGGAGGCGGTGCCCTTCCGGCGCCAGCGCCGGTTCAATTTCACCGTGGTGGAGATCCTCACGCTGCCCACCGGCCCCGGCCAAGCCCTGCACGCCGCAGCACTGGGGCTCCCCGATCCGGAGCCGGCCCGCGTGCTCACCACGGATGTGCTGGACGAGGTCGTCCTGGGCCTCCGCATCGGCGCGTCGTTCGACGAACCGATCCTCCTCGAACGGATCGTGTTCCGCGAGACCGGCTTCGCGGACCCCACCGCGATCGACAACGTCAAACTCTACATCGACCGGAACGACGCGGACCCGGCCAGACATCAGGACGGCGCAATCGAAGCCACCGGCCCCTTCGCCTTGCCAGTGGGCATCTCCTGCTACGGGGACGAATGTGTCGAGGACGGGGATGACGCCGCCGTGGTCTTCGAGGACGTGTACCTCCTCCAGCCGGGCGAGGTGGTCCAACTGTTGGTGGCGTACGAGATCGATCTGGACAAAGTGCGCGCCGGCGTCGACACCGCGGCGACCGCGGCCGGGGTCACGCCCCTGGCGTTGTTGCTGGTAGTGCCGGCGCTGCTGGCGGGCCGGATTCGCCGTCTCCGCGGCGTGCTGCTTCCGGTGCGCCTGCTCCTGTTCACCGCCGCGCTGACGGTGCTCACCTGCGGCGGCGGCGGCGGGGGTGGGGGC
>CBDUXP010000105.1:0-8410 GCA_965371225.1 uncultured bacterium | reverse complement strand
GCTCAGGCGGCGAAACCCAAACGGGTGCAACAGGCACGCGCCCCCAGCTCTGCCGCTCCGGTGGCCCGCATAGAAGCCCACGACGCGCCCGGCCCCAAGCCGGACGCGACTGTAGCGGACATCCACCAGGCGTTGAGCCGGGCCGGATTTGTCGTCAAGGGTGAACGGGGCCAGTACGGCACGAAGACGAAGGCCAGTGTGAAGCGCTTCCAAGCGGCCCACGGGCTCGAGGCGACCGGCGCCGTCGACGCAGCCACCTGGGCGGCGTTGGCCCCCTTCCTCCGGTAGCCCCGCTCCAGCGTTCCCAGCCGGCCCCGGCCACACCTACCCCCCGGCTTCGTCAGGGGCGTCTTTCGCACGGTCGCGACCGCTTCCCGCCCGCCTGAATCTCTTGCGCCCGCCCTCCGTACGGTACGTGAGGCACCGGCGCTCCCCTGGCGGCGGGCCCCATCCCATGTTATATTTTGTGTACCAATAGTTTGGATACCAACAATATGGCCAATCTGACCACTCCTCAGGAAACCGACGCTGCCACGCGCCAAGTGGGCGAGATTTATGAGGCCTTTGCGTACTTTATTAAGGTGATGCAGGCGCGGGGGGACCTCCTGCCAGGCCACGAAGACGGCGTCACGGGCGCGCAGACCCGCACGCTGCAGGCGCTGGCGGACGGACCGCACTCTATGGGCACGCTCAGCACGCGGCTCTACGTGCATCCCAGCACGGCGAGCGGCATGATCGATCGCCTGGTGGCCAAAGGGCTGGTGGAACGCCAGCGCTCCGCCGCCGACCGGCGCCGCGTGGATGTGGGCTTGACCGAGGCGGGGTGGCGCTATGTGGAGCACGCCGCGCCGTCGGTGGTGCAATGTGCGCTGGATCGGTTGCGCCGGGTGCCCCCGGAGGAACTCGGATCATTGCACGGCGCGCTCCAGCGATTGCGCGCTATCTTTGCGGCCGCCGTGGACGACGTGGTGACGCAAAACGGTGAAGGGGAGCGTGGACCATGAGGGTGCACGAGATACCCCAGCGCGTGCTGTGGGGGCTGAGCCTGGTCGCCCTCGCGCTGCCAGGCTGTGGCCGAGCTGGGCAGTCCGAGGCGGAAGCGGCGGCCCGGCCCGCGCAGTATCGCATCCCCGTGGAGGTCTACGCACTGCAGGTCGAGCGGTTCACGGATCACGCGCTGGCGACAGGCATCCTGAAGGCGGACGCGGATATTACCCTGACCGCCGAAGTCGGGGGCACTGTGCGATACGTGGCCGAGCCCATCGGGATCGTCCTGAAGCCCGGCGCGCCGGTGGTCGAGCTGGATGACACGGACCTGGCGCTGGCGCTGGCGCAGGCCGAAGCGGCCCTCGTCAGCGCGCAGGCGGCGCATGCCAAAGCGCGGGAGGACATGCAGACGGACGCCAGCTTGTACGCTCAGGGGCTCACGCCCGAGCGGCAGGCGAACAGTATGCGGTTTGCCGAGGAAATGCGCCGCGCCCAGATTGACGAAGCGCGGGCCCAGCGCGACCTGGCGCGGCGGCGCATCGCGAAGACCACCCTCGCCAGCCCCCGGGCCGCGGAACTGAGCGAAACGTTTGTCGAGGTCGGCGAGTGGGTGGCGCCCGGCACGCCCGTCGCGCGGATTGTGAGCGTGGACGTCTTGCGCGCGGTCGTCTACCTCTCGGAACTGGCCGTCGCGCGGGTCCGGCCGGCGCAGGAGGCGTGGGTGACGGTGGATACGTTCCCCGGCATGGAATTCCCGAGCCAGGTGCACAGCGTCAGTCCCACAGCGACGCAAGTGACGCGCACCTACCGGACCGAACTCCGCATCCCGAACGCCGCCGCGCAGGGGCTGCGGCCCGGCATGGCCGCGCGCGTACGCATCGTGACCCGTGCCCTGCCTGACGCCCTGGTCGTCCCCCTGGACGCGGTGGCAGACGCCGACGGCGCCGCGCACGTCTTCGTCATTGACCGGACAGCGGACGGACCGGTGGTCCGGGCCACGCCCTTGACGCTCGGGTTGCGCGTAGGCCGCCGCGCCCAGGTGGTGCGGGGACCGTCGGCCGGCACGCAGATCGTTGCGGACTCCGTCGGCCTGCTGTCGGATGGACAAGCGGTCCAGATCGCGCCCGCCGCGTCCGAGCCATGAACCTCCCGAAGTTCTCGATCTCCCAACCCGTCCTGGTGAACATGGGCGTGGTGCTGGTGCTCGTCGCCGGGGTGGGCACGTTCACCACGATGATCAAAGAAGAGTGGCCGGACATCGGGGCGACCCACGCGCAGATCACCGTGGCGTATCCCGGCGCGTCGCCGCGGGAGGTCGAGAAGCTGGTCATCGTGCCCATCGAAGACCGCATCGACACGGTGCAGGAGATCAAGACGATCACCTCCGTCTCGTCCGAGGGGCGCGGGCGCCTGTTCGTCGAGTTCAACCCGAACGTCAGCGACTACGACTTGCGCTTGCAGGAGCTGCAACGAGAGGTCGGCGCCACCCCGGACCTGCCGGACGAGGTGGGGGCGCCCGTCGTGAAGTCCTTCCGGTTCGGGAACTCGCGGGTCATCGATCTGGCGCTCAACGGCCAGGTGCCGGAGGCCGTCCTGCAGCGCGCCGCGCGCGACCTGGAGGATGACCTGAAGCGCATTCCCGGGGTGGAGCGTGTCGAGGTGGTCGGCAAACGGGAGCGGGAGATCTGGGTCGAGATCAGCCCGCACGCCATGCACAGTTACAACCTGGCGTTGCAGGACGTGATCGTGGCGCTGCAGCGGGCGAACCAGAACGTCTCCGGCGGGACGGTGGAGAGCGGCGCGCAGGAATATCTGGTGCGCACCGTGGGGGAGGTCGGCACGATCACCGGCCTGAATTCGCTCGTCGTCAAGCGGGGGCCGTACGGCGAGCACGTGTACCTGTCCGACGTGGCGACCCTGCGCGATACCTTCGAAAAGCCGCTCACGCTCGGCCGCATTAATGGCCAGCCGTCCGTCCGCTTTGAACTGCACAAGGTGGTTGGCGGCGACGCGCTGGATATCGTGGCCACCGCCCGGCGGGTCGCGACGGCGCACCGCGCGGACTTGCCCCCGGGCCTGGAGATCGTCGAATTCCACAATTCGGCCGAGGAGCTGGAGAAGCGCCTGTCGAGCCTCTACAGCAACGGATTGCTCGGCCTGGTGCTGGTCCTCGGCTGCCTGTACGCGTTCGTCGGGACGCGGCCCGCCATCATGACCGCCGCCGGGATTCCGTTCTCCCTCCTCTTCGCCTTCGTCATCCTGAACCTGGTCGGCATCACGATCAATTCGCTCGTGCTCTTCAGCCTCATTATCGTGCTCGGCATGATCGTCGACGACGCGATCGTCGTTACGGAGAACGTGTACCGCTACTACGAGCAGGGGGAATCACGGGAGGCCGCCGTCATCAAGGGGGTCAATGAAGTCTTCTGGCCGGTCGTGTCCGCAGTGTTGACCACGATCGCCGCCTTTCTCCCCCTCATGCTCATGTCCGGCTGGCTCGGCAAGTACATGGCGTTCATTCCCAAGACGGCGATCATTGTGCTCGGTTGCTCGCTCGTCGAATGCCTGTTCGTGCTGCCGTCGCACCTGTACGACTTTCCGCCGCGGCGTGCCCAGGCGGTGGCGGCGGGGCAGTCGAGCCAGCGGCGCCAGTGGCTGCGCAGCCTGATGGCGCGCTACGCGCGGTTGCTGCGGTGGTGCCTGCGGCGCCGGTACGCCGTTGTGGGGTGCGTTCTCGTGGCCGCCACCGGGGCGATCTGGCTGGTGAAGAGCGGACGGCTGGAGATCATCCTGTTCGGCGGGCGTGACGCATCGAACGTGGAAGTGCAATTCGAAGTGGCGGAAGGCACGAAGCTCGAGGAGACGCTCAAGGCCGCGACCATCCTTGAAGCCACCAGCATGAACCTGCCGAAGGAGGAGTACAACTGGGTCTTCACGAACGTGGGGAGTAAGGGGTGGCGCGCCGAACGCGCCTACGTCAGCAACGCCGGCCGGGTGGACCTGGACCTCGTGCATCACACGGACCGCGACCGCTCCAGCAAGGACATCATAAGCGAGCTGCGGCGCATCGTGGCCGACTACCCCGTCCTGCGCAACGTGATCTTCCATGAGGAGTTCATCGGCCCGGCCGCGGGCGAAGCAGTAGAACTGGCGATCAGCGGCCCGGACTTCGAGACCCTGCGCGAGCTGTCCGCCCAGGTCCGGGCCTTTCTGGCCGAGCAACCCGGGGTGTCCGACGCGCGGGACAATTTCCTGGCCGGCAAGGACGAGGTGCAGATCCTCGTGGACGAGGAGAAGGCACACCTCTCCGGGCTGGACCTGCGCCGCGTGGCCGAGACCGCCCGCGCCGCCCTGTTCGGCGTCGAAGCCACCGCGTTCTACGACGATGACGAGGACGTGCCGGTCCGCGTGCGCTACCACCAGGCCGCGCGGGAAGATTTCACGAACTTGGAATGGCTCGAGATCGTGAACGCGCAGGGCGAGCGCGTCCCCTTCACCAATGTCGCCCGCACCGTCCGCAAGCCGGGCCTGGCGCGGATCATCCGGCGGCAGGGCGAGCGAACGGTGACCGTCTACGCCAACGTGGACGATGACGTGACCACGAGCCAGCGGGTAAACGAGGCGCTGAAGGCGGCATTCGAGCCGCGGCTCGCAGCGTACCCGGGGTACGACTTCCACTTCGGGGGCGAGTACGAGGAGACGAACGAATCGGTCGCGTCCCTCTTCCAGGCGTTCTTCATCGGGGCCGTCCTCATCTACATGATTCTCGGGACACAGTTCAAAAGCTTCATCCAACCCCTCGTGGTGCTCGCCGCCGTGCCCTTTAGCTTCATCGGCGTCGTCGTGGGCTTCCTCCTGCTCGATGAGCCGCTGGGCATGATGTCGCTCATCGGGGTCATCGCGCTCGTGGGCATCGTGGTGAACGACTCCCTTATCCTCGTGGACTTCATCAATCGCAGCCGCGCAACCGGCAGTGGCAAACAGGAATCCATCGTGCGGTCCGGCATGGTGCGGCTGCGCCCCATCCTGCTCACCTCGGTCACCACCATCGCCGGCCTGATGCCCATGGCCATCGGCGTGCTCGGCGTGGACGACTTCCTCCGCCCCATGGCCATCTCCATCGCGTGCGGCCTGACCTTCGCCACCATCCTGACCCTGATTTACATCCCGGTCTTTTACGCCATCATCGTGGACGACCTGCAGCCGCGGTTGGCGGCGCTCGCGCGCTTCCTCCTCGGCCGCCGCACCCCCCCGCCCCCCGCGCCCGTCGAGAGCGCCGTCGCGTAACGCCCGGTACCCTGGTGGACGCGGCGCACATTCGGCGGTGGATCCGCGAGCCCGTGAATGGGCTCAGTCATTTCGCCGGCGCGCTACTGGCGACCGGTGGCCTCGTGTGGCTCGTAATGAAAGCCAAGACCGGGAACCCCACGGCCCCCCTCTGGCCGCTGGTGGTCTTCGGCGGCACCATGATCCTGCTCTTCGTCACCAGCGCCCTGTACCACTCCCTCCCCGTCTCCCCGCGTGCCATCGCCCGGCTGCGGCAGCTCGACCACGTGTCGATCTATCTGTTCATCGCGGGGACCTACACCCCCATCTGTCTGCTGCTGTTGGGGGGCGGCTTCGGCCGGGGCCTGCTCATCGCCGTGTGGACCCTCGCGCTCGGCGGCGTCGCCTTTGAGGTGGTGTGGACCCGCGCGCCCCGGTGGCTCTCCGTCCTCACGTACCTGGGGCTCGGCTGGCTCGGGGTCCTGGTGCTGCCCCAGGTCACCGCGGTGCTTTCCCCGCACGCGCTCACGTGGCTCGTCGTAGGCGGCGTGTGCTACACGGTCGGCGCCGGGATCTACGCCCTGCGGTGGCCCAACCCGCTTCCCGGCTGGATCGGCTTTCACGAAATCTGGCACGTCTGCGTGCTGGCCGGGGCCTTCAGCCACTTCTGGAGCCTGCGCACCTACGTCGCGCCCTGACGGCGACGGCCGTGGCAGGCGGCGGAGGTATCATGGGAACGGAGCACGCAGCCCCGTGAAGTCTTGGCCACGCCCTTCCCCTCTCTCCGCGCTTCTGCTGCCTGCGCTGCTGGCGTTCGGCGGGTGCGCCACCTCCCCCACCGGCCGGGCGCAGCTCATGCTCGTGTCCAACACCCAGATGGCCGCGCTGGGCCAGCAGGCGTTTGACCAACTGCAACAGGACAAGCCCGTCGAAACCGACCCGGCCGTGAACGGGTACGTACGGTGCGTCGCGCAGACCGTGGTCGCCGCATCGCCAGACTCCCAGCGCCATGGCGCGTGGGAGGTCGTCGTGTTTCGTGATGCGACGCCGAACGCCTTCGCGTTACCCGGCGGCAAGATCGGCGTCCACACCGGGCTCCTGACCGTCGCGCGCACGCCGGATCAACTCGCGGCAGTGATTGGCCACGAGATCGGCCACGTCCTGGCGCGGCATTCGCACGAGCGTGTGTCCAGCGCCGTGGCGGCGAACGCGGGGTTGACCTTGGCCGGCGCGCTCGTGGGCGACATGGGCGCGGGCGAGCAACAGGCGCTGCTCGGCGCGCTCGGCCTCGGCCTCCAAGTCGGCGTCCTGCTGCCCTACAGTCGCACGCACGAAAGCGAAGCGGACATCGTCGGGCTCGACCTGATGGCGCGCGCCGGCTTCGACCCGCGCGCGGCGGTGGTGCTGTGGGAAAACATGGCGCGCGCGGGCGGAGAACGGCCGACGGAATTCCTCAGCACCCACCCGGCGCCCGCGACGCGCATTCGCAACCTCCGGGCCGCGATGCCCGACGCCATGCGCACCTTTGACACCGCGTACCGCACCGGCCACCGGCCCGCGTGCAATCAGCCGTAGGGCCGGGCACCGCATGATCGCGCGCCTGATACCCGGCCGATACGTTGGCGCCGTTCTCGCCGCGGTGGCGGCGGGGCTCGTGTGGGCGGGACCGGGCGCGGCGGACGGCGACCCGCTGGGTCCGGTGAACTGGGAAGCGGGCCGGCGACCATACCGGATGCTGTCGGAGTATCGCCTGTTCCGGGACGGCAGGACGCAGACGCCGAACGCGGGACTGCTGCCCTACGACATCCGAACGCCGTTGTTCTCGGACTATGCCGCAAAGCATCGGTTCGTGTGGATGCCGCCCGGGACGTCGGCAACGTACGATCCCAAGGAACCGTTCGCCTTCCCCGTCGGCACGATCCTGGTCAAGACGTTCGCCATGCCCCACGACTTGCGCGACCCGACGCAGGGCGAGCGCGTGTTGGAGACACGGCTACTCATCCACCAACCCGACGGTTGGGTCGGCCTCCCGTACGTGTGGAACGCCGAGACGACCGACGCGCGGCTCAGGGTGGCCGGCACCGACATCGATGTGCAGTGGCGGCATACGAACGGGACGCAGCGCACGAATAACTATCTGGTGCCCAACATGAACCAGTGCAAGGGCTGCCACGAGAACGGGGACGTGATGGCTCCCATCGGGCCGAACGCGCGGAACCTGAATAAGAGGTTTCCCTACGCGGAGGGTTCGGAAAACCAGTTGGTGCGCTGGACTCGCGCCGGCTACCTGGCTGGGGCGCCGCCGCTCGATACCGCGCCGCGCCTCGCCGTGTGGGATGATCCCGGCACCGGGTCGGTGGAGACCCGGGCGCGCGCGTATCTGGAAGTGAACTGCATGCACTGCCACAATCCGCGGGGCCCCGCGAACACGAGCGGCCTGGACCTGCGCGCCAGCCAGACCACGCCGGTGAAGTACGGCGTGTTCAAGACCCCGGTGGCTACCGGCCGCGGGAGCGGCGGGCGCAAGATCAACATTTTCCCCGGCCGGCCCGACGACTCCTTTCTCCTGTACCGCATGGAGTCCACTGAACCCGACGTGATGATGCCCGAAGTGGGCCGGCGCCTCGTCCACGAGGAAGGCGCGGCGCTCATACGCGAATGGATCGCCGCCATGCCCATGCCCGTGCCGCCGGCCGGATTCCCCGCCGCTGCGAAGTAGACCGCCGCGGCCACCACCGTGGCGGCTCGTATATAATTCGGGGCGATCTCACGCAGGTGGGGATCGATCACGAGGGGGTTTTGGCGAGTGCAGTGCCGAGCGTGCGGCCACGACAATCCGGACCGCGCCAAATTCTGCCTGGAGTGCGGCGGCGCGTTCAGTAGCGCGTGTCCCACGTGCGGGACCGATCTGCCGGCCGCCGCGAAATTCTGTTTAGAGTGCGGGCAGAAGGTCGGCGCCGGGGCATCCGCCGGCGCGGCGGCTGCCGCCGCACCCGTGCTCTCCACCTCCACACCCCCGGCGACTGCGCCCTCGATGCCTACGAGCGTCGCAGGGGGGCGGTATCAGGTGGAGCGGTTTCTGGGCGAGGGGGCGCGCAAGCGGGTGTACCTGGCGCACGACACGCGGCTGGCGCGGAACGTGGCGCTGGCGGTGATC
>CBDUXP010000104.1:0-8452 GCA_965371225.1 uncultured bacterium | reverse complement strand
TGGTCGGCCAGCCGGTGGAGCGCATGGCGCCGCTGGAAGCCACCGCGTTCGGCGCGGCGTTGCTCGCCGGGCAGAGTTGCGGCATGTGGGACGAGGCCACGGTCGATACGCTCCACCGTGTGGACCGCGTCTTCGAGCCGCGCTGGTCAGCCGACGAACGAGACACCAGCTTCGCCGCGTGGCGCCAGGCCTGCGCGCTCGGCCCTTGAGCGACTGGCGGCGGGTCTAAGGCTCGAAGATAATTTGGAACCGCCAAGACGCCAAGGACGCCAAGGCAAGACGAAGAAGAGAAACCCAGGAAACTATCCACGAAGTACACTAAGAATCACGAAGAGGAACGCGCACGATTGGCAACGGCCCGTGTGCCGCGAACAATCCAATCATCTTCGTGCGTCATCGTGTCCTTGGTGGAAGGGTTTTCGAGCTTCTCCTTCCGTCCTTGGCGGTCTTGGCGCCTTGGCGGTTCAGTGCTGTTCCGCGTCTTGGCGGTTGCAGTCCGTCAGAGGCCCCGCGCCGATTCGGGGCGGAGGTGCGGGCTGTCGCCGTGGGTGTGAAGTTCGTCGAGCACGCGATCGATGGCGCCGAGCAGCGCGTCGCGGTCGGCGGGGAGGGACCCCTTCAGTGCCAGGTGGTTGGACCCGTGGTTCGAGCGGAATTCGACGGGGCGGAAGGGCGCGATGCCCGCGATGAGCCGGCGCAATTCCACCAGCGTGCCCTCGCGCTCGGGGAGCGCAAACCCGCCGGGCATGGGCCTGTAGAACCGCGGACTCGCTTCGGCCACGCTGCACACCAGCGCGGAGGCGAAGGTCGGGCTCGCATCGCTGAGTACGCGCGCCGTCGCGTCCGCGTGCCGCTCCATCCCCGCGTCGTCCGCGCCGCCGACGCCGAGCAGCACCGTGGCCGACACCTCGATGCCGTGCTCTTCGGCGAGCAGGATCGAATCGACGATCTCGCGATCCGTCGCGCCCTTCTTCAGGCGTTCCAGCGTGTCCGGGTCCCCCGATTCCACGCCCACGTACACCCGCGTCAGGCCCGCGTCGCGCAGCGCGTCCAGCTCTTCCGGCTTTTTCGCCAGGATGTTCGACGGTTGCGCGTACGCCGAGACGCGCGCGTTGGGGAACGCGTCCTTGCACGCGTCGACGATGGGGAGCAGCCGGCGCGAGGACAGGAGGAACGCGTCGCCGTCGGCGAGGAAGATCTTCCGCAGCTGATCCGCGCGGCCGCCGACTTCTTTCCGCGCCCACGCCAGTTCCGCCAGCACCTCGTCCGCCTTGCGCACCCCGAAGCGCTTGCTCGTGTACATCTCGCAGAACGTGCACTCGTTGTTGCTGCACCCCAGCGTCACCTGCAGGATCAGCGCGTCATGCTCGCTCGGCGGCCGGTACAGCGGCATGTCGTACACGATGGGGCGCGGAGCATTCGGCTGTTGCATGTCAGTTTTAGGCATCAGGTAATCCACTCCCGGCCAGCGGCACGGCGGACATGACGAGGCTTCCAAGCCAATGCAGGCCACACCCCGTCAGCATACCAACTGCTGCGCCTACGATATCGAGCAGAACAGTTGCCCCCATCACGAAGAGCCATACCACCAAAGGCGCCATCCCACCGACGTAGGAGTCAATGAGAACCGGAAAGTGGCCGACGATCATCAGGCTGGCGAAAAAGGCCATCGGATAGCCCGCAAACGCGGCCAGGCTGCATCCAAGCACGCTGCCGAGCCGATGCCGGCGGAATGGGAGCCTGTGAGTTGCGATGCGCTTGACGAGGCCACGCTCAATCACGCTGCCGGCAATTGCTCCCGGCGTTATCACGCTGAGGCACATCAAGATTCTGAAATCCCAGGTGAGGATTAGATCGATCGTGGAACGTTGGAGCGCCTCCTCGAAAGGCGATTGTTCCGTTGCCCAGATGAGCAGAGCGAAATATGCGAGGCAGACCGCAGCCCACGCCGTCCCCAGAAGTTCACCCGCGCCCAGCTTGGGCTTCAACCACCGGATGAGCGGACGAGACGAGGGGGCAGCCGCCTGGGCGTTCATGACGCTGTGCTTTCGAACGTGAGGCCGGTGGGTGTCGGCGTGGATCGAGTGTAGCATGCGGTGCAGGCGCACTCCTGCTGGTGCAGGGGCCAACCCGGGTGTCGCTCCGCGGAGGGCGGACACGCGGGTCCGCCCCGACGGTGAACCGCCAAGACGCCAAGAGCGCCAAGGTAAGACAAAAAAGAGAACCCCAAGAAACTGTCCACGAAGCACACCAAGAATCACGAAGAGGAACGCGCACGATGGGCAACAGCCCGTGTGCCACGAGGAATCCACTCATCTTCGTATTTCTTCGTGGCCTTGGTGGAAGGTTTTTCGATTTCCTTCTTTCTTTCTTCCTTCCTTACCCTCGGTGTTCTTGGTGTCTTGGTGGTTCTCTATTCCTCCTTGGCGATCTTGGCGTCTTGGCGGTTCAGCGACTTTGGCGGTTCAAGTCTCGCCTACCGGCACGCCGTCGATGCGGCCGAACATGGGCGCGTTGACCTCGGCGGCTTTGTCGGCACCGCAGAGGGCGACCACGAGCTGAAACGCGAATTCCATGGCCGTGCCCGGCCCGCGGCTCGTAATCACCTGCCCGTCCACCACCACGCGCGCTTCGGAATACTCCGCCGCGTCGGTCAAGTCGCGCTGGACGGTGGGGTGGCTCGTGACCACTTTGTCTTTCAACAGGCCGGCCTGGTGCAGGGCGATGGGACCCGCACAGATGGCGGCGGTGATCCGGTTCCGTTCCGCGTGCCGCTGCAGCAGCCCGATGACGCGCGGGTCGTCGCGCAGGTGCGCCGCGCCCGGCATGCCGCCCGGCAACACGATGGCATCGAACTCTTCGTGGACGATCGCGTCCAGGGGCGCGTCGGGGCAGATGGTCAGCCCCCGCGAACTGGTGATCGGCCCGGCCAGCAGCCCGGCGACCACCACCTCGCACCCCGCCCGCCGCAGGACGTCGATCGGCGTGATCGCTTCGATGTCCTCAAACCCCGGCGCGATGCAGACCAGGACGCGTGGCATAGGCGACATTGTACCCGCCCGGCCCGGGACCCGACTCTGCGCCTGCGGCGCAACCGCCTTCCGTGATTTACGCGTTGATCTGCTGGACCAGGTGTCCCAGCTCGGGGATAACGAGCTTCTCCATGGCGGTACGCACGCCGCCGCTGGAGCCGGGCATGGCGATGATGAGGGTGCGGCCCGCCACGCCGGCCACCGCGCGGCTGAGCATGGCCGCCGCGCCAATCTCCTCGTAGCTGAGCATCCGGAAGAGTTCGCCAAAGCCGTCCAGGGGCTTCTCGATGATCGCCGAGAGCGCCTCGTAAGTGGTGTCCCGCGCGGCGATCCCGGTCCCGCCGTTGGTCAGCACCACCGGCACCCCCTCGCGTACCCACGCCAGCACCCGTTCCTGAATGGCCGGGGGATCATCGGGCACCACGCTGCGGCCGGTCACGGTGTGGCCCGCCGCCTGCAATAATTCTGCGATGAGGGCGCCGCTCTTGTCCGTCTCCAGCGTCCGGGTGTCCGAGACGGTCAGGATCTGGCACGGGAGACTCTGGGGGGCCGCCGCTTTGTGCGTTCGTTCGCTCACGATAGTTGCAACCTCGCTGGTGTCAACCTGTTGCGCATGCTACCATAGCACGCCGATGGTCGGGTCGCTGCGGCCGTCGGGCGAAGAAATGCCCGAATTCGCTCCCGCGCCCACCGGCGCGCCACCCATGCTGACCGTTATCTCGCCCATGTATAACGAGGTGGAGACGATCGCGGACACGGCGGCGCAGCTCACCGCAGTCCTGGAAGGCAGCCCGCGGGACTGGGAAGTCATCTTCGTCAATGACGGCAGCACGGACGGCACCCAGGCGGCGGCCGAGGCCATCTGCACTCGGGATCCGCGCTTCCGGCTCCTGAACCATCCGGCCAATCAGGGCCGCGGCGCCGGCCTGCGCACCGGGTTCGCGCATGCGCGGGGCGACTATCTGGTCACCATCGAGGCGGACCTCAGCTACGACCCCGCCCTGATCCTCACCATGGTGGAGGCGTTGGAGACGTACCCCGGCCTGCACGTGGCCCTCGCGTCCCCGTACATGCCGGGGGGGAGCACGGCCGGGGTGCCGGTGGGCCGGCTCGCCATCAGCCGCCTGGGCAATCGGGTGCTCAATCTGGTCATGAGCGGCAACTTCAGCACCGTCACCCAGATGTTCCGCGCGTACAAGCGGGAGGTGATCGACGCGCTGGACTTGGAATCCGACGGGAAAGAAATCCACCTGGAAATCCTCAGCAAAGCGCTGGCCCTGGGCTTTCACGCGCGCGAATTCCCCGCGCAGTTGCGGGGCCGCGCCGGGGGGCGCTCCAAGTTCCGCTTGGGCCAGACGGTGCGCAGCCATCTGATGTTCTCGTATTTGGAGAAGCCCATGCTCCTGTTCGGTCTGCTCGGCGTGGCGTTCCTCGCCATCGCGTTCGTGGTGGGGGCCATTCTGCTCTCCGCGTACGTCCGTGAGGTGTTCAACCCCACCCGGCCCCTGGTGACCGTGTTCGTGGTCTCGGCCATCGGCGGATTGCAGTTCCTGTCCCTCGGGCTGATCGGCACCCAGCTCGTGGCGCTCCGCAAGGAGATGTACCGGGTGCAGATGGAGAACCGGCGCCTGGAGGCGCTGCTGGAAGCCGGCCGGCGCTGACCGCCGGCCGGGCGCAAGCACGTCGCGATGCACCTGCTGTGGGGGGGAACGCCGGTGCCGGCTCCGGTCGCCGCCGTGGGCAATCTTCTGGCCCAGTGGTCCGGCTGGGAACCGGTCCAGCCGCTGACCGCCACCCCGCCGCCGGACGCGATTCTGCTCGACTGGGGGCCGACCCCGCCCGAACCCCACCCGACGTTGCCCCTCCTGTGGCTGGCCCGGACGGATGTGAGTGTGTGGAGCGATGACGGGCGGCCGGACCTGCCGCGGCGCATGCGCCGCGCGGGCGCCGTGCGACCCACCGAGCTGGTGCTGGCCCACGCGCTGGACGAGGCGGGGCCGGCGATTCCGCTGCTGGGGTATGAGGAACCGGTCACCCTGCCGGGGGCGATTGAACTGGCGCATACCGCGGCGGGCACCCCAGTCGTGGTGGGGCTCCAGCCCCGGGGCGGGCGCCAACCGGCCGTGTACGTGGGCAGCGACCTGGGGACGCTGCTGGTGCGGGCGTTGGGGGCCGGCCGTGACCGGGCGCTGGCTTTGGCGGGCCATCCGGTGGCGGGCTTGTACGCGCGGACGGGGGAGCCGGAGCACCTGGTGAAGTTTCCCTGGGCCAATCATGGGTTGTCCGCTCTGCGGTGGTGCTGCGACTGGCTCGCGCGCGAGGCGGGCATTCCCCGGGTGGCGGCGGCGCGCTACCCGGAGGGCAAGACCTGGGCGCTGGCGCTCAGCCACGATGTGGATGTGGCCCGGCGCACCCCGGTTCACCTGCTCAAGCAGGTCCGGCATGCGGGCCGCCGGGCCGCACTCGCCCTTGCCCAACGGGCACCCGGCCGGGCCATCGCCGCCATCGCGGACGGGGTTCGCGCCGGCGCCCGGGCGGACTTCTGGGCCGTCGAGGAATGTCAGGCCGCCGATGAAGCCCTCGGGGTGCGGTCGTCTTTCTACTTTTACAGTAAGTCGGCTAGGACAAATGGTTTGATGAGCAGACTTTATGACCCGGACTATGGCCTCTCCGATGGGCGGGTGCGGGGGAGCAGTGCCTACTTGATCGACCACGGGTGCGAGGTGGGCCTGCACGGGAGCTACCTCTCCCATCGGGATGCCGCGCTACTGGCCGCCGAGCGGGAAGCGCTGGAGCACTGCATTGGGCAATCCGTGGGCGGCGTGCGCCAGCACTTTCTCCAGGGGGAGGCGCCTGAGGTGTGGCGGGTGCAGGCGGCGGCCGGCCTGACGTACGACACAAGCTGGAGCTATCGCGACCGGACGGGATTCCGGTCGGGCCTCGCCTTGCCGTACCACCCGTGGGACGAGGAGGAGGAAGCGAGCCTGGCCCTGTGGGAACTGCCCCTGGTGCTCATGGACGGGCAACTTTACGACCGGGAGTGCAGCACCAGCCAGCAGGTCCAATCCACGCTTGACGGCGTGCTCGATCAGTTGCGCCTGAGCGGCGGTGCCGGCGCGGCCGATTGGCATCAGCGCTTCTTCGCCGACCCCGCGCATCCCTGGCGATTGACCTACGAGCGGATGGTGCAGCGCGCGCGCGCGGGGGGGGCGTGGCTGGGCCCGTGCGGCGCCCTCGTCGAGTGGTGGCGCAGTCGCGCCGCGCTCCGCTGGACGGTCCGCCGCGACGGCGCCGCGTGGCAGTGGCGTATCGACGCGCCCGAGCCTCTGGCGGGCCTCGCCTTTACGGTGGCGGGCGTCCGCCCCGACCGGGTGGACTTTGCCGGGGGGGCGCCCGTGGAGACGCGGCGCGAGGGGGACGCCCTGGAGTTCACCATTGGTGAGTTGGGTCCGGAACGCCCGTTGGAGTTCCGGGCGGAGCCGGCCGCTGCCTGATGCGCGTGCTGGTGTGCGACGGGCAAGCCAAGCAGGCGCTGCCGGTGGTGCGGGACGTGTCCGCCGCCGGCCACGCCGTGCACCTGCTGTCGCCCGCCCCCTGGCTCGCCGCCGCCTGTTGGTCACGCGCGTGCGCCCGTGGACGCTCGTATGACAGTGCGGCCGGCGGATTCGTCGACCACCTCTGCCGCATCATCCAGCGCGATCGTATCGACGTGGTCTTGCCGCTGAAGGACCTCACCACGCGCGTGGTGGCGCGGGCCCGGGACCAGCTCGCGCCCGCCCGCACCTGCCTCGCGCCCACGCCGACCCTGGACCTGGCTTCGCACAAAGGGCGGGTGGGCGAGGCGGCCGCGGCTGCGGGGCTGGCGGTGCCTCGCACCGTGACCTGCGCCCCGGACCAGGAGATTCCCGGCGAACTGGCCGAGTTCGGCTTTCCGGCCGTCGTCAAGGCGGCCCAAGGCTCCGGGGTCATCCAGTACGTGAATACCCCCGGCGAGGCGGAGGCGCGTGTCCGTTCCTGGTTGCCCGTCCACGGCGCGCTGGTGGTGCAGGAGTACGTGCGGGGAGAGGGGGTCGGGTTCTTTGCGCTGTATGACCGGGGCCGGTGCGTCGCGTCGTACACGCACCGCCGCCGGCGCGAGTACCCCGCCACCGGTGGGATTAGCGTGAGTGCGGAATCGACGCACGATGCGCCGCTGGCCGAGGTGGGCCGCGCGCTGCTCGACCGGCTGGAGTGGCACGGGCCGGCTATGGTGGAATGCAAGCGCGAGGCGGAGTCGGGGCGACTGGTTTTGCTCGAGGTCAACACGAAATTTTGGGGGTCGCTGGACCTGGCGCTGGCGTGCGGGCTGCACTTCCCGCGCTGGACGGTGGCGCTCGCCGGCGGGGAATCGGTGGATCCACCGGCGGACTATCCCAGTGGTGTCCGGGTCCATTGGCCCGCCCCGGCCGCGCTGGCGCAGGCTGCCACCTCCTGGTCCGCGGCCCGCGGGCTGTTTGCGGACGTGGTCGATCCGCATGCACGGTCAGACTGGCGCTGGCGCGATCCGCTGCCGCACGCGGTGCAGGTGGCGCAGGCGGCGGGCATCCTGTGGCAGACGCGCGGGCGGTGGCGTGCCCCCCACGGGCGGCCCCAGCCGGGTGCCGGCTGATGCGCGTGTTGCACGTGGTGCCCGCGTATCCGGACGACGCGCACGGTCGCCGCGAGGGCCAGAACTACCGGCAACTGCTCGGCCGGCTCGCGGCCGCGGGCACGGCGAGCGTCGCCGTGGCGGCGCGCCTGTATCGCGACAGTCCGACCCGCGCCGAAGATGGGCAGGTCGACGTGCGCCGCTTCGTCTTCGGGCGGCATGACGCCCGCTTGGGCGACCTGCGCATCACTCCGCTGCGGGCCTTCCGGTACCGGCGCGCGGGGATCCGCGCCATTGCCGAGGCGCACGCCGCCGCGCCCGCCGCGCTACTCCACGCGCACGGCCCCGTGCCCTGCGGCATGCTGGCGGTCGCCGCCGGGCGGCGGTTGCGCCTGCCCGTGGTGCTGTCGCTTCACGGGTCGGACATGCTCGTGTTCCCGCAGCGCAGCCGGGCGGTACGGCGCGCGACCGGGCGGGTGCTGCACGGCGTGGACCGGGTCGTGGCGGTGGCGGACCATCTGGCGGAGGCCGCGCACGCGTATCCCCCCGCGGTGGACGTGCAGGTCATCCCCGTGGGTTACGACGAGTCGCTCTTTCGCATGGGGCTGGATGCGTCGCAGCGGGGCCGGACGGTGGTGTCGACGCGGAACCTGGCGCCTCTGTACCACGTCGAAACGCTGGTGCGCGCCGCGCGCAGGAGGTGCGGTGAGGGCCCGGGCGCCGGGGGCTCGGGGGGCCCCGGCGCGGGGCGACGGCCGCGGGCCGGGGAAGGCGCGTGCAGATCGGGCGCGGC
>CBDUXP010000103.1:0-8644 GCA_965371225.1 uncultured bacterium | reverse complement strand
GGCGTGATCGCGGACAAGTTGACGTACGAGATCATGACCCCCGAGTCCATCGGCATCAGCCGGAATGAGCTGGTCCTCGGCAAACATTCCGGCAAGCACGGGATCCGCGACCGGCTGACGCACCTGGGCTACGACGTGGACGCCGAGCAGCTCGCGGCGATCTACGAGAAGGTGATGGAACTGGCGGACAAGAAGAAGGAAGTCTACGACTCCGACCTGCACGCGCTCATGCGCGCGGAGCGGACAGGGGTCGAGGACGACGTCTTCACGCTCGAAAGCTGGGAGACGCACAGCGGCAGCGGCACCTCGACTGCCACCATCGGGCTGCGGAAGAACGGGGAGGTCGTGACCGAATCCAGCGACGGTGACGGGCCCATCGACGCGTGTTTCAAAGCCATCGAACGGGGCACGGGCCAGCGCGGCACCCTGCTGGAGTACAACGTGCACAGCGTCAGCAAAGGCAAAGACGCGCTGGGCGAAGCGCAGGTGACTGTCGACTTCGGCGAGCAGACCGCCGTCGGCCACGGCACCAGCACCGACGTGGTCGAAGCCAGCGTCCTGGCCTACCTCAACGCGGTCAACAAGGTCGTCTCCGGCCAGCTCATCGTCGACGACGAGTACCACGAAGGCGCGTAACTCGCCTTAGTGCATTGAGCCTTGTAGGGGCGTGATTTATCACGCCCAGATGGGCGCAATAGATTGCGCCCCGACTCAGAGGATGCCGTCTGCGCGCAATCCCGCGATGCGCGCGCTGTCGTAGCCCAGTAGCCCTCCGAGTACGGACTCTGTGTCCGCACCGAGGCCGGGGGCCATGTCCGGGTCGGCGGTGCGGCCACCGGCCGTGGTGAACGGGCCGGGCACGACGGGAACGGGGCCCGCGTCCGTGTCTATCTTCCGGACCAATTGCCGGTGGACGACCTGCGGATCCTCGAACACCTGGGACATGTCGTTCACGGGCGCGCAGGGGACACCGGCCGCGCGCAGCCGGTCCACCCAGTCCGCTGTCAGCCGTTCGGTCAGGTGATCCTCGAGCGCGGCCCGCAGCGCCGCCTTGTGCTTCGTGCGCTCCGCGTTCGTGGCGAACCGCGCATTGGTCCGCATGGCATCGTCCGCAAGGCAATCGCAGAGCAGGTGCCAGAATTTCTCGCCGATGACCGCGATCACCACGTAGCCGTCCTGCGTAGCAAACGCGCCGTAGGGCGCGAGCGACGGATGCTCGCTCCCGACCGGCTCGGTCACTTGCCCGCAGCTCAGCCAGTACTGCCCCAGGTACGTGAGCATGGCCAGGTGCGTGTCCAAGAGCGGCACGTCCAGCCGCTGCCCCTCGCCGGTACGCGCGCGGTGCACCAGCGCGGCGCAAATGGCGGTAGCGGCGAACATGCCTCCGCCCAAGTCCGCGACGGACAGCCCCATGCGCAGGGGCGGCCGGCCGGGTTCGCCGGTCACGCTCATGCCCCCGGCCAGCGCCTGGATCGCGAGGTCGAACGCGGGCACCTGGGCGTACGGGCCGTCGGGCCCGTAGCCGGTGATACTGCAACAGATGATGTCCGGCTTAATGGCGCGCAGCGTGTCGTAGTCCGCCCCCAGCCGAGCCAGCACGCCGGGGCGGAAGTTGTCCAGCACCACGTCGCTCACGCGCACGAGATCGTGGAACACGGCCTGCCCCTCGGGCTTGCGCAGGTCGAGCGTCATCCCCTGCTTGTTCCGGTTCGTGGAGACGAAGTACGCGGTCGTCCCGTGCGCGGGGGGGCCCATCTCGCGGGTGGGGTCGCCCCGGCCTGGTTCCTCGATCTTGATGACCTCGGCGCCCAGGTCCGCGAGCAGCGCGCCGCCGAAGGGCCCAGCCAACACGCGCGTCAGGTCCAGGACCCGAATCCCCTGGAGCGACCCCGCAAACATCAGGCGCCGGCCACTGCGCCTACTTGCCCTGGAACTTGGGCTCGCGCTTCTGGAAAAATGCTGTAGCGCCCTCAACCGCGTCGGCGGTGTTGTGCGTGATCGCCGCCATCTCGCGCTCGATCTCGAAGCCTGCTTCGAGGGTGGTCTCCATCCCCAGCATCACGGATTTCAGGATCCCGTTGACGGCGAGCGGCGCCTGTTTCGCGAGGCGGGTGGCGAGCGCCCGCGCCTCTTCCATCAGCGTCGCCGCGGGCGCGGTGCTCGTGGCCCAGCCGTAGTCCAACGCCTCGGCGGCGGTGATGCGGCGGGCGAGCAGCATCATCTCCAACGCGCGCGCCTTGCCTACCAGCCGCGGCAGCATCTGCGTGCCGCCGTAGGCGGGCACGATCCCGAGCCGGATTTCCGGCAAGCCCACCTGCGCGGTCTCCGCCACCACCCGGAAGTGGCACGCCATGGCCAGCTCGCAGCCGCCGCCGAGCGCGTAACCATTCACTGCGGCGATGATGGGCTTCGGATGCAGCATGACGCGGCGCATGAGCCGGTGCACATTCGTAATGAGCGCCTCGCGCGCGCCCTCGGCGTTGATCTCCGGGAACTCGGTGATGTCCGCCCCGGCGCAGAACGCGCGGTCGCCCGCGCCCGTCAGGATGATCGCGCGAATCGATTCGTCCGCCCCCTCGCCCTCCAGCATGGCGCGAATGTCCGCCTGCATCTGCCGGTTGATCGGGTTCATGGGCGGACGGTTGAGCGTGACGGTCAGGACGGGCCCGTCGCTCTCCACCAGGAGGGTGTCGAAGGACACGGTTACTTGCCCTTGAATTCCGGCTTCCGCTTTTGCATAAACGCCATCGGGCCCTCCCGCGCGTCCTCCGTCTGCTGCAGCTCCACGAACATCCGCCCCTCCAGCTTCATCCCCTCCTTCAGCGGCAGGCTCATGCCCTCGATCATCGCGCGCTTGGCATTCCGCAGCGCCAGCGGCCCGCGTTCCAGTAAGGTCCGGCATAGTTGCAACGCTTCGTCTTGCAACTGGTCTGCGGGCACCACCTTATTAATCAGGCCCCATTCGAGCGCCGTTTGCGCGCTGATGGGCTCCGCCACGAGGATAATTTCCATGGCACGCGCGAGGGTGATGCTCCGCGGCAGCCGCTGCGTGCCGCCCGCGCCCGGCAAGATTGCCCACTTCGTCTCAGTCAGCCCGAAGGTGGCGTGTTCCGCCGCGATGCGCAGGTCGCACGCGAGGATGGTCTCCGTGCCCCCGGCCAGGCAGTGGCCGTTGACGGCGACTACGATCGGCTTGTAGCAGTCGTAATTGCGCGTGAGCCCGAGAAACCCCGCAGTGGTAAGCCCGATCTCGACGGGGTCGTAGGCGCCGCTCATGCCGCCCAGGATCAGTTCCTGCAGGTCCGCGCCGGCGCAGAACGCCTTGTCCCCCGCCGCCGTGAGCAGCATGACCCAGAGGTCATCGTTCTCCTTGAAGCGTTGCGTGGCCTTCCAGGCGGCCTCCTGCAGGGCGGGATTCACCGCATTGCGCTTCTCCGGCCGGTTCAGCGTCACCTTATAGATGTGATCGTCCAGGACTTCAGTCAGTACGAGGTCTGCCGACATGGTTCCTCCAATGGGCTCACCGGCGCAGGATACCGGTGGTGTCAATGGCGCGAAGCTGAGCGAGTTCGTCGCGCGTGGGCGGTTTCGTGCGTTTCAGGCGTGTAGGCTGCGTGAGCGGGAAACCGGTGTGCTGCTCCACGTCCGCCCACGGCACGCCCGGATGCAGCGTCTGCACGGTCATCGTGCGCGTCTCGGGGGGGAACCCGAACGTGCACAGCGGGGTGACGCAGAGCACGGGCCCCTCCGTGGTGATGCCGGCGTTGCGCCGGCCCTCGGGCCCGTCGATGTGGCCCGGCGCGGAGATGTAGTCCACCCGCGGGACGAATGTCCGCGTGGAGTGGTTCACGCTCTGCAGGTACATGCGTTTCGCGGTCACGGCAAAGCTGATGTTCGCAAGCCCGGGCCCGCGCAGCTTCGGCGCGTCCAGGGACCCCAGAACCGTCAGATTCACATTGCCAAACTGGTCGATCTGCAAGCCGCCGTAACAGAAGAAATCGAGCGCGTGACACTCCGACAGTTCGAAGATCTCGTAAAAGTCCAGATAGCCCTCGCACACGTGCCCGTACCGTCCATCGCTGCAGGAGAGGTACAACGCTTTCGGTTTGGGGTTCACAAAGCCCGCCGTGGTGACGACCGTACTGTTCGGGGCGTGCCGCCGCTGCGCCAACAGCGCCGCCCCAAGCGCTAGAGACGAGGCGAGCCCGACCAGCGACGTCTCCCCGTCGCGAATCTCTCGCGAGAGCAGGACGGCCATGAGTTCTTGCGGCGCATACCCCTTGCCATCCTTTATAGACGCTTTTTGGTTTGCGCGGGGTGGAGCGGCGGCGTGGCGCGTGGGGGAGGGCGACAACCGCCGCCGTAACGTCCGTTTCCCGCCGCATTTCGCCACGTATGCATCTGGCTTCACCTTGGCATATTGCCGCAGGTACTGGTCGAGGGCCCGTTTGTCGCGCCCCTTGGCCGTCGACGTCGCGGCGGCGCTATACGCGGCCAAGTGCTGTTCGTCGTGAATGTACTCCCCGTGACAGGAGGTGGGATGGGCACCGAACGGCAGCTCGACCACTGCATCCACCAGATACCCCGGCACAGTAATGCGCGCCGGCCGGCTGGCCATCGCTTCCGGGTCGATAAGCCGCTCGACGGTGACAATCACCGTGGTCGAGGCTTTGGCCAACACCAAATCACACGACACGGCGCCGCCGTGGCGCACGTTGCCGTAGATATCCGCTTCCGCCGCGTGGATCACGCACACGTCCGGCGCCAGCGGCCGCACGTGGATGAGACCGTCGGCCGCAATCGTCGGCGCGCCCGGGTCCCGGATAATGTGCGGCGAGTGCTCCAGCAGGTCGCAGCCTTTGACCGAGGTAATGGGGTGGTAGGGCACATTCTCGATCGTGGCCATGTATCCGCCTACGAGGGTCGCTTCATCGCCTTCCAGAATCGTGAGCTGCTTCGTCTCGGCCCGGTGGCGATACATGGGCGCGAGGCCATGTTGCTCGAAGGAAATGACCGGCACCGCCGAGGCCGACGCGCACTCGGCAGCGATGAGCAGCTCCAGGTCGAACGAGCCAATGGGGCTGCCGTACAGCGTGAGGTTCTTCGCGCCGCGGGCCACCAGCGCCCGGGCAAATCCACAGGGGCGGTTGTGGATGCTGAAGCCACCGAGGGCCAGGTTCGTGCCATCGGGCACGAGCCGGGCAGCGGCGGCGAGCGATTTCAGTTTGGACCGGCGGGCCTTGGCCACGGGGCACCCCTCAGGGCTACGCGCACGACGTGAGAGCGCCGCAGCATACCCGACCCACTGACACGCGCTCAAGCGGCAGGCGCCGCGATTTCGGTGTGATATCCTCCGGCCCACGCGGGGGGGAACGCATGGCGGACCTGTTTGAGCCGACTCTGATCACGGACTTGCTCGAGCGCGCCGCAACCGCGCAGCCGGCCAAGACCGCTGTGGTCAGCGGCGACCTGCGGCTGACTTATCGCGAGTTCCAGCAGCGGGTGGCGCGCGCCGCGGCGATGCTGCAACAGATGGGGATTGCGCCGGGCGACCGTGTGGCCATCCTCGACAAAAACAGCCACTACTACCTGGAACTCTACTTTGCACTGCCAACGCTCGGCGCCGTGGCGGTGCCGCTGAACTATCGCCTGGCGGAACCCGAACTGCGGTACATCCTCGACGACAGCACAGCCACCACCTTGCTGTTCAGCCGGGAGTACGCCGCGACCGTGGCCCAGCTTCGTACCGGACTCGCAGGCGTCGAACGATTCGTCTGCCTGGAGGGGGGCACGGAGGGGACGCCGGCCTACGACGCGCTCCTGGCCGCGGCCCCGCCGGCGCCAACGCCGGTCGGACGGGAACCGGGGGACGTGGTGCTGCAGATGTATACGAGCGGGACGACGGGCCGGCCCAAGGGCGCCATGCTGACGCATACCAACATGATCGCGAACACGTTGACGACGAACTACGAGCGCGATTACAACGCGAGCGACATCTATCTGCACGTGGCGCCCCTGTACCACTGCGCCGACCTGGAGTTGTTCTACGGGATGACCTACGCGGGCGGCGGCAACGTGGTGATCCGCGAGTTCGATCCCGACGCGGTGCTCGGCGCGGTGGAACGGGAGAAGGTCACCGTCACGCTGCTCGTGCCCGCCATGATCAATTTCCTTTTGGAACACCCCGCGTTCGACGACTATGACCTGTCCAGCTTGCGGCTGGTGGTGTACGGCGGGTCCTCCATCCCGGCGGACCGGCTGCGCGCCGCGCTCGACCGGTTCCCGTGCCAGTTCGCGCAGGGCTATGGCCTGACGGAAACGAGCCCCGTGCTCTGCGTGCTCCCCGCCGCCGACCACGTGACCGAGGGCGCCGGCGCGCGGCGCATCCAGAGCTGCGGCCGTCCCGCCTACAACGTGGAGGTCCGGATCGTAGACGAGGCGGGCACCGAGTGCGCCCCGGAGGATATCGGCGAGATCATCGCGCGCGGGCGGAACGTCATGAAGGGCTATTGGAACCAGCCGGACGCGACGGCGGCTGCGATACGCGATGGCTGGTTTCACACGGGCGACCTCGCGTTCCGCGATGCGGACGGGTACATCTATATCGTGGATCGCAAGAAGGACATGATTGTCACCGGCGCCGAGAACGTCTATCCCCGCGAGGTCGAGGAGGTGTTGTACACGCATCCGGCGGTACGCGAAGTCGCCGTGATCGGCGTTCCAAGCGACCGGTGGGGGGAGACGATCAAGGCGGTGGTCGTGCCACGCGACGGAGCCCGGCCCGAGGCGGGGGCGCTCATCGGCTATTGCCGCGAACGGCTAGCGCATTTCAAGGCGCCGACTTCGGTAGATTTCATCGACGAACTGCCGCGGAACGCTTCGGGCAAGGTGCTCAAGCGCGTGCTGCGGGAACCGTACTGGGCGGGCCAGGCGCGGCACGTGCACTAGGCTGGCACGGACCGGGCGGGGAGGGAGCGATCGTGCGACTGGAAGACAAGATTGGCGTGGTCACCGGGGCGGGACAGGGCATTGGACAGGCGATTGCCGTGCGCCTTGCGGAGGAGGGGGCGCGGGTCATAGTCAACGACCTGGATCCGGCCCGCGCGGACGCCACCGTGCAGACGATTGTGGACGCGGGCAACCGCGCCGCGGCCCACGCCTGCGACGTGACGGACGAGGCGGCCGTGAAGGCGATGATCGACGGGATCGTCGCCCAGCACGGACGCTTGGACTTCCTCGTGAACAATGCGGGCGTGTTGCGCGACAATCTGCTCCACAACATGTCGAGCGACGATTGGGACTTCGTGGTCGATACGAACTTGAAGTCGTGTTTCCTGACCATGAAAGCCGCCTCCCCGCACCTGCGCGAGCAACGCTATGGCCGCATCTGTAGCATCAGTTCGCGCGCCTGGCTGGGCAACCGGGGGCAGGCGAACTACTCCGCATCCAAAGCGGGGATCATCGGCTTGACCCGGGCCGTGGCGTTGGAATTGGCCAGGTACGACGTCTCGGTCAATGTCATCGCACCGGGCCTGATTGACACGCCGCTCATTCGGTCCCTGCGCCCCGACGTCCAGGAGCAACTGCGCAAGGCGCAGCCGACCCAACACATTGGCAAGCCACGGGACATTGCGAATGCGGTCCTGTTCTTGGTCAGCGACGAAGCCTGGTACATCACGGGGCAGGTAATCCACGTGGACGGTGGGAAAAGTCTGGGCGCGCGGAACGTGTAGCTATCGATCGGGCCGAGCCCACCTGCGGCGCCCCGGGCTGCGCCCCTGGTCATCTCTCCTGCACATAAGGACAGGCCCGAAACACCGGCGGTCCGGCCAGGCCCACAGGTGTGGAGCCTGTGTGCTAAATCAACACGAATAAGAAAGCCATTTTTCGGGTCCTTTGGCGAGCCATGGAATAGGACAACAAACCGGCTCGGCGATCCAAGCTGCCAGAACCGTCGACCCCATTCGTGTGCTTATTAGGCACTCTCCCCGGCGTAACCCCAAGCCTGGCAGGGTCGTCCACCTCGGAGGGTATTTCAGCGCCGCACCCTGGGCTGCCATGGCGGGTTGGCGAATGGGACGACCGGCCTGGGCGGCCCCTCGCCCGTGTAGACAGCCTGAAATCCAATCCGGAGGAAACCCTTGATTTACCTACGTTTATTGCGAGGTGCTCTTTCTGCATGTCAAGGAGCAAGCGGCTGGCCAGCAAGGACTTCCACCGATTAACGCGTCGCGTCAATACCGGTGGCAATTCATAACGCGGTGCGTCATTATTGCAGGTGCGAGCGTAACGGCGAATCAGTATAAGCCTATGTTATGGCTTGACTTACCGTATTGACCGGCCATATCGGTTATGGTACAATGCGTGCGCACTTAGGTGAGGGCTGGATCCCGTCGGGGCGATTCCAGACCTGTGTATGACTAAGCACTGGTGACGGGGACCGCCCCGACCACCGACGCAGACAAAAAGGAGAGTTCTATGGCGACCAAAAAGAAAGCCGCAAAGCGGAAGTCGCGTAAGCGCAAGGCCGCGAAGCGGAAGACCACCAAACGGAAGGCCACCAAGCGCAAGGGCCGTAAGAAGGCTGCGAAGCGCAAGGGCCGTAAGAAGGCTGCGAAGCGCAAGGGCCGTAAGAAGGCTGCGA
>CBDUXP010000102.1:0-8991 GCA_965371225.1 uncultured bacterium | reverse complement strand
TTGATCTGCGGCGGCGCTTCGGGATGCGTGCGCGCGACGGCGCGGCGGCCGGACGCGAGCGCGGCGATGGCGGCCACGGCCAACAGCAGCCCCCCGAAGTACACCCACGCGGCCGCGAAGAGGGACATGCCGCCGCGTCATTCCACGACCGGCGTGGGGGCCTCGCGCGCCAGGATGCGCACCGGCTCGGCCAGGGTGGCGGCAGCGAGGGGCGAGGGAGTGGGCACCACGGGCGCCGCCCGCAACGCCTCCAGCGCCGGGTCCGCCAGCGGAAACGGGCCGGGCAGCAGCGTCGCCGCGTCCAGCGCCACCGGCGGGAGGGGCAGGTACGGTCGCGGGACGGGGCCCGGCTGCAGCGGGGGCTCGACAAACTGCGCGGCGGCGGGCGCGGGCGGACGCATGGCGGGCAGCAGGTGCACCACCAGCGGCCGCGGTGGATCGGCTACGGGCACGCGCACGCTCCACAACGCCGCGCCCACGAGCGCGTGGAACGCGACGGCGGCGGCGAACCAGGACCGGACCGCCCCCAACCCCCAGGTCACGGCGTGGCCTTCGACCCGATGGGCTCCGTGGCGATGCCAATGGCCTCGATGCCCACGCTCTTGGCGATGCCCATGGTCTCCACCAGCAGGCCCGTCGACACGCGGCGGTCGGGCTTGATGAACAAGGTGCGATGCCCCTCGGTCGCCACGCGCTCCAGCAACACGTTCGGCAACTGCGCCAGCGTGACCCGCTGCTCGTTGACGAACAGCTCGCTGTTCTTCGAGATCGTCAGGATCAGATTGTCCCGTTCCTGCAGGGTGACGGCCTTCGCCTTGGGCAGCTCCACCTTGATGCCCGGCTGGAGGACGAAGTTCGACGAGAGCATGAAGAAGATGAGGAGCTGGAACACCACGTCGATCAGCGGCGTGAGGTTCAGCGTGGCAATGAGGCGCCGGTGCGTGCCCGCGCGTTTACGCAGCCGCATCGTGCTCCGGCACCTGCCCGGTCAACACGTCGAGCAGTTCGGTGGAGAGAATTTCCATCTCCCAGACCATGTGGTCCACGCGGGAGACAAAATAGTTGTACGCGACCAGGGTGGGAATCGCGACGATGAGGCCCCACACGGTGGTCAGCAGCGCGGTGCCGATGCCTCCCGCCAGGTCGCCGGGGCTGACCACCCCCGCCTGGCGCTGGATAACCACGAACGCCTGCACCATGCCGAGCACGGTGCCGAGCAGGCCGAGCAGGGGCGAGACGTTGGCCACGGTCGCGAGCACGGACAGGTAGCGCTCCAGCGTCGGCACCACGAGCGTACCCGCGTCGGTGATCGCTTCGCGAATCTCCTCGCGCGGCCGGCCGTGTTTCCGGATGCCCGCCTTGAGGATGAACGGGAGGAAACCCTCCTGCTGGTCGCAGAGGAAGAGCGCTTCCCGCACCTGGCCGCGCGTGAGCACGCCGCGAATCGTATCCATGAAATCGCGCGCGTCAATGGAGGCGCGGCGCAGGCTAAAGAAGCGTTCGAAGATGACGGAGACGGATAACAGGGAGCACAGCAGGATCGGCAGCATGATCCAGCCGCCGCCCGTCACCATGTTGATCTCGGGCATGCCCTCTCCTTCGTGGTTCGGTTACGTGGCCGGCGCCGACAGCCGGGCCAGTTCCGCCTGCGCCTCGTGCGCGGCGTCGGTATCAGGATACTGCTTCACGACATCTTGCAACACGGTCCGTGCCTCCGGCGGCCGCCCGGCGCGCACCAGCGTGCGGCCCAGCACCAGGCGCGCGTCCGCGACGATCTCGGGCGCCACCTCGCCGGGCCGCACGCGGAACAGCCGCATGACCGCCCCGTCGAAATCCCCGGTCGCTTCCAGGCACGCCGCTCCGGCGACCATGGCCTGCGCCCCGAGCACGCCCGGATTCCCCGCCGCCACGCGGTCGTAAGCCGCGAGCGCCTCGGCCCAGGCCTCCCGCCGCTGGTGGGCCTGCGCCACGGCGAACTCCAGGTCGAGCCAGGCGCGGGTGGTGGGAAACGCGCGCCGCAGCGCCGCCGCATTCGCCAGCACGGCCGCGTCATCCCCGAGCGCCGCCGCGCAGCGCACTTCCCAGTAGCCCACCTGCGGCTCATACGCTGCGGCGGCGGGCCGGCGCCGGCACCCGGCGAACGTGGCCGCGGCCGACACGTACTGCTCCCGCTCGAACAGGGACCGGGCGAGCCAGTATTCGGCGAGCGCCGCATCGTCGCCCCGTGGCTGCAAGAGGAGCACCCGGGACAGCACTTCTCCCGCCACCGCGTACCGCTCCCGCTCGAACGCCGTGCGCCCGAGCCAGAGCAACGCCTGTGCGGCGTCCGCGTCGGTATCCTGCCCCGCCAACACGCCCTGGAAGACGGTAGTGGCCTGGCCCTCGAACCCATGCCGTGCGAGCGTCCACGCGAGGCCGAGCGCGGCCGCCCGGCGCGCGGGGGCGGACTGCACGTGTCCGTCCGCGGTGCGGAACGCATCTTCCGCTTCCCGCCAGGCACCGGCCCGGTTCAACGCCTCGGCCGCCCGCAACCGCGCCTCATCTCCCAGGGGCGTGTCAGCGTACTGATCGGCCAAGCTGAAACATTCGGCCGCCGCCACGCGGTAGGCGCCCTGCTCCAGGTGCGACAGGGCCATGCCGTACTGCCCCCACCGTTCGAATCCGCCGCCGCCACCGCCGGCCAGGTACGGGACCGCTTCGTCCGGCCGGCCCGCGGCAAGGTGCTCCCACGCCACCGCCAACCGCGCCCGGGCCCCGGCCCCGCCACCGAACGGCGCAGCCACCAGCCAGGCGGCGTGCGCGGTGCCGGAGTCGTTCGCGGCTTCGGCAAGTGCGGCGTGCAACACCCAAATTTCCGCGGTGGCATCACTCGGCGAGGCCAGAGTCGCGATGGCCGCGAGCGCGGCACCGTCCCGGTCGATGGCCGCCGCGCGGGCGGCTCGGACGAGGAGTTGGGGCTGGACGGGGGTACCCGCCGCGGCCTGCGCGGCTTGGCGGTACGCCGTTGCCGCCGCGCCCCATTGTTCGCGCGTGGCACGCGCGTCGCCGCGCAGCGCGTAGAACAGGACCTGGTACGGCGGGGATAAGGCATCCGGCCGGCCGCGAAGGACGCGCCGCGCCGCGCTCCACCGTTGGGCACGCGCATCCGCAAACGCCGCCTGCACTGCCAGGGGGCCCACGTCACCTTCGTCCGCCGCGGCGGACGCGGCACGGTACGCTTCCGCCGCTTCGTTCCAGGCGCGGCGGGCGGCGAGAATCCGCGCGATGCGTTCGTGGCGCCACACGGTGTGGGGCGAGCCCGGCCACGCGCGCAGGCCGGTGTGCAGCAGACGCAGCGCCGCCGTGGGGTGCCCCGCGCGCAAGCTGGCATCGACCAGCACGGCGTTGAGGAGGCTCGCGTGGGGCTCGAGCGCGGGCTCGCCCTGGAGCGGCGCGAGCACCAGCAGCGCGGCGGGATCATTGCCCAACGCAATGTGGCTGAGCCCGAGCCGCAGGCTGTCGGCCGGGCGCAGGGCGCCGGCGCGCACGCTTGCAGCCTGTTCGTACACCGCCACCGCCCGCGTGTAGTCCTGTGCGACGTAGGCGGCCCAGCCCAAGTTCGTCAAGAGCCGCGACCGGGCGGCGGCGCTCCCGCGTGCCGCCAACAGGGGCGCCAACACAGCCGCGGCCCGGCTCGCGTCGCCGTTGAGCAAGGCGACCTCCGCCAGCACCAGGGCGGCATCCAACTTCAGCGTGGCGTCGCGGGCTAGCGCGCGCTCGGCGGCCGCAACGGCCAGGGCCGCGTCTCCCCCATTGCGCGCCGCCTGCGCGATCCGCAGCCAGGAACGGCCGAGTTCCGGATGCGCCGGCGCATCGGCCGCCAGGCGCTCCGCGTGGTCAACCGCGTCGGTGGGCTGCCCCCCGTGGACCAGACAGTCGATGAGCCCCACCCGCGCGTCGAGCTTGAGGGCGTGGTCTTCGGGCCGGCGCAGCACCTCCTCGAACGCCTGGCGCGCGGCCTCCCAGGCCCCTTGCTGCGCGAGGGCCTCCGCCCGCCAGTACGCGGCGACGACCGCGTCCGGGCCCGGCGGCGCCTGGATCAGCAGGCGCTCGCAGGCCGCCTGACAGGCGGGCCAGTCGCCCCGGCCCGCGTGGACTAATCCCACGGCCAGCAGGGCCTTGGTCGCGTACGGGCCATCCGGCGCCTCATTCAACAGCTGCGTCCACAGCGCGAGCGCGCGCGCCGATTCGCCCAGGCGGTGCTGGGCGGCGCCCAAGTAATAGGCGTACAGCCCCCGGGTTTCGGTGTCGTCATCCGCGGCGACATGCGGCGCGCACAGGGTGACCACGCGCGCGTAGTCGCCCCGCTCGTACGCACGCACGACGGCGGCGCGCGCCGACTCGGCGGGCGGGTGCGGACGTGCCGCGTCCGCCTGCCCGAACGCCGCCACGCTGGGACCGGTCCAGGCGACCCCCAGGAGGAGCGCCCGCAGGCGGCGGCCGCGGGGCCTACGGGACGATTTCGGTGCCGATGCCGGTGCGCGTGTAGATTTCCAGCAGCAGCGCATGCTGCACCCGCCCGTCGACAATGTGGGTTTTGTTCACGCCGGCGCCGAGGCTGGCCCGGCACGCTTCCACCTTGGGCAGCATCCCGTCCGTGATCGTGCCGTCCGCGACCAGATCCTTCACTTCCTTGCGCGTGAGGTGCGAAATGATAGAGGTGGGGTCCGCCGGATCCCGCAGCAAACCCGGCGTGTTCGTCATCAACACGAGCTTTTCGGCCGTGAGGGCGGCGGCCACCGCTCCCGCGACGGTGTCGGCATTAATATTGTACGTCTGCCCGTCCTCCCCCAGGCCGATGGGCGCGATGACGGGGATGAAACCGTTGTCGCTGAGCGCGCGGATGAGGTCCGTCCGCACCCGTTCCACTTGACCGACGAATCCGAAGTCCGCCTCCGGCTCCTCCGGCTTGACGTACTTGCTGGCCGTGAGCACGTGCCCATCCTTGCCGCTCAGGCCGCACGCCTGGCCGCCGGCCTGTTGGATTTGGGCCACGATGGCCGAGTTCACGTAGCCCACCAGGACCATTTCCGCCACGATGGTGGTTTCCGCATCGGACACGCGCAACCCGTCCTTGAACGTGGCGACCATGCCGAGCCGCTCCAGAAACTGGGTGACGGACCGCCCGCCGCCGTGCACGACCACCGGCCGCATCCCCACCGTCTGGAACATGACGATGTCTTCCGCGGTCGCCGCGTCCACGCCCGCGTCGCCCAAGGTGCTGCCGCCGAGCTTGATCACGACGGTCTTGCCCATGAAGCGCCGGAAGTACGGCAGCGCGTCGTTGAGGATTTTCGCTTTCGCGATGAGATCGTCCATAGCCATCTTACGTGGTGTACGCCGAGTTGAGCCGCACGTATTCCGCGCTCAGGTCGCAGGTCAGCATACGCGCGACGCCGGGCCCATTGCCGACGATGATGCGGAAACACACCTCAGACTTTTCCAGGTAGGCGCGCACCACCGCTTCGTTAAACTCCACGATTTTTCCGCACTGCATGAGCGGCGCTTCGCCACACTGGATCCCGATGTGCGCCTCGTCCACAGGCACCCCGGCTTTCCCGATGGCCATCAGCAGGCGGCCGTAGTTGGGATCGGCCCCGTGCAGCGCCGTCTTCACGAGCGGGGAATTCGCGATGCTTGCCGCAATCAGGCGTGCCGCCTCGTCGGTCGGGGCGCCGCCCACGTGCAACTCGATGAGCTTCGTGGCCCCTTCGGCGTCCTGCACGATCTGGCGCGCGAGCGATTCGCACGCGGCGTGCAGCGCGTCGACGAACGGTTCGAAGTGCGGCGCATCTTCCGTGATGGGCTCATTCCCCGCCGCGCCGTTGGCGAACACGAGGACCGTATCGTTCGTGCTGGTATCCCCGTCCACGGTGATCGCGTTGAACGTATCGCGCACCGCCCGGTCCAGCGCCGCCTGCAGCGCGGCGGACTCCACCGCCGCATCGGTAAACAGATAGGCGAGCATGGTGGCCATGTTCGGCGCGATCATGGCCGCGCCTTTGCACATGCCCACCAGGCGCGCCTCGACCGCGCCCAGGTGCAGCGTAAGCCACACGTCCTTCTGCCGCGTGTCCGTCGTGTGAATGGCGGTGGCCGCCGCGTCGAACCCGTCGGACCGTAACGAGTTCACCAGCGGGGCCACGTGGTTGCGCAGGACGCCCATGTCCATACGCGGCCCGATGATCCCCGTCGAACACACCAGCACCTCGTCCGGGTCGCACATGAGCACCATGGCAGTCGCCTCGGCCAGGTCCTCCGCATCCCGGTAGCCGGTCTCGCCGGTGCAGGCGTTGGCGACGCCGGAGTTCGTGAACACGGCACGGGCACGCCCGGATTGCAGCCGCTCTTGGCAGTAGCGCACGGGGCCCGCCCTCAGCGCGCTCTGGGTAAACACGCCCGCGCAGGGCACCCCCGCCTCGGCGGCGACCAGCGCCAGGTCGGGCGCGCCGCTGGGTTTGAGCCCGGCGGTGTCGGCCGAAGCCTTGAAGCCCGGCGGCAGGGACACGGGCCGGTCGGTCACCAAGTCGAATGTACTCACAGTCGTCTCCCGCGGCCCTTACGGCCACAGGCCGCTCAGAGGCAGCCCCAACGCCTCCGGCCAACCTTGCATCACGTTTAGGCACTGCACGGCCTGCCCCGCCGCACCTTTCACTAAATTGTCCAGCGCGCTCAACACCAGCACCCGGCCCGTCCGCTCGTCCCAGCGCACCGCCACGTCGCAGCGGTTCGAGCCCTGCACGAACCCGGGCTCCGGCGCCTGTCCGGAATGCAGCACGCGCACGCACGCCGCGTCCGCATACGCTTCCGCCAAGCACGCCTGCAGGGCCTCGGGCGTAGCGCCCGGCGCGGCCTGCGCCGTCATCGTACAGAGTATGCCCCGATCCATGGGGACCACGTGCGGCAGGAAGGTCACCGCGACCGCCCGCCCCGCGGCGAGGCCCAGCTCCGCTTCGATTTCCGACACGTGGCGATGCCCCTCGAGGCCATACGGCCGCACGGTGCCCGCCACTGAGGAATAGTGTGTCATCGGCGTGAGGGACGCGCCCGCCCCGGTCACGCCGGACATGGCCACGATGGCGATGGTGTCCGCTTCCAGCAGTTCGGCCCGCACGAGGGGGGCGAGCCCGAGCAGGGCCGCCGTCGGGTAACAGCCGGCCACCGCCACCAGGTCCGCCTCCTGAAGCGCCGCGCGGTGCAGCTCCGGAAGGCCGTAGACCGCCCGGCCCAGCAGCTCGGGCGCCGTGTGCACGGCCCCGTACCACCGTTCGTATTCCGCGGCGTCCTTGAGCCGAAAGTCCCCGCTCCAGTCCACGACGGACAGCCCGGCGTCCAGCAGGCCCGGGACGACCGACATGGCCACCGTATGCGGGACGGCCAGCACGGCACAATCGCACTGCGCCGCCAACGCCGCGGGGTCCAGCGGCACCAGCGTGAGGTCCGTCTGGCCGCCGAGGGCCGGAAACAACGCGTCCACCCGCTGGCCCTCGCCTTGGCGCGACATGGCCACGGTCACCTGAACCTCGGGGTGGCCGAGGAGCAGGCGCAACATTTCCCCACCGACGAAGCCGGTCGCGCCGACGATGCCGACCCGCATTACCGGTTCCTCCGCCGCGGCGGCCGACCGCTCCGCCGCCGTGCCGGGCCCCGGCCCCGCCGCCGACCGGAGGCCGCGACGTCCGCGCCCGCACGGGAGAGGACCCGGAAGTCCAGCTCGCGCTGTTCCACGTCCACCCGCAGCACCTGCACGGTCAGGGCGTCCCCGAGCGTGTAGCGCCGGCCCGTGTCCGCGCCGACCAGGCAGTGTTCATCTTCGAGTAATTCGTAGTAGTCGTCGTCCAACTCGCTCACGTGCACGCGCCCGTCCGCCAGTTCGCGGAGCGTTTCCACGAACATGCCGTAGCGCTGCACGCCCGTGATGCGCGCCTCGAACTCGTCTCCCACGTGCTTCTCCATAAAGAGCAATTGCTTTACCCGGAGCGATTCCCGTTCCGCGGCGACCGCGACACGCTCCCGGGTGGAACAGTGCTCGGCGATGACCTCGAGCCGGTCGCCCCACCGCGTGCGGGCAGCCTCCACCCCTTCGTCCGCCAGTTGGTACAGCACCCGATGCACCATCAGGTCCGGATACCGGCGGATGGGCGACGTGAAGTGGCAGTAGCAGCCCGACGCCAGCCCGAAGTGGCCCCCGTTATGCGAGGAGTACCGGGCCTGCTTCATAGCCCGCAACATGAGCGTGTTGACCAGGTGCTCTTCCGGCGCGCCTTTGACGGTATCGCTGACGACTTGCAGGTCCCGCGGCGCGACCGTCCCCTGCTGCGAGACCCGAAAGCCGAGGGAGGCGACGAAAGCGAAGAACCGCTCGATCGCTTGCTCATCCGGCCGTTCGTGAACGCGGTAGACGCACGGCGCATCGCCGTCGCGCAGGTGCCGCGCCACCGTCTCGTTCGCCAGCAGCATGCATTCTTCGATGAGCTGGTGCGCGCGGTTCGTTTCCCGCAGCACGATCTCCTCGACGGCGCCGTGCTCGTCGATGGCGGCGCTCGCCTCGGGAAATTCGAACATGATGCTGCCGCGCGCCTGCCGCCGGCGCCGGAGCCGCTGCGCCAACCGGTCCAAGTCCTCGAACCGGGCGGTCCACTCCCCGTACTCCGCCCGGAGCGGACTGTCCACGTTCGTCAGGATCTCGTAGACCGCGTCGTACGTCATGCGATGGTCCACGTGGATGACGGTCGGCCGAATCTCGTAGTGCTGCACCACCCCCTCGCGATCCACCTCCATGAGACAGGACAGTGCGAGCCGATCCACCCCCGCGCTCAAGCTGCAAATGGCGTTCGAGAGCTGGTGCGGCAGCATGGGCACCACCAGACCCTCGAGGTACACACTGGTGGCGCGCGCGTACCCGTCCGCGTCCAGCGGGCTGCCCGGCCGCACGTAGTGGCTCACGTCGGC
>CBDUXP010000101.1:0-9425 GCA_965371225.1 uncultured bacterium | reverse complement strand
CGACCGCTTCGTTCTTGTCGTTGACCACGATCTTGGTCGGCGACACGAGGAACTCGAAGGTCACGCCCTCTTCCAGGCCCTCGTCCACTTCCCACCACGCGCAGGGCATCTGCTCCCGCCCGCGGCGGTAGACGAGCACCACGTCCTCCACCCCCAGGTGGCGCGCGCTGCGCGCGGCGTCGATGGCGGTGTTCCCGCCGCCGACCACCACGACCCGGTTGATCTCCTCGATCGGTTTCGGGAGCGGCCGGTGGAGCGCAATGTTATAGAGGTAGTCGATCGCGTCCATCACGTACGTGGCGTCCTCGTTCGGCACGCGCATCTTCTTCCCGCGGAAGCAGCCGAAGCCGAGCATGATGGCGTCGAAGCCCTGCTGTTCCAGGGCCGGCCACGTGACGTCCGTACCGAAATAGGAGTTGACCACCACCCGGGCGCCCTGGCGCTCCACGTTCGTGATCTCTTCCACGACGAGGTCGCGCGGCAGCCGGTAGGCCGGAATGCCCAGGTGCGCCACGCCGCCCACCACGGGGGCCGCCTCGAAAATGGTCACGTCGTAATCCATGTCGAGCAGGTCTTTGGCGCACTGCACGGACGCGGGCCCCGCGCCGATGCACGCCACCTTGCCCTTCGTCCGCTTCGAGACGTACACCTGCTCGCCGATCTGCCCCTCCGCGCGCATCTTGTGTTGGTAGTCGGTCGCGAAGCGCTTCAGTTGCGAGATGGCGATGGGCTGCTCCACGTCCTTGCGCTTGCACAGGTCCTCGCACGGGTGGAAGCACGCCCGGCCCATGGTGGTCGCGAACGTATCCGGCTCGTAGGCGACCTCCGCCGCCTCGAAATGCTTCTCTTCGGTGATCAGTTCGATGTAGCGCGCCGCGTCCGTATTGGCCGGGCAGCCGTGGTTGCAGGGTGCGGTCATGAACCACGAATACTCCGGCTCGCTGCCCTGGCTCTCGCCGTTCAGCGCGGCGTCCCACTGCCCGCGGTAGTGCGCCACTGCATCCGCGAGCGGTTTTTGGAACGCGGTCCCGTAGCTGCACTTGCAGTCCGAGCCGATGTCTTCGGACAGCTCGAGCATTTGGTCGAACCGCTCGCGCGTGCACGTCCCGTCATTGATGTCGCTGATCGTGTCGTAGATCACGCGCGTGCCGACCCGGCAGGGGACGCATTTCCCGCAACTGTTCCGCCAAATCTGGTCGAAGTACGACTTCATCAGCGGCACGACCTTCAGATTCGGATCCGTATTGACGATGCCGCCCCACCCCACAATGGCTTTGACGGAGGGGGCGTCGCGATGCTGGTCGAAGTACTGGGCGTGCGCCTTCGGAATGGCCGCGCCGTTATCCGATTCCGGGCCCGCAGGGTCCGTGTACCAAGTGTCCAGGAGAATGTCCGCCATGGCTCGTGATGTACTCCGGCGCAGGTTGCGCGCGCAACCTGCGCCCCTCAAGCGACCGCAGCCGCGCGAAGGTCATCGATGCACGGGGCTCTCCCCAGGCACACACACATGGCGCGTGGCCCGCCGATCACTCGGACCGGCGGGGGCATCCGCTCCTAATCCAGTGGAGGAGGGGCGTGCGTGCGATCCGCGGGATCCAGTGCGCCTGCCGCGGCCGGATAAACCGGGTGGGGGCTCCAAGCCAACCCGCGAAGGCGGCGGAGTCTAACACCGTGCGTCATTTAGGGTCAAGCAACGGGCCGCCTGGCACGCGCGTGCGTTGGCCGCCGCCGCCTTTTTCACTATGGCTTCCCCCAGGGGCACTGTAAATGCCCCGCCGTCAAGTACATCCGACCCTCCCACCGCCAGCCCGCAGGGTGGCCCCGCCCGTACGCTGCCGCAGCGCCTCGGGATGCTCCCCCCGCGCGCCTTCCTCCTCGCGAGGCGCCTGAGCGGGGATCTGGCCATTGAGGCCTGGGCGATCCGCGCGTTATATTCTGGTGGGAATAACGCTCGGGCACCATGGCGCAGCCGAATCCATATCCGCATGCTCCCCCAGGAGCGCCGGCCCAGGCGCCGGCCGCGCCCAGGGCCGTGGCGCGCCTCTGGGTCGAGCGCGGCGCCGAAACGTATCTGGGGATGGGGCGTGTTTCGCTGCTGGAGCGCATCCGCGATCGGGGATCCATCGCCGCCGCCGCCCGCTCGATGGGCATGGGCTACCGGCATGCGTGGGACTTGGTCCAGCAAATGAACCGCTTGGCGCCCACCCTGCTCGTGGAACGGGCGACGGGGGGCCGCGGCGGCGGCGGGAGCCACCTGACCCCGGCGGGAGCGCAAGCCATTGCCCAATTCCGGCGCGCGGAGCGGGAGCTGGACAACCTGTTGGCGGCTATGGTGCCGCCGGGCATCCATGTGGCACCCGAGGCGGAGGGACAGACCCATGCGACGTAGCCGGTGGCCTCTCCTGCTCGGTGCGTTGACACTCGCGTTCGGATGTCAGGCGGGTCCCACGGTGCCCGGTGCGACGGGAGAACCCCTGCGCGTGTACGCCGCGGCCAGCCTCGTGGATCTTCTGGAGGACCTGCGCCTGGGCATGGAGGCGGCGGGCGGCCACCCAGTGGTGCTGACCACGGCGTCGAGCGGGACCTTGGCGCGGCAAATCCTGCACGGCGCACCGGCCCACCTCTATATCAGCGCGGACACCAGGTGGATGGCGACGGTCGCCGACGCGGGTCTCATCGCCGGCGGCGAGGGAACGTCGTGCGACTGGCTGCGCAATGCCCTGGTGTGCATCGTCCCGGCGGATGCCGCCTGGGTGCCGCCGGACCTGCCGGCCTTGGCTGGGCCGCAGCCGACTGCGCTCGCCCTGGCGGCGGCCAGCGTGCCGGTGGGTGCGTACGCGCGCGAGGCCTTGGCCGGCGGCGGCGTGGCCCTCCCTGCCCGCCTCATCGAAGGGCGCAATGCCCGGGACACGCTGGCCAAGGTGGCGCTGGGGGGCGTCCCGGCCGGCATCGTGTACCGCACGGACGCCCGGGCCGAACCGCGCGTGCGCGTGGCGTTCACCATTGACGCGCGCCTCCATGCCCCCATCATCTATCCGGCCGCGGTGCTCGCGCGGGGCGAAGTCGCGGCGGCGGGGATACGCGTCCTCGCCTACCTGCGGGGCGCCGCGGCGCGCCCCATCATCGAGGCGCACGGGTTCGCGCCGGCCTGAGTCATGGAACACGCGCCCGTCCTCCAGGCCGTCGGCCTCTCCGTCTCGGTGGCCTGCGCCAGCGTGCTGCTGACCCTTCCCCCCGGCCTCTACCTGGGGTGGCTGCTGGCGCGGCGCTCGTTCCGCGGCCGAGGCCTCGTGCAGATGCTGGTGATGCTGCCGCTGGTCCTGCCACCGGTGGTCACGGGTTATCTACTGCTGGTGTTCTTCTCGCCGCGCGGGTGGCTCGGCGCCGTCCTGCTCGATGTGTTCGGCCTGCGGGTGGCGTTCGGCTGGACCGGGGCGGTGGTCGCCGCGGGGGTGGTGGGGTTCCCCCTGCTCGTGCAGCAGATTCGCCACAGCGTCGAGGCGGTGGACCCGCGGTACGAACGCCTGAGCCTGAGCCTGGGCCGTTCCGGGTGGGCGGGCTTCTGGCGCGTCACGTTCCCCCTGGCGCGTCCGGGCATCCTGGCCGGCGTGTTGCTGGCGTTCGCGCGCAGCCTGGGCGAGTTCGGCGCCACGATCACGCTGGCGGGGTACGTGCCGGGCGAGACGAACACCATCGCCCTGACCATTTTTCGCGCATTGGAAGCCCCCGGCGGCGAGCGCCTCGCGTTCCTGCTTTCCATGATCGCGGTGGCCGTCGCCGCGGCGGTCCTCGGGGGGTACGAGGCCCTGAACCGGCGGCATCGGACGCGCATCGAGTGGGAGGATTCGTAGCGATGCTCCGGCTTCGCGTTCGCCACCGGCTGAGCCCCCGGTTCGCGTTGGACGTGGACGTGGAGACCACCGCGCCGCGGCTGGGGGTGTTCGGGCCGAGCGGCTCGGGCAAGTCGAGCCTGCTGCGCTGCATCGCGGGGGACCTGCGGCCGCGGGAGGCGCGCCTGGCGCACGGCGAGGGCCTGTGGCAGGACACGGACAGCGCCACCTTCACCCCCATGCAACGCCGGCGCGTGGGGTACATGACGCAGGACCCGTTGCTCTTTCCCCATTGCACGGTGGAGCAGAACCTGCGGTACAGCCCGGCGGGCGCGGCGGCGTCCAACCACTTCACCGAGGTGACGGACGCTCTGAACCTCCGGCCGCTGCTCGGGCGGATGCCGCGGAGCCTGTCGGGCGGTGAACAGCACCGGGTGGCCCTGGGGCGCGCGCTGCTGAGCGCACCGGAATTGCTGCTGCTGGACGAGCCGTTCACCGGGCTCGACACGCACAATCGGCGCACGGCGCTGGCACTGCTCGACCGCGTGCACCGGCGCTTTGGCGTGCCCTGGGTGCTGGTGAGCCATCGGGGGGCGGACTTGGCGCTTGCCGCGGATGAAGTGATCGTGCTGGAGGAGGGCGCGGTTGCGGCGCAGGGCAATCCGCTGGAGTGCTTGGCGGCGCACGCGACAAACCCCATGGGCCTCGCGCACGACGTGGACAATTTGCTGCGCGGCCCCACCCGCCCGGTGCCGGAGGATGCGGGCCTGGCGGAACTGGACTGGGGGGGACATCGCCTCATCGTTCCGGCCCCGCCGGCGCCGGGCAGCGAAGCCGCGTACGGGTGCTACGCGAACAGCCTGGTGCTCAGCCTCCGGGAGCCGGCGCAGCAGTCCGCGCGGAATCACCTGCGGGCACATATCGGCGCGCTCCGGCCGCTGGGCACCGCCGTGATCGTCGAGTTGGAGATTGGCCACGAACGCCTGCGGGCGCTGGTGCTGGCCCGGGCGCTGCGGGAGCTGGGCCTCGGGGTCGGGGCGGAGACGTGGGTCAACCTGAAGACCACGAGCCTGGACCCCTTGTCGTAGGGGCGACCCCTGCGCCGCCGTCTGCCGAACGGCCGGACGCCGCGGGGCACTGGTGCACGCCGCGGCGTCCGGGGGGGAACTATGGTGCGCGCTTAGACGCGTTCGATGACGGTGGCGATGCCCATACCGAAGCCGATGCACATGGTGACCAGCCCGGTGGTCTGGTCCGTGCGCTCCAGCTCGTCCAGCAGGGTCCCGACCAGCATGGAACCCGTCGCGCCCAGCGGGTGGCCGAGCGCGATGGCGCCACCGTTGACGTTGACCTTGTCGTGATCCATGTCGCACTCCTGCATGACGCACAGGGGCACGGGCGCGAACGCCTCGTTGATCTCGATAAGGTCGATGTCATTAATACTCATCCCCGATTTCTTGAGCACTTTCGCGACCGCGGGAATGGGGCCGGTGAGCATGATCTTCGGCTCCGAGCCGACCACGGCCATAGCGCGAATTTTCGCGCGCGGCTTCAGGCCTAGCCGCTCCACGGCCTCGCCGCTAGCGAGCAGCACGGCGGCCGCGCCGTCGACGATCCCCGAACTGTTGCCGGCCGTGATAACCCCATCGGGCTTGAAGATCGTCTTCAAGCCAGCCAGCGCTTCCGTGGTCGTTCCCGGCCGGAAGTGCTCGTCCTTCGTGACCGTGAATTCCGAGCCATCCTCATTTTTCGCCGGGGTGGGAAGAATGCTTTTGGCGAAGCGACCCTCCTCCCAGGCGCGGGCGGCACGTTTCTGACTCTCGAGCGCAAACCCGTCCACCTGCTCGCGCGTGTACCCCCACTTGTCGACGATCATTTCGGCGCTGACGCCCTGGGGCACCAGGTCCGGGTAGTTCGCCGTCATCAGGTCGCTCATGGGGCCGAAGTCGCTGCCCATGGGCACGCGGGTCATGTTCTCGACTCCGGCGCCGACGACGACGTCCTGCATGCCGCTCATGATGCCCTGGGCGGCAAAGTTCACCGCCTGTTGGCCGGAGCCGCAAAAGCGGTTGAGCGCCACGCCGGCCACCTGGATCGGCCAGCCGGCCGCCAGGACGGAGGCCCGGCCGATGTCCAGGCCTTGCTCCCCGGTTTGGGTCACGCAGCCCATTACCACGTCGTCGATTTCCGCCGGGTCCAGCCCCGTGCGTTCGGGCAGGGCGTTCAGCGCGGTCACCGCCAAGTTCACGGGATGGGTATGGGCGAAGGAGCCCCCGCGTTTGCCCCGGGGGGTGCGCACGGCGTCAATTATGTAGGCCTCAGACATGGCGGGAATTCCTTTCGTCGCCCGGCGACCGCGGCTCGTTTCGCCGGAATGTGGTGGGCGCGCCGAGGTAGTTTACGGGATGAGACCGCCACGGCGTCAAGGTTTTTGGCCGACGGGCCAGACGCAGGTGCCAGCCAGGAAGCATACGACGAGTCGCTGAAACCGCTAGTATGATGAGGCGAAGAGACTATTAAGCACACATAAGGATTGTCGGTAGATGATTCTGGTTATGTCCTGTACTCGTAGGCCTTTATGCGTGTCACTATCTCGGATTCGTGATATAGTAAACGTGAGGGTGGCGGGTGCACCAAACCCGCACAAGACCTTCAGGAGCGGTCCTGGGCATGTCGCACAGACGCCCGGTTCGAGGACAGCAAACGGTTTTTCCGCTCGTGGCGCAGCGCACCCGCGCGCACTTAACGCCCGTCGTGTATCCGACCCCGTGGCCGCGAGCGGCCGATTCTCCCCCCCCTAAGCACGAGTAACCCTTAGGCACCCACCGGTAGTCCCGGTGCCGACCGGAGAGGCGTCCCGATGACGTTGTATCGAGACATCAATATTGGTATCGCTGGCAGTGGCGGAGACGGCGTCGTCAGTGCGGGCGATTTGCTCACGGCGGCCGCGGCGAACGAAGGCCTCTTCTGCATGCTGCTGAAGAGTTTTGGGGCGCAGATTCGCGGCGGGGAATCGTCGATTCGCTTGCGCATCAGCGACCAAGTCGTCTTGATGCAGGGTGATGAGATCGACGTGCTAGTGGCGCTCGACATGCGGGAGATGATGAAGTTTCACGACGAGATGATCCCGAAGGAAGGGTGCGTCGTCCTGTACGACACGGGGGACAAGGGCATCAATCCGGACCAGCTCCCGTTCCGGGAGCACCGCGCGTATCACTACGGCATCCCGTTCAAGAACCTGGCCGTCAAGGAGGTGGGCACGAGCTTGGCCAAGAACATCGTCATGCTTGGCGCCCTGTGCGAACTCTTCGGCTTGCCGACCAAGGGCCTCAATCGCGCCATCGAACAGAAGTTTCAACGGAAGAAGCAGGCGGTGATCGACAGCAACCTCAAAGCGGTGGACGTCGGCGCGCAGTGGGTGCGCGAGCATCTCACCAAGGCCGATCCCATCGAATTCACCTACGAGGAAGGGCATGCCCCCCGGCTGGTGATGGAGGGCAACGAAGCGTTTGCCTTCGGCGCGCTCTATGCCGGGTGCCGCTTCTACGCCGGGTACCCGATCACCCCCTCCTCCGAAGTGCTCCACTGGATGCACACCCATCTGCCGGAATTCGACGGGACGCTCGTCCAGGCCGAGGACGAGATGGCCGCCATCGGGATGGTGCTCGGTGCCTCCTTCGGCGGTGTGCGGGCGATGACCGCGACCTCCGGACCCGGCGTCTCCCTAATGAACGAAATGCTCGGGCTGGCCTGGACCAGCGAAGTGGGCTGCGTGGTCCTGAACGTTCAACGGTGCGGCCCGAGCACCGGGATTCCCACCAAGACGGAGCAGGCCGACCTCAACCAGGCGCTGTACGGCGCGAGCGGCGACGCGCCGCGCGTAGTCCTCGCCCCCGCGGATGCGGAAGATTGCTTCCAGGTCGCGGTGGACGCGTTCAACATCGCCGACTGTTATCAGGTCCCCGTCATCGTGCTCTCCGACCAATTCATCGGCCAGCGGCGGGAGTGCGTCCGGCGGTTCGATCCCACCGACTCCAAGATTCTCCAGGGACAGCGGCCGACCGAGGCGGACCTGCAGGGATACCAACGCTTCAAGATAACGGATTCGGGCGTGTCCCCCGCCGCGGTGCCGGGGACCCCGGGCGGGCAATTCATCACGGCCGGGATCGAGCACACCGAGGCCGGGGCCCCGACCGCGTCCTACACGGTCCACACGCAGCAGAACGCCAAGCGCTACGCGAAGCTGGCCGCGATCGGCAAGGAATACAACTTCGTGCGGCGCTACGGCCCCGAACGGGCGACCATCGGCCTGCTCGGCTGGGGGTCCACCAAAGGCGTCATGAAGAAGGTCCTGGAAATCGGTGCCCAGGACGGCCTGAACATCGCCGTGTGCGTTCCGCAAGTCCTCAATCCGGTGCCCAGAGAGAAGCTCCAGGATTTCGTGGATAGCGTGGACCAACTCATCATCTTGGAATTGTCCTACGGTGCGCAGTTCTACCGATATCTGCGCGCGGAATTGAACCTACCGGCCAACACAATCTCGTACGCACGCAGCGGCGGGAAACCGTTCGGCTTTCGGGAAGTCTATGACTTCGTCGCTCAGGAGGCGACTGTCCATGGCTGAGTGCGCGACCGCCACGGTCACCATTGACCAACCTCAACGGAAACCCAAGGATTACAAAGGGGCGTTCGAGAACATCTGGTGCCCCGGCTGCGGGGACTTCGGGGTGCTCTCCTCCCTGTACATGGCCTTCGCCCAGCTCCAGCTGGACCCCAGCCAGGTGGCCGTCATCTCCGGCATCGGGTGCAGCAGCCGGCTGCCCGGCTACGTGAGCACGTACGGGTTCAATGCGGTCCACGGCCGCGCGATCCCCATCGCCTCGGGCCTGAAGCTGGCGCGGCCCGAGCTGACCGTGCTGGCCGTGGGCGGCGACGGGGACGGCTTTTCCATCGGCGCCGGGCACTTGCCGCACGTGGCGCGCCGCAACGTGGATATCGCCTACATCGTGATGGATAACGAAATCTACGGGCTGACCAAGGGGCAGGCCTCGCCCACGACGCCGGTGGGCGACGAAACGAAGTCCACCATCTATGGGCACATTGAACGGCCCATCAACCCGGTGCTCCAACTGTTGAGCTACGGGGCCACGTTCGTCGCGCGCGCCTTCGCCATGGATGCGAAACACCATGCGGATATCGTGCGCCAGGCGATCGAGCACGACGGCTTTGCGTTCGTGCACAGCATCAGCCCGTGCACCACCTTCCGCGACGGCAAGCAAGGGGTGGAAGCCCAGAAGGCCCGGTTGCGGTACCTGGACGAGAATCACGATCCCACGGACATGGACGCGGCGGTGGCGCTCGCCCGCGACACGGACACGATCAATGTCGGGGTCATCTACCGCGAGCAATGCCCCACGTACGGCGCCCGCTTGGCCGACGTGCGCGCCCTCGCCCAGAGTGGCAGCCCGCGCTCCGTCGAATCCATCATCGACTCCTTCTACCCGTAGCGCCGCCCCCCATCCCCCGGCCGGCCCCCCGCCGCGGGCCGGCCGCCCCCCGTGGTATAGAATCTGCTCCGCGCCCGGGCGGGCGCAG
>CBDUXP010000100.1:0-9823 GCA_965371225.1 uncultured bacterium | reverse complement strand
ACCACTCAACCCCTCTTTGCCCGTAATCACGCTCAGCCGAGGACTTCCCACCCTGTTGACTCTATGCATAGCCAGCTCTACCTACTACCACCATCCACCAAGCCCCACTGCCCCCCAGTCGCTGACGTACATCTCCTCGTGCTCTTCTGGCGCGAAGGCTTTCACGGCTGCACGGGCGTCCAGGTGCCACTCGCGCGCGGCACGAGCAGTCATCCCGGCCAGCTCATGCGCGAACAGGTCATACGCGCTTTCCCCCTTTTTTACTTCGATCAAATTTCCGTCGGACGAAACGAAATGCACCCATGGAAGGTCAATTGCACCCACGCGGCGCCACGTCAGGCGCCAGCGACGAGGTCCATCCGCCACATCCCATATGGCGGTGGAATACCAGTCCCCCAACAACCCAAATCCAGGAGTGCGGTGAGTCAGCAGAGCCACGCGCCCTTCGGAAAGCCAATAGGCATCGTACAAGTCTGGCAATTTCCAAGGCCCCATTCCATCGTCCACACCCTGAGTGAGCACTCGTACGGCGCGCCGCCCGTTCACCGCCGTCAGGACGATGGCGCTTAGGCGTTTGGGGTGTAGGCGAACGTGGAATACCACATTGTTGAACGTTTCCCAGTCACCAGCCGGTAGGAGCGTGCTCAGGGCACCATCGGTGAGGCCATACTCAAAAAGCGTGGGATCTGATGCGACACTCTCCGGGTTGCAGTTCCCACCAGAACGGCAATCCCATCCGGCGAGCCAAAGTACATCTGCGCCGTGCGCAGAGCGGGCCTCATAGACGTGTACGCCTGTGGGAAGCTGCCGCTCCCACTGGATTGCTCCGGTGGGGCTCAGCATGATTAACACGCTCCCGGGCGCTACTTTGTCGGGATTGCTTGCCATCAAGTCGATTGGGGTCCGTCGCCCCCACACCAGAAAAGTGCCTTCTTCCGGGTCACGCCAAGCCCCGAGTATGTGGTCTAGCTCAAAAGCGGTACTGAACTCCAGTTCGGGCGCGGTTGGCGTCGAGAGATGCCACACACTGAATCGACTTTCGGCCACAGGCGGTACTTCGTCACGCGCATTCTGGGCCGTCAGCAGTAGCCGTGCCTCGGGCAGAAACCCAAAAACGGCCGCCCCCTGTTTCGCAATAACGTCCAGCGGCGTGATGCTTCCCCGCGTGAGATTGATCCGCACGGGCACATACCACCAGGGCGATCCAATGATGTGGACCTTCCCCCCTGTCAGGTTGACGTACAGAAGCTCTTCCGCGAAGGTTTCTTCCCCGGTCGGGGCATTCTGGGGCCGACGCGGAGTGGGCGCGGCTGTAGCCCAGAAGTAGGCGAGGAGCAAGAGCAAGAGCGCGCCTCCCACCCATTTCAGACGCCGACGGTCCGGGCGCGCTTCTGTCATGAGCAAATAGTAGTATGCAAAATCAAAGGTGTCAGTTCTTTCGTCGCCACTTGGGCCCGAATGATCTACGGGGGCGAGGAACGCTGCAGGAAAACCGCGCCATCCGGTGGCAGTGCAAGCGCTGACCACCCCCCTCCTGTGAGGTTTCTTACAGTCGCCTAAGGGTTGTCCTGGCACAAGTTAGGGGTATGCCGCAGGGCCGGAACCTGCGAGTCGGGTGACGGCGGCGGCGCGGAGCAAAATGCACATGGACGTGAATGCAGCGAGCAGTAGACGCGCCGCCAGGGCCGTGCGGGCGTTGAGCATCGCCGCGGTGTGTGCGGGCGTGGTGGTGCTGCTGCGGCTGGGTTCGGTGCGGGCGCAGGGCTTCGATCCGTTCGGGCTGCGCGGCGATGCGCCGGTGAATGTGCCGCGCGAACAAATCCTGCGCGGCGCGGCCATGGACGGCATCCCGTCGCTGACGGACCCGGCGTTCGAGTCGGCGGCGGACGCGACCTGGCTGCGAGACGGCGACCGGGTGGTGGGCGTGGTGCACGCCGGCGTGGCGAAGGCGTATCCGGCCGCGATCCTGCTGTGGCACGAAGCGGTGAACGACACGGTCGGCGGGAAGCCGTACCTGGTCACCTTCTGACCGCTCAACGATGGGGCCGTCGTGTACGACCCGCAAGTGAACGGCGAGCGACTCACGTTCGGGGTTTCCGGGTTGCTGTACGAAAGCACCGTCCTGTTCTACGACCGGCAGGGCCGCAGCCTCTGGTCGCAACTGTCGCACGAAGCGATAAGCGGCCCGCACCGGGGCACGACGCTCCCGCTCGCGCCGTTCACGGACACCACGTGGGGCGAGTGGCGGCGCCGCCATCCGGAGACGCTGGTGCTCAGTCGCGAGACCGGCCATCGGCGCTCTTACGGCCTCGATCCCTACAGCGGCCGGCGGGGTCTCATGTTCCCCGTTAGCCATGTGGACCGGCGCCTGTCCGTGGACACCCCCGTGCTCGGTATCGAGTGGGCGGGCAAGGCGAAGGCGTTCCCCGTGGCGGAGCTGCTGCGGGCACCGCGCGAGTTCCACTGTCGCCTGGGCGACGAGGACCTGGTGGTGACGAACGACCCGCCGGGGGTGCGCGTGCAGGTGCACACGGCGGGCGGCACCTCGGTACCCGCCATCCGGGTGAAGTGGTTCGCGTGGGCCGCGTTCCATCGCGACACCGCGGTGTACGCGCGGGAGGAATAGTGGTTGCCGCCGCCGACCGGTGCGGTACAGTAGAGACGCGTCCCGCCCCTGCCACCCGCACCTCCCGCCCGCCGTTGGAAGAGGCCTCTCTCGTGAGCGACCCGGTTCAAGTCCCGCCGGCCGACGAGCACAACGCGACCCTGGTCGGCAACGTGCACCCCGCCGACTGGCGCAACCCCGTCCCCTCGGGCCGGTACCACCTGGTGGTGATCGGCGCGGGGTCCGCGGGCCTGATCACGAGCGCGATCGCCGCGGGCCTGGGCGCGAAGGTGGCGCTGGTGGAACGCCACCTGCTCGGCGGCGATTGCCTGAACGTGGGCTGCGTGCCCTCGAAGGCCGTGATCCGCTCCGCGCGCGTGCTGGGCGAACTGCGCCGCGGCGCGCTGCACGGGCTGCACGTGTCGGACGGGACGCGGCTGGACTTCGGCGCCATGATGGCGCGCATGCGCGACGTGCGCGCCACGATCAGCGCGAACGATTCGGCGTGGCGCTACCAGCACGAGTTGGGCGTGGACGTGTACCTGGGCAACGGCAGGTTCGTGGACAACAGCACGCTCGACGTGGACGGCACGCGGCTGCGCTTCAAGAAGGCGGTGATCGCCACGGGCGCGCGCGCGTCCGCCCCGCCCATCGACGGCTTGGACGCGACGGGGTACCTGACGAACGAAACGGTGTTCACGCTGACGGAGCAGCCGCGGCGGCTGGCGGTGATCGGCGCGGGCCCCATCGGGTGTGAGTTGGCGCAAGCGTTCCAGCGGCTCGGGTCGCAAGTCACCCTGCTCGAGGTGGCGCCGCGGATTCTGATTCGCGAGGACCGGGACGCGGCCGACGTGGTGTATCGCGCCCTCGAACGGGAAGGCGTCGAGTTGCTGGTGGATTGCCAGATTCAGAACGCGGAACCCGTGGCCGACCAGAAGCTGCTGCACTACGCGCGCAACGGCACCACGGAGAAAGTGGTGGTCGACGAGATCCTGGTGGGGGTCGGCCGCGCGCCGAACGTGGAGGACCTCAACCTGAGCGCGGTGGGGGTGGCTTATGACGCGCGGCTCGGCGTGTTGGTGGATGACCGGCTGCGGACCACGAACCGCCGCATCTATGCCGCGGGGGACATCTGCATGGCGCAGAAGTTTACGCACGCGGCGGATGCGGCGGCGAAGATCGTCGTGCAGAACGCGCTGTTCTTCGGCCGGAAGAAGTTGAGCGATCTCATCATGCCCTGGTGTACGTATACGGATCCCGAGGTGGCGCACGTGGGGTTGTACGCCGCCGAGGCGGAGCAGCAGGGGATCGAGGTGGACACTTATACGGTGGCCATGGCGGACGTGGACCGGGCGGTGACGGACGGGGAGACCGATGGGTTCGTGAAGGTGCACGTGCGCAAGGGGACGGACCGGATTGTGGGCGCGACGATCGTGGCGCCCCACGCGGGGGAGATGATCAGCGAAGTGACCCTGGCCATGGTGGCGAAGAACTGCGGGCTGGGCACCATCGGCAACGTCATCCACCCGTACCCCACGCAGGCGGAGGCCATCAAGCGCGCCGCGGGCGCGTACACCCGGTCGCGATTCTCGCCCCGCCTCCAGCGCCTGTTCGCGGCGTTCTTCCGCGTGACGCGGTAAGACGCGATATGCAGTCCACCGTGAAAGTGCAGTCTTACAGCAGCCACGTCAGATGGATTTCCATCGGTCTCATCGCCGCGTCCCTGCTCGTGTTCGTGCGCATCTTGCCGCTGGACCAGGGGTTCGCCTTGTTGCAGACGCAGGTCGCCGGCCTGGGACTGTGGGGGCCGGCGGTGTTCGCGCTCGTGTACATTCTTGCCACGCTGCTCTTCGTACCCGGCTCCGTGCTGACGCTCATGGCCGGAGCGGTCTTCGGCCTAGGACTGGGCACCGCCACCGTGTCGGTCGCATCCACCGTCGCCGCCGGGCTGGGCTTTCTGATCGCGCGCTACGTCGCACGCGACGCGGTGGTCGCCCGCGCGCGCCGGTCGCCCAAGTTCGCCGCCATCGACGACGCCATCCGCGTAGGCGACTGGAAAATCGTCGGCATGCTCCGCCTGTCGCCGGCGATGCCGTACAGCCTGAGCAACTACCTGTACGGGCTCACGCCGGTGCGGTTCTGGCCGTACGTGGCCGCAAGCTGGATCGCCATGTTGCCGGGCACTTTCATGTACGTGTACCTGGGGCACCTGGGCGCGACGGGGCTGTCGGTCGCAGCGGCGGGGGAGAGCGGGCGCGGGGCCGGGCAGTGGGCGCTGCTCGCGATCGGCCTGGTGGCCACCGTCGCCGTCACCGTGTACGTGACGCGGCTCGCGCGCGCGGCGATCCAGGAACAAACGCAGATTACAGCGACCCCGGCGGACACCGCACCGCAGGCCGCGCCTGCCGCCGGCTGGTCGTGGGGCACGGTCCTCGCGGCGGTGCTCGCGCTGGGCATGGCAACTGCGGCCGCCGCGGCATACATGCAGCGCGACACGGTGCGGGGATGGTTCGGTCCACCGCAGGTGACCCTGGAGGATGCGTACGCCGCGACGGGCGGCACCGCCACGTTCGACCACGGCGCGTACGACGCGCTACTGCAGGCGTACGTGGATGCCGACGGGTGGGTGGACTACGACGGGTTGCAACAAGAGGCGGCGCGGATCGACGCGTATGTGGCGGCGCTGGCGGACGCGCCATTCGACGACTTGGGCCGGGACGAGAAGCTGGCGTTGCTGCTGAATGCCTACAACGCGTTCACCCTGCGCCTGATTCTCGACTACTATCCCCTCGACTCGATCAAGGACGTGCCGCGGGGCAAGCTATGGGACCACGTGCGCTGGCGGGTCGGGCCGCACGTGTGGAGTCTGAACCAGATCGAGCACGAGCAGGTGCGGCCCAAGTTCAACGACCCGCGCGTGCACTTCGCCTTGAACTGCGCCAGCGTCGGCTGTCCGCCTCTGCGGAACGAAGCCTTCACCGCCGCGCGGCTCGAGGCGCAGTTGGAAGAGCAATCGCGGTACATTCACGCACACGACCGGTGGGCGCACTTCGATCCGGACGGGGGCACGGTGCAGTTGACTCGTCTGTACGACTGGTACGGGGGCGACTTCGAGCAGGGCGCGGGGTCGGTCCTCGACTTCGCGGCACGCTACATGCCGGCCTTGCGCCAAGCGTTGGACCACGGCGCGCGGCCTGCCGTGCGGTGGTTGCCCTACGGCTGGGCGCTCAACCGGCAGACCGCCGCCGCACCCGCGCCTCCCGCAAACGCCTCTCGTTAGTAGGGGCGCACTTCATTGCGCCCAGCTGATGGGCGAGCACAAGGGTCGGCCCACCGTGTTCGTAAAGCTGGATGTCTCCTAAGCCCTGCCGTACCGCGTCCCGTTTCAGCGAATCGCGATCAATCTGCGAATGATCCACAGGTAGGCCGCGAGGGCGGTCACCAGGATCACGATCCAGCCAAGCGCATGCGCATCCCAGCCGGTTTCCAGGATCGGGCGCCTGTCGAACTTGCCGGCCACGTCGGTCCACCAGTAGGAGAAGTTGAAAATGTCCATTACAACGTGGCCGATTATGCCCGGGATGAGAGAACCGGAGGCGTAAGCGAGCACGGCGAGCAGGACGCTAGCGGCCAGGGCCGGCAACATGATCGGTCCGAGCCACGCCTGGTGGAGATGCGCCGCTAGAAACACGACGGTCACGATGGTGATGGCGATGACCGGGCCGTAGCGTGTCTCCAAGGGCGCCTGCATGTAGCCGCGAAACCCGGTCTCCTCGCAGATGCCTGCCACCAACGACGCCATGACGATGAATAACCAGGCGATCCAGAGCGGCGCCTCAGCAATGGCTAGGTACTCCTCCTTGAAGAGCTCAGCCGGGAACTCGACGAAGCGGAAGGTCACGACGAGGGAGGATTGAAAGATGACGACAAACAGAGCCGCGGCGGCCAGGCTCCACTTCCAGACCGAACTCGGAAGTCGGGTCGCCCGAAAGCCGGCGCGCCTGGCCTCCTTCGTGCTCTCCGGCCACCAGCTGCCACTGAAATACTTCCAGTAGAGCCATAAGAGGACCGCCATTGCCGCGATCGACCAGGGCGCCGGAATCGCAGTCAAGCACAGCACCCAGGCGCCGACGCCGATCGTAGAGACGAAGAACCCCAGAATCACCGCGCGGACCGCTAGCGGAACCTTGCGCCATCCTCTGATAAAAGTCGAATCTCGCAAGGACTTCGCGTTGTCTGAATCCGTCATCTTGCCACCTCTTGATGTGCCCTACGAGGCGGCGACACCGGGAGCTTCGCCGCGGGTTCCAAGGCTCAGACTTCGCCGATCGTGATAGGTTGATCGAAGACCGAGATCAACTCGTCGGCTTGGAAGCTGCGCCGAAAGTCCACGAGATCCGGGCCGGGTCCTGTTCACGATTGCTTGCGTTTCCGGAGGCGCGGGCGGGGCGGACGCGGGCGCTTGCCGAGGCGGGGCTTGGCCGGCGGCCGCCGTCGGAGCAGCTTCTGCACCTCGGTCAACCCGCGTTCGAGTTGGGTATCCCGGCCGGCGGCGTGATCCTGCGGCGTGATGTCGACCACGATGTCCGGGTCCGTGCCGCGGTTTTCCACCGCGTAGCCTACGTCCTCGAACCAGAACGAGAACTCCGGCTGCGTGGTCACCGACCCATCCACCAGCGCGTGCCGCGGCCAAATGCCGACCACGCCGCCCCAGGTGCGCGTGCCGATGAGCGGGCCGAGCTGGTAGAGCTTGAAGGCGTGACTGAACATGTCCCCGTCCGACCCGGCGCGCTCGTTGGTGAGTGCCACCATCGGCCCGGCCGGTGACGCAATGGGGTAGGGCTCCGGTTCCGACCAGCGGGGCACGTCGTACCCGATGCGGCGGCGCAGCAGTTTTTCCAGCAGCAGTTGCGACACGTGCCCGCCGCGATTGTGGCGCACGTCGACGATCAGGCCGGCGTACTCCACTTCCACGACGAAGTACCGGTGGAACTCGGCGAACCCCCACGGCCCCATGTCGGGGATGTGGACGTACCCGACGCGCCCCTTCGTCGCCTCGTGCACGTGCGTGCGCTTCGCCTCGACCCAGTCGCGGTAGCGCAACGGGTGCTCGCTCCCTAGCGTGCGCACCGTCACCGTGCGCGGGCGTTTGCCTGCCCGGTCTGCGACCGTGATCTGCACCTCCTGATTCGCCAGGTTCACGAGGCATTCGTTCGGCGACCGGTTGCGGTTCACGCGGCGATTGCCCACCGCGAGCAGGCGGTCGCGCGGCCGGACATTGACCCCCGGGGCCCCGAGGGGGGGCGCCTCCGTGCGCCGCCAGGAATCCCCGTGCAGGATGCGTTCGACGCGCCACGCGTTCGCCCGCGTGTCCAGCCGCAGGTCCGCCCCGAGGAAGCCTTGCCGGTACCGTGGCTGCGGGCGGTAGTCGCCACCGAACTCGTAGGCGTGGGACGTGCCCAACTCGCCCTGCGTCTCCCACATGAGGTCCGAAAATTCCGCCCGGCTGGCGACGCGATCCAGCAGCGGCAGGTAGCGGTCGCGGACGGCCGCCCAATCGACCCCGGACATGTCGGCGGTCCAGAAATGATCCCGCTGAAGGCGCCACGCCTCGAGATACATTTGGCGCCATTCCGCCGCGGGGTCCACACTCACCCGGACGCGACCGAGATCGACCCAGCCGGTCTCGCGACTCGGCCGTGGCGTGGGGCCGTCGGATTTCGGTTTGACGCCCGCCGGGAGCACGCGCAGGCGTGCGCCTTTGCGGTAGGCGAGCGCGGTGCCCTTGCGCGTCACCGTGAAGTCCGTGATCCCGTCGACCAGTGTTTCGCGCTTCTGCGTTTTCAAGTTGTAACACACGAGGCTGGCCCTGGATTCCACCTCGGTGGCGAGCACGTCCTGGTTCAGGCTCCCGCGCACCGGCCAAGCGGTGAACAGCAGCTTCCCCGGGATCGCGCGCAACTGCGTGAAACACCCTTCGGGGATGGGGCACGCCACGACCCGGTCCTCGATCCCGGGGAGGTCGATGCGGACGCGCAGGGGCGTCTTGCCTTTTGCCGGTGCGGGGGCGGGCTTGGCGGGCTGATCGCCGGGCGGCCGCGGCTGCGGCTGGAAGGGCGAGGGCAGGTCCTTGCGCAGGGGGACGGCGAGCACGCGCATGCCGCGCGGAAAGCCCAGGTCGAAAGTCTGCGCGTCGTACACCGGGTCGTACGCGCGCAGGGAGAGGAAGTACAGGTAGCGGCCTTCGGGATCGAAGACCGGCCCCATGTCCCGGAAGTGCGGGTGCGTGACCGCGGCCGTGCGCCCCCGGGTCGCGTCGTGCACCTTCACCTGGGTCACGGCGGCGCGCACCGGGAGCGCGTACGCGAGCCAGCGGCCATCGGGCGACCAGTCCATGCCGGCGATGCGTCCGTGGGTGCTGCCGTCCACGCGGGTGGCGCGGCGCTCCTTCAGGTGGACCACGAAGAGTTCGTTCCGGTGGTTGCTGATGGCGACGCGGTCGGGCCCCGCCGGGGCGACCTGCAGATCGACGACCCGCCCGAGGTCTTTCGTGAGCCGCACGCGCCGCTCGGCGCCACTGGCGTGGATGACCGTGAGTTGCTCCTCGCCGCTCTCGTCCGTAACCGCGACCAGCCGCTTACCATCCGGCAGCCATTGGGCCAGCCGGTAGCGCACCCCATCCGCCGTGCCGAATTGCACCACGGGCCCCTCCCAGTGCGCGAAGGTAAACGGTTTGCCGCGGGTGGTGACGCAGAGCGCGTGCCCCTTGGGATGCAGGGCGTAGTGTTGCAGGTATCGCCCGGGCCGGACGAACTTGCGGTTGCGCTGCGGGCGCGTGCTGCCGGTGTGGACTTCCACCCGCTGCGACGCGCCCTGCGCCGGATCGAGCAGGTAGAGGTCCGCGCCCGCCGTGTACACGATGCGGCGACCGTCCGTGGCGGGGGAGCGCGCGTAGAACTCGTCGTGGTCCGTGTGGCGGCGCACATCTTTCCCGCTCGGGCGGCAGGAATAGAGATTGCCGATGCCTTCGTGGTCCGCCAGGAAGAAGATCCGTCCGCCGATCCACATGGGGCTGGCCACGTCCCCATCCAGGGCGAGCAGCTTGCGGTACCGGCCCGTCCCGCGCGCGTCGATCCACAGGCACCCGGCATCCCCGCCGCGGTAGCGTTTCCACCAGGCGGGGTCGCCCCGGTGGCGCCCGCCGCCGTTGCGCCACAG
>CBDUXP010000099.1:0-10185 GCA_965371225.1 uncultured bacterium | reverse complement strand
CCCACGTGCGCGCCCCACCGCGTCGTACCCCGTGCGGCCCGCGGCAGGGCGGTGGCGCTACGCGACCCCATGCGGCGGACCGGCACGTCCTCCGGTGTCCACGCCTGCAAGTCAGTAACCGGTGGCACGTGCAAGCGGGGGACTGCCTGGACGGTCGCGGCGAAGGTCTCGGGCGTCGGAGTCGGTGGGGGCTCCGGCAGGAGGCGAGCCATCCGCGCCGCGTGGGTGGTGCGCGCCGGCGCCGCCACCGTGAGCTGGACGCGCCGGGCGGCCGGCAGGCCCGCGGGGGGGGATCCCGGCCGGGCCGTCGCCAACCCCAACGCTGCGACCGCGTGGGTCGTGGCGCTTACGGTGAGCGCGACCTGCCAAGCGGTGAGGCGCACGGGCTAGAAGCTTCCCCGGGCGCCGAACAACGCGGTCAGCCCGTTCGCCTCGAAGCCGAACACGTTCTCGTAGTTGTCGTTGAGGAGGTTGGTGAGCACGCTGTACAGCTCCAGATGGTCATTGACCTGGTACGCACCGCTCAGGTTCACGAGCCAGTAGTCCTCATTCTCCACCGGCAGCGACGCGAACGTGAACGGATCGAACGCATCCGGTTCGTTCGAATCGCCCACGTACCGCACGTCCACGGTCGCGGACCACGGGTCCGGCCGGTAGGTGACCCGCGCCGTCGCCTGATGTTTGGGACGGCGGTCGAGGGATTGGCCGTTGCCCACGCGGGGGAACCGGGGCGGGCTCTTCCGCTCGGTTTCCAGGTACGTGTACGCCAGGTAGGCGAGCAGGTCCGGCCGCAGGCGCGCGGTGCCGCTGACCTCGATACCCTTGGTCTCCACTTCACCGCCGTTGTCGACACCGAACGGGAACACGGACTGGAACTCCACGATGTTGTCGATGTCCTGCGCGAAGTACGTCACGTCCAGCACCAGCCGGTCGTCCCACAGGCGTTGTTCGACGCCCACGTCCCAGTGGTCCGTCTCCTCGGCCTCCAGGTTCAGGCCGCCGGGGCTCAGCATCTCGAAGAGGTTCGGCGTCTTGATACCCCGGCCCCAACTGGCGTGCACCCGGGAGTCGGTCTGCTCGACGCGATACGACCCGGCCACGCGCGGCGAAGTCTCTTCATCGAAGAAGCTGTTGTTGTCATGCCGCACGCCGGCCTGCAGGTGCAGGGTGTCGTCCAGGAACGTGGCTTGCAGCTGGGCGTACACGGCACGGTTCTCGATGGTCCGCGAGAGGTGCGAATTCCCGAACCCCGCGGGGAACGGGGGCGCCAGGCGCGTTATCCGGGCCCACTCCTGCTCGTACGAAACGCCGACCGTGGCGATGTGGTCCTCGAGTAGCGTGACCGAATGCCGGTAATCCACCAGGGTGCGTTCGGTTTTCACCAACGATTCCGTGGTGATGAAGTCGGTGGACGCGAGCGCGCCCGGCGGATTCTCCTGCGACGGATCGTCATTCGCCAACTCTTCCCGGAAGAAAGACACCTGCACGCGATGTTCCCACCAGTCGCGCAGGTGGTGCGTGACTGTGCCGCCGAGCAGGACCTGATCGTCGTCCGTATGATCGTTGCGGTCCTCGATGAAGCCCGGGCGGCTGTGCTGGCCCGGATTCTCACGATCCACGTTCTCCACCCGGAACGTCCCCTCCAGCTCCACGTCGTCCACCGGCCGAAAGCCCGCACGCCCGCTCAGCGTGTACTGGCGGAACGCGTCATCCTTCAGCCGCTGCCGGTTCGTGGTGCTGTGCCGGGACACGGTCACGCGGTAGTGGCCCCGGTCGGAGCCGCCGCTGAATGTACCGGTGGTGCGGTACGTGTGGCGCGTGCCGGCGGCCGCATCCCAGCTCCACGTGGGTGGCCCGTCGCCGCGTTTCGTGATGATGTTGACGACGCCGCTCATGGCTTCGGACCCGTAGAGCGCGCTCTGCGCACCGCGCAACACCTCGATGCGCTCCACGTCATCCAGCGTAAGCCGGCCGAAATCGAAGAAGCCGCCCACCTGATTGACGGGCACGCCGTCGATCAGTACCAGCGTAAAATCGCTCTCGCCACCGCGCAGGAACAGGGACGCGAGACTGCCGCGGGTCCCGGTCTGGCCCACGTGGGTGCCGGGCGCGATTTCGAGCGCATCCCGCACGTCCGTGATGCCCCGCTCCGCCAACTCCGCCGCGCCGATGACCGTGACGCTGCTGCCCAGCGTGGACTGGGCTTGGGGGACGGGCGTGGCGCTGACGATGGTGGGATCCAGTACGAACGCCGGCTCCGTGTCATCGCCGTTCGACGCGGCGGCGTCCAACTCGATGTCGGGTGCCGGCGGGTCGTCCGCCGACGTTTGGGCCCGGGCCGGGCCGGACCATGCGGCGACCGCGACCGTGAACAACAGATATCCAGACACAGTACGACAACGCATCCTTCGCCTCCTTGGCTCGATTGACGCCGGGCGCACCACATGTGGCGCCCAGACAGACGGACCTGGGTGACGAAGGACTTAGAGGAGCAGGAAGAAGTAGATGCCGGCCATGACGGACTCCTTATGACGCGAAAGAGTCAGGTCGGGCGGGGCGTGGTTTCGGACTTCCGGAAACGGTTCCGGTTACCGCTGCGCGACAGTGGCGGACTTACACCGCCTTCCCACGCGTTCCCGCCACGGGTGAAGTGGCTATTCGACTCGGAGTCTAGGCCAGCGCCCGAGACCCTGTCAACCGCCACCCGCGGCGACAGGTGCCGCGGGTGGCCTCCCCCTCAGCCCGCCCGGCGGACGGCGATGGCTTCGATTTCCACGGCCACACCGAGGGGCAACTTTGCGACTTGCACGGCGGAGCGGGCGGGTGGAGTACCCGTGAAGTGCTTGCCGTACGCCTCGTTGACCGCGCGGTAGTCGTTCATGTCCGCGAGAAACACCGTGGTCTTCACGATGTCGTTGAGCGTGGCTCCCGCGGCGGCGAGCACGCCGGCGAGATTCAGCATGATGCGGTCGACGCACGCGCCAATGTCGCCGTCCACGAGCTGGCCCGTCTCCGGGTCGAGGGGCACTTGGCCGGCGCAGAAAATCAAGTCTCCCACCGCGATGCCCTGGCTGTAGGGCCCCACGGCGCGCGGGGCAGCGTCGGTCACGATGGCTCGGCGTTCGGTCATGATGCGGCTCCTTCCCTGGCTCCGGGGATTCTATCGCGGCGTGCGCCCGACAGGGAATTCAACCGCCAAGCCGCCCGGCCGCCACGAACGCCAAGAGACCTCAACCACCAAGGCACGAAGGACACGAAGGAAAGACACCCCCGGTCATTGCGCGAGGGCGGCGTATCAGCCTCTCGGTGTCCGTGGTGTCTTGGTGGTTCGAAATTACACGCTGCCGGGCGCGATGGTGCGGAGCACGTCGAGAAAGGTGGGGAAGCTGGTGGCGATGCACGCCGTGCCGTGAATCGTGATGGGGCCGTCGCTCCACAGCGCGGCGACGGCCATGCTCATGGCGATGCGGTGATCACCGTCGCTCTCGACCACGCCCCCGTGGAACTGTTGCGGTCCGTCGATCGCGAATCCGTCCTCGGTTCCCTCGATGGTGACGCCGCATGCTGCGAGCGCGCGCACCACCTGGTCGATGCGGTCACTCTCCTTCACCCGCAATTCCTGTGCGTCCTTGATGTGCGTGCGCCCGTGCGCCTGCGTAGCGAGGACCGCGACCATCGGCAGCTCGTCCATCGCACTGAGCGCGACGGTGCCCTCGACCGTGGTGGCCGTCAGCCGCTCCGGGCCCGTGACCGTGACGGTCGCGCGCGGCTCCCACGCGTCCTCGTCGCCGTTCGCTTCGCGTTCGACCGTGCAGCCCATGGCCTGCAACACCTCCAGAATTCCCGTGCGCGTCGGGTTGCAGCCGCACCCGGATACGGACACGCGCCAGCCCGGCCGGCCGGCGGCGGCGCACAGGGGAAACGCAGCGGACGAAATGTCCCCGGGGATGTCCAGGTCCGTGGCGGTCAACGTCGCCGGGCCGGTCAGGCGAACCGTCGTTCCGTCCTGTTCGACCGGAACCCCGAACGCGCGCAGCATGCGCTCCGTGTGATCCCGCGACGGCGCGGGCTCGATCACGGTGGTCGCGCCCTCGCACGTGAGCCCCGCGAACAGCACGGCGGACTTCACTTGCGCGCTGGCGATGGGCGACCGGTAGAGCGTCGCGTGCAGCCGTTCGCCGCGTACGACCACCGGCGGCCGCCCGCCGCTGCTCTCCGCCACGGCGCCCATCTCCCGCAACGGGCTCACCACCCGTTCCATGGGCCGCCGCGTGAGCGACGCGTCCCCCGCGAGGGTGACGGGATGCGGAATAGCTTGGCCGGCCACCAGGCCGAGCAGCAGGCGCATGGTGGTGCCGGAGTTCCCGCAGTCGAGCGTCAGCGGCCCGGCAGCGGTCAGGCGGCCCGCGCCGTGAATGACGAGCCGGTCGGCGCCGTCCCACTCCACCTCCGCGCCGAGCGCGCGCACGGCGGCCAACGACGCCTGGCAGTCCTCCGCCGAAAGCCAGCCGGTCACGCGGGTGACGCCGTCGGCGAGCGCGCCGCAGAAAAGCGCACGGTGGGAAATGGACTTGTCCCCCGGCACGGTAACGGCACCGGAGACGGTCTCCACCGGCCGGACGGTGAGCGGCTCCGGAATCCCGGCCGGGGGCAGGCTGCCGCTCATGGGGCGCGGGGATGTCCCGGGGGGCGGCTACCCGCCAAACGGATCGTCGAGCTGGACCGCCTTGATCTTCCCCGCCCGACTCAGGGCCGAGTCCGCCCGTGGATCATTCGGATACCGCAAGGCGAAGGCTTCGTACGCGGCAACCGACTCGCCGTATTGCCCCATCTTCTCCAGAGCCATGGCGATCCGGAAGTACGCGCTGGCGTTCTTCGGATGGTTCGGCCACGTGGCGACGTTCTCTTCGAAGATGTCCTTGCAGACGCTGTACCGGAACGTGAAGTAGGCGAGGTTGCCCAACGTGTAGGGCAGACTTTGGCCGACCGATGTGTCGGGCCGCTCGCGCGCCCAGGCCTCCATCCGCCGCAGCCCCGCGGTACTGAAGACGATGTAGATCACCAGGAGAATGACCCCCGCGACGGCGAATTTGACAAACTTGCCCATGTCCGGTCTCCCTGCGACGCTCAGAACATCCTGCGCAGCATGTCCCCGAAGTCCCCGACGCTGCGCACGTGCTGCGTCACGAGTACATAATACAGGATTGCGCCGAACAGCAGGAGCAGGGTCGCCCGCACGGCCCATTCACCCAGGCTCGTGCGTTCCGCCTTGCCGCGGTGCTGTGTGTGTTCCTCCCGCTGTTGGTAGGTCTCGCGCGCGGTCACGCAGGCTTCGCTGCAGAAGCGTTCACCGGCGCGGGTGACCACGCAGGTGGCGCACATGGGCTTGGCGCACTGGTCGCAGCGCGCAACCGCATTCCGGTCCGGATGGGTCAGGCAGACGCGGGCGACGCGACTCGCCTTCGGTTTAGCCATCGCGTGCCGCCAGCCCATCGTCCGGCCGGCGCTCCGCCACCGCGGCGCACACGGCTTCCTGCCACGCCGCCGTCGGCCACACGCCGAGCTGCTCGGTCCCGTGGTAGCGCACCGCGACGGTGCCCGCCTCCTGTTCCCGTTCGCCGACGACCAGCATGTACGGGATCTTCTGCAGGCGCGCGCGGCTGATCTTCGCGCCCAGCTTCTCGTCCCGATCATCCACGTGCACGCGCAGCCCCGCGTGCCGGCCGGCGTCGGCCACTCCCTGCGCGTACGTCAGGAACTTGGCGCTGACCGGCAGCACGATGGCTTGCACGGGCGCGAGCCACGTGGGGAAGAGTCCCGCGCAATGTTCGATCAGGATGCCGAGGAAGCGTTCCACGCTGCCGAAGATCGCGCGGTGCACCATGACGGGCCGATGCCGTTCGTTGTCCGCGCCCACGTACGTGAGATCGAACCGTTCGGGCATCGTGAAATCCAGTTGGATCGTGCCGCACTGCCAAGTGCGCTGCAGGCAGTCCTCGATGTGGAAGTCGATCTTCGGCCCGTAGAAGGCGCCGTCACCCTCGTTGAGTTCGTAGACCGTTCCGTTGCGTTCGAGCGCGTCCCGGAGCGCCTCTTCTGCAGCTTCCCACATGGCGTCCGAGCCGATGGACTTCTCGGGCCGCGTGCTCAGCTCCACGTGGTACGGGAAGCCGAAGGTGGAGTAGAAGCGATCCGCCATCGCCATGACCCCGAGGATCTCGTCCGTGAGCTGCTCCGGCATGCAGTAGATGTGGGCGTCGTCGATGGTGAACATCCGCACGCGGAAGAGGCCGTGCAGCACGCCGCTCATCTCGTGGCGATGCACGACGCCCAGTTCGGCGCGGCGCAGGGGTAGCTCGCGGTAGCTGTGCCGCAGGTCCTGGTAGATGAGGTTGCAGCCGGGACAGTTCATGGGCTTCACGGCGTACGTCTGGTCATCGATCGCGGTGAAGTACATGTGCTCCCGGTAATTCTCCCAGTGCCCGCTCCGATGCCAGAGTTCCTCGTTGAGCATCATGGGCGTCCGGATTTCCTCGTACCCCGCGTCCCGGTGCAGCTCCCGCCAATAGTCCATCAGGGCGTTCCACACGATCGTGCCATTGGGATGCAGGAACGGGAACCCCGGCGCTTCCGGATGGAAACTGAACAAGCCCAGGTCCTTGCCGATGCGGCGGTGGTCGCGCTTCTTCGCCTCTTCCAGCCGCTGCAGATGTCCGTCCAGCAGGGACTTCTTCGGAAAGCTGGTGCCGTAGATGCGCGCGAGCATGACGTTGTGCTCATCCCCGCGCCAGTACGCGCCGGCGAGGCTCGTGAGCTTGAACGCCTTGATGGCGCCCGTGTGGGGCACGTGCGGCCCGCGACAGAGGTCCACGAACGACCCGACGGTGTAGAAGGTCACCTCTTCATCCGGCGGGATCGCCTCCAGGAGTTCCACCTTGTACTGGTCGCCAATCTCCTGAAAGTGGCGCAGGGCGTCGTCGCGGGACATGACTTCGCGCGCGAACGGGTGCTTCCCTTTCACCAGGGCATTCATCTTCTGCTCGAGCGCTTCCAGGTCGCTCTCGGTGAAGCCGCCCGGCCGGTCGATGTCGTAGTAGAAGCCATTGGCGACGGCCGGCCCGACGCCGAATTTGCTCTCGGGAAACATCTCGTGGATCGCCAGCGCCATCAGGTGGGCGGAACTGTGGCGAAACACCTCTTCGCCCTCCGGGGAATCGAAGGTGCAGAGCGCCACGGGGCCGTCGTGGTCGATTTCCCGGTCCAGGTCCACCAGCGTCGCCCCGTCGATCTTCGCCACGAGCGCGTCGCGCGCCAGGCTGCGGCCGATCCCCGCCGCGAGGTCGGCATACGTCGTGCCCGCGGCCACCGTCCGGGTGGAGCCATCGGGTAGGGTCACAACGTATTCGCTCGCAGCACTCATGTGGTCCTCCTTCGTGGCGCCCGGGCCCGGCGCCCGCGCCGCACCCCAGGTGCCGACAGGCACGGGCGACGCATGCGCCGCCCCTCCAGTGTCGTGTGCGGTGTCTCCGGCCCCCGGGCCCTAGCGGGGCGGCGGGAGCCGGTCTCGCTCTCCAGCGTGGGTGGGAGCTGGCAGATTCGAACTGCCGACCTCTTGCATGTCAAGCAAGCGCTCTAACCAACTGAGCTAAGCCCCCAGCGAATTTGGCAGTCTAGCACCGGCCCCAAACCCGGTCAACGGAGCGGGGCGACGGTGTCGCGCGGGACGACGCGCGCTAGTCGTCCCGGCCGGGGAACTCGATGGTGCCGAGCGGGCGGCGCGCGGCAAAGCCACCGTCGATGGGGTGCCAGAACCCGATCCGCTCTTCGCTGGACTGCCAACAGAGAAAGACGATGTCCCCGTTGAGCTCACCGTAGAAATCGACCAACCCCCGGTCGGGATCCTTGAGCACGGCCCCGGTGCGGGTCATTTCTTCGACCACGTCGTTGAACGCGCGCACGAGCCCACGCAGGTTGCGGCGCTGCGCCAGATACTCGTGGTAATCCACGTTCCCCGGTTCGCGCACCGCGTCCCCGTGCAACAGGTGGAGCACCTCGAGCCTCGCCTGCAGCCGCAGCATCTCCCCGCGAATCTGCCGCAGTTCGCCGAGCGCGCGCCGCAGGCCCGGCAAGAGGCGGTTCGCCTCGGCGAGCGTGAACACTTTGACTTTCTTCCGGTCCAACATAGGTCCCCCTTGCGACTCGGGCCTAGGCCGTTGCCGCCGGCACGGCCGGGATGATTGCCCGCAGCCGCGCGACCACCGCCGGCAGCGCGTCGCAGAACGCCGCAATGTCCTCCGCTCCCGTGGAACGCCCGAGGCTCACGCGCAGCGCGCCGTGGGCCGCCTCCTTCGTCAGGCCCATGGCCTGCATCACGTGCGACGGTTCGCCCGTGCCCGCCTCGCACGCGGCGCCGGTGCTGACGCAGATACCCACCTCGCTCAGCAAGCGCACCATCGCTTCCCCTTCCAGATTGGGGACGTGAAAACTGCTCGTGTTGCCGAGACGCTCCGCCGCCGCTCCGTGGAGGCGCAGCTGGGGCTCCGCTTCGACGAGCCGCCGTTCGAGCTGCTGCCGGAGCGCCGCCTGGCGCGCGGGTTCCGTCGCCAGTTCGCGTTCGACTAACGCAGCGGCGGCGCCGAGGGCCACGATGCCGGCGACGTTCTCCGTGCCCGCGCGGCGCCCGTGCTCCTGGTTGCCGCCCCACATGAGGGGACGGTAGCGGCGGCCGCTCCGCAAGTAGAGCGCGCCGGTCCCCTTGGGCGCGTACATCTTATGGCCGGCGATGGCCAGGGAATCGATGGCCACGTCGCGCACGCGCAGGGGCACCTTGCCCGCCACCTGGACCGCGTCCACGTGCAGCGGCACCCCGGCCGCCCGGCAGCGGTCGGCAATGTCGGCGATGGGGTTGACCACGCCGGTTTCGTTGTTCGCCCACATGATCGCGGCGCAGACCGTGTCCGGCCGGAGGGCGTCGGCGACCGCGGCCGGATCGAGGCGGCATTCCCCGTCCACGGGGACGCGGGTGATCTCGTAACCCAACCGCTCGTGCGCCGCGGCAAACTCGAGCACACTCGCATGCTCTACGGCGCTGATGACCATGTGGCGCTTCGCCGGCGCCTGGGCGAGCCAGGCATAGAGGGCGGTGTTGTTCGCCTCGGTGCCTCCCGCGGTGAAGCTGACGTCGTGCGACCGGCAGCCGAGCAACCCCGCGACCTGCTCCCGCGCGGTCTCCATGGCGTCGTGCGCCTCGCGGCCCAGAACATGTCCGCTGCTGGGGTTCCCAAACCGCCCCTGGAGGAACGGCAGCATCGCCTCCAGCACCGGGTCGGGCACGGGCGTGGTGGCGTTGGCATCCAGGTACACGAGACGCATAAGAATAGTCTCCCACAGGTTGCGCGTGACTGCCAACGCATCGGCCGGCGCGCGCGGTCGCGGCGCGCGATTCAGCTAAAGGTGCTAGGCGGGCGGCCCGGCGGGGGCCGGCGAGGCGGGCGCGTGCTTGACGGCGGGCGTGACCTTGTTCACGAACAGGTCCATGGAGTGCATGACTTTCGTGTGATCCAGGCCGCCGAGCCGTGTCCAGCACATGACGTCCGTCAGGCCCTCATACATGTCCAGCAGGGTCTTCAGCTTCTGCGTCACCGTTTCGGGGTCGCCCACGAGAAAAGCATGGCTGCTCGGCCCCTGCTCGACGATGTCCTTGAACGACAGCTCACCGCTGTCGTAGCCCGCCACCATTTCGGTGAGGCTGCCGCTGAGCGTGCGGTAGAACTCGTCCGTCGGCCCATACAGGCGCGCGGGGACGAGGCCGGCGAGGGTGCGGTAATACCACATGCACGGATCGGCGAACTCCGCGTACGCCTGCTCGCGATCCTCGTGCACGTACACGAAGACCAGTCCGCCGATGCGGTACGCGTCGGGGTCCTCGCCATCGGCTTTCAGGATGGCGCGGTACTCCGCGACGGATTCCGGCAGGGCCCCGATGGGTGTGAAGATCAGGTTCATCTTCTTCATCGCCTGATACTTGATCGTGTCCGGATTGAAGGAGGCGCCGAACAGGGGGGGGGTCGGCTGCTGCATCGGCTGGGGCCGGGGCTTGATCCCGTGGAAGCTGTAGTGCTTCCCGTCGAACTCGACCGTCTCCTGGGTCCAGGCCTGGCGGATGATCTCCAGGGACTCGTCGAA
>CBDUXP010000098.1:0-10247 GCA_965371225.1 uncultured bacterium | reverse complement strand
CCCGTCCGCGTCCAGCGGGCTGCCGGGCCGCACGTAGTGGCTCACGTCGGCGATGTGCACTCCCAGCCGCACCCGGCCCCCGTCCAGCCGTTCGAGCGAGACGGCGTCGTCCAGGTCCTTAGCGTCCGCGCCGTCGATGGTGGCCATGGGCAGCGCGCGCAGATCGAGCCGCCCCGCCGCTTCCGCCGCGGTCACCTCCGCGGGCGCCGCTTCCGCCGCCGCTTCCGCCGCGGGGGAAAACGCCTCGGGCAGGTCGTGCTTGAGCAGCAGCACCCGCGTATCCACGCCGGGTTCATCCGCGAACCCGAGCACAGCCGTTACGCTCCCGACTGGGTCGGTATGCGCCGTGGGGTACTGGGTGATCTCGCAGACCACCTTCTGGCCATCCACGGCCCCGCCAATGGCATCGCGGGGAATGCGGATGCGGCGGTACAGCTTGGCCTCTTCGGGCACCACGGCGGTGGCGCCCTCCCGCACGCGGAAGGTGCCGACCACTTGGGTGTGGGCGCGTAACAGCACGCGGGTCACCTGCCCCTTGACGCGGCCGAACCGCCCCGGACCCGACACGCGCACCTCCACGTGGTCCTTGTGCATGGCCCCGTGCCGGTCGTCCTCGGGAATATAGATGTCGACGGTGTCCGCGTCCGCCTGCTCGGGCGTCACGAAGGCGTACCCGTCCCGATGGCCGGACAGCACGCCCTTGATGCCGTCGATGCGGGGCAGCGCGAACCGTTGGCCGCTGACCCGCTCGATCGCCCCGTCCACGGCCATCCGATGCACCGCGGCCTCCAGCGTCTCCCGGTCCGCGTCATCCGTCACGTGGAGACGCTGCACCAGGTCGCGGAGCTTGAGGGGTTTCTGCGCGCTGGCGTGCAACGCTTCCAGCACGCGCGGCTGCCAATCGGTGACCATGAGGGAGTGGGGGGCTATAGGAACCCGTGGGGCGCGAGGGGCCCAAAGGTGCGAAAATGCGAGGAAAGGACTCGTCTACAACAGAACCACACATTGTAGGCACGGCCCGGCAGCCGGTCAACGCGGCCGGCGCCAAATGGGCCGGCGCCCTAAGCGCCCGGCGGGTGGAGGCGCAGGAAGCGCAAGAACTCGCGCCGGGTCTGCGGGCCGTACGTGCGAAACGTGGGCGCCGGCGCTTCGGCATAGGTCGCCTTCATGGCCTGAATCCGGTCGGCGCGGGCGTGGCGCTGCACCTCTTCCGGACTGATGCGATAGGGCACCGTGGCGTTGAGGCCGAAGACCTGCGCGCGCAGGTGCGGGGTGATCTCGGGATAACCGAACTGCTCGCGGAACGCCTCGGAAATCTGGAACGTGCGGAACGCCTGGATCTGGTCCTGGGGCGAGCCGTACCAGATGGAGTCGGTGCCCCAGAGCACGCGGTCCTGCCCCACGTGCGTGAACAGCTTGCCGAGCGAGTGCGCGGCCGCGTCGGGATCGCGCATCAGGTACCGCCACGTACTGCCCAGCTCGGCGTACACGTTGCTGTTCGGGGGCACGTCGTGCTCGCGCAGAGAGCGGATCATCCCGTCGATGCCCTGCGCCTCCCCGTCGTCCGAGTAGGGGCCCTCGGTCAGATCCGGTTCGAATCCGGAGTGGTACACGATGAAGGTCATGTCCGGGAACCGTTTGGCGACCACGCCGATGTCGCGACACCCGGCGTAGGGCTTCTCCATGTTGGGGAAGGACAAGCCCTTGTGCACGCAGATGATCTTGATACCGAGCGCGCGCGCCTTCTCGATGAACGGCACGCCGAACTCCTCGTCGTCGAGCCAGTAGCCCTTGCCGCCGGGCCCGAACTGCGTGTACGTCTTCCAGGCGGCGATCTGCCACCGCTCCGCCACCTCGTCCATCTTCTCCAGCTCGCCGGGGACGTTCGGATGTATGGCCCCGTGCAACAGCAGCCGCTGCGTCCCCTCCAGGCCCTCGACGATCCCCCGGGTCTCACTCCCCTCCAGAATGGTGAGGGGCGCATCCTCGGGCAGCGCGGGCACGAAACTCAACACCGCCAAGTCCGTGTCGCTGTCGAGGAAGATATTCTTTACGAAGTGCTGCGCCGAGAAGCATTCGATAGAACCGAAGATCGAATTCAGCAGCCCGCTGTCGCACCTGGCCTGGGGGAACGTGCGCAACGCCATATTCCAGAACGCCAGCGGCCGGCGCCAGGGGCCGTCCGGATTCACGTGGTGGGTCTGCACGTCGAAGATGAACTCGTCGCCGCCGACTGCCACCGCGGCCGCCGCGGGTTCGAGCGCGGCCTCGGGCGCCACCTGATAGAACCCGCCGCGGGGACCGCCGAGCGCGAACGCCCGGTTGAAGGCCAGCAGCGTGCTGGCCGCTCCGCACGCCGAGGCCAGGAAGGCGCGCCGCGGGTAGCCCACATGGTGCGCGTGCGCCGCCGCATCGGCCGCAGCTAGATCATTCGCGCACAGCGCTGCACGGGGCAGCGGTACCGGAACGAATTCCCCGTTTGACGTGGGGTCCAGCTTGATCGGCAGGCGCGGGGCCGCGTCGTCATCGAGGCGCATGCGGGGGTCTCCAGGCGGGCGTGGGGGAACCGGACGATTCTATGCCGTCAGCCCACCGGACGGGAAACCGGTCGGTGCGACACCGTGGCAACCCGAGGTGCCGGGCCCGCGGCCGGGGCGGCCTAGAACCGGAAATAGATGAACGGGGCTTCGTCACGCTGGAAGATCACGATCAGCAACCACGTGGCCGCGTAGACGAACCCCCGCACGGGCGCCCAGATGCGATGCCACCGGGCCGAGGTGCGCGCAATGTCTTCGAACACGAACTGCTCGAGCACGTGCAGCACAGCCGTCCCCGCCAGCACCCACATCAGGATCGTGGAGGCGCCGCCGCCCGTGAACGCGACCATGGCGCGCAGGAGGGTCACCGCCTCGGTCGCGCTGCTCGCGCGGAAGAAGACCCACGTGACCACCAGCATCACCGCCACCAGCACGTGGCAGAGCGCGCGGTAGGGCACGCCGCCGCGCTCCCGCAGGCGCGTGCCCAGCGGCGTCTGCGCCCAAACTCGATGCAGCACCAGCCAGACGCCGTGCAAGCCGCCCCAGATGACGAAGGTCCAGCTCGCACCGTGCCAGAGGCCGCCGAGCAGCATGGTGAGCATCAGGTTGCGCAGCGTCGCGGTGCGCGACCCGCGGCTGCCCCCGAGCGTGATGTAAAGGTAGTCGCGCAACCACCGCGACAGCGTCACGTGCCAGCGCTGCCAAAACTCCCGCGGGTCCCGGCTCAGGTAGGGCTGATGGAAATTGCGCGGCAGTTGGAAGCCGAAGGCATAGCCCAATCCCACTGCGATGTCGCTGTACCCGCTGAAGTCGAAGTAAATCTGGAAGCTGAACCCGATGGCGGCGAGCCACGCCTGCGCCGTCGTGAGCGCGCCCACGTCGCGCCACAGTGGATCGATCATCGTCGCGATGGTGTCGCCGAACACCACCTTCTTGACCAAGCCCCACAGGATGAACAGCGCGCCCATCTTCACGTGGCCCATGGTGATGCGCCGGCGCTCCTGCAATTGCGGCAGGAACTGGTGCGCGCGCAGGATGGGGCCGGCGATGAGCTGGGGGAAGAACGCGATGAACAGCGCGAACTGGCCGAAGTGCGCGGGCGCCTGCGCCTGCTGGCGGGACAGGTCGATCTGGTACGCCATGATCTGGAAGCTGTAGAACGAGATCCCGAGCGGCAGCCAGAGCGTGACGTCGGGCGGCGTCCAGTCGAGACCCACCATGGTGGAGAGCGAGGCGGCGTTGCCCAGCAGGAACGTGGCGTACTTGAACGTGGCCAAGTTGGCCAGGTTCAGAAGCACCGCCGTCCAGACGGAGGCGCGCGTAGGAAGCCGCGTGAGCAGCGCGTACAACACCGCCCAACCCGCGATGATGCCGTTCCACAGCAGGAAATCCCGGCCGACGAAACCGGCGAACCCGCTCACGTCCGTGCCCGAGAGGAGCGCCAGAATGCCCGCGAGCCCCGCGCCCGACGCGAGCATGATGAGGTTGGCGCCGAGCCAGCCCGCGAATAGCGTGCGCCAATCCGGGTGGCCGGCGATCCGCCGCGCCAGCAGGTAATTCGCCACGAGCACGAACGCGAAGATCGAGCTGTCCGCCAAGCCGGAGGCCAGGTAGAACACCACGTTCGCGCCGACGAGGAACCCGTTCTGGCCCCGGCGCGACAGCCAGGGATACACCAGAAAACACGCGATAAAGAACAGGAAAAATTCCTGCTTATGAAACTCCATGCGTCGTTACAAAGTCGGGCCGCGGCCGACCCACAGTCGCCACGGGGTTGCGCCGGGCGCCCGGCCCGCCCGCCATGTCACCATGATTGCCATCACGAGGGAATGCTCCACTGTACTATCCGCGGATTGGGGGTGCAACGGGGACGCGGTCCGGCCGCGGGGGGCGCGGACCGGATTACTCCGCAGGGGCGCGACGCTCCCCCTCGGCACCCGCCGGCAAGTCGCACAGGTCCACGAGCATGTCCCGCGCGCGAGCCAGCCGCTGCTCCACCTCCGCCGGGTCCGGGCCGGCGCACGTGATGAGCACGGGGATCTGCGTCGTGTGGTCGAAGTGCGACGCGCGCGATTTCAGGTAGGCCCCGGGCACACGCTGCATCACTTCGTCGCACAGGGGCCCGAGCACCGACTCGTCATTGAACGGCGTCTCCACTTCCGCCTCGCGCACGCACCGCGCGCCCAACACGTCACGGAACAACGTCTGCACGTTCGGCTCATCGAACATGGCGTACAGCTCGCGCGGCACGCCGGGAAAACACAGCACATACTGGCCGTCCGCCTCGAGCACCACGCCCGGCGCCGTGCCCACTCCATTATGGATCAGCTCGGCGTCCGCGGGCACTGCCGCCATCTTGCGCCGCCCCGGCAGGAGGTCCGCCGTCTCCACCACCCCGGCATCACACAGGTCGCGATAGCGCCCCGCCACGAACGCGAGCGCATCTGGGCGCTCCGCCACGGGGCGCCCGAGCGCGGCGCCGACGGCTTGCAGTGTAATGTCGTCGAACGTAGGCCCCAGCCCGCCCGTCACCAGGAGCATCGCCGCCCCGCGCGCCAAGGCGGCCCGCACCGCCTCGCCAATCTGCTCGGGGAGGTCCGCCACCGTCGTCCGGCGCGTGACGTCGGCCCCCAGGGTCGTCAAGCGCCGGGCCATCCACTGGGAATTGGTATCCAACGTCGCGCCGGACAAGATCTCGTTACCCACCACCAGGAGTTCGACCGCCGCCATGCGCCCAGCCTAGCAAGCCCGGACGGACAATGCACCCGTGTTACCGGTGGCGCGCTTGTGGACGGCGGCGGCCTAGCGCTCGCCGACGATGGGGCCGTACAGGTCCGTGCGGCGGTCGCGCCAGAAGTGGAACTCGTGCGCGTCCGGCCGCACGATCACGTCTTTCACATCCGCCGCGCTCACGTCGATCTCCGCAGTGATCGTGTCCGGGCCGTCCGCCCGGGCCTGCGCCAGGATGCTGCCGTCCGGCCCGGCGATGGTGCTCCGGCCCACGAAGGTGAAGCCGCGTTCGACGCCGCAGCGGTTCACCGCGATAAAGTAGCAGCAATTTTCCAGGGCGCGCGTGCGCACCACGTACTCGGGCACCTTCTCGCTACCCTGCGGCCAGTTGGTGGGCAGCGTAATGATCTGTGCGCCTGCGAGCGCCAGCACCCGGCTCGGCTCGGGAAAGCGGGCGTCGTAACAGATGAGCGGGCCGAGCCGGCCCGCCGGCGTGGGATACACCGCCAGCGCCTCGGTCCCCGCCGTCACGAACCGGTCGACCCCCAGCGTAGGCAAATGCGTCTTGTGATAGACGCCGATGATGCCCTCCGGGCCGCACACCACCGCCGCGTTGCACAGGGCGTCTTCCACGCGGCGCAGCAAACCGATCACGACGACTGCGCCGCTAGCGGCGCAGCGCTCGATCAGCGCGTCCGTCGTCGGCCCCGGCACCTCCTCGGCCACTTCCAGCGCTTCCGCCTTCGACTCAAAACAGTAGCCGGTGACTGCGCATTCTGGCAGCACCACCAACCGCGCGCCGGAATCGATCACCTCACCTGTGGCGCGGAGCACCAGCGCGCGGTTCGCCGCCACGTCGCCGAGCGTCGGGTCCAATTGAACGCCCGCGATCCGGAGCGTGTCTCCCATGCGCGGCAGTATAGCCCGCGGTTCGCGCGCGCTCCGCGTTGACCGGCCCTGCGCCGCGGGGTACCATGCGCCTCCTCACTCCTCCCGCAAACCCAACGGTGTTCCCATGACCGATACCGCTACCGTGACTGTGCGCGATGCCACGCGCCGCATCTTCGGCTACCTCACCGGTTTTCTCGGCACCCACCTGATGCAAGTGGGGCTGGAGCTGGGGCTGTTCGAAGCGCTGAATCGCCATCCCGACGGTGTCGACGCCGAAACCCTGGCCGGCGAACTGGGGCTGCACCCGCCGTACGTGGACGCGTGGCTCAAGGGCGCGCACGCGCTGGAGCTGGCCGAGGCGGCAGACGATGGCACGTTCAAGCCGGCGCCGTTCATCGCCTTCATGCTCGGTAACGGCGAGAGCCTGATGGACCTGGGCCCCATGGTCCGCCTCTTCCACGGACAGATGGCGGCCGACGGGCCGCGCGCGCTCGAACTCTATCGAACCGGCGGCGTGCACACGTATCAGGAGAAGGGCGACGCGTTCAGTGCGTGGGTCGGCGAGGCGACCCAGCACTTTGGTCGCATGGCCGTGGCCGAGGCGATCCCGCAGATCGACGGACTCGAAGCGGGGCTGCGCGCGGGCGGCGCGATTCTGGACATGGGGTGCGGCAGCGGCCGCGTAGTCGCCGCGCAGGCCGAGGCGTATCCGCTATGCCGCGTGGTGGGGGTGGATATCGACGAGCATGGCGTGCACCGCGCGAACGCACATCTCGAAGAGAACGGCCTCGCGCCGCGGGCCGCGTGCGAGGTGCTACACGGTGCGGAAATCGGTCACGAGAACGCGTTCGATCTGGTGACGATGATCCTCGTGCTGCACGAGTGCAAGGTGGAACATCGCGAGCAGATCGTCGCCAACTGCTTCCGCGCGCTGAAGCCCGGCGGCGCCCTCCTCATCATTGATGAGAATTATCCCGACCGGATCGAGGACGCCCGCCAGCCCAAGCATCAGTTCGCCGTGATGGGCCAGTGGATCGAAGCGACCATGGGCAACGTCTTCCTCAGCGCGCCCGAGCAGCGTGCGTTCCTCGAACGCCACGGGTTCGCCGGCATCAGGCAGGAAGAATCGCAGACCGGCCTGCTCCTCACCTGGGGCCGGAAGCCGTAACCGCGAGCGCCCGCGCCGGACCCGGCCCGGAAGAGAAACCACGGATGAACACGGATAAACACAGATAGGAAAACCTTGTAGGGCGGGGAGAGAGACCGCCCGGAACGGGAACCGTCGATGCACGCCGATACACGCAGATAAGACACGCGTGTAGGCGCGACGCATGCGTCGCCCGCATCGTGGTTCCGTCGGGGCGCCATTCATTGCGCCCAGGAAGATGGACGCTATGAATGGCGCCCCTACAAAACCTGTCGCCCCACATTCCCCCGCGTAGGGGCCGGTCTTCAGACCGGCCCGGAGAGACGCGCGCGCACGGCACCCTCCAGTAGACTATCCCCGCCATGCGCTTACGGGAGGGCACACCGCGGCAGAAGGCGCTGTTCGGCGCGCTGGTGGGGTTCTATGTGCTCAGCGTTGGGCTCGGGCTGAACGACGTCGTGCGTCAAATCGGGCAGCCCCGGAGCGGCGTGGAGTACGTGTTACACATCCTGTTTCCTGGCCGGCCGGACGTGGCGCAGGCCGGCCTGAGGGCGGGAAGTACGCTCATTACGCTCAACGGCGTCGACGTCGCGGAACTGACGCGGCCCCAGATTCTTGCACTTGAGCGTCTCGACCGCGGCGCCGTAAACACGCTGCAGGTACGCGACCTTGACCGCAGCCTCGTCCGAGTGACCCTGCCCGTACAGACGCAGACGTGGACGGACGTCTTCTATTTCAATGCCGTCTGTATCGGTCTCGCTACCATCTTCTTCTGCATGCTCGTGACGTTTGCCATCAGGCCGTATGACCCGGGGAGTTGGGCGCTCCTCGTGTTTGGTACGACTGCCTGTAGCGGACTCAGCATGCTGACCCGGCTGACCTGGCACGCGGGAAACACGTCCCAAATTCTCGCAATGGGCGCGTCTGCGTTGTCTTTGCCGACCGTCCTTCACATCGGTTTCGTGTTTCCCACCGTACATCCCGCGTTGCAACGGCGGCCTCTATGGCTGGGCGCTGTGTATGGTGCAGGCCTGGTGCCGCTCGCAGTGGCCTGGGCCATGCGCATGCCGCACACACTGGCCGAGCTGCGCAGCCTTGTGCTGTTGCTGTATGGCCTCCAAACCCTCTGCGTGCTCGCCTTTATTTCCCGATCGCTGGTCATGCTTCGCGGTCGCTATCCCTTGCTTATTCGACAGCGCGCGTGGATCGTCTTCTTTGCCGTTGGTTTCGGCGCCGGGGGAAACATCCTCACGTCTGTCGTCGCCTTGCTTGTGCCCGGCTGGATTTCCGACTGGCGGATCACGTGGATTCCCCTTGGTGTGCTTCCTGTTGCGCTGGCGTATCTCACCTTGCGACAGGATCTGGTGGACGCCCAAATCGCCGTCCGGCGCGTTCTGGTGTACACGGCCGCCGGAGGCTTGCTGTTGGTGCTCGTCTGGGGCACCGGCACCATTTCACCTGCGTTGTCTGCCGCAATACTCCTCCCCGTCCTGTTTGTGCTGCCGCGGTTCAACGCCCGGGTGAACAGGTGGCTGTACCCGAAGCGGGCGGGCTTCCCGGAATTGCGCCGCACTATCGGGGATGAACTGCTGGCCTGCACCACCCGGGAGGATGTGCTCCACGTATTGGCTGGTGCGCCGCCGCGGGTGTGCGACACGGACAGCGGCGCGGCGTTCCTGTTGCCCGGCGTGACTGATGACCGGGAGCACATCAGCGGCAGCGGCGAGTCGGACCTGTCGGCGCTGCACGACCTCAGCGAAGAACCGCTGGTGCAGATGCTGGTGGCCGGCCGGGAGGCCATCCAGCGGGAGAGCTTGCGCGTGGACCCGCGCTTCGCGAAGATCTCGCAGGAATCCCGCGCGTGCATGGACCGGCTGAACGCGTCCGTGCTGCTGCCCATCGAACGCGACGGGAAAGTCATCGGCGGGCTGGCTGTCGGGCCGCACGTGTCCGGCGACGTCTTTGATCCTGCCGAGCTAGACCTCCTGCGCGAACTGTCGCACGAAGCCGTCCGCGCGCTGGAAGTCGCACAACTCCGCGAACGGAGCAGCGACCCGGATACGGCCGGCGCCACGCAGCGGATACCGGCCGGCGGGACGGAAGAGATCCGGCTGCCGAGCGTGGCGGGCGGGCGGTTCGTGGCGGAGCGGCTGCTGGGCGAAGGGGGATTCAAGCGGGTCTACCTGGCGCGGGACACGCGGCTGCAGCGGGACGTGGCGCTCGCCATGATCCGCCCCGAACGGTTGTCCGACGCCGGCCGCAAACGCATCGAGCGCGAGGCGCAGGCCATGGCGCGGTTCGGGACGCATGCGCACATCGTCGCCGTGCACGACATCGGCGAGGACGCGGGGCAGTTGTACATCGTGAACGAGTACATGCCCGGCGGCGATCTGACGGACCGGCTCGCGGCAGGGGCGATGCCCGTACCGGACGCCGTGCGCATCGCCATCGAACTGTGCGACGCCCTTGCGGTCGCGCACGCCGAAGGGATCGTGCACCGCGATCTGAAGCCCGGCAACGTCTGGTTTACAGGGGGGGCGGTTGCGCCGCAGGCGCAGAGCCCGGGTGCCGGGTCGGGCGGCTCCGAAAGTCGCGCCAAGCTCGGCGACTTCGGGCTGGCGTTGGCGCAGGAGGAGTCGCGCATCACGGAAGAAGGCGCGGTGGTGGGCACCGTGGCGTACATGGCCCCGGAGCAGGCGCACGGCGAGACGCCGGTACCGCAGAGCGACCTATACGCGCTCGGCGTCGTGCTTTACGAAATGCTCACCGGCCGCCTGCCTTTCACCGGCCCCGGCGCCGCCATCCTCGACCAGCACAAGCACGCCACGCCCGATGCACCCTCTACGCATAACGGTGCCGTACCGCCCGACCTCGACGCGCTGGTGCTTCAACTGCTGGCCCAAGCTCCCTCAGACCGTCCGCCCACCGCCACCGCCGTCCGG
>CBDUXP010000097.1:0-10279 GCA_965371225.1 uncultured bacterium | reverse complement strand
CCGAAGCGAAAGATACAGCCTGAGCCCAGCCGCCCGTTGGCGGTCGTGATTCTGGCCGCCGGCAAGGGCACGCGGCTCAAAAACCAGCGCCCCAAGGTGCTCCTGCCCATCCTGGCGCGCCCGATGGTGGGGTACATCATCGAGGCGTGCCGCGCCTTGGACCCGACGGAAATCCGCCTCGTGGTGGGCTACAAGGCCAATCAGGTGAAGCAGGCCATCGGGGATTCCGTCGCGTACACGCTCCAGCGAAGTCAGAAGGGGACGGGACACGCAGTGGCGCAATGTCGGAGCGCGTACAAACGCTTCGCGGGCGACCTGCTCGTCACCACCTCCGACCAGCCACGCATGACGGCGGCCACGCTGGCGCGGCTGGTGGAGGAGCACCGGCGCACCGGCGCGGCGGCCACCCTCCTCACAAGCGAACCGGCGGACCCCTTCGGGTACGGACGCATCCGCCGTGGCAAGACCGGGCGCGTGCTGGGAGTGGTGGAGGAGAAGGACTGCACCGCGGCGCAGCGGAACATTGCGGAAGTCAACACCTGCACCTACGTGTTTCGCGCCGAGGAATTGTTTCCCGCACTGAGGAGCGTGGGGACGGCGAACGCCCAGGGTGAGCAGTACCTCACCGACGCGATCGGGATCCTGGCCAAGGCGCGAAAGTCGCTCGCCACCGTGCCGACCAGCTTCCCCGAGGAGACGGACCAGGTGAGCGATCAGGCGGACCTGGCGCGCATGACCGCCGCCATCCGCGACGCGATCGCGGCGCGCCACATGGCGAACGGGGTGACCATCGTGGATCCGCCCAGCACGTTTATCGGGCCGGCCGTAGAAATCGGGCCAGCCGCAGTGCTGTACCCGCGGACGACCCTGGAAGGCGCTACCCGCATCGGGACGGGCGCGGTTATCGGGCCGGACGCCCTCATCGCGGATTCCGATATCGGGGAAGAGGCGACGGTGCTCATGTCCTACGTGCATGGGTGTGTGGTCAAAACCAAGGCCCAGATTGGCCCATACGCGCATATCCGGCCGGAGTCGGTGATCGGCCGCGAGGTGCGCGTGGGCAATTTCGTCGAGGTGAAAAAGTCGCTGCTGGCCGACGGGGTCAGGGCCTCGCACCTGACGTACCTGGGCGACGCCACGGTCGGGCGCAATACGAACATCGGGTGCGGGACGATCACCGCGAATTACGACGGGCTGCGCAAGCATGAGACGCACATCGGCCGCGACGGCAAGGTGGGGTCCGGCACCATCTTCGTGGCCCCCGTGACTGTGGGCGATGGGGTCACGACGGGCGCCGGCGCCGTGGTGACGCGCGACCAGTCGGTCCCCGACAACGCGAAACTGGTGGGAATGCCCGCGACCCCGCTCAAGCCGCGCCGCCGGAAGGCCACGTCCACGCGAAAGGCGCGCGGCGCCTCCCGAAACGGTCAGACGAAAGCCGCCGCCCGCCGCACGCGCGGCAAGGCGAAGAGGACCAGAGCATGAAGCAGATCACCCTCCCCGCGCAGGAGCGCACCGAGACGGGCAAGAAGGCGACGAAAGCGCTGCGGCACACGGGCGCCATCCCAGTCACCCTCTACGGCCCGGCCCTGAAGCAGTCGCGAAACCTGAGCGTCGATCGCCGGGCCCTGGAGACGGTGACCCACTCCCACAGCACGATGCTGATTTCCCTGGAGATCGACGGCAAGGAAACAGTCCGGACCCTGTTGAAGGCCCACCAGGCGGACCGCGTGCGCGGGCACCTGCTGCATGCGGACTTCTATCACGTCAGGGACGACCACCGCTTGCACACCGTGATCCCCGTCGAAGTCGAGGGGAACAGCGAGGGCGTCAAGGCGGGCGGCATCCTGGAACGCGCGATCCGCGAGGTGGAGATCGAATGTCTGCCCCAGGACCTGCCCGAACACCTGATGGTGGACGTGACGGCCCTGGAGATCGGCGATAGCGTCCGCGTGCGGGATCTGGTGCTGCCGGCCGGGGTGACGGTGCGGGCGCCGGAACCCGGCATCACGCTGGTGCACGTCATCGTGCCGCGCGTGGTGATCGAAGAGACCCCGGCCGAGGCGGAGGCCGCGGTGGAGGGCGAAGAGGCGGTGGAAGGCGCCGAGGCGGCGGAGGGCGAGGGCGAGGGCAAGGAAAAGCCCAGCAAGGAGGGCGGCGAGGGCTAGCCTCGCACGCCGAACCGCGTGAAACTAGTGGTGGGCCTGGGCAATCCCGCACCGGAGTACGCCAAGACGCGCCACAACGTGGGGTTCCAGGTGGTGGATACCCTCGCGGCACGGTGGGGCGCTACCTTCGGCGCCGGGAAGTTCGAGGCTCTGGTGGCAACGGGACAGCGACGGGGCGCGAAGATCGCGCTGGTGAAACCCCAGACGTTCATGAACCTGAGCGGCGAGGCGGTCGGCCCCATGGCCCGGTATTTTCGGGTGGCGCCGGAGGATGTGTTTGCGGTGTACGACGATGTGGACCTCCCCCTGGGGCGGCTGCGGCTGCGCGCCAGCGGGAGCGCCGGCACGCATAATGGGATGCGGTCGGTGGTGCAGCACTTGGGGACCGAGGCGTTTCCGCGCCTGCGGGTGGGCATCGGCGCCGCCCAGCGCGGGCGGGACCTCACGAGCCACGTGTTGGGGAAATTCGCAACGGATGAGCACGAGCCGATGGCCGCGGCCATCGAGCGCGCGGCTGATTGCGTGGAGCACGTCCTGGATGGTCACTGGGACGACGCCATGAATACCTACAACGAGCGGCGCAGTCCGCTCCCGACCACTGAGGAGACCGAATCATGAGAGCGGCACGACACAAGGGACAACCATCGCGCACACGCCCGGCTCCGCAGCCCCCAGGCGACGGCGCGACGGTACCCGGTCCCCGTGTCCTGTCCGGTTCGGAAATCCTCATCGAGTCCCTGGGGCAGGAACAGGTCGAGTTTGTGTTCGGCATCCCCGGCGGCGTGGTCATCCCGCTCTACGACAAGTACGTCACGAGCGATGCGCTGCCGTTCCAAGCCGTGTTGAACCGCCACGAGCAAGGCGCCACCCACATGGCCGACGGCTACGCCCGCGCCACGGGGAAGGTGGGCGTGTGCCTGGTCACCTCCGGCCCCGGGGCCACCAACACGGTGACGGGCCTGGCGACGGCGTATATGGATTCCGTGCCGCTCGTGTGCATCACCGGGCAGGTGCCCACGTCGCTCATCGGCAACGACGCGTTTCAGGAAGCGGACATCGTCGGAATTACCCGGCCCGTTACCAAGCACAACTATCTGGTGAAAGACGTCAAGGACCTGGCGCGCACCATACGCGAGGCCTTTTACATCGCTGCCACCGGGCGGCCCGGCCCCGTGCTCGTGGATGTGCCGAAGGACGTGTTGGTGGGCACGGCCGAATTCCTGTACCCCGAGCAGGGGGCGCCGCGGGGGTACGATCCGACCGTGAAGGGCAACCCGCGGCAAATCCGGCGCGCCATGCAGCTCATCGAGGAGGCGAAGCAGCCGCTGATTTACTCCGGCGGGGGCATCCTCCTGGCCAACGCCCACGACGAACTCACCGAGTTCGCCGACCGCTCCGGCATCCCCGTCGTCACGACGCTCCTGGGGCTGGGCGGGATTAGCGGCGACCACCCCATGTGGCTGGGCATGCCCGGCATGCACGGGGCGGTCTACTGCAATTACGCGTTCCAGCACTGCGATCTCATCATCGCCATCGGGGCCCGGTTCGACGACCGGGTCACCGGCAACCTCGACGACTTCGCCCCGAACGCAAAGGTGATTCACGTCGACATCGACCCCAGTTGCATTGGGAAGAACGTGGCGGTGGATTGCCCCATCGTGGGCGACGCGAAAGAAGTGCTCCGCGCGATGATTCCGCTGGCGAAAAAGTCGGACATCCAGCCGTGGTGGGACCAGCTCAACGCGTGGAAGAAGCAATACCCGTTCCGCTATGCCGCGGTGTCGGCGGACGGGAACGTGCGCAGCGAATACGTGGTCGAGCAACTGTACGAGGCGACGCAGGGGGATGCGATCATCACCACGGAAGTGGGACAACATCAGATGTGGGCGGCGCAGTACTTCCGCTACAAAGAGCCCCGGTCGTTCATTAGCTCCGGCGGGTTGGGGACCATGGGGTTCGGCTTCCCGGCGGCGATTGGCGCTAAGTTCGGGCGGCCGGACCGGACGGTCATCGATATCGCCGGCGACGGCAGCCTGCAGATGACTATGTTCGAAATGCCGACGGCGGTGGATTACGATAAGCCGGTGGTCATCGCCAATCTGAACAACGGGTACCTGGGCATGGTGCGCCAGTGGCAGGAACTCTTCCACGAGAAGCGGTACAGCGGGGTGGACCTGAGCAGCGGCCCGGATTTCGTGAAGCTGGCGGAGAGCTACGGCGCCGTCGGCATTCGCGTGACCGAGGAGCGGGAGGTGCGGCCCGCCCTCGAAGAGGCCCTGCACACGGATAAACCGGTGCTGGTGGACATCATGGTGGACCGGGAAGCGAACGTGTGGCCGATGGTGCCGCCGGGCGCCAGCCTGAGCGACACCATCCCCGGACCGGGGGAAGCGGTGGCGCCCCCCTCCGACGATGCGGCAGGGACGTTAGCGTGATGCCCGGCCTCCCGCCCATCCACATCATCTCCGTGCTGGTCGAGAACCGGTTCGGCGTGCTCGCCCGCATCTCCGGCCTGTTCTCCGCCCGCGGCTTCAATATCCAGAGTCTGTCGGTCGGGCCGACGGATGACGCCTCCGTCTCGCGGATCACCCTTGTAGTCGGGGGAGACGAACAAATCCTCGACCAGGTCAAAAAGCAGCTCAACAAACTCATCGACACGATCAAGGTCGTGGACCTGACCACGCAGCCCCACGTGGAGCGTGAGTTAGCCCTGATCAAGGTGCGGGCCCCCTACGAGAGCCGGTCCGAGATTATGCAGATGGTCGACATCTTCCGCGCCAAGATCATCGACGTGAGTCGCGACGCCGTCACCGTCGAGCTGACCGGGGACGATGGGAAGATTACCGCGATGCTGGACTTGCTCGCCGAATTCGGCATCGTCGAAGTCGCGCGCAGCGGCAAGGTGGCCCTGTCCCGCGGCGCGAAACCGGCGGCGAAAATCCCGCCACTGCCCGAAAGCTTAGAAATAGCGAGGAACTGATGGCCACGATCTATTACGAAAAAGACGCGGACCTCAGCCACCTCAAGGACAAAACCGTCGCCATCATCGGCTACGGGAGCCAAGGCCACGCGCACGCGCTGAACCTGCACGACTCGGGCATCAAGGTGGTCGTGGGGCTGCGCGCGGGGAGCACCAGCCGGGCGACCGTCGAAGCCGACGGGCTGACCGTCCTTGACACGGCCGACGCGGCCAAGGCGGCCGACGTCATCATGATTCTCGCGCCGGACACGCTGCAGCCGCAGCTCTTCGGCCGCGATGTCGAACCGAACCTGGCCCCGGGGAACGCCGTCGCCTTCGCCCACGGGCTCTGCATTCACTACGGGCGCATTCAAGTCCCCGACGGCGTGGACTGCTTCATGATCGCGCCCAAGGGGCCCGGCCACCTGGTCCGCTCGGAGTACGCGGGCGGCGGTGGCGTGCCCTGCCTGCTGGCCATCCAGCAGGACGCGACGGGCACCGTCAAAGACGTGGCGTTGGCCTACGCGCTGGGGATCGGCGGCGCCCGGGCCGGCGTGCTGGAAACCACCTTCAAGGAAGAGACCGAAACGGACCTGTTCGGCGAGCAGACCGTCCTCTGTGGGGGCGTCACCAGTCTGATGAAGGCCGCTTTCGAGACGCTGGTGGACGCGGGCTACCAACCCGAAGTGGCCTTCTTCGAGTGCATGCACGAAGTCAAGCTCATCGTCGACCTGTTCTACCAGGGCGGATTGACCCGCATGTGGCATTCCGTGAGCGACACGGCGGAGTACGGCGGGCTCACGCGCGGACCCCAGGTCATCGGCCAAGAGACCCGCGCGGTCATGCAGGACACGCTGCGCGCGATCCAGTCCGGCGACTTTGCCGATGAGTGGTTCGCCGAAGTGGAGGCGGGAGGGCCCAACTTCAACCGATTGCGGGAGGCGGACCGCACGCACAAAATTGAAGTAGTCGGCCAGGCGCTCCGAAAGATGATGCCCTGGCTCCCCCAGGAAGACCACTAGGACACGGTGCGGATGCAACGCCCAGGGACCCCAGCGCAGCAAGCCAGCCGCCCCGGTCCCGGGCGGCCCACCGCGCGCGACGCATCGGGTATACTTGCCGCGCCTTGTGCCCAGGCACCGGGCCGCGGCCGGCCGAACCCCCGCGGGGTCGCGCCGGCCCGCGTACCTTAAGAGCACGTGGCAGCGGACAATACCCAAAACGGCAGCTTGCTCCGGCGCGTCCAGGCGCTGGACCTGCGCATGGACGGCCTGCAGGTCCAGGCCGACGCCATCCCCCAGCAGATCGCCAAGTGGCACGACACAATCCAAGCCCGGGAATTCGACAAGGCCATGTTTTTGCGCCAGCGGGAAGACTTGGAGTTGAAGCAGCGCAAGTTCGAAGCGGAAATCGCCGCCCGCCAACAGAAGCGCGAGAAGTACAACCAGCAACTCATGCTCATCAAAACGAATCGCGAGTACCGGGCGCTGCTGGAGGAACTCGAGGGAGTCAACAACGAGATCCGGAATATCGAGGATATCGTGTTGAGCGCCATGGGGGATCAGGAATCCGTCGACGCGGAGTTGCAAGCGCAAGAGGACGCGATTCAGGCCGAACTCGCAAAGATCGCCGAGAACGAGACCCGGCTCAATGCCGAACTCGCCGAACTGGAAGGGCAGATTCAGACCATCCGCACCGAACGGGACGGCCTTGCCGCGGAGGTGGATCCCAATCTGATGGTTCGGTACGACCGCGTCCGGAGCCGCCGCGGCGGCGAGGCACTCGCGCCACTGGATCTGGGCCACGGCGTCTGCGGCGGCTGCCACCTCGCGCTCACCCCGCAGGAGATCAACGAAATCATGGGCGGCGCGCTCGTGCCCTGTAGCAGTTGCGGCCGCCTGCTGTTCTACGACGAACAGGCCGCCGAATCCGCCACGGCCTGAGGCCGGATGCCCGACCAGACGCTCTCGGAGCGGTTGGACCGCCACAGCCAGTTCGGCATCAAGCTGGGCTTGGAGAACATGCGCGGGGTGTGCGCCGCGCTGGGCCACCCGGAACGGTGCGCGCCGGCGATCCACGTCGCTGGCACGAACGGGAAGGGCTCGGTCGCCGCCGCCATCGCCGCCATTCTCCGCGCGGCCAATTATCCCACCGGGTGCTACACCTCGCCGCACCTGTCCCGCGTGACCGAGCGCATTACGGTGGACAACGTGCCAGTGACCGAGGCCGCCCTGTGGCGCGCGCTCGACGCCGTGGACCGGGCGGCTGCCGAAGCCGGAACGAAGCTCACGTACTTCGAAGTGCTCACCGCGGCCGCGTTTCACATCTTTAAAGCGCGGTTCGTGGACGCGGCCGTGTACGAGGTGGGACTCGGCGGCCGCCTCGATGCCACGAACGTGGTGGAGCCGGCCATCACGTGCGTCACCACGATTGCCCACGACCACACGCGCCACCTGGGCGAATCCCTGACGGATATTGCCGGGGAGAAAGCCGGCATCATCAAGCCCGGGGTGCCCGTGGTGTGCGGCCTCATGGCGCCCGAGAGCCTGGAACGCATTCGCCAGGTCGCCACGGCCGCAGGCGCGCCCCTGCTCGTGTCGGGTGAGGATTTTGGGCTGCGTGAGGCGCCCACGCCCTTTGACGATGGGTGGCAAACCGCCACGTGGTGGGGGAGGGGCTATGCCGATTTCCCGTTCCGCTTGCCCCTGCGCGGGGCCTGGCAGGCCGAGAACGCGGCGTGCGCGCTCGCCATCGCGCACGACCTCATCCGGCAGGGCTGGAACCTGAAGGCGCCGGCGCTCGCCGCGGGCCTGGAGCGGCTTCGGTGGCCGGGGCGCATGGAATGGCTCAGTGAATCGCCACCCGTGCTCTTTGATGCGGCGCACAACCCGGCAGCCACCGCCGCGGCGGTGGCGACCGCGGTGCAGGAGTGCCCGGCAGGGGCGCTGCCCGTGTTGGCTGTGCTAGCGGACAAGGACGGCGACGGGATCTGCCGCGCGCTGGCGCCCCTGGGGCCGCAAGTCGTCGTCACGGCGGCGGACCATCCGCGCGCCCTCAAGCCCGACGCCCTGGCGGAAGTCGCACGCACCCACTTTCCTGAGGTGATCGTCGCCCCCCGCATCGACGCGGCGCTCGAGCGCGCGGGCCAGGTGGCGCCGGACCGCCCCGCCTTCGTGGTCGGGTCGATCATGAATTACGCGGAAGCACACGCCTCGCTCCAGCGCCGGCCGGTCGCGTAGCAGGCGAACATGTCCGGCCGGGCGATTCATTGCGCCCAACCCACGTCCGCACCGGTGGCGCCGAGCCGAGACAGGACCGGGCTGTAGGGCCCGAGGTACGTCCGGGTCCACCAGCCGGCGCCGGCGCCGCGATCCTGCAGGCTCGTGAACCGATAGTCGTATAGCTCGGCCCGCACGTACGTGGGTGGCGCATCGGGAAACGGGTTGTGTTCCAGCAGCGCCACGACCTCGGGCGTGCCGCGCAGCAGGTGCGTCATGAACTGCTGCAGCCAGACGTTGCGCTCGTACGTGCCGAGGGCCGCGAACCACATCTGCCAGTCCAGCCGCGGCTGGTGGGGCGCCACCCACCGGGGCGCGCGCGCCAGGTCGCCGGGTTTCCAGCGGAACTCATACGCGCGCCACGTGCGGCCATCCGAACTTCCCTCGACGATGATTTCCGACCGGCTCGTAGTCATGACCGCGAAGAGCCCATATTGGTTGAACGTGCGAAACCCACCCGCGTTCAGGACGGCGATGGCCATCACGATGGCTGCCCCGGACAGCAGCGTCCGGCGCTCGGCCAGCCGGGGGCGGGCCGGGAGCTCCCCCTCGGCCAGCCGCGCGCGCACCACACGCGGCGTGAAGCGACCGAGTGCTCCGTCGTCGAGCAACAGTACGCACAGCGCGACGGTAAGCAGGTTGAAGAAGCCGTAGTTGCCCGTGACCGCGATGAGCACTTGAAGCGTGAGCAGCGCCGCACAGGCCCCCTGCCGTAGGCGGCGCGGCGCGAAAATCAGTGGGGGCACCGCCAGTTCGATGAGGAACGTCCCCAGGGTTTCTAAGCGATGGAACCACAGGGGGAGGTGATGCGCGAAGTACGCCGGCAGTGCCGGCAGCGGCTGCGAAAGGTAGTGGTAGGACATGGCGGTCAGGTCGCGCCAGGTCGGGTCGCCACTCCCCAGCTTGACGAGCCCGGAGAGGAGCATCACCTTGATCAACAGCAGGTGGAGCAGGAAAAGGGGCGCCGCGGCGGGATGCGCGCGGGGGAACAATTGCGGACGGACGGAGCGGGGCGCGAGCCAGATGGCGAGGAAGCCGGTCTCCACCAGCAACACGTCCCACTGGTACCCGAGGAAGACCTGACCCACGTTGAGCAGCGAGAGATAGCATCCCCACAGCAGCACGAGCACCGGCAGGGGGGCGATGCCGAGGAGGAGCAGCACCGCCAGGAGGGCTCCCGCCGCGCACACGGCGTGCAGGGCCGCGTCGCTCGCGCCCAGCCAGAAGAGCGTGGGCCATTCCCAGAAGCGGCCGGGGCCGAAGAAGGCCGCCACCCGGTCCAGATAGGGCTGGACGGGGAGAATCCCGTTGCTGCCCAAGAGCCCGTCGATTTGGACCCACAACGAGACGAACGCGAAGAGATAGACGAGACCCAGCAGGCGCAGAAAGAGCCAGCACGCTAGGTAAGACGTCGGGCTCCCACCCCGCTCGCTCTGCGTCTCACCGTCTAGCATGCGTGGGGGGAATTCTATTCGGTACTACCGAAATTGAACCGCCAAGCCGCCAAGAGCGCCAAGGGAATCACAGAAGAAATCCTCGACCACCAAGACACCAAGGGCACCAAGAATACGGATGACTCCATTGGGTTTTGCCTCTTGGTGTACTCCGTGTCTTGGTGGTTCGAGGCCCTTGGCGTTCTTGGCGGCTTGGCGGTTCAGGTTCCCCGCGCGGTTGCCGCGGGGGGGGCCGGTTGCTAGGATACGCGGGTTTTGCAGCACGCCCAGGGGAGCACCATGGATGTACTCGTTGTCGGATCGGTAGCGTATGACACGGTGGAAACGCCCTTCGGCAGCCGGGAGCGGGCGTTGGGGGGGTCGGCCACCTACTTTTCCGCGGCGGCGCGCTACTTCGCGCCGGTCAACCTGGTCGCCACG
>CBDUXP010000096.1:0-10605 GCA_965371225.1 uncultured bacterium | reverse complement strand
TGTCGTACCCCAGATAGCCCACCGCGCCGCTGGCGAACCGGGGCAGCCCCGGCACCTCCACCGGCTGGTAGCGCTCCATCACGCGCTCCAGTTCCCGCAGCGGGTCCTCAGCTTCGAACTCGCGCACCTCCCCGTTCTCCTGAATGCGCACCTGCCGGCGCATGCTCTGGAACACGAGCGACGGCTGGGTGCCGAGGAACGAGTACCGCGCGATGCGTTCGCCCCCAACCACGCTTTCCAGCAGGAACCCGTCGGTGCCGGGCGTGTGAATCTTGTAGAACGCCGACACGGGCGTCTCGCAGTCCGCCAGCAGCGTGCGGACCACGGGAATCAGGTTCCCCTGCTGGGCGAAGGTGCGAAACGCCTGCCGGTCCGGGGAAATCATGGTGAGTTCATCCTAGTGGCCTGCCAAATCGTCCAGAGGAAGCTCACGAACGCAACGAGCAGCGCGGCGACCGAAATAAATCTCGTCACCCGCATCTCGCCTCGAACAGCTTCGTGACGCTGATTTACTGCCCTTCCGCGCGGCCCGTGCTCCGCGTAGTGATCAAGCAAATATTGCCACCCGGGCTCTGTAAAGCGCAGAGGAGCATACTCATCGTCGTCTTGATTAGTTGCGCTAGCGATTAGCCCCCTAATTTCAAGTGATTTGGAGGCCGTATCGAGTTCTTCTCGGGAAGGTTCCTCGCCTTCTTCCTGCTCGATATATACGGCAGCAAGTGAGATCACATTTTTCTTGGGAAACGACCTTCGGAGATCGCTTGCATGTTTCTGGCGCATCTCGACATTTATTACTATTGACTCGACCCCGGCCTCGAACGAGCTCTGAAGTCTGTGCAGCGCCATGAGAAGCGCCACCTCGGACATACTTAGCTCAAGATCAAGTACTTTGCTTGCCATCACTTGGAAGCTAGTTTGTTCCCATGTCGACGAGCACCTCGTCGGTCACGGTGAGGCCCCCGTCCGCATCGACGGTCCGGAAAAAGCACGAGCGGTAGCCTTTATGGCAGGCCGCGCCTTCCTGCCGAATGCGAAGCAGAATCACATCCTGGTCGCAGTCCGTGCGCACCTCCACCACCTCTTGCGTGTGGCCGCTCGTGTCGCCCTTGATCCACAGCTCTTGCCGCGACCTGCTCCAGTACGTGCCCCGCTTCGACTGTAGGGTGTGCTCCAGCGCCTCGCGATTCATCCACGCGAACATCAGCACCCGCCCCGTGTCCGCATCCTGGGCGATGGCGGGGATCAGACCAGCATCGTCAAACTTCACGCAGTCCCAGAGATTCATTGCCGCACCTCGATCAATCGCTCGCCGGGCCGATGGGGCGCACCGGCACGTCGTGCTCGCTCAAGTACGCCTTCGCCTCGGCGATGGTGTATTCCTGAAAATGGAAGATGCTCGCGGCCAGCGCCGCATCCGCGCCGCCCTCCACCAGCGCTTCCCGCAGATGGTCCACCGTCCCCGCCCCGCCCGACGCGATCACGGGCACGCTCACCGCATCCGCAATCGCGCGTGTCAGCGGGATATCGTACCCGTCCTTGGTCCCGTCCGCATCCATCGACGTCAACAGGATTTCGCCCGCGCCGCGCTCCACCACCCCGCGCGCGTACTCGATCGCGTCGATGCCCCGGGGGGTCCGCCCCCCGTGCGTATAGACCTCGAAGCCGCCGTTCGTGCGCTTCGCATCGATGGCCACCACGATGCACTGAGCGCCAAACCGCTCGGCCGCCGCGCGCACGAAGTCCGGGTCCTGCACCGCGGCCGTGTTGATCGAGACCTTGTCCGCCCCGCACGCGAGCAAGGTACGGATGTCCTCCAGCGTGCGCACGCCGCCGCCGACGGTCACCGGCATGAAGCAGCGCTCCGCCGTGTGCCGCACCACGTCCAGCATGATCGCCCGACCGTCGCTCGACGCCGTAATGTCGAGGAAGACGAGTTCATCCGCCTGCTCGGCGTCGTACCGGGCGGCCACCTCCACCGGGTCGCCCGCGTCCCGCAACCCGACGAAGTTTACGCCCTTGACGACCCGTCCAGCATCGACATCAAGGCAGGGAATGATGCGCTTCGTCAGCATCGTCGTTTCCTGCGGATGCGGCGTCGGCCGTGACGGGCTTGGCGCGCTCGGGTTCCGGACGGCCCAACAGCACGGGCTCGGCCGCCGCACCCGGCGCGGGCAGCGCGCTGGACGGCGGGGGGGACGGCGGCGGGGTCAGGCCCCCCTTGGGTGAGGCGATCTTGCGCACGTCCACGTCCACGGTCTCGATATCCGTCAAGCCCAACCCGTCGCGGATCGCGTTCACCACGGCTTCCTGAACCGCTTCCGTCACGTTCTTAATGCTGCCCGTCGCAATCACGTTCGTCTCCAGGCTCAAGCGCAGGCGCTTCCCGTCGGCGGACGTGGTGACCTTCGGCCGCACGCTCTCCACCATCGGCAGCGCGCGTGCCTGCCGCGCGATGAATTGCTCCAGCGCCACCAGGCTGATTCCGACGCCGCCCAGGTCCGTGTTGAAGTGGAAATGCTCCGAGGGGGAGAGGCTGGACAGGAAGTGGACCACCACGCCCAGGAGGATGCAGCTCACCCCGGCGCCCATGACCCACGGACTGCCCCCGCGCAGTTGGATGAAGTTCACCATCTGCGCGAACGCGGGATCGTTGCGGTTGAGCAGCGCGGCCAGCAACAGCACCGCCCCGCCCAGGAACAGGACGATGGCCACGACCGCGAGAATGAGGTTGAGTAAGCTGCGCGCCACGTGGGACCTCCGCCGGCCTAGGCCTTCACCCGTTCCATGTAGACGCCGTCGCGCGTGTCGATGCGCACCATGTCCCCTTCATTCACGAACAGGGGCACTTGCAGGGTGTAGCCCGTCTCGAGCGTCGCCGGTTTCGTCGCACCGCCGCTCGTATCGCCTTTCAGCCCCGGATCGCTCTGCGTCACCCGCAGTTCCACGAAGTTGGGTACCTGCACCGCGATCGGCCGACCGTCGTGCCGCACCACGGTCACGTCCATATTCTCCACCAGGTAGTGCAACACGTCACTCACGGCCTCGGCGGCCAGCGGCTCCTGCTCGTACGTTTCCGTATCCATGAAGTAGAAATGCTCGCCGTCGCGGTAGAGATACTGCATCCGCTGCTCGTCCAGCGTGGCCGAATCCATCTTCTCGCCCGCGCGAAACGTCCGTTCCAACACCTGGCCCGTCTCCACGTTCTTCAGTTTCGTGCGCACGAACGCGCCGCCCTTGCCCGGCTTTACGTGTTGAAAATACGTGATCGCCATGAGCTTATTGTCGAACTTCAGGATGAGGCCGTTGCGAAAATCGGCGGTGGAGACTGTGGACACGCGTACCTCTGGACACACGCTACCCACCCGGACGACAGGCGCCCAATATGGGGTAAGTGCTTGAGTCTAGCCACCTTCCAGCACCTCGTCAAGGCGCCCCGCCCCCAGGCGCACCAGGCCGCCGGCCGCAGAATCCCACCACAGCACCACCTGCATCGGGTCCGCCACCGCCGCGGCCAACTCCGCTTCGGACACGGGCACGGCCTCCGATTCCAGCCACCCGCTCTCCCCCGTCCGCCAGATGCGCACGGCCCGCACCGCTTCCAGATCGTAATCGTCGCGACTCAGGCCGATCATCACGCGCGGCCCCGTGGCAAAGACCGTGGCCGGCCAATCTCCGTCGCCCACGTGCGATGGTAAATCCACCAGCGCAATCCGTTCATACGGCACGTCTCCAGGGAGCAGCTCGGCCAAGTCCGCGCGCAATTGCGTTGTCATTGACGACGCCTGGGCGAAATCCGGACGCCAGAGCCCGATCCAGATCGTTCCGGCCCCGACCAGAACCACGAGCACACCCACCCGCCGGAGCAATCGCGTTTGGTCGTCGCGCGCCTCGCTCAACCACGCAGCCAGCGCGAGCGCCACGCCAACGGCAGGCAAGGGATAGTAACGCGACACCACCCCCGGCGCCCCGGCCACCACGGGCAACCCCGCCACCAGCGCCCACAACACACCGAACTTCCGCGCCGGACTCCCCCCCCGCATGGCCAATCGATAGAGCCCAGCCGCGCAAGCCAGCCCGCCCATCAGCACCATCGTCCCGCGATTCGCGAACACGAGCCCGACTTGGAGACCGGTCGACCACCCGGGCGTCAACAAACTCCACCCGTATACCGCGGCGGTGCGCGCCGCCGCGGTAAGACCCATCCCGGGATAGGCCGCGGTGCCGCCGGCCAGGCTTTTCCAGGCGAGAATCGCGGCGACCACCCCCACAGGAAGAAGCACCGCCGCCGCCAGGCTCAGCCGGGATCGATCTCGCAACGAGGCGCGGTTCATCCATGCGGCAAGCCCGCAGAGCAACGCGACGGCCGCGCCCTGCTCGACGCAAAGCATGCTCGCCGCGGTCGCCAGGGTAGCCCCCATGATGCCCCACCATGAACCCGAACGGACGTACCGCTGAAACGCCAGCAGCGCGAGCACGCCGAACAGGGCGCAGTAGGTGAACAGAACGATCGAGACCCAGAACCCCGCGGAGGCTTGAAGCGGAAACGCCAGCCAAACCAGCCCGGCCCAGGGGGTGAACCATGCCGGGATGCCCCAGTGATAGGCGAGCGCCATCACGGCGCACGACGTCAGCCACATGGCGATCAGACCGTGTACATGAAACCAGGCGGGATTCCACCCGGCGAATCGGTGCGGCAGCGCCAGCAGTTCCAGCCCGAGCGGAAAGTAGTGGTGCCAGTTCGGTTGAGGCAGCCAGCGCTGCGGGCCGAACCCGACCGCGTACGTGATCTGCAGATAGTCGTCCGCGAGCAACTCGAAACGCACCGCGGGGCCAAAGAGCAGGGCTATGAACCCGCCCTGCACGACCATCAAGAGCACCATCCGCCATGCCGGCCTGCGCGGCATGGCGCGCGACAGCCAGTCGACCAAATCGACCTCGCGCTTCATACGCACCAGAGTTCCGCCCAACCAGAACGCACAGCCGAGGATGAGCACGTACTCGCCAACACGTCTCACGGGCAGCCGCACGAGCATCCGGTCGGAGAGCACCAACCCGAATACCAGGACCACCAGGGGCACGGCGACACCGGCAGCCCACCGGAGCACCTGCCGAAGCGGGAAGGAGGGCAATTAGGATTGGGCGCGCAGATGCTCGACGAGGCCGGTGAGGCCGAGCAGGTAGCTGGCGGCACCGAAGCCGGCCACCACGCCGATGCACACAGGCGCAATGTAGGACTGTCGGCGGAACTCTTCGCGCGCGTGCACGTTGCTCAGGTGCACCTCGACGGCGGGCATGCCGGTCCCACTGATCGCATCGCGGATCGCCACGCTCGTGTGCGTGTACGCCCCGGGATTGATGAGCAGCCCGGCCGCCGCCTCGCGCGCCTCACCGATGGCCTGCACGATCGCGCCCTCGCTGTTGTGCTGCGCGCAGTCCACCTCCACGCCGAGCGCGGCCGCGCGCTCCCGAATCGCGGCGTCCACCTCTTCCAGCGTCGTCGCGCCGTACACCTCCGGCTCCCGCGTCCCCAACAGGTGCAGGTTCGGGCCGTGTATCACGAGAATCCGCATGGTCGCTTATCGCTCCGTGGGCGAGTGGTAGTCCGGCTCCAATGCGACCGCGAGCCCCGCATGCCGGACGGCCAGTACCTCATCTCCCAGCGCCCGCGCCGTCTCGGCGAGTCTAGCATGCAGGTCCGGCCGGACGGGAAAGTTCGCCACCGCCGCTTGGCGTTCCCGCAGGGCGGCCTCCAGCAGCGCCCGGTCGCGCCGGCGCACGCCTGCCTCCCAGAGCGCGTCCGCGTAGGAGGCGCGCACCCACGGCGACAGGGGCTGCTGTCGCGCCGCCCGGGCGAACGCGTCAAGGGCGGTCTGCCAGCCCGGTCCGTAGCCCTCCCGCGCGGCGCGTGCCACCACCTCGCCCGCCAGCGCCGCCGCTTCACCGTCCCAGGGCACCGACTCCATCGCCCCCAGCACGATCGGCATCGCCATGGCCAATTGGCCATCGTGCATCAACGCGCGGGCATCACGCACGTCGCGCGTGCCGTCGGCGACCCGTTGCCACGCCGCGAGCACCCCCACCGCCGCAAGCATGCACAGCAGCCCCGGCAGCCGGCGCGGGGCCGCGCTCGGCCGCGGCGTACCCGCCGGGTCGCTGTGCAGCGTGCCGAACAGCGCGAACGCCACCCACGAGACCGACGGCACGTACAGCGCGAAGTCCGTCAGACTGTGTACGCCGAAGGCCAGGACGCTGCACGTGGCGCCGCGCCACGCCCACCGCGCGGCCGGCGTCGGCGCCAGGCGTGCGTGGCGCACGCCGCCCCATACCGCCGTGAACAGGACCGCGAGCAGACACACGAACCCCACGGGCCCCAGCTCGGCGAACACCTGGAAGTAATTGTTATGCGCGAATTGCGTCGGCCAGCCGCCGCGCACCGTGTAGCGCGGATACGCCGCGCCCCACGCGCCCCAGCCCACGCCCAGCAGCGGCCGATCGCGCACCATGCCCCACGTGCCACGCCAGTAGCTCGCGCGCATGCGGAGCGTGTGCCCGCCGAGCAGTTGCTCGAAAGAGGGGAGGCCGCCGTCGAAATAGGCGGGATCCATGCCCGCCACAAAATCCAACGGTTCGTCCGCGGCCGGTTCCGCCAGCGGCCGCGGCGGCGGCACGCCGTCCTGCGCGTGCGTGGGGACGGTCGCGGCGAATACCACGCCCAGGAGCAGCATGGGCATGGCCGCGCGCGCGCGCATCACCCACCGGCCGGTCTGCCACGCCACCAGCACCAAGAGCGCTACCGCCGTGGCGAGCCAGGCGCCCCGCGCCGTGGTCAGTGCCAAGCACCACAGCCCCACGGCTGCTAAGCCCGCGCCCGCCACGGTCAAGAGGAGGGCCGCCCCGCGACGGGGTGCGTACCAGCGCCCAATGGCTACCGCCACTACGAGCGGCACGAGGACCGCCAGATAATCCCCGAACGCCGTCGGCGACACGAACCACGCGAACACCCGGTTGGAAAAGAGACGGTCTGCCGCCACGAAACCACTCCACTCCGTCATCTGCTCGAAGGTCTCGAGCCGCAGCCTTTTGAACAGGAAGAAGTACTGATAGAGCGCGCGGGCGCAACTACCAGCCAATCCGAGCGCCAGCACCGCCAGGCCGGCGCGCCGCCAGCGCGCGTTGCTGCCCACCTGCACCGCCGTCCACCACACGCTCGCGAGCGCGGCCAAGGCGAAACTCTGGCGCACCGTCGTGCCGCGATCGATAGACCACGCGATGGACGCGAACGCCCACAGAACCCACACCCCCATCGCCCCTGTCGCCGCGCGCGGCACGCGCGTACCGCTCCCCAGCGCCACCGCCGCCGTGGCCAGCCCACCGGCTACCAACATGCACGAGACCAACCACTCGTGCACGCCCGCGTACATGAGCGCGCCGTAGAACGGCCGCAACAACAGCACCAGGCATAAGAGCGCGCCCGCCGCGTGCGCGACGCGGCGTCCGACCGGCGGGGCGGCAGTCTGTGGTTCGGCCTTCACCACACTGTCACCAACGGTCCAGGTCCGCACCGAGCGTGGTGGGCCCCGTAATACCCGGCGGCGCGCGCCAGGCGGCGCGTACGGCGTCGGCCTGCATCCGCGCGTCCGCCGCGCCGGGAGCATCCAACCAAGTCAGGACTCCCGCCAAGCGCGCGCGGAACCCCGGATGCGCGGGGAAGTGTGCGACGGCTCGCTGAAAATAGTCCACCGCTTTCGCTGGGGCATCCGCATCGCCGGCGGTCGTCGCCAACCGCCACTGCGCCAACCCGGCGCGGTCCGCCAGCCAGGGGCTCCACGGGGCGCGGGCGACCGCGCTCGCTGTTGCCGCAGCCGCGACGCCGTACACCTCGGCGGGTGCGTCGCTGGTCGCACCCAGTCGGAGATACATGGTCCCGAGCAATCCGTATGGTTCCGGATCCGCCGGGGCCCAATCCATGACTTCGTGGCACGCCGCTTTCACGGCATCCAAATCCTGCGCCGCGGCGGCGCGTGTCGCGTCCCGCCATGCGACGGCAGCGCGATCGTACCGGTAGGCCGTCGCACCCGCCGCGCCCAAGAGCAGCGCCGCGACTGCCCCGTGCCCCCACGTCCAGCGCCGCAGGGGCAGCGGACGGCTTCGCCCCCAACCGTCGCCCACGAGCAAGCCCATCGCCGCACCCGCGATCCAAGCCACGGGCGGTTCCGCGAATGGATAGTCGAGCACCGCGGCCGCGAACACGCCCAGGACCCCGCACCACAGTCCCGCCGCGCGGCGGCGCGTGCGCGCATCGGACGCCTGCCGCCAACTCCGGGCCCCGACGCGTAACACGGCGACCGCGAACACGGCGAACGCGATGCCGCCGACCACTCCGGTTTCCCCGAAGCGTTGCAACCAGTCGTTATGCGCCACCTGCGCCGGAAGACCGCCGGGGACGAATGTGGTGGGGTACGCGTCTCCCCAGGTTCCGAGCCCCGTGCCGGTGAGTGGGCGCAGGCGCATCATGGCGAGCGTGCCACGCCAATAGGTCAACCGCGCCGCCAGCGTATCCGCCGCCGCCAACGTCGGCCGCAACGCCAGCAACAGCGCTCCAAACGCGGCCAGCGCCACGGACAGGACGGCCACCGCCCGCCTGCCGCGCGTAATGCCCGCGTACGCCAGCAGGGCCACCGCGGTCGCCAACCACGCGGTGCGACTCTGCGTGAGCACGAGGGCGACGAGGTTCAGCAACACGGCCAAACCCATAACCCAGGCGGCCCGGCGTCGTTGCGTGCGCGCCAGGGCGCCATCGGCCATCCCCACCTGCCAGGGCAGCAGGAGCGCGAGAAAGCTGCCGTACACCCCGGGCGAAAGGAAGGTCGCGAACACGCGATTCGATGCCAGCCGGTCGGGATCCAAGCCAGGAGCCGCGGGGTGCGCGCGCACCATCTCGAACAACGCCACGCGCTGCGCCACGGCGAGGCCGGCCAACAACACGCTCACGCCGACGAGCCCGTACACCACCGCCGGCCGCCAGCGGGGCGCGTCCGCGAGGCGCGCGGCCGCGAGCAGGACCACCGTCCACGCGAGCAGGCCGAGCACGGCTTGGCTGGAGTGCATCTGGTGGATGGACCAGAGCCAGGACGCGCCAACGCACACCCAGAACACCGCCAGGGACCGTCCCACGCCGAGCGGGAGTTTCGGCGCGTGTCCATCGTCCGCGTCGCTCACGGTCAGCAGGATGCCGCCGGCGAAAACGAGCGCGAGGAGCAGCAACTCGCCCCGGGGAAACTGCGCGCGCCGGAGCAGGGGGCGCAGCAGCAGCGCAGCGGCGAGAGCGACGGCCCCTGCCCGTGCCGCCAGAAGCGCCCATGGCGCGCGGCCCGCGGCAGTGTTAATCGCCGTGGTCATCGGCCCGACTGACGGCCCGCGCGCCGGCCCATTCGAGTAGCGCCACCAGGGCGAAAATGCCCGCGCCCTGCACCAGCACCACCGCGACGCCGACGGGAGGCAGAAACGCCAGTTGCGTGGCCCCCAGTCCCACCACCGCGGTGGTGAGATAGATGACGGCTACGGCTTGACCCTGGGTGAACCCCAACCGCACGAGCCGGTGACTGAAATGCCGCTGGTCCCCCTGAAACACCGGCACCCCGGCCCGGAGCCGGAGCGCGATCACGCTCGCAGTGTCGAAGAGGGGTACGCCGAGAATGAGCGCGGGCATCAGCACCACCCATCGTGTCGTTTCGCCGGGGCGGTAGAACGACGTGACCACCGTCACGCACGCGAGGACGAAGCCGATGAACAGCGCACCCGCATCGCCCATCAGGATGCGCGCGGGCCGCCGGTTGTACCACAGAAAGCCCAACAGGCTGCCCACGTAGGCACTCAGCAGGGCGGCGATCAGCCACTGCTGGTTGGCTGCCGCGACGAAGCCGAACAGGAACGCGGCGATGGCGGCCACGCCGGCACTCAGCCCGTCCATATTGTCCAGCAGGTTGAACGCATTCGTGATCAGGATGATCCACAGCACGGTGAGTCCGGTGGCCAGCACGCCGCCGGGAACGAACAGGTCGAGGCGGACCCCGGCGGCGACCGCGATGGCTGCGGCGACGACCTGCACCGCCAGTTTCACGCCGGGCCCCAAGGGCCGCCGATCGTCCCAGAAACCGAGCGCGAACACGAGCACGCCGCCCGCCAGGATTGCCACCATGCGGCGCACGGCCGGCGCGGCGCCCTGGCTCAACGAATATTCGAGCGCTGCGGCCGCCTGCCGCGCGGGTTCCATATGATCGCGGAGAAGCAGCACCGCAGCTAAGTGAACGCCGATCGTCACGAGCAGCGCACCGAGAATGGCCAAGCCCCCGATGCTGGGGAGCGCCTCGTCATGCAGCTTGCGCTCCCCCGGCAGATCGAACAGGCGGAAGCGATGGGCGAGCACGATCGTCGCCCGCGTAAGCACGAGCCCCATCACCAGCGCGAACGCCCCCACCTGCAGCGTGAGCCACCACCACATGCGGGTTACCGCTCCAGCAATTCCCGGTAAAGCGCACCAATGCGTCGTCCAGCGACAACTGCTCATCGGGGACCTGCTTCCGCTTCGCCATGCCCGCTCCTTCT
>CBDUXP010000095.1:0-10953 GCA_965371225.1 uncultured bacterium | reverse complement strand
GTTCGCCATTCGGGAAGGCGGCCGCACCGTCGGCGCCGGCGTCGTCGCCAGCGTGGTGGAGTAGGACGGCACACATGGCTGACGGATTCAAGCTCCGCATTCATCTGAAGGCATACGACCATCGGGTGCTCGATACCTCGATGCAGTCCATCGTGGACACGTGCCGCCGCACCGGGGCGAAGACGTCGGGCCCGATTCCCTTGCCGACGAAGCGCCACCTTTATACCGTGCTGCGCTCGCCGCACGTGGATAAGAAGTCCCGTGAGCAGTTTCAGCTTGTGACGCACAAGCGGCTGCTGGACATCATTGAACCGACACCACAGACGGTGGACGCGCTCCAGAAGCTCGACCTGCCGGCGGGTGTCAGTGTCGAAATCAAGCAAACGATGTAGGGGGACGGATGGCGGCGGGGTTACTGGGCACTAAGGTTGGCATGTCGCAGCTGTTCCTCGAGGACGGCCGCATGGTGGCCGTCACGATCCTCCAGGCGGAGGACAACGTGGTGCTCGACATCAAAGAGCCCGAGCAGGACGGCTACGCGGCCGTGCAGTTGGGGTATGGGGAGAAGAAACACCCCACAAAGGCGGCGGTCGGGCATGCGGAACGCGCGAACACCACCGCCAAGCAGGTCGTCGTCGAATTCCGGGACATGCCCGCGCCCGAGGCGGGGCGGGGCGCCACCGTCGGCGTGGACACCTTCGAGCCCGGGGATGTGGTGGACGTGATCGGCACCACCAAGGGGCGCGGGTTTGCCGGCGTCATCAAGCGCTACAATTTCCGCCGTCAGCCGCAGACCCACGGGGGCATGGCCCGCCGCCGGCCGGGCGCCATCGGCCAGTGCGCGTACCCCGGTGAAGTCTTCAAGGGCAAGCGCATGGCCGGGCACTACGGCAACGTCCGCCAGACCGTGCAGGGCCTGCGCGTGATCAAGATCGATCCGGAGCAGCACCTCCTGTTCGTGACCGGCAGCGTGCCCGGCCCCAATGGCGGCCTCATCCGGATCCGCCACAGCCTCAAGGGGTCCAAGGCGAAGGCGGGAACGTCATGACCGCCGTGAAGACGTTTTCCAAGGCGGGCAAGGCCACAGGATCGGCCGATCTCAATCCCGACATTTTCGGGACCGAGGTCAACGAGGGCGCGGTGCATGCCGTCGTCACGGCCCAACTGCGCAACCGCCGCCAGGGTACGGTGAACACCAAGGAACGCGGGCAGGTGGCCTACTCCACCCGCAAACCCTGGCGGCAGAAGGGCACCGGCCGCGCCCGGGCTGGCGCCCGCAGCTCCCCCTTGTGGCGCGGCGGCGGCACCACGTTTGGACCGCACCCGCGCACGTGGAACCGGCCGATTCCCAAGAAGCTGCGCCGGATCGCGCTCAAGTCCGTCTTGCTGGATCGTGCCGCGAACGGGTCCCTCCTGTTGGTGGCGGACGTGCCCTGGACCGAGCCGAAGACGAAGGTGGCGGCGCAATGGTTGGAGAAGTTGGGCGCGCAGGGTCGCACCATCGTGGTGACCGCGGAACCGGATGACCATGGCCGCCTGTCGCTGCGGAATATTCCCGGAGCGACCCAGACCTTCATCGGTCAGCTCAGCGTGACCGACTTGGTGGCGCACCGCACCATCGTGCTGACCAAGGACGCGCTGGCCAAGATCGAGGCGGGCCTGGCATGAACCTCACCGTGCACGACATCATCCTGCGGCCGGTGATCACCGAGCACGCGGCCCGGATGACTGAGCGGCACAATAAGTACACCTTCCGCGTGCACCGCCAGGCCAACAAGGTGCAGATCCGCCGGGCCATTGAAGAACTGTTCAGCGTCAAGGTCAAGCAAGTGCACACCATGAACGTACCGTCCAAGCGGAAGGGCGGCCTCCGTACCCGGCGGCCTGGGGCGACCGCGGCCTGGAAGAAGGCCATCGTCACCTTGGTCGAGGGCAACACCATCGACCTGGTGTAGGAATCGCAGCATGGCCCTCAAAACGTATCGTCCCCTCACTCCCGGACAGCGCTTCAAGACCGGGAGCACCTTCGAAGAGGTGACGACTGACACCCCGCATAAGGGGCTGACCGAGAGGTTGCATCGCGGCGCCGGTCGAAACAACCTTGGGCGCATTACGATGCGCCGGCGTGGCGGCGGCCACCGGCGCCGGTACCGCGTCATCGATTTCAAGCGCGATAAGCTCGGGATCGCGGGTCGGGTCACGACTATCGAGTACGACCCGAACCGCTCGGCGCGAATCGCGCTCGTCACGTACGCAGACGGCGAGAAGCGCTACATGCTCGCCCCCCTCGGGCTGCAGGTGGGGCAGACGGTCATGTCCGGCGACACGGCTGAGATCGCAGTGGGCAATGCCGTCCGTCTCAGCCGCGTGCCCCTGGGCACGCTCGTACACAACCTGGAGCTGAAGCCCGGCAAGGGGGGGCAGCTCGCGCGCTCCGCCGGCACCGGGGCGCAGCTCATGGCGAAGGAGGGCAGCTACGCGCAAGTGCGGTTGCCTTCGGGGGAATTTCGGCGGATTCATATCCGCTGTATGGCCACCATCGGCCAACTCGGCAATCTCGACCACCAGAATATCTCCCTGGGCAAGGCCGGACGTTCCCGCTGGCTTGGCCGCCGACCGAAAGTCCGGGGCGTGGCCATGAACCCGGTGGACCATCCCCTCGGCGGCGGGGAAGGGAAAGCGTCCGGCGGGCGCCATCCGGTGAGCCCCTGGGGCCAGCCCACCAAGGGCTACAAAACGCGCAAGAAACACAAGCCGTCGGACAAGTACATTGTCCGGCGCCGCCGCAAGCGGAAGTCGTAAGGAAAGGACCCGACGGTGACACGGTCATTAAAGAAGGGGCACTTCGTCGACGCGCACCTGCAGAAGAAGGTGGATGCGGCGCTGCGGACCGAGGACAAACGCCCGATCCGCACGTGGTCGCGGCGCTCCACCATCCTGCCGGACATGGTGGGGTTGACCTTGGCGATTCACAATGGGAAAAAGTTCGTGCCCGTGTTCGTGACGGAGAACATGGTGGGCCACAAGCTGGGCGAATTTGCGCCCACCCGGACCTTTCGGGCCCATGCGGGCTCCGAGAAGGCCGGCAAGCGGGCCTAAGCGATGATGGCCCGCGCCCGCGCCCGCGGCATTCGGATGTCGCCCCGGAAGACCCGGCTGGTGGCCGACCAGATTCGCGGCAAGACCGTGGAAGAGGCCCAGCGCCTGCTGACGCTCAGCCCGAAACGGGCGGCCACGCCGCTCGCGAAAGTGTTACACTCCGCGGTCGCCAACGCCGAGCAGCGGGATGCGGGGGTGGATCCGGAGAGCCTGCGCGTGGCGACGATCACCATTGACGGCGGCCCGATGCTCAAACGCTGGCGGCCCCGCGCGTACGGGCGCGCGACCCAGGTGCTCCACCGCACCTGCCACATTACGATCGAGGTTGCCGACTCGGTCGGCTAAGGACGGGCGGTATGGGCCAAAAAGTCAATCCGATCGGTTTTCGGCTGGGCATCACCAAGCCCGGGCTGAGCCGCTGGATCGCCAATAAGCGTGAATATGCCGATCTGCTGGCCGAAGACCGGCAGATTCGGGCCTATGTCACCCGGAAACTGCGGCACGCGGGGATCCCGACCATCGAGATCGAGCGCTCCGGCACCAAGACGAAGGTTTGCGTCCACACGGCGCGCCCGGGCATCGTCATTGGCCGGAAGGGCGTGGAAGTGGACGCGCTCAAAGCGGACCTCGAGCGCCTCACCGGCCGTGAGGTCTTGGTCACCGTCCAAGAGGTCAAGAGCCCCGAGACCAACGCCCAGCTCGTGTCCGAAGCCGTCGCGGCGCAACTCGAACGGCGCATGGGGATCCGCCGCGTCGTGAACAAGGCTGCCACGACCGCGATGCGGCTCGGCGTCGGCGGCGTCAAAATCCGGTGCAGCGGGCGCCTCGGCGGTTCGGAGATCGCCCGGACCCAGTGGCACCACGAAGGGCGCGTGCCGCTGCACACGCTGCGCGCCGACATTGACTATGGCTTTTCGGAAAGCAACACCACCTTCGGCAAGATCGGCGTGAAAGTCTGGATCTTCCACGAGGAGTCCGACGACGCCGAGCCGCGCCGGCCCTCGATGCGGCCGGCCGCGGGCTAGGGCAGGAGAGCGACCACCATGTTGATGCCGAAGCGGGTCAAGCACCGCAAAGTGCAGCGCGGCCGGATGCGGGGCGCGGCCAAGGGCGGGTTCACCGTCCAGTTCGGCGAATTCGGCCTGCAATCCATCGAAACGGCGTGGATCACCGCGCGCCAGATCGAGGCGGCGCGGATCGCGCTCACCCGGCGCATCAAGCGCGGGGGCAAAGTGTGGATACGCGTGTTCCCGGACAAGCCGTACACGAAGAAACCGATAGAAACCCGCATGGGCAAGGGCAAGGGCCCGCCGGAGGGTTGGGTGGCCGTGGTGAAGCGCGGCCGGGTGCTGTTTGAGATCGATGGGGTCAGCCCGGAGCTGGCGAAAGAGGCCATGGTGCTGGCGTCGGCGAAGCTGCCGGTGAAGTGCCGCTACATCCAGCGAGGCGGCCTCGCCCTATGAAAGCGCCGGCGTTGCGGGAACTCACGCTGGAGGAACTCAGCCGGCGGCTCGACGACGAGAAGGCCACCCACTTCAGCCTGCGCATGCAGGTGGCCACGGGGCAGTTGGATAACGTGCGGCGGCTCGCCCAGGTGCGGCGGGAGATTGCCCGCATCAAGACGGTCCAGCGCCAACGCGTAACGGCCGACGAGGAGACCGACGCATGAGCGAGCGGGGACGCCGCGCGGAGCGCCAGGGCCGGGTGGTGAGTAACAAAATGGACAAGACCGCCGTGGTCGCCGTGGAAAGTCGGTTTCAGCATCCCGTGTACCGGCGCGTGGTGCGGCGGACGCGGAAGTACATGGCCCACGATGAAGAGAACACCTGCCAGATTGGGGATGTCGTCCGCATTCGGGAAACGCGGCCGATAAGCAAGCACAAGCGCTGGCGCCTGGTCGAGGTGGTGCAGCGGGCCCGCTAAGGGCGGTGCACGTGGCGAGACCGCAGCATGATTCAGAACGAAACCCTGCTCGAAGTGGCAGACAACAGCGGTGCGAAAAAGCTCCAGTGCATCCATATACCGACTGGCACGCACACCCGGTTCGCCCACGTGGGGGACGTCATCGTGTGTAGCGTGAAGCAGGCGATTCCCAACGCGCCCGTCAAGAAGGGCGACGTGGTCCGCGCGGTTATCGTCCGTACCCGCCACCCGGTACGCCGGGCCGACGGCTCCGCGGTCCGGTTCGATGAGAACGCTGCCGTGGTGCTCGACGAGAAGAAAACGCCCCGCGGGACGCGCATCTTCGGGCCGATCCCCCGCGAGTTGCGCGAGATGGATTTCATGCGCATCATCAGCCTCGCCCCGGAGGTGGTCTAAGCCATGCCGGGGTACAAGAAGCGGGCCCCCGCCCAGGGCGTGCGGACGCGCCTGCGCTCGGGGGACGTGGTGGAGGTCATCGCCGGCAAGGAGCGCGGCAAGCGGGGGCCGATTCTCGCCATCAACCGCGAACGGGGCCGGGTCATGATCGAGGGCGTGAACTTCGTGTATCGCCACACGCGCCCCTCCTCCAGCAACCAGCAAGGCGGGATCGTGCAACGGGAGGCGTACCTGGACATCTCGAACGTCATGGCCATCGATCCCGCCACGGATAAGCCCACGCGCATCGGGATGCGGCTGGACAAGGACGGGCGGAAGATCCGCATCGCCCGCCGGTCCGGCAAAGCGCTGGATAAGGGGTAAGGCATGGGGATTCCACACCTGAAGCGCCGGTATCTGGAGGAGATCCGGCCGGCGCTGACGCAGCAGCTGGGGCTGAAGAACATCATGCAAGCCCCCGGGCTGGAGAAGATCGTGGTCAACATGGGGGTCGGTGACGGGGCGCTGGACGCGAAGGTCATCGACAACGCCGTGCAGACGCTGACCACCATTTGCGGCCAGAAGGCGCAGATCTGCCGCGCGCGGAAATCCATCGCGAATTTCAAGCTGCGGGCCGGCATGCCCGTCGGCGTGAAGGTCACGTTACGCGGGGACCACATGTGGGAATTTCTGGCGCGCCTGATCCAGGTGGCGATCCCCCGCATCCGCGACTTCCGGGGGCTGAATCCGCACGGATTCGATCCGCGCGGAAATTACACCTTCGGCATTCTGGAACAGCTCATCTTTCCCGAGGTCGCGTTCGACGACATCGACCGCGTCCGCGGCATGAACGTGTGCCTCGTTTTCACGAATCCCACCCGGACAGGGGGCCGCGCGCTGCTCGACGCGCTGGGCATGCCCTTCCGCAAGACCGTCGCGCCGGCCCAGACGTCGGCCGCCGCCTAGAGGAACGTCATCGTGGCGAAAAAGTCGCAACGCGTCCGCCAACAGCGGGTGCCCAAGTTCAAGGTGCGGGCCTACAACCGGTGCCGGCATTGTGGCCGCCCGCGCGCCTATCTGCGCCGCTTTCAACTGTGCCGCATCTGTTTCCGCAATATGGCGCTCGAGGGCAAGCTGCCCGGCGTCGTCAAGGCCAGCTGGTAGGAGGCCGGGACATGCACAGCGATCCCATTGCCGACCTGCTCACCCGCTTGCGCAACGCCAATATGGCGCGCCATGCGGAGTTCACCGTTCCCGCCTCGAACGTCAAGGAAGACCTGCTCAAGGTGCTCAAGCGCGAGGGGTACATCGGGGACTTCCGGCGGGAAGAAGACGGGAAGCAAGGGCAGTTAATCGTGCAATTGCGCTTCCTGCCCGACCGCACCCGGGTGATGCAGCACATCAAGCGCGTCAGCAAGCCCGGGCGCCGGGTGTACGCCGGCAGCGGGGAGATGCCCAAGGTGCGCAACGGCTTAGGCATTGCCGTCGTGTCCACCAGTCAAGGGGTCCTCACCGACCGTGAGGCGCGCAAGCGCAACATCGGCGGTGAGGTGCTGTGTGAGATCTGGTAAGCCGGAGCCGTCATCATGTCGCGAGTTGGACGTCAACCCATCCCCCTGCCGGCGGGCGTAACCCTGTCGCTCGACGGGACCGTGGTGTCGTGTAAGGGCCCCAAAGGGGAGCTGCAGCAGCGGCTGCCCCCCGAGATTCGCGTCACCATCGCCGAGGGCGAGTGCCGCGTCGAGCGGCCGTCGGACGAACGGCGGCACCGCGCCATGCATGGGCTCTCGCGCACCCTGATCGCCAACATGGTGACCGGGGTGACGGAGGGCTACGTCAAGACCCTGGAGATTCAGGGCATCGGCTATCGGGCGCAGTTGAAGGGCCAGGCCCTGGAACTGGCCTTGGGCTTCAGCCATCTTGTGACCGTGGAAGCGCCGGCGGGTATCACCTTCGGCGTGGACCGCAACGTGCTGGTCACGGTCAGCGGCATCGACAAGCAATTGGTGGGCGAGATCGCGGCCCGCATCCGGCGCGTGCGTCCGCCCGAACCGTACAAGGGCAAGGGCGTGCGCTACCAGGGTGAGTTCGTGCGCCTCAAGCCCGGCAAGACCGGCGCCTAGGAGGACGACATGGCGCAGCCCACACGGACCAGGCGACGCAAGCGGCGGCATCTGCGCCTCCGCAAGCGCGTGCAGGGCACCCCCGCCCAGCCCCGGCTCAACGTGTACCGCAGTCTGCGGCACATTTACGCGCAGGTGATCGACGACTCCACCGGGCGCGTACTCGCCGCCGCCTCGACCCAATCGAAAGATCTCCCTGCCGCGTACGGCGGGAATATCGCCGCGGCAAAGCAAGTCGGCACCGCCATCGCCACGCAGGCCAAGGCCGCCGGGGTGGACCGGGTCGTTTTCGACCGCGGCGGCTGGCAGTTTCATGGCCGCGTGAAGGCGCTGGCCGACGCCGCACGCGCAGCCGGCTTGCAAGTGTAGGAGGGCCCATGGCGCTGAAAATCGATCCCAGTAGTCTGAATCTGACCGAGCGCGTGATTCGCGTCAACCGCGTCTCCAAGGTGGTCAAGGGCGGCCGGCGCTTCGGCTTCAGCGCGCTCGTGACGGTGGGCGACGGCGAAGGCCACGTGGGCCTCGGCATCGGCCGCGCCAACGAGGTGCCGGAAGCCATCCGCAAAGGCGTGGAGAAGGGCAAGCAGAATCTCTTCCGCGTGCCGCTCGTCCAGGGTACCTTCCCGCACGAGGTGATGGGCCGGTTCTCCGCCGGCCGCGTGCTGCTCAAGCCCGCGTCGGCGGGGACCGGCGTCATCGCGGGCGGGGCGGTGCGCGCGATTCTGGAAAGCGCCGGGGTCCGCGACGCGCTGGCCAAATCCCTGGGCTCGTCCAACCCCATCAACGTGGCGCGCGCCACCATCGCCGGGTTGCAGGACATGCGCACGCTAGAAGAGGTGGCCAAGATGCGCAGCCTGACCGTGGAGGCGCTGCAAGGCTAACCCCATGGGCACCGAACTGCACAACCTGCGGCCGCCGAAGGGCAGCAAGCGCAAACGCCGGCGCATCGGGCGCGGCGAGAGCAGCGGCTGGGGCAAGACCTCCGGCCGGGGGCATAAGGGCCAGCGCTCCCGCTCGGGGGGGGCACGGAACCGCATCGGCTTCGAGGGCGGCCAGATGCCCCTGCAGCGGCGGGTGCCGAAGCGGGGCTTCACGAACATCTTCAAGAAGGACATCCAGATCGTAAACGTGGGCATGCTCGCGCGGCTCGGCCCGGTGGCCGAGGTCACGCCGGACCTCTTGCTCGAGCGGGGGTTGATCGATCACATTGGCGACGGCGTGAAGATCCTGGCGCAGGGCGAGGTGGACCAGGCCCGCACCGTGCGCGCCCACGCGTTCAGCGGCGCCGCCCGGGCCAAGATCGAAGCGGCCGGCGGCACCGTGGAGCTGGTCGGCGCGTAAGCGCGACCGCACTATGCTGCAAGCCTTTCAGAACAGCTTCAAGATTCCGGAGCTGAAGAACCGCATCCTGTTCACGCTCGGGCTGCTCGCCGTGTACCGGTTGGGGTCGTTCGTCCCCGTCCCAGGCGTGGATGGCCAGGCGTTGAGCGCTGCGCTTCAGGAGATCGGCGGCGGCCTGCTGACGTTCGCGGACATGTTCACCGGCGGCGCGTTGAGTAACGCCACGATCTTCGCCCTCGGGATCATGCCGTACATCAGCGCCTCGATCATCATTCAGCTCCTCACCGCGGTCGTGCCGTACTTCGAGAAACTCTCCAAGGAAGGGGAAGAGGGGCGCCGGAAAATTACGCAGTACACGCGGTACGGCACCATCGGCCTCACGCTGGTCCAATCGCTCGGGATCTGCCTCTGGCTATCGCATCCCGGCAACTTCCAGGGGCAGCAGGTGGTCATCGCCCCCGGCTGGCCGTTCAACCTCATGACCATGCTGACGCTCACGACGGGGACCGCGTTTCTCATGTGGCTGGGCGAGCAGATTACCGAACGTGGCATTGGCAACGGCATCTCGCTGCTCATCTTCGGCGGGATCATCTCGGTCCTCCCCTCGGCGCTGCGGCAGCTCGCCCAAGATATCCGGCTGGGCTACATCAGCATTTTCGCGGTGCTCGTGCTCAGCCTGATGCTGGTGGCCGTCACGGGCTTCGTCGTGCTGCTGACCCAGGCGACCCGGAAGATTCCCGTGCAGTACTCCAAACGCGTGGTCGGCCGCAAAGTGATGGGCGGGCAGATGACCTATCTGCCCCTGCGCGTGAACCAGGCCGGCGTGATCCCCATCATCTTCGCCTCGTCCATCCTCCTCTTTCCCGCCCAGATCGCGTCCTACGCGAACGTAGAGGCCATTCAGGTCATTGGCCAGTATCTCGATCCCGGCCGCTGGCTGTACAACGTGCTCTACGTGCTCCTCATCGTCTTCTTCAGCTACTTCTATACCGCGATCACGTTCAACCCCATCGACATGGCCGAGAACCTGAAGCGCTACGGCGGGTTCGTGCCCGGTTTGCGGCCCGGGCGCCCGACCGCGGAGTATCTGGACCGCATCATGACGCGCATCACCCTGCCCGGCGCGGTCGCGCTCGCCGCGGTCGCCATCCTCCCCGTCATCATCAACGCGGGCATGGGGGTCAATTTCCTCGTGGCGAGCTTCTTCGGCGGCACCGGATTACTGATCGTCGTCGGGGTCGCGCTCGACACGGTCCAGCAGATTGAAGCCCACCTCGCCATGCGGAATTATCCCGGCTTCAGCGGCGGGGGGGCCGGCACCCGGCGGATTCGAGGCCGGCGTGGCCGCTAGGGTCGCGGCCGAGAAATGGCACCGCGCATCGTGATCCTCGGCGCTCCCGGCTCCGGTAAGGGCACGCAAGCCCGCCCGGTGACCGCCCATTACGGGATTCCCCATATCTCCACGGGGGCCATGTTTCGGGACGCCGTGGAGGCCGGCACGCCCCTGGGCCACCAAGCCAACCCCTATCTCCTGGCCGGCACCCTGGTTCCCGACAGCCTCACCCTGAGTATGGTGCGGGAGCGCCTGGAGCAAGAAGACTGCGCTGCGGGCTTCCTGCTGGACGGCTTCCCCCGCTCCGCCGCCCAGGCCGAAGCGCTCGATGAGGCGCTGGCCGGCATGGGGACCGCCCTGGACCACGTGGTTTACATCAAAGTGGGCACCATCAGCCTGATCCGGCGCCTGACCAGCCGCCGGGTTTGCAAATCCTGCGGGACCGGGTACAATCTCCTGTTCAAACCGCCGCGGGAGGAGCACATCTGCGACGCCTGCGGCGGTGCTGTGTATCAGCGCGACGACGACCGGGAAGAGACTATCCAGCACAGGCTGGAAGTCTACATGCGCGAGACCGAACCCCTGGCTGAGCACTACACGCAGTGCGGGCTCTTGCGGGTGGTCAACGGGGAACAGGGCATTGGCGAAATTACCCAGAGCATTCTGGAGGTGGTCGGCCCCTAAGGGCGGGCAGCGCACAGTATGGTGCTGAAGAGCGAATCCGAAATCGCCATCATGGAGGAGGCAGGCCGCCTCGTT
>CBDUXP010000094.1:0-11420 GCA_965371225.1 uncultured bacterium | reverse complement strand
AGTGGTCGAGGGCCATGATGCGGGTGGGGAGGGAGTGTTAGAGGAGTCCCCGGTGCCCGGCCTCGGCCTGGGCTGGGCGCCGCGAACTCCGCTATAGGCCACCCGCGTCAGGAGAGGTTATCGCAGGCGGGGGCGGTAGACTGTAGGGCAGTTCACACTTTGGCAATTAGATCGCGGACGCGATCCCACACCGCGAGAGCGTCCCGACCCCTGTGGTAGGGTGACGCCCCGCGTCCGGGCCCGCGCCGGGCGCGGAAGCCTCTTTATGCTGGACATCCGGTGGATACGTTCCGACCCTGAGGCGGCCCGCGCCGGCTTGGCCAAGGTGGATGCGGCCGGGATGGTGGAGGAGCTGCTGGCGGCGGATACGGAGGCCCGCGACCTGCGGCACCGCTTGGAAGGGTTGCAGGCGCAACGCAACGCCCTGTCCAAGCAGGTAGGCAAGGCGCAGGACGAGGCGGAACGGCAACCGTTGGTGGCGCAGGTCAAGCAGATCAAGGGCGAACTCGAGGCCCTGGCCGCGCAAGTGGACACCGCGGAGGCGCGGGTGCGGGACCTGTTGCTGCAGGTGCCGAACGTGCCGCATGCCAGCGTGCCGGCCGGCGCGGACGAAAGCGAGAACGTCGTCATGCGCCAGTGGGGCGAGCAGGCGACGTTCGATTTCACTCCGAAGCCGAATTGGGAGCTGGGCCCGGCCCTGGACATCGTCGATTTCGAGCGGGGGGTGAAGATCGCCGGCTCCCGCGCCCACGTGCTGCTCGGCCGCGGCGCCCGGCTGCAGCGTGCGCTGATCAATTTCATGCTCGACGAACATGTGCGGGAGCATGGGTACACGGAAGTGTTGCCGCCGTACATGGTGAGTGAAGAGTGCCTGGTGGGGACGGGCAACCTGCCGAAGTTCCGCGAGACATTGTTTCATATTGAAGGGGAAGACCGGTGGTTGATTCCCACCGCAGAAGTGCCCGTCACAAACTTGTATCGCGATGAGATCCTCGATGGGGCGACGCTGCCGCGGTCCCACGTGGCGTACACGCCGTGTTTCCGCAACGAGCAGATGTCCGCGGGACGGGATACGCGCGGCATGAAGCGCGTGTACCAGTTCGACAAGGTCGAATTGGTGAAGATCACCACCCCGGAACGCGGGCTGGCCGACTTTGAGCAGCTCGTGGCCGACGCGGAGGCTATCCTGCAACGGTTCGGCCTCTGCTATCGCGTCGTGCAAATGTGTACGGGGGACCTGAGCTTCGTCTCGTGCCTGAAGTACGACCTCGAGGTGTGGGCGCCGGGGTGCAAAGAATGGCTCGAGGTCAGCTCGTGCGGGTACTTCGGCGACTTTCAGGCGCGGCGGGCGAACATCCGGTTCCGCGCCAAGCCCCGGGCGAAACCCGAGTACGTCCACACGATCAACGGATCCGGCGTCGCGCTGCCGCGGCTGTACATCGCGTTGCTGGAGAACGGCCAGCGCGCGGACGGCAGCGTTCAACTGCCTGAAGTGCTCGCACCGTACTGGCCGGGCGACCTGATCATCCCCACCCCCTGAGGGGTGCCCCGCCGTCAGGCGGGCTACACCGGCGCGCCTGCGCCCGCTATTCGGCGTACTGGATGCGGAACTCCACCCGGCGATTCAGCTGGCGGCCCTCGCGCGTGTCATTGTCCGCAATGGGCTGCCGCTTGCCGAAGCCGACCGCTTCGACGGTCTCCGGCGCCAGGCCGCGTTCGATGAGCCGATCGCGGACCGCACGCGCCCGACGGATAGACAGGGCGTCGTTGTACTGGTGGCTCCCGATGAAGTCACAATGCCCGGCCACCGTGATGCGACTCACATTTTCAATGGCGCGCGCGGCGGCCGACGCCCGGTCGGCACGCACCGCGCCTTCGGGCCGCAGGTCCGCCTTGTCGTAATCAAACAGGATGTTGGGGAATATCAGGCGGTCTACGAAGACCAGCCGGGGCCGCGTAATGGTCACGGTGGGATGCACCGTTTCCAGGCGCATGTTCGCGGGCACCTCCGGCATCGGATCGTCCATCGGTCCCTGCGGATCGAGATCGAGATTCGCCGGAATCATCTGGAACGCCGCGCGCCGGTTCAGCGAACGGCCGAAGGCGGAGCCGTTGCGGGCGAGCGGCTTGGAATCGCCGAATCCCTGCACGCGGAGCCGCTCTTCTTCCACGCCCATGGTGACGAGCACACTCTTCACCACTTCCGCCCGTTCCAGGTCCACGCCTGCGGCTTCGTCCGCGTCCGCGTGTCCCTCGATCACCACATCGTACCCGCGCGCCCGGCGGATCGCGGCCGCCGCCTGTTGCAGCTGTTTCCAGGACTCCCCATCCACCGCGGCGTTGCCCGGGTCGAACGTCACGGCGGGAAAGATGAACCGCTCCACGCGCACGTCCTTCTCCACGAACACCCGGTTGTACACCACGCGCCGGATGACCCCGGGGGGCGGGGGCGGGAGGACGGCGACCACCTGTTCCGGCGTCGGGCGCGGCTCGGGCCCTGGCAGCTCGGTGTAGAAGATCGTCCCCGTGTTTCCGCCCGTTGCCGGCACCGTCATCGGCCCGATCTCACTGGGGAACCACCACGAGCCACTATCCGTGGCGGGGGTCGCGCCGGCGTAGGCACCCGGGGTTTCCGCCGGCCAAACCCGCTCGGGCGTGTGGCTCACCGTCTGGCAGCCGGCGCAGGCGACAAGCGCCAGGACCGCCGCCAACACGTGGCGCACAGGATTCGTGGGGAACATCACGCCTCTCCTTCGAGTCACAGGACCGACGCGGCGGGTATTACAGTGTACCGCAATCCTGCAGGCAAAACACTATATCCGCTAGCAGAAATGAGAGTGGCTTGTCTTTACCACACAATATATAGGGGTAATTGCTAAAACTGCACAGTCCGTAGTGGATGTTGTAATCAGAAAAAACGCCCCTGTCCCCCGCCGAAAATTATCCTCCCCGCGCCTCCAGGGCCTGTACCACGGCGGGCGCGATTCTAGCGCACGGGTTTGGTCAATGGGCGCAGCGCATTCCCGATCACCAGCAGAGAGGCGCCCATATCCGCAAGGATAGCCATCCATAAGGTCGCCATGCCGGCCAACGCGAGCGCGAACACCACGAGTTTGACCCCCAAGGCCAAGGCCACGTTCTGGTGCACAATGCGCATGGCGGAGCGGGCGAGCGCGACCGCCCGCGGCACGGCTGTGAGATCGTCGCCGAGCAGCGCCACATCGGCCGCTTCGAGCGCCACGTCATTGCCCCCCGCGCCCATGGCGATACCGACCGTGGCGGTCGCCAGGGCGGGCGCGTCGTTGATTCCGTCGCCCACCATCGCCACGGCGTGCTCGGCATCCAGGAGCCGCTGCACGGCGGCCACCTTGTCTTCGGGAAGCAACTCGGCGAAGGCGGTGTCCAGACCCAACTCCCGCTTCAACTGCTCCGCCACGGTGCGATTGTCCCCCGTGAGCATATGCAGATGGTGCAGCCCCTGGGCGCGGAGCTTGCGAATCGTCTCGCGCGCTTCCGGACGCGGCGCATCGGCGAGGGCGATGACGCCGTAGGGCTCCGGACCGCTGCCCACCACCACGACGGTCTCGCCGTGTGCTTCATGCTCGCGGACTTCCGCGGCGGCGGCGCGGATGCGTTCGCTCTCGCCCTGCGCCATGGCGAGCGTTCCCACCCACACGTCCCGGCCCTCGACAGTGGCGTGCAATCCCTGGCCGGGATGCGTGTGCGTTTCCCCGGCGTCGGGAATCTCCACGCCGGCCGACCGCGCCGCAGCGCAAATTACCGGCGCGAGCGGATGCGTAGCCCGCGCCTCCACCGCGGCGGCGTAGCGCAGCACCTCCCGCTCGGTGAGGCCGTTCAGGGGCGCCACGTGCACGACGCGGGGTTGGCCTTGCGTCAGCGTCCCCGTCTTGTCGAACACGACGCTGCACACGCGGGCCAGGTTCTCCAGGTGCACCCCGCCCTTGATCAGGATGCCGCACCGCGCCGCGGCGGCCAGATGAGAGACGAGCGTCACCGGCGTGCTGATGACCAACGCGCACGGGCACGCGATCACCAGGAGCACGAGGGCCTGATACCCCCAGGCAGCCCACTCGCCTCCGGCCAGCAGAGGCGGCAGGAGGGCGACGAGGGCCGCGCAACCGATGACCGCGGGCGTGTAGCGCGCGGCGAACCGGTCCACGAACCGTTGCACCGGGGCCCGGGTCGCCTGGGCTTCCTCCACCATGTGCCGAATCCGTGCGGGGGTAGAGTCGGCGACGCGATGCGTGGCGCGGACCTCCAACACCCCGTCCGTGCACAAGGTTCCCGCGAATACCGGATCGTCCACGGTTTTGGTCACGGGACGGGATTCGCCGGTTACGGCTGACTGATCCATGGCGGACCGGCCGGCCAGTATCACCCCGTCGACGGGAACGCGCTCTCCGGCTTTCACCACGACGAGGTCGCCAACCTGAATGGCATCCGCCGGGACCGTGACATCCGCGCCGTCACGCCGCACGGTTGCATGTCGGGGTGTGAGCACCAACAACCGTCCGATAGCCGTGCGCGCCCGTTCCAAACTGAACGCTTCTAACGCGTTCGCCAAGGCGAACAGGAGGACCACCATGGCGGCTTCCAACCATTCCCCAATGAAGAGCGCGCCCACCACAGCGATGCTCATGAGCACGTGCATGTCCACGCGTCGCTGCCGGAGCGCCACCCAGGCCCGCCGCACGGTGGGCACCCCACCAAGCACCGTCGCGCTCAGGTACAACGGTGCGGCTATCGAACGCGCACCGAGCAGGGTGGCGATGACCCCCGCCACCGTAGCGACCAGCGCGGTCAGCAACAGGACGGTTGAGCGCCGACGCTCCGGTCCAGGCGTGCGGGCGTCCGCGGTGCGATCATCAACTCGCGTGACGCCAAGGCCGGTCGTCGCCAACGCGGCTTGCACACGCTGCGGGTCCGCACCCGCCGCGAGCTGTACACGGACGGTCCCCTCCACGTGATTGGTCGTCCAGCCGGTGGCGTCCGGTTGCTGCTGCAAGACGGCATCGACCAGTTGACCCTCGCTGGGGCAACACATGCCGTCCAGACGGAAGATCGCTACCGCGGGCGGGTCGGGCGTCATCGCGTGCGCTCGGAACCGTGTTCCGTCATGTGCGCGCGCGTTTGCCGGCACAGGGCCAGTACGTGACTATCGTCGAGCCGGTAGTAGATGAGCTTGCCCTCCCGACGGCCGCGTACCAAACGCAACTGCCGCAGGGTGCGCAGTTGATGGGACACCGCGGACTGGCTCAGCTGGACGATGGTCGCCAGATCGCACACGCAGAGTTCCCGTTCGGCCAATGCCAGCACCAACTGCAGGCGGGTGGGATCGGCCAAGGCCTTGAACAGCTCCGCCATGCGCTCGACCGTCAGACCGTCTGGCATGGCGGCGATGGCTGCGGCGACCGCCTCGGCGTGCACCTGCGGCTCGTCGCAGACGGACGCACCCACTTGCCCGGTGTCCGGGGGAACCGCGACCTCAGCCATTGCCAATGTTCCAATTATATGAGCACATGCTCATATTATATCATAGCTGCAGGCACCAGAAAGGCGCGTTTGCCCGCATGGGCCTGCCGCGGAAGCCTAAAGGCAAGCGACCCCGTCGAGGCGAGGGATCTCGACGGGGTCTATGGCTACCGAAGCTCGGGCAGGTTGACTCGCAACGTGGGCGGAAGCGAGTCGGCCTCGGCTAGCACACACGTCCGGCCACCACTGCAAAAACAGCATTGGTCCGAACCTGCCAGCGGGACCGCGTACAAACGCTGCCCACGCTATGGGACGCTCATAGCAATGAGAGGGCCAAGCGATTCAGGGGCGGTCTAGCACGGAAGGATGCAAGGACGGGTTGCAAGTCATTTATTCGTAATATGTTCCGAACTAGCGAGGATCAGGGTGCCAATCTAGCTACAGTGCAAGATCCTTCACAACGTCGCCCAGGGGTCATCTTGGGGTCAGTTGATGCCATGGGGTCGCTAATATGGCTCTGAGGGTGCGCTCAGACAGCGTTGACCCTTATCTTAAGAGCGCAGCCACCGTTCGATGAAGAGGCGGATGGAGTCTGGCGCGTGCCCGGCGAAGTGATTGTTGAAGAAGCCCCACACCTCTGCAACGGTCTTCGTGGCGAGCAATCCCCGCACGAGCGGGATCCACTCCTCCAAGTCAGCAGTCCGGTCGATAATTGTTCGCTCCCATGACCGCGTCCGCGCCTCAATCCCCTTGCGGTCTCCCAGCCACCGGATGTACGCGAAATCGGCGGTGGCCACGTCGGCCGGCGCGCCATAGCCCCGGGGCGTCGGCATCCAGGGATGGGCGATCAGGGTCAATGCCGTCCCGTAGCGACGCAGGCAGTCGAGCAGGGCGGGCTTCAGCCACGTCTTGTTCCGCACTTCCACGGCCAGGGCCACGCCCGGCGGTTTCTGGGCAAGGAAGCCATCGAGCCGCCCCACGAATTCGTCCAAGGGCGGCCGCGTGGCTTTGGCGTAGTAGGGAAACTGCAGCAAGAGCGGGCCGCGTTTTGGTCCCAACTCGCCCATCACGTCCACGAACGCCTGGAACTCGTCTTGGCAGTCCACCAGTTGCGCTTCGTGCGTGACCGCCTGGGGGACCTTTGCAGCAAACCGGAAATGTGCCGGCGTCCGCTCAGCCCACCCGCGCACCGTCGACCGTGCGGGAATGCGATAGAAAGTAGCGTCGATTTCTACGCAGGCGAATTGCTTGGCGTAGGCCGTGATGAAATCGCGCGGCGCCGTGCCTCGGGGGTAGAACACGCCGAGCCAGTCCTTGGACGACCAGCTCGAGGTGCCCAGATGCAACCTTGTGGGCACGGCCGGTTCGACACGGGTCGGCATGCGCGGATTATAGTAACTCGTGTCTCGTTCCGACGACCCGCGCGCGGCCCTGACCGCGATTTCTTCAGCGGGCCTAAGCGGGGGGATGCCGGCGCTGCCTCGCTGGGTGTGGCTTGCGGTGCCGGGCCTCTCGTTGTTGGCATTCGGCGCGGTCATTCCCGGCTACCTGACGACGGAGGATTTCTATTTCGTGCCGCGCTACGTCCACCTCCCATTCCGCGACACCCTGCGTGCCCAATGGTTGATGGACACCACCATCGACGATCCCATGGGGTTCCTGCAGTTCTACCGCCCCTTGGCCTACATGTGGGTGCATTTCAAGACCTGGGTCTGGCAGGGCTGGATTCCTGGCCTGCGCCTGGACCAACTCGTCCTGAACGCCGGCGTGTCGCTCAGTTTGGGGCTGCTGGCGCTCCGGTGGACCGGAGACCGCGCGATCGGGGCCATGGCTGCCCTGCTGTCCGTGGCGGCCCCGGGCCACATGCGGCTACTGACCACCGTGTGGGGGAGCAACAATCTCTGGGCGGCCCTGTTCGCGCTGTGGTCGATGCTGTGGATGCACCGGGCCATCGCGACGAACGCGCTGGCACCCCTGATCGCGAGCGTGGTCTGCGCCGGGGTGGGCATCCTCTGTTACGAACAGGTCGTGGTCGTGCCCGTGGTAGCGGTCGTGTGCGCCTATGTGCTCGGGGCGGGGCCCCTGCGCGCATGCGCCCGCCCGGCGGTGTGCGTGGCGGGACTCCTCGTGGGTTACTTCCTGGTACGTCTGTCGGTGTTCGGTGGATTAGGCGGGTACTACAGCGTGGAGGGCGAAGCCCTAATCGCGGCGCATTCGTTGCCACAGCTGTTCCTCCAAGTCTGGGACATTCAATGGGTCCTCCTCCTCAGCGTCATCACGCCCTTGCAGCCGCCCGTGGCGTATCTGCCGCCCGCGGTGGGGTGGGCGACGCTTGGGATGTGGGTGATAGGCGTGCTGGTCGCATGGCACCGCCGACCCGATCTCGGACGGCCGATGCTGTGCGCACTGCTCTGGCTCCTGCTGACCGCCCTGCCCATGGTGGCGCTCATGGCACGGCCGCACCATTGGGCAACCTATCCTTTCTTCGCCTCGATGGGGACCTCCCTCCTGTTGGCCATGATCTTTCGCGCCGGGCTTCCGGAACGGATCCAGTGGCCGGCCGTCGGACTGGTGGTCGCGCTGTATGTGGCGACCACGTGGGCCGGTCTGCGGATGTGGCGGGACACGTGGAATGAAACCCGCAGCTTTGTGACACAATTGCGGGCGACGATTCCGCCCGAACGCACCCCCGCGATCGCGTACGTCCAGAACTTGCCGGGCCCGCGGGCAGAGCGTGCGCATTTCGCATTTCTCTCCCCGCTGGACCATGATGCGTATACGGGCTACCTCCCCGCACGCCTATTTCTGCGCGCCGCTCCCGTCACCTGGGCGTCCGGCATGCCCTACAGCGGCACCCGCACCTGGCCACGCCCGGAGGCACTCCACCTGCACTGGCTGCACTGGGATCCCGCATTGCGGCACTTGATGCGCTTGCCCGACCCCGCAGAGCCGCTCCCGGGCATCCCGGTGTCCTGGGACTTCACCGAGCGATCGGCTGCGGCCGCGTGGCGGCCGGCCTTCCAGTTGACCCGCGCACCGGGGAGCGAGCCTCCTGCTTACGTCAGCGGGGGAGCGAATGCCCTGTTCCTGGGCCCGGCGCTGCCGGCCGATCTGGGCACGCCGATTTACGCGGAGATCCGGATGCGGGTGACGGCCCCGGAAGGGGGCAAGGGCATCGCGGAGTGGCACTTTCGCACGGCGGACGCGCCGGACCCCTCGCCCGCGCATGTGGTCCGGTTCTGGACGCGGCAGGACGGGGAAGTGCGGGACTACCGGGTGCCGCTCGTAAACAATCCGCAGCTCCTGCTGGACGGGCCGCCGACGCAGGTGGACTTCCGGCCAACCACCACCCCGGGTGCGGTCGTGCAGATCTTTTCCATAGCGTTAATCCCCCGCTCCACCGCCGCACATGAGTGAGCGCGCGTCCCCGTCGCACCTCAGCCCCCGCGGCGCAGCGGCCCTCATCGGCCTCATCCTGCTCGCGTATCTGCCTGCCTGGCCCGGGGGCTTCCTGATCGAGGACTGGCCGCTCTTGCGGCAGCACCGCCGCTGGACGCTCGGGCAGACCGTGGCGTTCGAACTGGGGCAGCCGCTGCGCGACCGCGCGTGGGTCGAGCGGGAACGGCCGGACTTTTTCACGAACGGTTCGTGGCGACCCTGGCAGTGGATTCTCTTGCACGCCGAACAACGGCTCTTCGACGACCGAACGGGCGGGTACTTCGCCGTCCGGCTCGGGTGGATGTGTCTCGGCGCTCTGCTCGCCGCCGCGGTGGTGGTGACCTGGACCGGGCAGCGCACGTTGGCGTGGCTGTTCGGCGCGTTCTTCGCCCTGCATCCGAGCCGATACTTTCCCTTCTTTGTCATGGTGCATTCCCAGATCCTGCTCGCGGCGATCGGGGCGATGCTGGCGCTCTGGGGCATCGGGGTGTGGCGCGCAGGCCGGCACCGGCTCGGGCCGGCCGCCACCGTCTGTGGCGCGGTGCTGGCCTGTGGCACCTATGAACAAGCGGTGGCGCTGCTCCTGGCATGGCCGGTGTTCGACGCGCTGTGGCCCTTGCCCGACGGCACGCGGCCGCCGCCCCGCGCGGTAGGCCGCCGAGCCGCCGGCATTGCAGCCGTCGTCGGGCTTTATCTGGTTTTGCGGGTGATTCGCATGCAGGGGTTCGGCGGGTACACGATGCCCGGGGGTGAACGGGTGTTCGACTTGCGCCATCCCCTCACGCTGGTGGGAGCCGGTGCGTGGGCGGCCGCGAGTGCCCTGTGGTCCGTGGCCATGCCGGTGTCGGTGAACGATTGGGCGACCGCTCCCACCGGCGCGGCACGAATCATTGCCTGGGGGTTGAATGTGGTGATTTGCCTTGCCACACTCGGCCTCTGTGCGGTTCGCGGGCATGGCCACGTGCGCGCCTCGGTGCGCGGTGCGCTAGGCGTACTCGCGTTCGTGGCCTGGAGCACCCTCCCCGTGGCGGGGCTCATGGGCGGCCACAGTCCATGGGTGCGCTACCTGTACTTTCCCGGCTGCGCCTGGGCCTTCGTGCTTGCTTGGGCAGTCGTCCCTCAGAGGCCCGGCTTGCGTGCTCGGGCGCCCGCCATCGTTGCGTTGTGTGTGGCGCTCGCGTCTGCATGGTGGGCGGGGACTCTCTGGCGGCAGGCGTGGCGGCAGGCGCATGGGCTGCACGCCGCCATCGGCGAGAGCCTGCCCGCCGAGGGCATGGCGTACGTCTACTTGAAGGATTTTCCGGAATGGCTCGGCGCGCGCAACCTGTTCATTCGCAGCCTGGCCGGGCCCATGGATGTGGGACACGACCCGGAGCGAGTCCGCGTCTGGCCGCACCGGTGGCCGACCCCGGTGGGCAACCCGATCCCGGTGCGGACCACGTGGCCGTTTGCGCGGCCGCCGTTCGTGCGTTTCGGGCAGTGGGATGCGGCGTCCCGTTTGCTCACGCTGGCCAGGCCCTCCAAGTATGTCCCCGGGCGCCCGAACGACATCCTGACGTGGGACCTCCGCACGCACGCGGGCCGGCGGGCCTGGACGCCGAGCGCATTCACCACCAAGGCGCGGGGCGCGGGGGCGGGCCTGCACGTTCAGCTCGAGTCGCCCTTTGCCATGATCGAGGGACCGCCCCTCGCCGGCCTCGCCTGGACCCCGGCGGTGCTGGGACTGAACATGACCGTGTGGAATAACGGGAAGGGACCGGACTGGCTGGAGGTCTTATTCTTCACGCCTGCACAACGGGCGGCTTCGCCCACACACATTCTGCGGTCGTCGACGATTGCCGACGGCCAGCCGCACCACTACGTGATCTCGCTCCTGGACCATCCCGCGCCGGCGCTCGACGGGCCGGTCCAGCGCATCGCCATCCGGCCGTCCCGCCACGCCGGTGCGCGTGTGCTGTTGCGTGAGGTCTGGCTCGCGGCGGCCGCGGCCGGGTCGCCGGCCCCCGAGGCATCCGCGAACCCGCCCCAGTAGCGTGATAGACTCCAGCCAGGCGCGCGGGCGCCACCGTACCTAACGGAGCCGAGGGAGGCGAGCGTATGCGCACGAGGATTCTCACGATAGCGGTCGCAGTGGTGCTTCTGGGGTCGAGCGGGTGCGTCGCGGTGGCAGCCGCCGGCGCCGGTGCGGGAACCTACGCCTACGTCAAGGGGGTGACGGAAGTAAATGTGGGCGCGCCCTACAACGATGTGTGGCACGCCACGGGGGAATCCCTGCGGGAGTTGGAGGTCACGATCACCTCCCAAACCCGTGATGCGCTCGCAGGCAGCTACAAGGGAGAGCGGCACGACGGCGCGAACGTCATCGTGGACGTGGAATCGCTCAAGCGGGATACCACAAAAGTCCGCATCCGCGTCGGCGCCTTCGGGGAGCGGTCGTTTCAGGAACGGCTCATCAACAACATCCAGTCACCCCGCAGACCCGCGAAGCC
>CBDUXP010000093.1:0-11503 GCA_965371225.1 uncultured bacterium | reverse complement strand
GAGCGAGTGAAAGGGCTGGATGGCTCGGGCCATCGAGCTGTGGACCTGACGGGCGAGCTGACGCTGATCGCGCTCGGCGAGGCGCTGGTTCGTGACGACGACGGTCAGGGTCGTATTGCCGGGACGGGCGGGTCCGGCCCGGCCCGCCAGCTGTGTCCGCAGCCGAGCAACGAGGCATCCCGTGAGTACGATTCTCGTGATTGACGATGAGCCCCTCGTCCGGCGCGTGCTGGTGCGGCTGCTGCATTCGGCGGGGCACGAGACGGCCGAGGCGGGAGACGGGGTGGAAGGGTTGCGCGTCTATGACGTGGTGCAACCGGACCTGGTGATTACCGACCTGGTGATGCCGGAGAAGGAAGGGTTGGAGACCATCGCGGATTTGCGCGAGCAGAACCCGGACCTTCCGGTGATCGCCATGACCGGCGTGATGCCGCGCAATTTTCTCGACTTCGCCCGGGACTTCGGCGCCGTCACGACGCTGGTCAAGCCGTTTACGCGGGACGAGGTGCTGGCGGCCGTGAATCAGGCGCTGGACCTGAACGGCGCGGACTAGGACGGCGCGGGGCGGCCGCGTGCGGGGCGCGCGTTAGAACGCGGCTTCGGGCATCTCCAGGCAGCTGCGGTCGCCGTTCTTGATGACGGCCGCCTTCATTCGCGCGCCGGGCAGCACGTTGAGCGCGAAATACCGCGCGCCGATCACCTTGCCCGCATAGAACGCCTTGTCGGCGTCGCTCACGCCGTTCTGCAGGTGGGTGTGGGCGATTACCGCCTGCTCCGCGAGCAGCCAGCCGATCACGACCTCGCTGAACAGGTGGAGGAAGCGGGTGGAGACGCTCATGGGGAAGGCCAGATCGCCGGTCATGGACGCATTCATCAGCTCCATGGTGGCCTCCAGCAGCGCCGCCTTCGCCTCGCGCAGGCACTCGAAAATGCTGCGCAATTCCTCGGTGCTCTCGTGCGCATCGATGAAGGCGTCGATCTCCGCGAGCAGTTCCTGGTAGACGGCCCCACCCTCCATGTTGAGCTTGCGCCCCACCAGGTCCGCGCTCTGGATGAAGTTGGTGCCCTCGTAGAGCGACGCGATCTTCACGTCCCGGTTGTACTGCTCGACGGGATATTCGCCGCAGTAGCCGTAGCCGCCGAAAACCTGGATCGCTTCGGCCGTCATCTCGTACCCCTTATCCGAGCAGTACGCTTTGATGAGCGGCGTCATCAAGCTGAAGCGGTTCTCGTAGCGGCGCGCCTCCTCTTCCGTCGCCGCCGTCCGAGCCTGGTCGGCCAGGTGCGCGCCCATGTAAGCCATGGCCCGCATCCCTTCCACGTGGCTCTTCTGGTTCAAGAGCATGCGGCGGACGTCGGGGTGGTGGATGATGGTGACGCGGGGCGCCTCCGGGTTCTTGAAGTTAACGATGTCCACGCCTTGCACGCGCTCCTGCGCGTACCGCACCGCGTTCTCATACGCGACGCCGGCCAAGGCGACGCCCTGCATACCGGTCACGACCCGCGACTCGTTCATCAACTGGAACATCATGCGCATCCCGAGGAACGGCTCCTCGCCCACCAACCAGCCCCGGCACGTGCCGTGCTCTCCAAAGTTGATGGTGCACGTGGGCGACCCGTGAATCCCCATCTTGTGTTCGATGCCGCCGCACATGAGATCGTTGCGCGCGCCGAGGGAACCATCGCCATTCACCAGCACCTTCGGCACGATAAACAGGCCAAGCCCCTTGGTGCCGGGCGGGCCGCCGGGCATGCGCGCGAGCACGGCGTGGATGACGTTGTCGGTCAGATCTTGTTCTCCGCTCGTGATGAAACACTTGACGCCATCGATGTGGTAATAGTCCTCACCCTCCACCGGCGTCGCGGTGGTGCGAAGGTCGGCCAGGAAGCTGCCGGCGCCCGGTTCGGTCAGGTCCATGCACCCGGTCCACTGCCCGGTGTAGAGCCTCTCGACGTAGCGGGCCTTCTGCTCGTCGGTGCCGAAGGCGTCGATGAGATGGCCGACGCCGGCACTCAACTCCATGGAGAGCGCCACGCTGGTACAGCCGGCGAGGAGCACTTCGTTAAGCGCCGCCCCGATGGCCAGTGGCAGGCCCATGCCCCCATACTCGGTGCTCATGGCCGCGCTGATCCAGCCGTTTTCTCCCGCCAGCTTGAACGCCCCTTTACTGCCGGGGGGCATGGTGACCTCGCCGTTGTCAAACGTGCAGCCGATGCGGTCCGCGTCTTGATTGAGCGGCCCGAGCACCTCGCGCGCGAACTTGATGCCTTCCGCGATCACCATGTCGTAGTCGTCGCGACCGAAGTCCGCGAATCGCTCGTGATCCAGGTCCTGGACCTTGAGCTGCTCGAAGAGCACGAATTCGATGTCGCGCTGGTTGATGTAGAAATGGTTCGACATGGCTCGACTCCACAATCCGCACCGCGACGGTGTGCTCGGTGCAGCAACAGGCTCCGAATTCCCGCTCCGGCGGCGCGATCCCCACTGCTCGACGCGCAGCCCGTACCCTATCTATCGGTAGCCTGTAAACGGCGTTCACCTAGTACCTTATTCCCATCCCCGCCTGTTTGCAAACGTCATTCATAGCTAAATAGGTACCACCAGAAAAGCCCCGCCGTCGCGGGAATCGGGTGCCATTCGGGGCGGGCGTGGTCGAGCCAGCCGGGAAAGTCGGGGCAGATCCGGGGAGCGCGTCTACGGTGCCGGGGGCCATCCGTAGGCCGACACCGACCCGGCCTTCCGGATTTCCACGTGCGGCCGCTTGAGTGCCAGCGCGTGAAGCTCGTCCGCAAACAGGTAGGGCAGCGAGACCCGATCGCAGAGCACGATCCACTCCGTGGCGGTCCGCGCGCGGCCGTCCAGGGCGGCCACGTATTCCGCCAGACTCACATCGCAGTTTGGATCCAGGCGGCGGAAGCAGAAGGGTTCGATGGTGATATCCCGGCGGTCGTCGAGCACCGCGCGCACCGCTTCGCCGGTGTGGGTGTAGACCGTGTCGCCCGGCGCGATCGCGGCAAGCGCGTCTCGCACCCCCGGCTCGTTGCGCCACCCGGGATGCTGAATGGAGGGCAGGCGTCCCGCGGCCACCCGGCCCAGAAGTTGCCGCGACCACAGGCCCTGCGTGCCGAGCAGGCAGACCAGCAACACGGCGAGCGGCGGCCGGACGTTGCGCAGCGTCCGCGGAGGACGCGGATCCAGGTAGGCGGCTAGCAGGCAGAGTCCGGCACCGCCGCCTCCCAGCACGGCCAACACCGGTGCCCCGAACCGGGGCGAGACGCTCCCGGCCAGCAGGCAATCCACGACCCAGGCCCCGATGAGCAGCAGCAGGCCCTGCGTCAGGTAGGCCCCCCGCAGGAGGTGCCGCAGGGGATGGCATGCCGCCGCCAGGGCCAGGAACACGACCGGCAACATGAAACGGGGACCGATGGGGTCGAGCCACACGCGCGTGCTCACCGCCACGAGCGCCACCACATACGCGGCCACCCCGCAGCCCAACCGCAGCCGCCACTGGGGCGCGCCCCCCGTGCGCCGCTGCACGGCGATCCAGCCCAGGGCCACCACGGCGAGAAAGAAGATGGCCTGCGTCCACTGGGGCGGCGCGCTGAATCCCCCCTGGTCACCCCAAAACACGTCCCCATACCGGCCGCGCAGGATGGGGTCCCACCAGCCGGTGCCCAGCAGCGACACGTGCACCCCCAAGGGATTCCGGCTGGGATACCGCTGTCCCACCGCGCCGCCCGCCAGCACCTGGCCCAGCCCCGCCCACAGCAGCGCGGGGCCGACGATGCAGGCCGCGGTGCCGGCCGCGGTGCGCCGCCAGCCCCGCACCCCCGCCCTTCGCAGCACGAGCGTCCCAAACGCCCACTCCACGGCGACCAGGGGTAAGCCGATGAACCGCGTGCTCACCAGCAGCGTGGCCCACGCGGTGGTCTGCCATACGCGCTGCGGGAGGTCGGGGGCCCCGGGACGCACCCCGTGCGCCGACCCGAGCCACCACACCAGCGCGGCGAGGAACAGGGTTTCGCTCAGGCAGTACAGGCCCGCATACGTGAGCGGCACCCACACGAAGGTGAACGCCGCCAGCCCGTGGCCGGCCACCCGTCCGGCCAGCCGGCACCCCAGGCGATAGGCGCCGGCCGCCAACAACGCCCGGGAGAGCAACAGGACCGTCAACGCCGCGGGCCACGCGGCCAGGCCGGTAGCGCGCGCCGCCTGCAAGCTCAGCCAGAACGCCGGCGGCCACTGGAACACGTCCGGAGGCAATTGGAAGACCCGGCGGCCGATGCCCAGGTAGTCCATCGTGTCCGCCGTCATGCCCAGCCCGAACCGGCCCCACCAGACCACCCAGACCGCGCCCGCAACTCCCCATCCGACCAACGCGATCCGGTATAGGTCAGGCGACGAGTGCGGCTGAGCCTCGGCGCTCACGAGGAATCGTCCGGGGTGCCGAGCCGCACCAGCACGGACGTGAAGAGGACGACCCACGCCGCCTCCACCACCACAAAGACCCCGGCCGCGGGCCGGAGGTTGTGCAGTCGGAGATTCCACAGGGCCAGGACCGCCGCGGCGGCTTTCGCGCAGAGCCAGAGCTGGATCAGGTCCCGGTTCCGGAGCGGGTTCGCGGCGATCCAGAAACCGGCGAGCCCGAAGCACGCGGCCAGCGCCGCGGTCAACTGCCAGAAGAAGGGCACTGCCGGGCGCGGGATGCCGAGGGACCGGAACGCCGCCGGCAAGACGATCAAGCCGAGCGTCCCGGTAAGGAGGTGCGCCCAGGCGCTGAAGAGAAACAGGCGACGATAGGGCGTGGGGTGGCTCAAAGTGCGGCGCGCCTGAAGCGTGCCGTCATGCTAGGAGGCTCACTAGGTGGTGTCAATCGCTGGCCGGCGGCCACGGTCTGCCGCGCAGCGGGCTCGCTGGGTTGTGCCGCGGGGACCGTCGACGCTGGTATCATTATTCACTGAACGCCATGAGCCGAACGCCAGGCGGCCGGCGGGAAGGGTCCAGCACCGCTGCACCGGTGAATAGTGCACCGCCCGGACCCTTCAGGGGGCTCGGCGCGAGGGACGACCGCATTCCGAACACGCAGGACAACGCTGCCAAACGCATCGCCGAGTTGACGGCGGAGAACGCCGACCTGCGCCGGCGGTTGGCCGAACGCGAAGAGTTGGACGCTGGGGTGCGGGAGTATTACGACCGCTTCCAAGCCGTGCTGGACGGCGCCCCGATGGGTATCGCGATCTTGGATCTCGCTGGCCGGCATCTGCTCGTCAATCGCCGCTGGCTCGAACTGGCGCAGGTGGCCGAGGAGCGTGTGTTGGGCCGGACGGCGGCCGAGCTGTTCCCGCCCACCATGGCCGAACCCCTGCGCGAAGCCGCGCGGGACGTCATCACGCGCGGCGAACCCGTGGAGCTGGAACAGACCGTGGACGCGGAAGGCCGGAGCGCGACGCTGCGCGTGGTCCTCTTTCCGCTGCGCGACGCGGCCGGGGACGTGCAGGGCCTCTGCACGTTTACCACGGACATCTCCCACTGGCGCCGGGCCGCGGCTGCTGCCCGCGTCGCCGAACAGGACGCCGCAAAACTGGCCACCGCGCACCAGATGATCGCGACCCTGCACCACGAAATCAACAACCCGTTGCAAGGGGTGCTGGGTTTCGCGGAGTACCTCGACGGCAAAGTCGACGAGCAGCACGAATTCGCCGGCGCGATCAAGAAGATTTTCCGCGGGGCGATCAAGATCGAAGCGCTCATGCGCAAACTCGAAACGCTGGCGCGCGTGAAGACCACGACCTACCTGGGCGACGCGAAGATGCTCGACCTGGACGAGTCCACCGCGGCGGCGGACGGACCAGACCGAACGCCGGCGTAGCGTCAGCGCCGTTTGCCGCGGGCCCGGTGCGCCTTGATGGCCGCGTTCGCGAGCGCGTCGGCCTGCGTGTTGAACTCGCGCCGCACATGGGTGAACGTGCAGGACGCAAACTGTACGCGCAGGCGCTGCACGTGGTCGTACAGGGGCTTGAGCCCCACGTTCTTGACCCGGTACTCGCCGCTCAACTGTTTGGTCAGTAGTTCGCTGTCCGTGTGCACCGCCACGTCGCGCGCCCCCAGCGCGGCCGCGCGCTCCAGCGCGCGCACCACGGCGGAGTACTCCGCCACGTTGTTCGTGGCCACGCCGATGTACTCGGAAATCTCTTCGATCGGAATCGGGTCGCCGTCGGGATCGGGGAGGGCGATCACCACGCCGATGGCCGCCTGCCCCGGATTCCCCTTGCTCGCCCCATCGGTGTAAATAATCAGCTGCGCGTAGTCCGACACGCGGCGGAGTATAGCGGAGCCTGCGAGGGGATTCGTGGAACCGGGTGACCCCTCCCCCCCGGATGTTGTGGGCTGGGCGGCGGGGTGCGGACCCCTAGGGTCGGGCTATCGCTCCCAGCATTAACAGCAAAACTCGGTGGATTTTTCCACGCCATAAACCGTGTTATCCCAGGGATTTGCACCATCTTTACCCCGGGTTCTCCAGAAGCTTTCCACAATATAAGGCGTTATTCCACTTGACCAACGCTACATATTGGGGTATCCTCACTCTTACCCCGCCAAACTGACAGCGCGAAGTACGGGCGGGGCGCACCATAGGGACTCGCGCTGGGGAGCGGGCCGACCATCGGAGGGCAGGCACCCCGGTGGGGCTACGAGCGGGAGAGCACGCGGAGCCGAGACGACGTTGGGAGCGCGGGAGCACACGGGGTTCGGACACACGCAGGGGTGCTTGGCGGCATCGCATGTTCCGCCCCCCGCTGGCGTGTCCCCCGCGCCCGCCACGCCTCCCCCCACCCTTTCCAGACGTTGATGTCTACGAGGAGCAGTATGAGTACGCAGTTCGAGATGCACGCGCCGGGTTCGGCGCACCTTTCCTCGCCCACGGACGCCCACAACTTGGTGGAGCGCTATTTCTCCACGCCGGGTGTCCACCCCTATGACGAGATCGCGTGGGATACGCGAGACGCGGTCATCATGGGCGAAGGCGGCAAGGTGGTGTTCGAGCAGGCGGGCGTGGAGGTGCCGGCTGGCTGGACGCAACTCGCTACGAACGTGGTGGTGTCCAAATATTTCCACGGCGCCCAGGACACGCCGGAACGGGAGACCAGCGTCCGGCAACTGATCGACCGGGTGGTCAAGACCATCGCCCGGTGGGGTCGGGACGGGCGCTACTTCAGCACCGCCGAAGAGGCCACGCTCTTCGAACATGAGGTGACCGCCCTGTGCGTGCAACAGCGCATGGCCTTCAACAGTCCCGTCTGGTTCAACGTGGGCGTGCAGCCCAAGCCCCAATGCTCGGCCTGCTTCATCAACTCCGTGCAGGACACCATGGACGACATCCTGCGCTTGGCGCACACGGAGGGCATGCTCTTCAAGTGGGGCTCGGGGACGGGCACCAACCTCTCGGTCCTGCGCTCGAGCATCGAATCCCTGGCCGGCGGGGGCACCGCCTCGGGGCCCGTCAGCTTCATGCGCGGCTTCGATGCGTTCGCCGGCGTCATCAAGAGCGGCGGCAAGACACGCCGCGCGGCGAAGATGGTCATCCTTAACATCGACCATCCCGACATCAGCGAGTTCATCGCCTGCAAGGCGACCGAGGAACGGAAGGCGTGGGCGCTGATCGACGCGGGCTACGACGGCGCGGTGGACGGCGCGGCCTACACCAGCGTCTTCTTCCAGAACTCCAACAACAGCGTCCGCGTAACCGACGAGTACATGGACGCGCTCGTGCGCGACGCCGAGTGGCATACCCGCGCAGTCACCACGGGCGAGGTCTTGGACACGCGGCAGGCGCGCGACCTGTGGCGGCAGATCGCTGAGGCGGCGCACCTGTGTGGCGATCCCGGCCTGCAGTTTCACACCACGGTCAACGAATGGCACATGTGCCCCAACACGGCGCCCATCAACGCGTCCAACCCCTGCAGCGAGTACATGTTCCTCGACGATTCGGCGTGCAACCTCGCGTCCTTGAATCTGCTGACGTTCCGGAACGCCGACGGCACCTTCGCGGTGGAGGCCTTCTGCCGGGCCGTGCATCTCACGATCCTCGCGCAGGAAATCATCATCGACAACGCCAGCTACCCGACCGAGAAGATTCAAGCCAACAGCCACCGGTTCCGCCCGCTCGGGCTCGGCTACGCCAACCTCGGCGCCTTCCTGATGGCGAAGGGGCTGCCGTACGACAGCGACGCCGGCCGGGCGACCGCCGCCGCGCTCACCGCGCTGATGCACGGCCAGGCCAATCTCACCAGCGCGGACATCGCCGCCCGCGTGGGCGCGTTCGCGGGGTACGAGGAGAACCGCGAGCCCGCCCAGCGGGTGCTGCACCAGCATGCCCGGGCCTTGGCGGACGTGCACAGCCGGTTCGCCCCCGCGGAGGTGGTCCAGGCGGCGGAACTCGTGTGGGCGCAGACCCTGAAAGCCGCCGAGGAGCACGGCCTGCGCAACGCGCAGGTCACCGTGATCGCGCCCACCGGCACCATCGGCTTCATGATGGATTGCGACACCACCGGCATCGAGCCGGACATCGCGCTGGTCAAGTACAAGAAGCTCGTCGGCGGCGGCATGCTCAAGATCGTCAACCAGACCGTGCCGCTCGCGCTCGCCGAACTCGGCTACACCGCCGACCAGATCGACAGCATTACTTCCTACATCGACGAGCACGACACCATCGAGGGCGCGCCGGACCTGAATCCGGACCACCTGCCCGTGTTCGACTGCGCGTTCAAACCCCTAAACGGCACGCGCAGCATCCACCACATGGGGCACGTGAAGATGATGGGCGCCGTACAGCCCTTCGTGTCCGGCGCCATCTCCAAAACGGTGAACATGCCCACCGACGCCACGGTGGACGACATCATGGGCGTCTACGAAGCCGGCTGGCGGCTGGGGTTGAAGGCCATCGCCATCTACCGCGACGGCTGCAAGCGCACCCAACCGCTGAACACGGGGCTGGAGGCGCCGGCTGGCGCCGCGTCCGACAGTTTGGCCGCCGAGGCTGACGCGTGGAAACCGCGCCGGCGCCGCTTGCCCGACGAGCGCGAGGCGCGGACCCATAAGTTCAGCGTCGGCGGCCATGAGGGTTATATCTCGGTGGGCCTGTTCGAGGACCGCCGCCCCGGCGAAATCTTCATCACCATGGCCAAGGAAGGGTCCGTGATTAGCGGCCTGATGGATGCGTTCGCCACCTCCATCTCCATCTCCTTGCAGTACGGTGTCCCGCTCGAAGTGCTGGTCAAGAAGTTCAGCCACATGCGCTTCGAGCCCAGCGGCTTCACCGGCAGCAAGGAAATCCCCATGGCCAAGTCCATCATGGACTACCTGTTCCGCTGGCTGGAGCTGCGCTACTTGAAAACCGACGCGCCGCCCGCCGGCCCACCGCCGACCATCGACCCCGCCATCATGGACGGTCACGGGAATGGCAACGGCAACGGGCATGCGGAGGACGGGACCGCCCCGCAGCAGTTCGCGTCCACCACCTCCGCCGTCGTGGCCCACGTCATGGCGCAGGGGGCCAACACGGTCGAAGAAATTGAACGGGCGGTGTTTCAAGCCCAAGCTGACGCCCCACCGTGCTCCGAATGCGGCAGCGCGCTGGTGCGCAACGGGAGCTGCTACAAGTGCCTGAACTGCGGCGCGCAGTACGGGTGTTCCTAGCCCCGCCCCGGAGGGGCGCGATGCGATTGCACGGGGATCCGTGTGCCTGCCTGGTTTGTAGCCGGCGGGCCGGAACCCCACCAGTGGCGCCCGCCGACCCCGTCGGACGGGATCGCGAGCGGCCCGGGATGAGCGGGAGCCGCCCACTGCGCGGCGAACGGCGAGCAGGTCGACATGCGTGGGGATCCCCCTCCCCCGGAGGTCTGTAAGACAGCATGTCGACCCTCGCCACTCCCGTCCTGCGCACCGCCGTCGCCCCCGGCTGGGCGCACAGCATGCTCGTGCAGACCACCGTCGGCCACGAGGTCATGGGCCTGCTCCTGCCCGACGGCGCCCGCATCTTGACCGCGCACTCGGGCCAGGACGCCGTGCGCGTCGCCCCCGCCTTCGCCGACGTGGTCGCCACCCCCGGCGACTGGCCCGCCGCCGTCAGCGGCCGGCCCACCGCCCGCGCCATCGCCACCCTCGACCTGGCCATTGCGCAACCGCCGCACGGGGACGTGCGCTGCGTCGCCCCCAGCACGCGGACCCGCGGCCTGGCCCCCCTGCGCACGGCCGACGGCCGGCCCGGCTGGGGCAAGGTGGCCATCATGGGGCCCGTCCCGGGACCGTCCAACCGCACCACCTCCGCTTTGTACCTGGCCTGCCTTACTGGGGCGCCGGCGCCCCTGCTGCCCGGCACGCCCGTGTTCCGCTTGGAAGACGGCGCGTGCATCGGGTTGCTGGTGCCGGATTCCAGCGTGACCACCCGCCTCACCGCCCCCTGGTGCGTGGTCGCCGCTGTGGAGGAGCCAACGGGAAGCCAACCGTAACGCGTTCGAGGCGCCTGTCCCCCCCCCCAGGTCGGGGCCCTTGAGGCCCTGCCACGCAGGCGCCACCTCCTCCACACACACGGCCGCGGGGATGGCGTTCTGCCGCCCCGCGGCCGTCCTCTTTTCCGATACGCGCGCCTACCGGAACGGCAGAGGCGGACCCGATTATGGGCCCGCCCGAAAAATGCCGGTGGCTGTGAACTTACCGCGGTGACGTTACGGCGTGGTGAACCCGAGAATCCTGCCGCGGCGAATCGTGATGCGCAGCGCGGCCAAGTTCTTGTACAGCCGGCCGTTAATGTACGTGCGCGCCGGGTCGACGGCGAACGGGGCCGCGACAATGCCCGTCTGCAGCGCGTGGGTGGAGGCCCACATCGCCGCCGCCCACACGGCGCCACTGAGGCCCGTGGCGGCCAGCGCGCGGGGCAATGTTGGGGCCACGGCCGTTAGCGCGACAAACGGCAACATGATCGCATGGGCGACGTGATCGCCCACACTGTCCGGTCGCGTGAGGCGCTGGCTGAGGTCCGAGAGCTTCGCGTTACTCCAACGGCGTACGTGTCCCACGGCGCCCCGGTCCCGTACGGGGGTCTTGAGCTTGCCGACCACGGTACGCGCTGCGAAGGCGTCCAGTTCTGGCACGGGCTCCTCGGCCGTGAGGCGGAACATCAACTCCCCGTTGTCCGTCGGCACCAGGCGCACGGTTCGCGCGCCTGTGGCACTTTGTTGCACTTGCACGTGGCCGAGCCCCGTCAGTTCGTCCATGAACATGGGCCGTTCGTGGAAGACTTCCAGCGAGCGCACGTGGGTGAGCGATTTCCCGCCGATGTCGACTGCGAAGGGTTCCTTGGACATGATGGAGCAGCGGTACAGGCCGGTGATGCGCGCGGGCAGCGTCTCAAGCCAGCGGGCCTGCTGGCGCGGCGCCTGCTGCTGCACAGCGGCGGTCGAAGTGGGCATGGGCATCCCCTTCCCGGGCGGCGGGACGCCGCCCCGG
>CBDUXP010000092.1:0-11517 GCA_965371225.1 uncultured bacterium | reverse complement strand
GCAGGTTCTTGAAGTGCAGGCGCAGCATCTGCCCGTCGACAGGATCGTACTGGTAAAAGACGCCGTTCACCGTCTGCGCTTTCACGAAGTCTTGCATCGCCGCTTGAATGTTCGTGCGCAACTCACCCTGGATCGACGGATCGTCCCCGGCCCACGCCGCCGGCGCTGCGGTCCAGCACAGCCCCACGGCGAGAATAATCGCCGACACGATGAGCGCGTTCTTTCGCGTGTGTAGGTTCATCTTCTTTACCTAGCCTACCTCCGGGCGCAGTCGCGGACCGCAGCCGGTGGGATTGCGTGCTAACCCTTCACATATATAGACGAATGCGGCGCCCGCCTGATTGCATTCGGGCCTGTGTGCCACACCGGAACCACCATCCACCGCTGGGGCAACGATTGGTGGACTTCCGCCCCCCTCCCGAAGGACCACAACGTGAAGAAGTGTTCTCATTTTGGCACATACAACTCCTGGATGAGTTCCAGACTAACCACAGGTAAGTGCAACGCCCGTACTCGCGCCTCGATGTCTTCGCGCACCCCCTCCGCGTCGTGCTCCTCCAACCACTCGAGGGCATCCGGCGTCCAGGCGACCCCGCGCGTCGGAGCCACGGCCATGTACTGTTCGAACTTGGCGATGATGTCCTCGTTCTTCTCGGTCCGTGCACCCAGGAATTCTCGGATCGCGTCGATGACCTGCAGCTTGCGCGGCCGTTTGTGCATCCGCTGTTTCGCTTCGCCGAACGCGTCGTCCTCCATGGCGTCGAAACCGAAACGGCGCACGACCGTGGCGACGCGCAGCATGGATTCGTTGCGGATTTCCGAGAGGAACTCGCTTGTGATCCGCGTGTGGCCCCGCTGCCGCGCCCGCAGCCCCATGAGCTTGCGAATCCCCGGCCGCACGAAGTCCGGCGCGTTCGCCAACCGCGCGAGCGCGTCCGCGTCCCACTGGATCTCTTCGTCTTTCCGGCACCCCACGCTTTCCCTATCCGAATCAGCGGATGGCCCCGGCGCTTCGGGAATCGGGAAGGGCGGCGCGCCTGCAGGAATACGTCCCGCAGGCATTCCCCCGCCCATCCCCCGCTCGCGCAACTCCCGCATCATCTCGGCGGTCACGGCGTCGGCACCGGCTTCCCGTGCCGCCGCTTCCAGGCGTTGCGTGATCATGCCCCGGAGGAACGAAGGAATACGGTCCAAGCGGTCGCGTGCTTCCGGCGTCCACGCCATGGTGAGCTCCACCTGTGCCCCGAACGTCTGCGCAGCCGCGAACGCGGCCGGCGCCGCCGCGAACGCGGCCGGCGCCGCCGCGTCTCGCTCCGGCGGCTCGTAGGCGCACGACGGGTCCTCCGCCATCACATCGCCTTCCAGCGCAAAGGCGCGAGCCCGGCATCCGCCGCACACGTGCACCATGTCGCACCCGCCGCATTTTCCGCCCAGCGCCGATCGTTCGCGGATCGTGGTGAAGGGCGCTGCACTCGTCCAGATCTCAGCGAATGGTTGCTCCCGAACGCTCTCGCCCGTGGGCGGCAGGTAGGGGCACGGCGTCGCCTGGCCCATTGGATCCACGCGTGCGTAATGCGTTCCGGCCGGGCAGCCGCCGGCATAGCCGCGCAGATGTGGCGACGCAGGTTCGTGTGTCGCGAGCAGCCGTTGGTAGTGGGGCGCACACTTCACGCCGATGTGCAGCCGCCCGGCCCACTCCGATTGCAGTGCGCGAATGTCCTCGAGCGTCGCTTCATACGTCTCCGCGTCCAAGTCCGTCATGCCCTGCCCGCGGCCGGTGCACACGAGAAAGTACACGTTGTGCGCCGCGGCCCCTACATCCGCCGCCAACCGCGCCAGTCGATCGAGGCCTGTCCGGTTCCACGAGAAGATAGACGTCTGCACGACGATACCGAGGCCGCAGTCGCGCGCGATGCGCAACCCCTCCATGGCGCCCGCCCACGCACCGGCCACACCGCGCAGGCGGTCGTGCGCCTCGGATTCCGGCGCATCGATGCTGATGCCGACGCCCGACAAACCCTGCGCCTTGAGCGCCCGCGCCCGGTCCGCGGTGAGCAGCGTCCCGTTCGTGCCGAGCACGACGGTCATGCCTGCGCCGGTCGCCCGCGCGACAATGTCCTCCAGCCAGGGGTGGCACAACGGCTCCCCACCCGTCAGGATCAGGAAGAGCTGCGGATTGACCGCCGCCAGCTCATCGACCAGCGCGAGACACTCCGCGCGGTCCAGCTCATGCGCATCGCGCGCCTCCCGCACCGACGCATCCAGGTAGCAATGGCCACAGCGGAGGTTGCAGCGCGCTGTCAGGTTCCACGACAGCGCGTGGAGCACCGAGCCGGCGGGGGCCCTTGCCGGTGCGGCGGAATCGGTCATGCCGGGGCCCCGTGCGCCACTTTCTTCCCGGCGCGCCCCATCACCGGCGTTTTATCGAACACTTCGCGCACGTGCAGGATGTACGCAGCCGTGTAGCTGGGCTGGTGCAGGTGGAAACGCTCGTATTCGAAGAGCTGCCGCATGCCGTGCAGGAATTGGAACCGCGAATCCTCCGGCCCGACGATCTCGGCGGTACAGTTCACTTGGTAGCTCGTGTACGTCGGCCCCGTGCCGGTGAACAGCAGCGTCACGCGCGGGTCCGCGGCCAGGTTACGCCACGTCTGCCCCTTGAAGATTTCCAGGAGCCCGAACGCGCTCCAGTCGATGTGCTCGCGTTGCGTGTAGAAGTCACGCGCAACGGCGACGCGCTGCTCAGCCGTTTCGTCCGCCGGGCACCCCTTGACGCGCTCAAGACAATCCGCGATGGCTGTCAGGTAGGCGTCGCGATGCGCCACGAGCGGGAAGAAGCCGACGCCCTTCGTGCTGGCGTGGATGGGGAACGCACCCTCGGCGTTCAACGTGCTCAACATCGGCAGATGCGCGGCCACAAACGCGATCGGGTCCCGCTTGCGGATCCGGTCGAACACGCCGCGACGCACGTCCAACTGCCACTGGATGAACGCCTCGGGCAATGTCACCGCACCGGACGACTCGGTGGGCGCTACGACGGCAGGGGCCGCGGTGGGCACGGGAATCGGGTGTTCCGGTTTGGCTTCCATCGCCTGCCGCATTTCTTCGCGCCCGGCGGCGATGGCTTCTTCCACCAACGTAAGGTCGACCGACGTGGCCCCGCGCGCCTGCCCCATCTCGATCACGCGCTCCCGCATGCGCGTCCGCATCATCCCCTTGGGCACCTGCCCCAGACGCGCCTTCGCCTTTTCGGTCCAGCGCTTCGGCGCACCGTTGCCCTGCGCGTCCGTGGCCGCGGCGGGTGGCGCATGGGGCGCCCCGGCCGGCTTGCCGTGGCCTGCGGGCATCAGGTCGCCCATGGCCTGGTCCAGCAAGTCCGACGTGACGACCGTGTGGCCCATGTCCGCCGCATAGCGCACCACGGCCTTGTGCACCATATTGCGTACGAACGAAGGCACGTGTTCCATACGCGCTTCAGCTTCGGTGGTCCACGTCATGGTCTCTTCCGCCAACTCGTCCATGGGCGGCGTGAACGTCCGCGCGGCCATCAACACGTGGCACGGCACGGCGCGCACCAGGTTTTCGGAGGTTCCGCCGATCTCGGCGCCGACGCCTTCGGGATCCTGGTGAATGCCGGAGCGGCCGAGCACGAGCGCCCACGGCCGCTCTTCGCGGACGTACCGCAGGATTTCAGCGAACGCCTTGCCCGCGAGCAGTTTCACGCGGATCGATGCGCCCATCTCTTCGGCGACGCGCGCCGCCACGTCGAGGTGCGCCTGGTAGATGCGCGCCAGTCCCGAGTCTATGATCTCCTCGTGAAGCTTCTCCTGCTCCTTAAAGCGGAAGATCTTCCCTGCCTCTTCGCTGAGCACGGTGGCGATGGAGCGGAACGCCACGGTGTGGAAGTACGGATCGAATGCCGCGATGGCTTCCACGTCCAGACCGAGCGATTTGCCGAGTTCCAGCGCGGCCACCAGCCCGCCATAAGCGCGCGGGCTCCCGTCGATGGCGACGGCGATACGCGGCTCGCACTCGCCACCGTGCGGATCGAGCGGCCCACGCACCACCCAGGTGTCGACGCTCGTGTGCCGCAGCACTCGCTCACACACCCCGCCGATCAGGCTATCGGGCACGGCGCCGAGCCCAAGCGCGCCGACGATCGCCAGGTCGGGCTTGCGCTCCGCAATGTCCTCGACGAGGCGCACGTGGTTCTTCCCCTCCAGCGAGCGCGTGTCGTACGGCACGTCCGCCTTCTCACAGCGGCTGCGGAACACATCGAGGTACGAATCGGTGATCAGTTCCAGCCCGCGCGTGATGAGCGAGTCGTGCACCTTCCGCTGCCGGATGAGTTCCTTCTCTTTCTTGAACTGCTCGGGCAGCCCTCCCTCCATCTGGCGGAAGCGTTGGTCGTGCAGCGCCGCGGCGTACACGTGGCTGCCGGTCAGCTTGCCGCCGAATGTGTGCGCGAACCTGATGCCGAGATCGAGACCGCGCGTCGAGAGTTCCGAATTATCCAGGGCGATGTAGATGTCTTGGTACATGATGGACCCCTTTCCAGGAAACCGTTACATCCCGACGTCGGCGCGAGCCTGAAGCACGACATCCTCGGTGATGGTGGTGTGGCCGCACTCCCGCGCGTACTGTTCGATGCGGCGTGTCGCCATCGGGCGCACGAAGTCGGGCACCCGCTGCATGCGTGCCTCCGCCTCCGGCGTCCATGTCGGTGGCCGCTGCCCCTCGGCCGGCGCCGCGTCCTCGGCCGCCGCCCCGGTGAACGGGCAGCCGCCTGCGAGATTTGCGCTGGTGCTTTCGAGGGGCACCAGCGGCTCGCCCGCGCGGCCGCCCACGCGAATCCCCAGGCTGGACACCATGGTGGTCTCCGCGGGATTCGTTAGCATGGCCACTTCCCAGCCGCAGCCGGGGCAGCCGAAGAGCACGGTCAGCGATCCACGCTCGACGCCGTTATTGCGTTGGAGCTTCATGGGTTCGTCACATTGGACGCACAAGAATTTCATTGGGTTCCCTCCTCGATGGCGGCATGCACGGCGTCCGCCAAGTGGTGAAAGCTCCGGGCCGCTTCCCCGTCGGGCTCGGCCAACACAATGGGCACGCCGCGGTCGCACGCGCACACGACGGCCGGATCGAACGGGACACGTGCTAGCACGGGCGTCAGGAGCGCCTCCGCCATGTCACGCGCATCGCCGCTGAACAGCTCCCCGACCTCGCCGCAGCGCGGGCAGCGGTAACCGGCCATGTTTTCCACGAGCCCCAGCAGCCGAGGTCCACGTTCGCGTGCGACGTCGACGGACCGGGCGACGACTGTCTGGCTGAGTTCGGACGGCAGCGTCACGAGCAGAGTCGCGGCCCCCTCCGGCGCGAACCCCGCCACGGTGGCAAGCCGGTCCGTGCCGGGCGGCAGGTCCACCACGAGGTAATCGAGTGCGCCCCACGCCGCGTCGGCGAGGAATTCGCGCAACGCAGTGCCTTCCATCCCGCCACGCCAGAGATGCGCCCCCTCGGCGCCCCCCCGCCAGCGAAGCGCGGCGCCGTCTTCGATGAACGCCGCCATGGAGAGCACGGAAACGCCGCCGGCACCCTGTGGGGGCACGACCCCGTCCGCGCTGCGGGTGATCGGCTCGGCGGCCACGCCGAACAGGCGCGCTTGACTCGGGCCGTTGAAATCCGCATCGAGCACACCGACCGCGAGTCCGCGCGACGCGAGCGCCGCAGCCAGGTTGGCCGTGATCGTGCTCTTACCCACGCCGCCCTTGCCGCTGCCGATGACCAGCATGTGTTCGATCGCTGCCAGGCGGTCGGTGAGTCGCTGCGTCAGGACCCCGACCTGTTCGGCGATGCCGGAGCCGCCGTCACCGGGGATGTCGTGGTAGTGCTTCATAGGTCTGCCGCCCCTTTCCTTATCCGCCGAAGTGCTCCGCGTTGGTTTCGGCGTCTTCGAGTTGCGTCAGGAACTCGACGATGTCCTGCAACTGGCCGAGCGTCATGAGGGCCTGGTACTCGGGCATCTTGCTGAGGCCCGCGGCGTGCTGGTAGCTCTTCGGGCTGCCCGGTTCCGCGCCGGCCGGGTCGCCCACGATGAGTTTGCTCGGCGCGAGCACCGACTCAGCCAGGTACTCGCGGGTCTGAATGGCGCCGATACTCGTCAGGTCGGGCCCGACACCGCTCGCCGCCGCCACCTCGAGGTCGAACTCGACGCCGTCCACGCGGTGGCACTGGCGACAGCCCAGCTCGGCGAAAGCCTCGAGGCCGTCGTCGGCATCCCCCGCCGGCAACGCCACGCCGGCGGCAGCGGGAACCGCACCGCGCGTGGCAGCGAAGCGCTGCTGCGCCGCCTGCACCTCCGCCATCGTCTCCGCCTCCAGGTCAACGCCGCCTTTTTGCAGGAGGTAGAGGATCACGGACGCGATCTGGTCGTCGGACAGTGCAATCGGCGGCCGATGGATCGGTTTCATCAGGTCTTTCGGATACCCGGGCACGATGGACGCGTTCGGGTCGTAGAGTGACTCGAACAGGTATTGGACGCGCGAGAGGCCGCGCTCCGCGCCGCGCACCGCCGCGCGGATGGCGACGGGTTCAGTGAACTTCTCGCCCTGCATGCCGAGATTCGGGCAGCGCACGGCCGAACCCTCGCCGCCGATCGCATGACACGTGTAACACTTGCCGCGGCCAAGGAAGAGCGCTTCCCCAGCTTCCGGCGACACCTCACCGCTGAGCGCCGCCCCGCCGGCCGCGGCGCCGGTGCCGGTCAGCCGCGTGATCGCCTCCCCCATGTAGACGAACAAGGCGAGGTTCGCGAGGCCGAAGAGGACGACTTTGCCAATCGCGCCGTTCATAATCGTGTCGGGTGTTCTTCCGGATCGCCGGCGATCAGGAGCCGGACAGCTCGAAGGTTACGGTGGTGTCACGGCCGGGGGCGACCTCCACCTGCTGACTGAGCTCGACGGGGTCGGCGAACTCGTAGCCGGTGACCACGCCATCCTTCTCGCGCTTCTGCGTAATCTCCCAGTGTTCGTGCCACATAAGGATCGTGTAGGAGCCGGGCGGTACGTCGGTCAGCGTGAAGGCGCCAGTCTCGTCCGTCACCGCGTAGTACGGGTGGTTCGCCACGTGGACGTACCCGTTCATCCAGCCGTGGCCTGCGTCGCACTGAATCCGCACGACGCCCGCCTTGCGCATACTCTTGGTGATCGACTCCGGGCCGGAGAACGGGATGTTGTACGTCGCGGCGCCGAACATGTGGATGTTGTGCAGCACGTCGTCCTCGCTCGACATGGTGAGCTTGGTCTTGCGCGGCACCACCTGGACGTGCGGCTCGTACCGGCAGCCCCGCTGGTTCAGCGTCGCGGCCACCTTCGGCATCGGCTTGCCACTCGTCACGTCCTTCAGGTACACGACGGCGTTCGCCACGCCACCGTCGGCCGAGACGAGCAGCCGGTCGCTCGGCCGCATCGTGACCCCGCCGTGGGCGCAGACTTCGACGTTCTTGTTGATTGCGTAGTCCTCCAGGGCCGGTACCGCACCGTTCCACACGACCCGGCCGCTGACCGTGCCGCCGTTCTCTACGGCGATCTCTTCGTATTTCTCCGCCGCACCGACCGGCGCGGCGCATAGAGCGACCGCCACTAGCGCCGCACATGCGATTCGTAGTGTCTGCATTGTGTCCTCACTCGTGGCGTTCGAGCGCCACCGTACTCAGCCACTCTCCGCCGGCTGCCCATCGGCCGCCGGTGTCGGGTCGCTTCCCTCAAGTTCATCCAGGTTGGCCCGGCGCGCGGCGCGGACCAGGCCGGCCATGCCCGCAAGCGTCAGCAGCGTGCCGGCGCCGGCCCACGCGTACACCCGCGGATCCGCCTCCGCCTCGAGCACCACGTAATGCCATGACGAGAAGGCGCATAAGAGGCCTTCTTCGCCGTTGCCGCCGTCCCAGGCCTGGAGGGCGAACGGAATCGGCCGCCCCGGTTCAAACTGCGTGTCCCGCCTCGCGTCGTCCGTCAGGCGCGGCCGCACGAGTACGAGGCGCCACCGGCCCGCCTCGTGCTCCCCGCGGCCGTCGAGCGCCTGGCTGTCCTCCGGCTGCGCCGCGGGCTCCTTCTTGTATCCCTTGCCCACACGCTCGACGGCGACGCGGCCGCCGTGCGCGGCCGGGCGCTCGTTCCAGTCCGCGTTCCACGTCCACAGGTGCACGGGTGCGCGGGCGCCGCCGAGGAAGAAAAACGGCTTGTCCGGCCCGTCGGAGGGCCTGACGGGGAACTGCACTTGCAACCGGTCGCGGAAGCTGTCGCTGCGGCGGGCCCACAGTTGCGCCATCGTGATGAACGTGTCGGGGTCGGCCAGCTCGGGCGTCCAGAGGTCCGGCGCGATGGCGGGCTCACCGCCCTCCTCCCGCGGGGCCAGTACGTTCTTGAAGCGGTCATTCCACGTGAAGTGGAACGCCACCTCCTCGTCCGTGTACGCGGCGCGCACGCGCACCAGGTCCACCGACGCGGACGCGAGGCGGGGCGGCGTCACCGCCTGGCCGGCCAGCGGCACCTCCAGCGCCGGCTGGGCCTCCCAGAACGGATCGCCGGGGTCGCGCGGGATGTCCACAAGCGCCTTGTGCGCCACAAGCACCACCGCTCCCTCCGGGGGCGGCGCGTCCATGAGCGAGCGTACGTAGCTCACGAGCGCCCACCGTTCGTCTTCATCGAAGGTCTCGGCGAACCCGGCCATGGGCGTGCCGTTGAACCCTGTGGACATGGACCGGAACAACTCGCGCATGCTGCCGCCATTGCGCAGTTGCCACGCCTTCGTGAAGTCCGCCGGCAGGATCGGATCGCCCCAATCGTCCCGGTGCGTGCCGGCTTCGCGCCCGTCGCCGCGCCCCAGCGGGCCGTGGCATTTCACGCAACCGCCCTTGCTCTCGTCCAGGTACAGTGCCTGTCCCGTGGCAATCAGCTCCGGCGTCACCTGCGGTGGCTCGGGCATCTCGAGCAGGTAGTCGTACGGATTGAAGTCCTCGTCCTCGAAGTCCTCCGTCGCGATGGTCTTCAGGTAGTACGTCACGGCCCACCGGTCCGCCTCGGCCAGTGCGGAGGGCGGCTCGCCCCACGCGGGCATCGCCGTACCCGGCACCCCGCGCGAAATCGTACGGAACAGGTCCTCGTCCGTCGGCAGCTCGCCCGTCTGCGTCGAGCGAAACTTGAACAGCCCGAGCGTGAAGTCGCGCGGGCGGGGGGCCAGGTACAGCGCCGCGCCGCCGTCGCCTGCGCCCGCGTCTCCGTGACAGAACGCGCAGTAGCGCGCGTACACCACCTCCCCGCGCTCCACGGCCGCCGCGTCCACCGGGAACTGCGCCTTGCGCGGCCCGAGCGCGGCGGGATCGTACTTCTCCTGAGCGGCAGCGGGAACCGCAGCCACGACCACGCACGCGGCCAGGACCAACCGAAAGCGCCGGCCGACTGCCGCCCTCATTCCAGCTTCTCCGGCACGCGCGGCGAGACGCCGGCGATGTCGTATTCGGCAAGGAGGATCTTGAAAACCTCTTCCTCGGTCAGTTCGCCCTTCCACCTGGGCATGGCGGAATCCCACGGGGTGCCCGCCCCCGGCAGACCGATGCCGCCGTCCATCACGCGGCGGAAGGCGTAGGCTTCGACGAGCGTGGCAATCGTGCCCGAGTCAGTGAAGTCCGCCGGCCGCAGGCGCAGCGCCCGCGCCAGGTGTCCGGTGCCATCGGCCTTCCCGCCGTGGCAGTGCGAGCAGTTCTTCCCGTACAGGTGCCGGCCCTCGCGCAGTATCGCCTCGCGATACGCCGCCGGCACGTCGCCGACCGGAGCGTCCGCCAGCCCTTCTGCCGCCGCGAACGCCGCCAGACGGTCCGCGCGGGGATGACGCACAGGGCTGACGAGGTCGGGGTCGTACGAGATGGACGGATGCGCTTGGCGCGACTCGATGGGCACGCCCGCCGTGGCCCCCGCGCCGCGCACCGTGCCCCACCCCACCGCTAGTGGAATGCACGCGTACAGGACGAGCACGCGCAACGGCGCCGCCGCGCGCGGCACGTCGCCGCACAGGCCGCGCACGATCGGCCGGCGGAAATCGCGCCACCACTCGTCGTCGCTCGACACCGCCACCAGTCCGCCGATGACGATGAGCAGGAGATAGACCCAGTACGCCAGGGCGGGCAGCGGCAGCGGACGCACGGAGTTGGCCGCAGCCATCGCGATGCCCGGAACCACCGTCCCACCGGGCAGCACGTACCCGGGCAGCGCGACCGTAAAGAACACCGTCCCCAGCACCAGTGTCGCAACGAACAGCCCGAGCGGCCCGAAGCGCCGGGCCGGCCAGAGCACCGCCGCGCAGAGGGCGATGAAGACGGCGCCGAGGCCGACGGCCTGCCCGATCATGCCGGGGTGCCCTCCGCCGAGGCGGGCGCCTCGGGCTCCTCTGGCTGGTCGCCGAGGTGCGCGAGCCAGAACACGAACGCCACGAGCCCGAAGAACACCGCGGTAATGAGCGACACGACGCGCGTCATGTACGCCAGCGACGGCGTGTGCGCGCCGGACGACGTGTCGCGCAGCACGCCGAAGATGTGCCAATCCTCGCGCAGCCCGGAGCGCACGTACCCCATGAGCCCCATCAGCAGCACCACGGAAATGCACGTGAGGATGAGCGCGTACTGCGCCCGCGCGGCGATGTGGCCCCAGCGAATCTGCCCAACGACCGGCGCGCCGCGGAACAGGAACACGTCAATGGTGGTATTCAGGATCAGGCAGGTGAGCACCACGAGCACTTGGCAGACCGCGATGTTGCGCAGGAACGCGCTCGCCTCCACCATCGCCACGAAGCCCCACACCCCGAAAAACCCGGCGGCCACGAACACCGACACGCCAAAGTACAGGAACTGGGCGTCGACGCCGCGGTTCGCAAACGTCAACAACACCACCACCACGGCCGCCCCCATCTGGACCCACAGTGCGCGCACCGCCCAGTGGAACACCCACACGTTCTCCGGTGGCACGGACAGCTCCGCCGGATCGAGCCCCCGTATGACCCCCACGTACCAGAACAACAGCAGGAGGCTGGCGGCGCCGGCTCCTGCCACCACGCCCTTGCCGAGCCACCCGTGTGTGGCGAACGGCGGCACGGCGCCCTTGTTCGCGCGGCGGTACATGAGGAACGAGAAGAACGTGGACAGGATGATGAAGTTCACCGCCGCGTTCTTCGCGGGCATCAGGCCGAAGTACTTCAGCACCGGGTGGTACTGCGCACCGCCCAGCAGGCTTTTCTCCGCGCCGGACAGTGGCAGGTTGTGCGGCGTCAGCCAGACGGCGAAGCAGAGCATGAGGATGAACGTGTTGATGGGGATGTAGCGCCGATACCGCTGCGCGCCCTCGATGCGCTGCATGCCCACCCACAGGTAGTAGTTCGCGCCGACGAACAACATCCCGATCAGCACCGCCTGCAAAATGAACGCCCAGGAGAACGCGCCACCCATCATGTTGTTCCCCATGATGGGGCTGT
>CBDUXP010000091.1:0-11810 GCA_965371225.1 uncultured bacterium | reverse complement strand
GCCTCGATCAACTTCGCCTGCGTCGACGCCAACTCGTCCCACAACCCCTTCGCGCGCAGGCTGGAGCGCACCCGGGCCAGGAAGACGCGTGAGTCGTAGGGCCGGCTCACAAAATCGTCCGCGCCCGCCTCGAAACCGCGCTCCACGCTCTCCACGTCCTCGAGCGCCGTCAGCAGGATGATGGGCACGTAATGCGTCCCGAACAGGCGCCGGAAATCGGCACACACCTCAAACCCGTCCCGCTCCGGCATCATCACGTCGAGCAGGATCAGGTCCGGCGGCGCGGCCTGCGCCAGCTTCATGGCGGCCGCGCCACCGTCGGCTTCTTCCACCACGTACCCCAGGTGGGTGAGCTGGTCGGTAAGCACGCGCCGATTCGCCGCCGAATCATCGACGACGAGAATGCGCTGCCCCTGTGAATCCGCCTCGTGCACCCGCGCTTGCCCAGCAGTCTACTTCACGGTAAAGACTAACTTCCCCGATCCGATGTTCAGCGCCGCGTCGAGCACTTGGATGGCCACGGTGTGTTCGCCGGCCGTAAGCCCCTCGTACTCCAGCAGGAACGTTTCGCTCGGGCTGTCGAATAACTCGTCCGCGGGCGCAAACCAGACCCACGGCTGCCCATCGAGCGAGGACCGGCCCCGCCGCAGGGACAGGAATCCGTCCGTCACCTCGCCGGACACGCGCGCAGTTCCCGATCCGGCGCCCGCCCCCGCGCGCAACTTGGCCATGACGGGGCCCGTATTGTCCACCAGGACGCGTTCGCTGACCAGGGTGGCGTCCGCTGCCTCGCGCGTCGCATTGCTCGGCCGGTCGCTCGCGGTCACCTGCAGTTCGTACCACCCGTCCGGCACCAGGCTCGTCTCCCACGCATACTCCGCCGCACTCAGCTCCGTCTCCAATTCTTTCCACAGCATTTCGCCGACGCCGCGGAAGTGCACGGCGTATTCCAGCGTATCTTCGTTGGGATCCAGCGCCGACCACGTCACCTTGATGGCGCTCGTGTGCGTCGGCGCTTCCGTCTCCTTCCCCTTACTTCCCGTGCCGTTCTGGTAGCGCTTCAGCAGCGCCTGGAGCACGGCGCCCTCGGACTCCGCCCCCACGTTGACGGGAGCGGACTCCAGCCGGCCGGTGGTCTCGAACTCAATCTTGAGCACGCGGGGGGGCAGGTTCTGAGGCGCGAAGGGAATATTGAGGCTCGTCACCGCCGCCCCGGCACTGCCGTCCTGCCACTGCATGCGAACCTGCAGGAACCGCCCCGGCGCGATGGCGGCCGCCGCGCCGCTGCGGGAGACGGGAGTCCACGCGCCCCAGTCCGCGTCGGGCTCTTGCGTATTGCCGGTGCGGACGGCCAGCGCCGGGGACCGGCGGCCGCCTTCGGTGCTCCAGCGGACCCGGCCGTAGCGCGCGTGGCCCGTGGCATCTTGCACGGCCGAGGTGTACACGGCTTCCTTGGGCGCCCCGGGTCCCAGCCGGATCACGGCAGCCGTTTCCGCCGTGCCCAGAAGCAACTGGCCGTTCGGCGCCGGCGTGACCGTCACCACTTCCTTCGCCCGCCCCCGGTAGATCACCGCGGGAATGCCATCGGGCGTCAGGCGGATCAGCGTCCCTTTCTGATCGGTGCCGAGCAGAATGTCGCCCCCGAACAGCGCCGCGCCGTACACCCGCTGCCCCCGGCCGGTCCACAGGAGGTCCACCCGGTCGGTCTGATCCATGCGATAGAGCACGCTAGCGGCGGCGCCGGACCGCCGGGAGAGCCGTACCGGTTTAGGCGCGTCGTCCTGCTTCCCCGAGTTGTTCCCGTTGGTGCTGTCCTTCTTGCGCTCGGTCTCACCGGTCAGGCCCCCGAGCTTGACGGACGCGGTCGGACTCACGCTGCTGGGTTTGCTCTGCACGGCCACGAAATACACCTGCCCGTCTTCGGTACACAGGATGCTGCGGATTTCCTCCAGCGGCGCGTCGTACAGCACCCGGGCCGTGCCGTCGCGCGCGACTCGGAGCAGCAGGCCGGTGCCATCCGTGCCCACGAGCAGGGCGCCGTCCGGATGCTGCGCGAGGGAAATGAAGTGCGGGGCGGCGCTCTCGTACACCACCGTGGCCTGCTCGCGCTTCGTGATCTTCAGCAGGCGGGCCGGATCGCCCGTGGCCGCATAGAGCGCCCCATCGGCCCCCACGAGCATGGCCCACACGTAGGTCGCGTCGGGCCGGTACCACTCTTCCACCTCGCCGTCGGACGTAAGTTTGAAGATCGCACCGTCGGGGGAGGTGGCGGCGAAGACGGCATCGTCCGCGCCCAGCGCGAGCGCGTAGACCTGGGACCCCTCCAACTCCACGAAGCGGGATTCCGTGCCATCGGGCGCAATCACGTAGACGCGCCCTTCATTGCCCGTGCCCGCGTACAGGACGCCGCGCCGGTCCTGCACGATGCTCCACACCTGGCTGGCGTCCAACATCGTTTCCTGGTGCGTGTACCCCACCCGGAGGGTGCCGGGCGCCTCGAGGATGACCCCGTCGAACTCGCCGGCCACGAAGTCCGGCACGGAGGACAGCTCCCACTCGCGACTGTCGACGGCCTGGGCCGCCGCGCCCCAGGCGAGCCCGAGCAGCACGCCGGCGACGGCGCCGCGCACGCTACGGGGCATGGCGATCCACCCGGATGCGCACCACCGCGGCCCCGGCGAACACGCTATCCAGCGGCAAGGCCTCCTGCGCCACCACGGTCCCCCGCGTCGGCCGCGCCAGGTCCCGCGCCGCCGCCGAGCGCATCACGTTCAGCACCGAGCCGGGGAGCTTGGCCAATTCCTGGCCGTGTACGGCCATCCCCGGGCGCGGGGAGAGCAGCGTCACGGTCAATTCGTTCTCCGGGTAATCCTGATTCAGGATCTCCAAGTATTGCTCAATCGTCGTGGCCCGGTACCGCATGGGCGCCCGTCGATATTCGAGCAGCAGCGTCCGCCGCGCGTCGCTCACCACCAGGGTGTGCATGCCGTCCCGGGCGGTATCGGGAATCTGCAGGGTCACCACCTGCCGCTCGCGCTCGCCCTCGTGCCGCCGGTACACCACCGTCACCGGCAGCGTCTCCCCGGGGCGCACCGTGAGGTGGCGCGGCCGCACTTCCTCCAGGTAGGCGATGCCCAACCCCGCCCGCACCGTCACCTGCATCTCCACGCCCTCCAGCGTCAACCGGCCGTATGGATTGTCGAGCAGCGCGCGCGCGTACTGCATCACCTGCATACCCACGGGCCACGCGACGCCGCCGCGGGCCGAATGGAAGGTGTGCGACGTAATGGGCGCGTATCCCGCCGGCCGAATCGTCATGTCAATTTGCGCCGTGTAGGGCGCGCTCCCCGCGATACTGTCGAACACGGCGGAGGAGCTGCCGATGCCCATGAACAAGGGGAGGAGCGTGCGGTCCGGCACCACGTCGAACGAGAAGGTCCTCGGCGCCGCGTCGTTGGGCCCCTGCACCGACACCGCCATGGGCACCATGGCCGGCGCCGCGCCCAGCGTGCCCGCCACCGCGGTCACCTGGTCCTGCTGCAGGGAGCCGAGCGTGCGCAACGCCACCCCGAGCTTCGTGGAGATCTGCTGGTTGGGCAGCACGCCCACGATGAACGCATTCCCCATGGGCATCCGGGCCTCGCCCGCGTACCGGAAGGGATGGCCGAAGCCCACCACCCGGTCGCCTTCGGTGTACGTGACCGTGCCGATGGCCGCCGCCGAAATGTCGCCCGTGATGAGCGGCAGGGCCAGGGCGGCGCCGGGCTCCAGCGCCGGATTCAGGTCGCCATAATCGGCGGCGACGCCCCCGCCGGCCATGGGGATCAATCCGTACGGTTTGAACCACGGGCGGATCTGTTCGATGAACTCCGGCGCGATACCGCCCACGCTGATGGGCGTCGCCAGGGGTTCCAGGCGGACGCCCCCCTGCACGGGAAAGTCCTCCAGCGTGGCCACCTGCTCGGCGCTCAATTCCAGCGCCGCGGGCCGCGACGGGGGTGTCGCCATCCCGGTGGGGGTCACGGTGCCGGCCTCATGCAACACGGGCAACATGTGCTGGATGGGCTGAATGCCGCAGATAGGCTCGGTCATGAACGTCCAACCGAACGCCACCGCGCCCGCCAGCCGGCCGTCCAGGTAGATGGGACTGCCGCTCATGCCCTGGATGACGCCGGCCGTGTCGATGGGCCCGCCGGCGATGCGCGCAATAATCGCGTCGCGGGCGGGGGCGTACCCATAGATGACACCAATGACTTCCACCTCGAAGGTCTCGATGGTGGTGCCCTGGAACACGGTGTAGCCCACGCCCTTCATACCCGGCTTCACCTCCGCGGTGGAGATGAAGCGGGCGGGGTCCCAGCCGCGGGGCAGCGGCGCGGCGGCCCACGCCCGGGCCGGAAGGGCGCAAGCGGCGGCAAGGCCGAGCAGGGCGACAGCCCGCATCACCCCCCTGTGGCGTGAAGCCCGGAGCGTGATGGCGGCGCTAGTAGCCCGGCGTGGGAGAGGTGGCGGAAACAGCAGAAACTGCGTGTGGGGCAAGCTAAGTTGCGCAACTTTACCAGAGGAATCTGAGGCTGTCAAAATGCCGTAGACCTAAGCCGCTCAAGGGGTTGGCGCATGCGCTGTGCTATACTCCCCAACGGCCCGCCAGGCGCAGGAGTGCCCGTGTCTGCAGAAGGCGTCAGCGTCATTGTACCTGCCTACAACGAGGCCGCGGGCATCGGGCCCGTGCTGGAGGCGCTCCAGCAGAATCTAGCCGCCTATGGGGGGCCCAGCGAGATTCTCGTGGTGGACGACGGCTCCACGGACGGCACCGGGGCCCGAGCCGAAGCGGCGGGGGTACGCGTGGTGCGCCGGGAGCACAACCGGGGCTATGGCGCGGCGATCCTGCTGGGGCTCCGCCACACGACGCACGACCTGGTGGCCATCACCGACGCGGACGGCACCTATCCCCCGGACGCGCTGCTCGCCCTCCTGGCTGCCGCTGAGGGTTGCGACATGATCGTCGGCGCGCGCACAGCGCCCGACGCCGCCCACCCCCTGGTGCGCCGGCCCGCCAAGTGGCTGCTGACCCGCCTCGCCCGCCGGCTCGTGCAGATGGAGGTGCCGGACCTGAATTCCGGAATGCGGGTCATGCGCCGGGAGCTGATCGAACGGTACCGCCGGCTGCTGCCCGATGGATTTTCCTTCACCACCACGATCACCCTCGCGTCCCTGGCCAATAACCACACCGTCCGGTTCATCCCCATTGCCTATCACCCCCGCGTGGGCGCGTCGAAAATCCGGCCCGTGCAGGACACGCTCCTCTTCGTACAACTGATCGTGCGCACGGCCATGTACTTCAACCCCCTGCGCGTATTCCTGCCGCTCAGCGCGGCCATCTTCGGGGTCGCCATGCTCGCGCTGGTGGCGGGGCTCACCGTCTGGACGCAGATTCCGGACATCACGGTGATCGTGTTGGTCTCTCTTGCCATTCAGGTGGCCGTGATCGGACTGCTGGCCGATCTCATTGACAAGCGTTCCTGATACCGCCGCGCCCGTGCCCCGCCGCGCCGTGGCGCGCACCCTGCGCCTGCTCGTGTCGGCGGGCCTGCTGCTCTGGCTCGCCACGCGCGTGTCCCTCGCCGACGCGGCCCAGGCGGCGCGGACCATGCAGATGCCCCCGCTGGTCGCGGCGGCGGGCGCCATCGTCATCGGCCAGGTGCTGCGCGCGGTGCGCACGTGCGCTTTGGTACGCGGCGGCGTTCGCGGCGCCGACCTCGCGCCCATGCTGCGGATGCAAATGCTGGCGTTCCTCCCCGGCATGCTCTCCCCCGCCAAAGCCGGTGAACTGTTCAAGGTCGCATTGCTCCGCCGCGAATGGGGCGTGTCCGTGGCGCGGGGCACCAGCGCGTTCTTCGCCGAGCGCCTGGCGGACGTGGCGGTCCTCGGCGCGTGCGCCGCGTGGGGCCTGGTGGTCGTCTTCGGCGGCGTGATTCCGCACGCAGCGTACGGCGTCGCCGCAGCCGCGGGGCTGGCGGCGGTGGGCGGCGCGTGGGTGTGGCGGGCAAACATGTTGCCCCCGTCGCTCCACGAGCGGATGCGGAACGCGATCGCCGATGTACGGTGGGTGCCGTTTGCAATCACCACCGTCCTGTACTGGGCGCTGGTGGTGGGCATCGTCTGGTTGTTTGCGCGCAGCGCGCAGAGCGCCGTGAGTTACCCCATCATGCTCGGGGCCGTGCCCCTCAGCCTGCTCTCCGCACTGCTCCCCATCTCGTTCGGCGGGTTCGGCGTGCGCGAAAGCGCCATGGTGCTCCTGTTCCAGCACGAGGCGGTGGGCTGCACCGGCGCCCAGGCGTTGGGGATCGCGTTGCTGTACGACGGGCTCGGCTTGGGCATTCCGGCGCTCATGGGCCTCGGCTACGTGCTCGCGGGACCGCGCCATGCGTGAGCCGGTGCGCCTCGGCCCCGCGGATCACTTGGGCGCAACGGTCAGCACCCAGCCCATCGACGGCGGCACCCTGGTGCAGACCACGTGCACGCTCGCGGCCCCGCTCGAGGGGGGACGGCTGCATCGGTTGGCGGCGCTGAACCTGCCGGACGCCGACGGCCCCGCCTTCGCCGCCGGCTTCTGGTACGCGGCTGACGGCTCCCTCCCGTTCGGCGACGTGGCGACCCTGCCCTTTCCGTATTACACGTACCGGAAGGTCAAGTGGCGCAAGGTCCTCGACGGCGAGCATCCGTACCACGCGGCCGCCCACCTGAAATTCCCGCTCCTCGCCGCGTACTGCGCCACCACGGAACGGTGGCACGGCCTGCTCTTCCAGCCGTTCCTGGAACTGGAAGACTGCGCCCTGCCGGTCTACTTCAGCATCATCCACGACGGCACCCACCGGCGGCTGGTGGTGGCGGCCAACTTTCACGCCGACGTACACGTGGACAAGCACGCGTGGTTCGGGCTGGGCACCACCACCCAGCGAGCGGCCGCTCCCCCTGCGGCCGGCACCACGCTCCGCTTCGACGTGGCCGAACTCACCGCGCTCGGCTGGCCGGAGTTGATGGCCATGGCCTGCCGCGCCCCCCTGCTGCCCCAACCCCCGCCCCAACCCACGGCCCCACAGGCCCGGCTCCACCACGCCATGGAAGGGGCGTGGCGCTTCCTGGCCCGCGCCGAGGATACGGAACGAGGCGCCCTCGTGCACCTGCTGCGCCGGGCGGCGCCGGGACAAGTCTCCGAAGAGTTCAAGCATTCCCATATCACGCCGGAGCTGCACGCCCTGCAGCTCGCCGCGGAGTTCAGCGCGGCCGGCGCGCCGGACGCAAAGGCGCGCTACGACCGGTGGTGCCCGTGGGCGCAGCCCGGCGTCCGCCGGGAGGAGGTGGACGACGCCTGCTGGTGGCATACCACCACGCGGGTGACGACCGCCGGCCTGCACGCGTTCACCCATCACGGCGCGGGCTTCGTGGGATTTCCCGGCGGCCAAGCCACCAACGCCCGCCACTTGGCCGAGACGTACCACGCCACGGGCGACGAAGCCCACGCCGATGCGGCCCTCGCCACGGCCCGGTGGGTGCTGCCCCACCAGCGCCCGGACGGCGCGTGGCCCGCCACCGTGCCCGTCGCACGAGAAGTCCGCGTGAAACCGCCCACGGAGGGGCGGCCCTGCGTCGCAGCGACGGCGGAGTGTGTGCGCGCGCTCCTGGCCGCGTACACCATCGACAACGCCCGGACGTGGCTGGAGGCGGCCGACCGGGGGCTGGCCTACGTCAACCGGGCAGCCTCCTTCTTCGCTGCGGCGGGTTACTTGCGCGACGCCGCGCCCACCGAACCGGACGGACTCACGGCGGAATGCGCGATCCACGCGAACCTGGACCGCGCGCGGTTCGGCCCCCCCGATGCTTACGTGGCGTCGGCCCGCCAGTGGGCCTGGTACGGCGTTCAGTGGACCCGCCCCCTGGCGCCCGAGGACCGCGGCGCGTGGGTGGTGGACGGACTCGGCCATACCATCACCCCACGCATCGATGTCTGGAGCGCGCTACTGTTGGGCCGAGCGTGGGCGCGGCTGGGCGCGGCGACGGACGATCCCTTCTGGACGCGGCTCGGCTGGCGCCAACTGGAAGCGTGCATGGAACTGCAAGAACGCGACGGGGGGTTCGCCGAGACGTGGTGGTACGACTGGCCCGACGGGCTCTGTCCGGTGCCCATCGAGTCCACCTTCCTCGCGCTCGCCTTCCTGGACCTGGCGCGGCGATTCGATCCCGCGTGGGTGCCGCCGCCGCCCGTGTCCCCAGCGGCTGCGGATACGCCGACGCACAGCACGATTCCCGGCCCGGCGGGGCTGACCTTCGAGTTCGCCGAGGTCGACTACCCGCCCACGCTCGCCGGCCTGCGCCGCCCCCTCCTGCAGATGGCCCGGCGCCGCGGGCCGCGCAGCCTGTCGGCGCGCGCGCTCGGGCTGCTGCGCCTGCTGGCGGGCGACGAAGAGCCGCCCGGGCCGGCGGCGCCGCGCCCCCTGCGCCGCCTCCGGGTGCACCTGGGGGCCATCGAGAGCAGCGTGGACACGTGGCGTGCGGCCTTCCGCATCGCCGGCGGCGCGGAGGAGGACACCACGCTGGCGGGGCTCGAAGAGGACGCGACGCTCACGGTCCCGTGCCTGCGGGTGTCGGGCGCCGCCACGGTGTCCGCCGACGCGGAACGGCTGCTGGTGCGCGCGCAGGACGGCAGCCACTGGCACGTCCACGTGGGCGCGCAAGGGAACGTGCTGGCGGAACCGGACGCGACGTTCCGCTTCGAGTTCGCGGCCAACTGGGGGGCGGGCGTGGACGCGTTCATCGGTGAAATCGCCTGCACGCGACACGACGAGTTGTCGTGAGCGCCCTCTCGATCTTCTGGCTGTGCGTCGGCCTGGTCGCGGGGGAGTACCTGCTCTACCACCTGGCCCTGCTCGTCGTGCGGCACAGACCGCTGCCCGCCCCCGAGCCGGCCGCGTGGCCGCCGGTCGTCGTCCTCATCGCCGCGTATAACGAAGCGGACACGATCGCCGCGAAGATCGAAAACGTGCTCGCCGCCGACTATCCGGCGGACAGGCTGCAGGTCATCGTCGGGGATGACGGATCGAAGGACGGCACGGTCGCCATCGTCGAAGGGCTGCGACAGCCGAGCGTGCGCGTCGAGCGCTTCACGGAACGGCGCGGGAAGATTCACGTGCAGCGCGACCTGTTGCGCACTATCGACGCACCGGTCGTGGTGTTCACCGATGCGACGGTGCGCATGGGCGCGGGTGCGCTGAAACACCTGGTGCGGCACTTCGGCGACGACCGCGTCGGTGGGGTCAGCGCCCGCATTCACGTGGCGAACCTGGCGACGACCTGGCTCGTGGAGTTGCACCGGCTGCTCTTCCAGATCCAGAACGCGCAGAAGGCGGGCGAGAGCCGGCTGGATTCGGCGGGCGGCCTCTACGGGCAGCTCTGCGCGGTGCGCACGGCGGCGCTCGGGGACGTCTCGGCGGACGTGGTGTATGAGGATCGGGAGTTCGGCATCCGGCTGCGCGAGCGCGGTTACCGGGTGCGGGTGGACGACGAGGCGGCCGCGGCGTATCTGGTGCCGGAAACCGTCGCGGACTTTCGCGCGCAGAAATCCCGTGTGGCGGGCGCCATCACGCAATCCATCGCGCGGCACTGGCGGCTGCTGTTCAATCCGGCCTTCGGCGCGTACGGCCTGCTGATCTTCCCCGAGTACGCCCTGTTCCGGGCGCTCCGGCAGCCGCTCCTGGCCGGGGCGGCGGCGTGCCTGCTCGTCGCGCTGGTCCGGGTGCCGCTGCCGGCGGTGGCCGCCCACGCGATTGCGGGGGCGGGTGTGCTGTTGTTATCGTTTTGGAGCGGTTCGCTGTGCCTGCTCCCCTACGTGCAGGACCGCGCCGGATTCCTCCGGCGGCTCGTCACGGCGCTTCCCGGCCTCGCGTTGCTCGTGGCAACGCTCGCGGTGGGCAGCGTGCGCTTCCTGCGTCGGGGACAGACCGCGGCGTGGACCCGCATCCACCGCCCACCACCCGATGCAACTGACCCTGGTCAACCCGAAGCCTGACCGGCGCACCACCGTCAGCCGCGACCACATGGGCGGCTTCGGGTTCGAGATGCAGAGCCCGAACCTCACCCCGCCGCTCACTCTCGCGTACACCGCCGCCGTCGCCGAACAGGCGGGCCACCACGTCAGCCTGCTCGATGCGGTGGCGCTCGACTGGGCGCCCCGCCACACGCTCGACATGATCGTGCGCACCGCGCCGGAGGTGGTGGGCGTTCTCACCGCCACGCCCTCCATCCAGGACGACCTGGCGATGGCCACGGCGGTCAAGGCGGCGCGGCCGGACGCGACCGTGCTGCTGCTCGGGCCGCACGTGTCCATGTTCCACGAGGACGCGTTGCAGAATTGCGCGGCGGACGGGGTGGTGCGCGGCGAGCCGGAGTATGTGGTGGCAGAGGTGTGCGAGCGGCGCGCGGCGGACGCGGCCCTCGACGGGCTCCAAGGGTTGACCCACCGGTGCGGCGATGACATTCGCGTCGAGCCGGACCGGCCGCTGATCGCGGATTTGGACGCGCTGCCGTTTCCGGCGCGCCACCTGCTGCCCATGGACGCGTACCAGTCCGCCGTGGTGGGGCTCAAACCGTTCACCACGATCCTGGCCAGCCGCGGCTGCTACTACACGTGCAGCTACTGTCCGTATCCCATCGGCCAGGGGAAGGAGTGGCGCGCGCGAAGCGACGAGAACGTGGTGGCCGAGGTGGAGCACGTGGTACGCGAGTACGGGGTGCGCGAGATTCTGTTCCGCGATCCGCTGTTCACGGCTGACCGGCGCCGCGCCGTGCGCATCGCCAATGCCATCCGCGACCTGAAGCTGCCGGTCATGTGGCGGTGCGAAACGCGGCTCGACCTGATCGACGAGGAGATCGTGGCGGCGTTCGCCACCGGCGGCTGCCGCTGGATCAATTTCGGCGTGGAATCCGCGAGCGACACGGTGCTGGACAACGTCACGCGCAAGCGCATCCCCGTCGAGAAGATGGAGACCATCTTCCGCGCCTGCCGGCAGTTCGGCATCGAGACGATGGCGTTCTTCATCCTGGGGTTGCCGGGCGAAACGCGGGCCACCGCCAAGGAGTCCATCGACCTCGCCATCCGCTTGGACGCGGACGTGGCGCAGTTCACCGCCGCGACGCCGTTCCCCGAAACGACGTACTACCACCAGGTGCGCGAGCAGGGGTTGCTCCAGGAAGATTGGTCCCTGTTCACCAGCCGCTCGGCGGTGCTCGGCACGGCGGACCTCACCCCGGACGACCTGGACGACATCATCCGGCACGCGTACCGGCGGTTCTACTTGCGGCCAACGTACCTCGCCCGGCGGGCGAAGCAATTGCGCGATCCGCAACAGCGGACGCGTCTCTGGCGCGGTCTGCTCAGCGTCCTCGCCTACTCCGGCATCACCGCCCGCGCCGACGGAGCATAAGCACGGAGTTGAAACCACGGATGGATGCCCGTGAGCGTCGCGTCGATTACTGAAGTCTTATCCGTGTTCATCTGTGTTCATCCGTGGTTGCTCTTCGTTTAATCTCCGCGGGCGTCGGCGTACTGACAGACTTCGATAAGCACCCCGTGCGCGCCTTTCGGATGCAGGAAGGCGATGCGCGTGTTGTCCGCGCCGGGCCGGGGCGTCCGGTCGATCAGCTGCGCGCCCTTGGCCTCCAGGTCCTTCACCGTAGCGTCCACGTCGTCCACCTCGAACGCCACGTGCTGGATACCCGGACCGTGTTTCGCGAGATACCGGCCAATGGGGCCG
>CBDUXP010000090.1:0-11889 GCA_965371225.1 uncultured bacterium | reverse complement strand
CGTCGAGGAAAGTCCGGGCTCCACAGGGCACGGTGCTTGGTAACGCCAAGGCGGGGTGACCCGACGGACAGTGCCACAGAAACGATACCGCCGCGGGGCGGCCTTGCCCGGCAAGGTCGACACCGACGCGTCGGTCCCGCGGTAAGGGTGAAATGGTGCGGTAAGAGCGCACCAGCGGCCGGGTGACCGGTCGGCTGGGCAAACCCCACCGGGAGCAAGTCCAAATAGGCCGGCACTGGTGTGGCCCACACCGCCGGTGGGTTGGACGCTTGAGGCGTGCGGCGACGCACGTCCCAGAGGAATGACCGTCTCGGGGGCATGGCCCCTAGACAGAACCCGGCTTACAGCCCGACTCCCGCCGTCTTTTTTTTGCGCTCTGGCCCCGATGGGGGCGGTCCCACGCCCCGCCGTTCCTGATTCAACTCACTGCCCTATGGAGGGGGCGCCGTTTCCCTGGAATCAGCATTTATAGTATAATAATCATAATTTTGTATTCTCATGGAGCACCCGGGCCGCCTCCTCTAATGAAGTTCTGCGTCGGCGGCCGACGCGTCGTGTAAGCCCTTATGCTGACCACCTGGGCCCTGATTCCCTTCATCGCGTTCTGCACGAACCTGGCGTTGTGCATGTACACGCTCAATTTGGGCCTGCGGCACCCGGTCAATCGCATCTTCGCCCTGCTGTCCGGTTCCCTGGCGTGGTGGGCGCTGCTCACGGCGTTGTACTCGGTGGTGGTCGACCCCGCCTCGTACAACCTGGCGGTATGTCTGTCGGCCCCGGTCTGGATCTTCATCGGTCCCTTCATCCTGCACTTCGTCTTGGTGGTATTGCGGGGCCGGCCCTTGTTGCGCGAGCATCCCCTGTTCGCCCTGGTGTACCTGCCGGGCGTCCCGCTGTTGCTCTTGCGCTGGTTCACGCCGCTTATCTTCACGGTGGCGGCCGAACGGGCCCCGTGGGGACTCCAACAGGAGCCGGGCGCGCTGTTGATTTTCTATTGGCTGTATATCCAGCTCTTCATGATCGCGACGCTGGGGGTGCTTGTGCGCGGCGTCATGCGCGCGCCGCCCGGGGTGGAGCGGCGGCGGGTGCTGTGCCTCGCCGCGGGCACGGCGATCCCCTTCATCGGGGGCACGATCACCAATCTCATTCTCCCGTTGCTGGGGTACCACGTGTATTGGAGCGCCGTCGGATTGACCACCGCTGGCTGCGCGCTGTACGCCCTGGGCATTTTCCGGTTTCGCTTGCTCCGCCCCACCTTGCGTGGCCTCTCCGGCCAGGTGTTGCGGAACATGTCGCAGCCGGTGTTCTTGACTGACCAAAACGGCATCATTCTCGAAGCCAACGAGGCGGCGCAGGCGCTGGCGGAACAATCCTCCGAGGGCCTGATCGGCATGCCCGTGGCCGAATTCTTCGATCACGGCAGCGAAACCTGGGACGAACTGCTGGCTCAACGGGACGCTGAAGGCCAGGTGATCAACATTGAAACGACGTGGACCGGGCTCGGTGGCGAGCGGGTGCCCGTCCTGCTGTCGTTCAGTACCCTGTGCGGCCCCGACGGGACCGTGGAGGGGTACCTCCTGCTCGGCGTGGACTATCGCGACCTCAAGCGGGCGGAGCTGGCCCTCCGGCAGTCCGAGGAGTTGTACCGCACCCTCTTCGAGTCGCCGGTCCAGGGCATCATGGTCGCCGGCGACACCATTCTGCAGGTGAACGAGAAGGCCGCTGCCATGTTCCGGACCACGGTGGAGGACCTGATCGGTCGCCCGGCGACCGATCTCTGGCCCGAAACGCAGGCCGACGGCCGCTCTTCCCAGGAGGTGGCCGCGGAACGGTCCGTCCGGATCGACGCCGGCGAACCGCAGACCTTCCCGTGGCGCAACCGGCGGTTGGACGGCACTCTCATGGATTGCGAGGTGTCCTCCAACAGGGTCACCGTCGGCGGCCAACTGCTATACCAGGTGGCCATGCGGGATGTCACCGAGCAACAACGATTGGAACAGGCGGTGGAACACTTGCACCAGGGCCTAGCCGGGGTCGTGGGCGAGGCCTTCTTCACGGCCCTCGCGGAGCATCTTGCCGAATGGCTCGGGGTGTACTGGGTGCAGATATCGGAAGTCGCCGACGCGGAGGCCACGCAGGGGCGGGCAGTAGCCGTCTGGCGCAGTGGTGGTCCCGAGGAGGTTTACGAATTCGCGCTGGCCGGCACCCCCTGCGGCTGTGCGGTGGAGCAGGGCTTCACGCTCGTGCCCGAAGGCGCCGCGGAGGTATTTCCAGCGGCGTCGGCGGATCATTTGCGCGAACACGCCATCCAGAGTTACGTGGGCACGCCCCTGCGGGACCGGGACGGCCATGTGGTGGGAATCCTGTGCGCGTTGGATCAGGCCCCCCTCACGATTCCCCCGCGGCTATTGGAACCGGTGTTTGCGCTGTTCGCGGAACGGGCTGCGGCTGAGTTGTGCCGCCTGCGCGCCGAGGCGCAGGAGCGCGCGCACGCGGAACAGTTGCGGGACTTGCAGAAGATGGAATCGGTGGCGATGCTCGCCGGGGGGGTGGCGCACGATTTCAATAACATCCTGGTGGGGGTGTTGGGCCACGCGGCGCTGGCGCGGGAAGAGGTCCCGGCGGATAGCCCCGCCCAGCGGTCCCTGGAGGTCATCGAAGATTCCGCCGAGCGGGCGGTGGGCCTCACCTCGCAACTGCTCGCGTACGCGCGCGGTGGCAAACAGAACCCCGTGCCCGTGGACCTGCGCAGCCTCGTGGCGGACCTGTTGGACATGCTGGGCGCTGTGCTGCCGAAGGCCGTGAAGGTGCAGTGCTTGCTCCCCGAAGGCTTCTCGTCGGTGCTGGCGGATCCCTCCCAGATGCAACAGGTGATCATGAATCTCTGCACCAACGCCGGCGAGGCGATGGCCGACGGCGGCGGCACGCTCACGGTGCAGCTCGGTGACGTGGCGGGCCCGGCCCACTGCCCGGCCCAAGGGGACGACGGCGTCGAACACCAGTTGCTCCTCACCGTTCAGGACACCGGCTGTGGCATGGACCCGGAGACGGCGCGGCGGATTTTTGAACCGTTCTTTTCGACGAAAGGCTTTGGCCGCGGGTTGGGCTTAGCGGCCGCGCAGGGGATCGTCGTGAATCACGGCGGGTGCCTGCACTGTGAAAGCGAACCGGGACGCGGCACCACCTTCCGGCTGTACCTGCCTGCGCACGATGCCCCGGTGAAGGTGTCCGAGGAGGCGGCCCCGCCCGCGCCGACCCCGACGGGATCGGAAACGATTCTCGTGGCTGATGACGAGTTGGTGGTCCGCGAATTCGCCTGCGACGTGTTGCGCGATTTGGGCTACCACGTGATGGTCGCCAAGAACGGGGACGAAGCGCTTGCGCTGTACCGCACCCACAGGGACGAGATCGACTTGGTGCTGCTGGACATGATCATGCCCGGGCGCGACGGCCTGGATACGCTCGAGGCGCTACGCACCGTGGATCCGCAGGTGAAGGCCGTCCTCACCAGCGGGTATGCCGCCGAACAGCTCCCGCTGATGCAAAACCGGGCCCACGCCACCGCGTTTCTCAAGAAGCCGTACCGGCCGCGCACCCTCGCGGCCATGGTGCGCGACGTCCTGTCGGTCTAAGCGCAGGCCGGGCGTGTCCCGCTCCCATTCGCCTTGACGCGCGTGCGGGGCGATGCGAGAATTCCCACCGCATGCAGCGTCCTCCCCGTGAACAGACCCGCCGCCGCGCGCCGTGGCCGCCGGCCTGGAGGGCCCTCCTTGGCGTCGCGGGCGCGGGGCTTCTGGGTGTGCCCGCCGCCTGGGCCCAGCACGCGCACGAGAAGGCGTCCATGGATGCCGGTCCCGCCGCTACGATCCAGCTCGGCTGCCTGATCGTCGGCACGATCGTCGTGCTGCGCACGGTGCGCGACATCTTGCGCGCGCGCCCCTGGTCGGCGGCGGTGGAGTTGGCGTATGAACAGGCACAAAAGACGCGAGCGCGCTACCAAGCCGCCGGCCTGCTCATAGGCCTGGTGCTCGGGCTGGGCGTCCACGCGATCGTGGACAGCCGTTTCCACAACGCCTTTGCGGAGTCGGCGGAAAGTTCCCAGTCGGCCGCGGCGCGGGCGCGGCTAGAACGACAGATGGAGCTGGACGCGGATGATGTCCAGATGCTGAAGGCGCTCGCCAAGATCCGGGGCGACGACGCGTCCGATCCCCCTGAGGCGCCGGCGCCCGACGCGGACGCGCATGACGCGCAAGATGCGGGCGACCACTCCGGTCACGCGCACCAGGAACCCGATGCCGCACCCCGGTGGTCCGACTGGTTTCACCGCGTGCTGTTCGGCATCGTGGGCGCTGCGGCGGCCGCGCTCCTGGCACTCGCCATCCCCATTCGGCCCCCGGCGGCGAGCGATGCGGATCCTGAGGAATCGCCGCCAGTAGATTCATAGGGGCCGTTCGCCGGGTGTGCGAACGTGGGCGATCACAAGGATCGCCCCTACGATGATCCCAGGTCCATGTGCTCCGAGGTAGGGGCGAATCTTGTATTCGCCCGCACGGTCGGACAGACGCGTAGCCGTGCCGCGCCTGCTAGCCGGCGGCGTCGGGTGCCCGCGGTGGCAGGACCTGGACCGGCGCTTCCGCCACGGCCACGCCGCAATCCACCCGCAGCGTGTACTCACCGGGCAGGAGGGGCGCGTGCAGCCGCAGGGGAACCTCCATGGGTTGCGTCCACACGACGAAAAGCGGCACCCGCACCCGCGTCGGTTCCTCGACGAGCGCGCCGCTGCCCAGCGGCTGCCACGTGACCGTGGCGTCGCGCTGGCCTAGCGGCCGCGGACACCGCCAGGCGGTCTGCGGAGGCGTCGAGAAGCGCAGGGGGACCGTGGCCGTCGCGCCGGCGGCGAGGGGCGGCACGCTGAGGCGGGCAACAGGTTGGTCCAGAAAGGTGCGGTCGAGGGCGAGCTTCCACACGTCGACGCCCGCGAACTCGCGTACCACATGGATGCCCGTTCGCATGCGCGCGGCGCGCCACCGCGCCGCCTCTGCCGGTGGCATCGCGTCGTAGTGGACGACGAGGGTGTCCGCGTTGATGCCGACCGCCGCGGTGAGGAACGCCGGCGTGGGGCCCCGGCGCGCCAGCGCCGCCAGTTGCAGATAGCCCGGCGGCTGCACCGTGCTGTACCCGTTCACCATGGGGCGCCGGTGGCGCAGGCCGCCGTACACCCGCTCGATCTCTTCATAGAGGTTCCGGCCGAACGGTACGTGCAGCACCGGCCCGCGCCCGGTCGCCTCCTCCGCGAGCGCGGCGTAGACCGGCGGGAGGTCGTCACCCACCGGCACGCGCACGGTCGGCACCGGCGCGTTCCAGTTTTCCAGGAGGAGCAGGGCGGCGATGCCGCCGAAAAGGAGTTTCCGGCCCCGGTCGGACAGGGTGGGGCGCGTGGCGAGCGCCGCATACGCGCGCCCCACGCCAATGCTGAGCGCGAACAAGAGCAGGAACGCGAACCGGGTATTTACGCGGAAGATGGCGTAGCCCGGCACGTACGTGAGGAGCGCGAAGGCGGGCAGAGGAATGTCCGTCGCCTGGCCGCCGTACTTCAGGTAGGGCCCCAGGCTGAGCACGATGCCCAGCGCGGCGGTCAGCACCAGACTGAATGCCCGCCGCCGGATAGCCTGCCCGGCGCCCTGCGTGCGGCGGCCGAGGGCTTCCGCCGCCACGAAGCCGTACAGGGCCAGCGCCACGGGGACCAGCCCGGGAAACAGCACGTGCTGCTCGAACGTGTACTGCCAGGCTGCGCGCGCACGCAGCCAGTAATACGGCACGCTGCTCAGCCCGACGCGCAGGTAGTCGCGCGGCGCCGCGCTGAACTGCACGATGGTGTCCAGATCGTGCGCGGGGGGGAATTGCCGCGCCACGCGCAGGTACGCCAGCAGGAGCGGCGCCACGGCCACGCCGGCGAGGAGCAGCACCAGCCCCCCGCGGCGCCAGAGCGTCCGGTCGCTGAGCCGCCCGGGTTCCGCTACGCACTCGACGACGCAGCGTATGCCCACGATGAGCCCGAGCATGAACGTCATGTACACGGAGCAGTACAGTTGCCCAACGGCGCACGCGCCCAACGCCAGCGCACTGCGCCACCGGCGGGTCGTCAAGAAATCCTCCAGCGCCCACAGGGCCAGCGGCCACCACCAGATGCTCATGACCTGCATGTGTTGCAGGTTGCGGAACCGGTACTGGTGAAACGCGAAGACCAGGCCCGCGAGCAATCCGGCCGTGGACAGCCCAGTAATGCGCCGCACGTACGCCCACATGCACAAGCCGGAGAGGAACAGCGTGGCGAGAAAGCTCGCCTGCACCGCGAGCACCGGGTTCCCGCTCAGCCGGTACACGGGCGCGAAGAGCGGCACCTGGCCCAACATGCTGGTCTGGTACACGCCGGTGTCGCGGTACGGGTGGAACTGCGGCGTGTCCAGCCACGCATCGCCCGGCGTCAAAAGCGCATCCGTGGCCCACGCCAACAACACCACTTGCAGCAGCGGGTCGCCGCGATCCTGCACGTGGTCGCGCACGTCCCGCGCCATCGGCCACGTACAGACGATGGTGAGCACCAGGAAAAACAGCACCGCCCAGGACACCGAACGTCCCGGCAAACGGTCGACCGGTTGCGCGTGCACGGCGCGCCTATTGTACGGGAGCCGCGCTTAGGTGGGGGGCAGTCGGAGCGCGGCGGTGACGATGACCGCGTTGTAGGACACGTGCGCCACCACGGCGGGCCCCACGCACCCGGTGCGCGCGCGCAGCGCGACTGTCACCGCGCCCAACGCCGTGATGGTCCCGAGCGCCGGCCAATAGGCCTGCGCCTCGCGCACGTGCATGAGCAAGAACAGCCCCGTCGTCATGGCCCCGGCCGCGAGCGGGGACCAGCGCCGGACGAATCCGGAGTACACCACACCGCGAAAGACGAATTCTTCCACGGGCGGCGCGATGGCGAGGCCGACCGCCGCCCACAGGAGTCTCGGTAGGCCGGGGGTGCGGCCCAGCATCGCGCGCGGCCCCAGGTCCGCGGCGGGATCCGGTGGGAGCCCCCACCGGCTGACGGCCAGGTACGCCAGGCCCAGCGCCGCGCCGGCCCCCGCGGCCAGCGCCCACTGCGCCGGGGTGCCCGGGGCCCAGCCGATGGCGGTGCGGTACGGCTCGCGCGCGCGGACGCGGATGCGCAGGTGGCTGAGGACGAGCGCGACGGCCCCACCCGCCATCGTCGACACGAGCAGCGCGTAGGCCACCCCGCCCGGAGTCGACACGCCGCCGCTAGCGTGCGCCGCGGTCTCCACCGCCGCGTGCGTCGCGAAGAAGCCCAGCAGGATGAGGCAGGCATCGCCCGGGCCGAAGCATCGGTTGCCGTTCACGGCGGGGGAGGGGAACCGCGCATCGGGGGAGCGCCCGCGGCCGGTCCGCCGGGTCGGCCGTGGGGGGTTAGCCGGACGCCGCCGCGGACGGTTTGTTTGTCGCGGCCGCTCCCGGCTTCCCGGCGGCGGCGGGTCGCGCATGGCCGGCCGCCGCCTGTTTCGCGGCCGCGCGCTTCCCCTGGGCTTTGCGCGGCGCCTTCGCCGGCTGAATCCCGGCGGCTTCCTGCAGCTCCTCGAAGGCCGCTTGCAGAAACTTCGCCACCATGTCCAGGTCCGACATGCCTTCGAAATCGCCATTGAGGCCCCAGAAGAGTTTGCCGTTGTAACTCATCAGCGCGATGCCCAGGCACTGGTTCCGCCCCAAGAGCGGCACCAACGGATAGGTGGTGGTCATGCGCGCGCCGTCCATGTACAGCGGAATCTGTGGCCCCGGCACGTTGGTCACCACCAGGTTGTACGCCCGCGCGCGCGTCTGAATGCGCACGGCCTGCACGAGGATGTTCGGCACCGTCCAGTCCGCCACCGCCGCGAGCCGTTCCGCGCCGATGGCTTGCTTGCTTTCCTTGAGGCCTTGCGTCGTCTTGTGCACGGCGGCCAACCGCGCGCGCGCCGTCTTCAACTTCAGCGGCAGGGGCGCCACCATCGTGGCGATCTGATTGCCCATCTGCCCGCGGGCCGCATCCGGCCGCACGCTGACCGGCACCAGCGCTTTGATGTCCAGCCCGGCGACGGCGATGCCCCGGTGGCGGAAGAAGCGCCGCAACATCCCGGTCACCGTGGCGAGCACCACATCGTTCAGCGTGCCGCCCAACGCGTTCTTCACCGCCTTCACTTCCCCCAGGTCCATCGTCAGCCAACGGAAGCGGCGGTGCGTCCCGATCTGGGCGTTCAGTGGCGTCTGTGAGCCCCCGTTCAGGCCCGGCGCCAGAATTTCTCCAATGCTCTCGATGTAGTCCCCCGCATCGCGCAACAGTTTGCGGGGCGAGCGGAGCGCCCGGCGGGTCGACCGCAGGAATTCCGCCGGGGCTTCGATGCGCCGGAGCAGCGCGCTCGACACGAGGCTGATGGCGTGGGGCGCGCGGCGCGGCCGCCACGGCTTGGGCCGCCCGGCCCGCAGATCCGGATTCATGTCGAGGAGGGCGGTCAGGATGTCGGTGCCGGCGATGCCATCGATCATGCAGTGGTGGTTCTTGCAGATGATGGCGAAGCCGCCGCCCTGCACCCCTTCGACCACCCACATTTCCCACAGCGGCTTCCCGCGGTCCAGTTGTTGCGACATGATCCGCCCGGCCAGTCGCATCAGTTCGTCCCCATCGCCGGGCTTCGGCAGCGCCGTCAACCGCACGTGGTACTCGATGTTGAACCGGTCGTCGTCAATCCAGATGGGGTGGCCTTCGTAGGGGATCGCTGCCAGCCGCTGCCGGTAGCGCGGCACCAGGTGGAGCTTGGACGCCACCACCTTCCGGATGCGCGTGATATCCACTTCGCCGTGCGGGCCGACCAGGGACCCGGGCTCGAACGAGAGCGTCGCGCCCACGTGCATGTGGAGGTCCCCGTCTTCTAGACCGAGGAACGACGCGTCCAACGCGGTCAACCGCTCCCAAGAGGGCATACGCTATTCCCCCGCGCCCACACGCCTGGCGCTTCTGTCCCTAACCCCTCGCTCGGCGGTACTCTCTGTGTCCCCGCATACCCTACCATGACCGGCCCCGAAATGCGCGGGCGGCGGGCCGGGCCGCTCCTTAGGCCGACTTGCGGTTCGCGGCCGTGGCGGCCTCGACCTTCTTACGCCGGGGCTTGCGCTTCCGGGCGGGCGGCGCCGGCGTCGCGGTCTCCCGGCGGCTGACGTGCTCCGCCGCCGTTTGCAGCTCGTCGAACGCCTCGCCCACGAACCGGATCAGCCGATCCATATCCGCCATGGCGTCCCAGTCGCCGTTGAGGCCCCAGTACAGGGTCCCGTCGTAACTGAACAGCGCGACCCCGCACGCCATGTTGTGCGTCAAGGGGACGACGGGATAGGAGGCCACCATCCGGGCCCCCTCCAGGTACAGCGTGACTTGCGGGCCGGGCACATTGGTCACCACCAGGTTGAACGCCCGCGCCCGCGTGACCAGGCGCGCGGCCTGGGCCATCAGATTCGGCACCGCCCACTCCGCCATGCTCGTCAGCCGCTCAGCGCCCACCGCCTGCTTGCTGCGCTTCAGGTCCTTCGTCGTCGCGATGATGGCGTGCAGCCGCTCCACGGCCGATTTGAGGCCGATGGGCAGCGGCGCCACCATGAGCGACACCCGGTTGCCCAGTGCGCCCTCCTCCCCCTTGGTCCGCACGCTGACCGGGATCATCACGCGGAAGTCCAGATCCCGCACGGGCACCCGGCGGTACCTGAAGTAGCGGCGCACCGCGCCCGCCACCGTCGCCAACACCACGTCGTTCACCGTGCCGCCCAACGCGTCCTTGACGGCCTTGACTTGGGCCAGGGGCATGGACGTCCATTCCATCTGCCGGTGCGGCCCGATGGGCACGTTGAAGGGTGTCTCGGAGGCCTTGGTGAGCCCCGGCGCCACCGCCTGGGCCACGCTCTGCACCGCCGCTTGCGCCTCACGCAGCGTGGTGATCGGATTCGTAATGGCCCGCCGCGTCGCGCGCAACAGTTCCAGCGGTTGCTCGAGGCGATGCCGCACCGCATCGGCCGTCAAGTTCACGGCGTGCGGCGTCGGCCGCGGCTTCCAGGCCTGGGGCCGGCCGGTGGGCAAGCGCGGATCGGGATCGAGCAGGGTCGAGATGATATCGCTGCCGCTGATGCCGTCGACCATGCAGTGGTGCGTCTTGTTGATCATCGCGAAGCCGCCGCTCTGCAACCCCTCGACGATCCAAATCTCCCAGAGGGGCTTCCCGCGATCCAGCATCTGGGACATGATCCGGGCCGTCAGCCGTTTCAGCTCGTCCGGCCCGCCCGGGTAGGGCAGCGCCGTCAGCCGCACGTGGTACTCCAGGTTGAACTGGTCGTCGTCCACCCAGACCGGGTGCCCTTCCAGGGGGACATAGGCCAGCTTCTGGCGGTACCGCGCCACTAGGTGGAGCTTGGCGGCCACGGCGCGGCGAATGCGCTCGATGTCCAGCCGCCCGTCCGCGCCCACCAGCGGCCCCGGTTCGAACACCATCGTCGCCCCGATGTGCATGTGCGCGTTGCCGTCCTCCAGTTCGAGGAAGGTCGCGTCTAAGCCCGTGAGGCGGTCCCAAGCAGCCATTGCTCGTATCCCTTCTCCGGGCGCCTGCTTGCGCAGCCCACGGCGCCCGAGCGCGTGCATTCTATAGCAAGGGTCCCCCCCGCGCAGGCCGCGCCCGGCGGGCCGCGCGCCATGCGGTATGCTGGCGGCCGCCTGTGTAGCCCGGCGATGGGGGGATCGCCCATGGACTGTTCCGCCTGCGGTCGTGCGAATCGCGGCGACGCGGCCTTCTGCGACGGCTGCGGCGCCCCGCTGACCGCGACCTGTGCCTCGTGCGGTCGAGAACTGCGCGCCGACGCGCAATTCTGCGACGGCTGCGGGACCACCGTGGCCCCGGCCGCCACGCCGGCACGCGATCCCCGTGCATACAAACCGCCGCAACATCTGGCGGACAAGATTCTGCACAGCCGCGGGGCGATCGAGGGGGAGCGCAAGCAGGTGACGGTGCTGTTCGCGGACGTGCGGGGGTCCATGGACCTGCAAGCGGGAATGGACCCGGAGACGTGGCACGGGATCATGGAGGGCTGCGTCCGCGTGCTGGCCGAGGGCGTGCACCGCTACGAGGGGACCGTCAACCAGTTCACGGGGGACGGGATCATGGCGCTGTTCGGCGCGCCCATCGCGCACGAGGACCACGCGCAGCGCGCGTGCTATGCGGCGCTGCAACTGCGGGACGACGTCCGGCAGTACGCGGACGAGGTCCGCCGCACACACGGGGTGAGCCTGGGGGTGCGCGTGGGCTTGAACTCGGGGGAAGTCGTGGTGGCCGCCATTGGCGACGACCTGCACATGGACTACACGGCCATCGGGCACACGGTCGGGCTCGCCCAGCGCATGGAGACCATGGCGGACCCGGGCACGGTCTTCGTGACGGAACACACGGCGGGCATCGTGGGCGGGTTCTTCGCCATGCGCGACCTGGGGCCCATGCCGGTCAAGGGCGTGCAGGGCGACCTGGGCGTGCGCGAGCTGCAAGGGGTCGGCGCCGCGCGCAGCCGGTTGGACGTGGCGCGCGCACGGGGGTTTAGTAAATTCGTGGGACGCGCCGGGGAGATGCGCACGTTGCACGACGCGTTGGAGCGAGCGCGGAGCGGCGACGGCCAGGTGGTGGGCGTGGTGGCGCTGGCGGGCACGGGCAAGAGCCGGTTGTGTTACGAGTTCACGCAGCAGTGCGGTGCGGAGGACATTCCGGTATACGAAGCACACGGGGTAGCGCACGGGAAAGCGGTCCCCTTGCTGCCCATGCTCGAGTTCATGCGCGG
>CBDUXP010000089.1:0-11931 GCA_965371225.1 uncultured bacterium | reverse complement strand
GAGCATCTCCCGCTGGCGATGCACGCTGTCGGCCGGGTACGCGGCGTGCGCCAGCACGTCCGACAGCAGCGCGAGGGGGTCGGGCCCGAGGTCGCTCACCACCTCCACGCGCAGATAGCTGTAGGCCGAGGAAAGCGAATAGTCGTCGTAGGGAATGTTCGGATCGTCATGCGTCTTCAGCCGCGCGCCCATGGCGGTCAGCGCCTGCGTCAACGCCGTCTCGTCCCGGTCCCGCGTGCCGCCCAGCAGGCAGCGATGCACGAGTGCCGCAATGCCCGCCTGCCCGGCCGGTTCGCGCGCACTCCGCCCTTCCACCAGGACGTGAATGGCCCCAACCCGCAGGCCGGGCTCCTGCCGCGCCTGAAACGCCAACCCGTTGGGCCAGGTTTCGCTCACCTCGCGCTGAGCCGGGGGCGGGGGCTCCGTCGGGACCGGCGGGTCCGGCAGCTTCTGGAGCGGCGGGGGGGTGATCGCCCGCGTCTCCCCGTCCGGCACGAGTACGACGGCCGCATGGGCCCCGCCGAAAATGGTGCGCGCCGCCGCGCGCACCGCCGCCACGTTCACCTGGGCTGCGGCGTCGGGGAGCGCCACGGTGGCTGGGCTGGGGCGGAGCAGAAATTCCGGTCCGCGAAAGAAGGGGTAGTAATGCGGCCGGTCGCGCAGGGACGCATCCTCGAACGCCAGGTGCGCGCGGACCGGCGCCAGGTCCAGGTCCGCGGGGATCCCGTCGGCCAGCGTCCGCGCCGCGCGCCGCCAGGCGAACAGCGCGTCATACGGTTCCGCCAGTGGGAAGGGCACGGAGATCACCAGGTGCGTGAACCACCGGCCCACGTCCAGGGAGGCCGCCAGTTCGTCCAGCGGCGGCAAGTCCGGCATCCGGATCAGGCGGCGGTCCAAGGCGGCGGCGAGCACCACCGCAGCCGGATACAGCGGGTCGCCCGGCGCGGGCGCCGGGTACCGCGCCACCAGGCGCCACCGCTCGTCCGGCGCGGGCGCGGTGCTCCAGGCGCCCTCCACCGGCCACGCCGGCCGCTTGGGAATTACCCGGACGTGCGGCGCCCGTTCGCCGCGCCCGAAGGCCGCGTCGATCCACGGGCGCGCGTCCGCCGCCGCGCCGGCCCCCATCACCACCAGGGTCACGTTGCGGGGCACGTATCCCCGGGCGTAGAACGTCTCCACGTCCGCGCGGTCGATGGCGCGAATCTCCGCTTCGGTCCCGATGGCGGACCGGGCGAAGGGCGTGCCACCAAGCAGCACCGCGTCCGCCACCCGTTGGACCTGCTCGCCGGGGCCGACGCCCGTGCGCAACTCTTCCAGCACGATGCCCTTCTCCTTCTCGAACGCCACGCGCGGCAGGGTGGACGCGAACAGCATCTGCGCCAGCAGGTCCGCGGCCTGCGGCGCCTGGTCCCGGGGCGCGAGCATCTGGAACATGGTGAAATCTTTTCGGGTCGCCGCGTTCGCGTACGCGCCGAGGGAGTCGATCCGCGCGTAGAGCTGCTCTTGCGTCAGCGCGCCGGTGCCGTTGAACAGCAGATGCTCCAGCAGGTGCGCGGCGCCGTGCATGTGCGCCTTCTCGTCCGCGCTGCCCACCCCCACCAGCGCCACGCACGCGGTCATGGGCGCGCCCGGCGCGGGAATGAACAGCACGCGCAGGCCGTTGGCCAGGGTCCAGGCTTCCGCCTGGGGCGCGGCGGCGGCCGGACCGGGCAGCGCCAACACAGCGGCGAGCAGCCACGCGCTTACCGGCGGGCGGCGCGGGCGCACGGCGGGCCGGGTCACGGCCCGGGGCGGGACTTCACGGCGCGGGCCAGTTGGGTTGCACCGCGCTCGGCTCCAGCGGGTCGGGTACAACCACCCTGGGGGTTGGTGCGGGCTCTGCCGCTCCCCGCGCGCCGGGCCGCGTGGCGAGTTCGTACGTGAGCGTTCCGAGCAGGTGCGCCACCCGCGCCATGTGTTCCGCGTCCGTCGCCTCGGGCACGTCCGTGAGCGAATCGATGGCACGGTAGTCCGACGCGAACAGGGTCAGCGCGGGGATGCCCCGTTCCGCAAACGGCCAGTGGTCGCTCCCGGCGCGATAGGCCACGGTGTCAATGTCGCGCCCGACGGTCAGCCCCAGCACGCTGGCCCACCCGCGCGCCGCGGCGCCCAACTCCGGATGCCGGCTGCCCCCCACCAGGTACACCGTGTCCCCGATGTTGTGGCCGATGCTATCGACGTTCAGCATGGCGATGATGCGCTTGGGCGCCAGCAGGTCCGCCTGCACGAAGGCGCGCGACCCGACCAACCCCCATTCTTCCGCGTCAAACGCCACGAAAGCGACACTGCGCCGCAGGTGGGCCTTCTGGCCGACCAACAGCTGGGCGGCCGCCAGCAGCGCCGCCACGCCGGACGCATTGTCGTCCGCCCCGCGGAAGACTTCGCCGGACTCCGCCAACCCCAGGTGGTCGTAGTGCGCGCCGACCACGATGACCTCATCCTTTAATACCGGGTCGGTTCCCTCGAGCAGGCCCAGCACGTTCGCCCCGGTCCGCTGCCGCGCCGACCAGAAGACGGGCGCCCGGAACGCCGCCCCACGCATACGCGCGACGGTCGACACCCGGCCGCTCTCCAGGCGGGTGCGCCAGCGCAGCAATTGCAGCGGCCCGAGTTCCGGCGCGGCCGCCGCGTCCCAGGGCAGAATCCACACGGGGATCGTGATGGGCGTCGAGGGCGGCGGCTGGCGGTTCCGGATACGCGCGGCGCGCACGGCGAGTGCCGGCCGGCCGCGGACGCCCCCCTCCCCCCGCGGACTGCGCGGGCCGGGCCACGGCAGGTTGGTATACGGCAGCGCGATGGCGGGCAGGTACTCACTCAATTCATCCGTGGGCACTACCACCAGCAAGCCGGCGGCCTCCCGCGCCTGCGCCGTCACCGCCTGCCGCGCCAGCGCGTCCAGCTTGGGCATGTCGTCCAGCCCCGGCGGGCCCCCACCGAACACGGCCACAATTCGGCCGCGCGCGCGCTGGCGTCCGTAGTCGTTCCACACCCCGTCGGCCCACCCGTAACCGGCGAACATCAGGTTCCCCTCGGCCGCCGCCGGCGCGCTCCACGCCACGGGCCACACGGGCACCGAGAGTTCCGTGCGGCGCGATGACAGGATCCCTGTGGGCTGCGGCCCGAGCACCTCGGGATCGGCCACGGAAAACTCTTGCACGGCCGACGAGGCGGTGCCCAGACCGAGCGCGGCAAAGCGCGTGATAAGCAGACGGCGCGCTTGCAGGCTTTCTGGTTGGCCGGTCAGGCGCCCCAGCAGCCACGGATCCGCCAGGTAGCGCACCACCTCGGCCATGCCGTCCGGGTCCGGGGCAGCCCCGATGGCCGCCACGCCGTCCCACACCCGGGGGGAGGCGACCGCGGGCAGGTCGAAGCGTTCGACCGGGCGGCCGCGCGCAAACCGAACGACGGAATCCCATCCGTAAAAGAACATCAGGTCGGCGCGTTCCAGGGCGGCGGCGCTATTGCCCGCATACAGGGTGACGGTCCGCTCCGGCGCCCCCACCCGCGTCGCCGTCGCCAGCACCGCATCCATCTCTCCGGCGTGGCGCACGCCGCGCAGGGTGAACGCCTGCGCCTCGACGGAAGGCAGCCCCACCTCAGGTTGCAACAGCCGCCGCAGCAGCGGGTGGGCCGTCGGGGCGCCGAACAGCAGAAGCGACCGGTCCGCGAGCAACCGCGAAGTGACTTCACTCTCCGGGATCGCCCGGCCGTCGCGGTCCGCCGCCGCTTTCTCCGCCAGCCGGCGATAGATGGGGTTGCGCGCGTCCTGCGGGTCTTCCGGGTATACGCACAGGAGCGGGCCGCCGTACAGCGTCCGGTTCAGGCACGGGGTCTGCGCCGCCGGGGGGAGGCGGTGAAACACCAGGTCTTCCGGGTCCAAGGTCAACCGGACCGGGAGGCCGCTGACCGGCAACGCGAATCGCGTGCGCGCCTGGGTCACCGGCAGGGTCGCCCGGTACGGCCCCCGGCTGGTGTCGACCCGCACGGGCAACGCGAGGGTGTACGGCTCGCCTTCCTGCGCCACGACCCCCGAGATGCGGTAGCCCTCGGCCTGCGGCGTAACGCGCACGTCCTCCAGCCGCAGGTCCGGCGCGCCCGTGCGGTGCAGCCACTGGCCGACCCACTCCTGCAGCGGCCGGCCCGACCGCTGCGCGAGCGCGTTGACGAACGTGCTCCACCCCACGCGCGTGCCGATGTGCGCCTGCGCCACCTCGCGCATGGTCGGCCAGAACACCTCGTCGCCCACCGTCCGGCGCAAGTGATGCACGAGCATGGCCCCCTTCGTGTACCCCACCGCGTCGTCCAGCTTGGACGTCTTGGTCTCGAACATGCTGACGGGATAGTCCGCCCCGGGCGGCGCGTGCAGGCTGAAGCGCAACACGCCGCGGCGCCGGTACGCGGCCGCGGCCGCCGGGCTCTCCCGTTCCGCGGCCAGGTAGTTGGCGTAGTACGTGGCCAGCGCCTCGGACCAGTTGCCTTCCCGCTCGTCCACCACCACGCCGTTCCCCCACCAGTTGTGCACGATCTCGTGATCCAGGTAGCCGGGGGTGAGCATCCGCTGCGGCGCGCTCAGGACGCCCTTCCCCAGCAGCGTGAACCCGGGAAACGCGTAGCCGCTCGAGAAGAAGTTCTCGACGATGGCGAACTCTTCGAACGGGTAGGGGCCGAGCAGGTCGCTGAACCGCCGCAGGTAGTCCCCCGCAGCGCGCGCCAGTTGTTCGGATGCCTGCGCGTGTTCGGCGAACAGGTACGTGGCCACTACGAAGTCGCCGAACCGGCGCCGTTCGACTTCATAGTGGCCGGCCACCAGCGCCAACCCGTCGCTGGGCACGGTGGTGAGCCACTCGCTGCGCCACCCGGCGGGATCGACGCCGTCGCGCACCAGGCGGCCCTGCGTGCACACCTGCCACCCTTCGGGCACGGTCACCCCGATGCGGTAAGTGGCTAGCGCATCGGGCCCGGCGGGGATCCAGCCGCTGTCGCTAGACAGGTAAATTCCCTGGGGATCGATGATGCCCCGGGTCCGGTCGCCGGCCACGAACGTCAGCCCCGGCTCCGGGTCGATCGCATCGGCGATCGCACCGCGGTACACCACCGTGATCTTCAACTGGCGCGGGGCGCTCGGGGGCACCAGCACGGTCACCTGTTGGCGGCCGTTTAATGCCGCGCTCACAGTCCAGTCCAACTCCGTGCCATCCTCCAGGCGGACGGCCTCCACTTTCAACGCGTCGGACAGGAGAAAGTTGACGGGCCGGCCCCCGCCCGGATCCCACACGATGTGCAGGCGATCCGTCGCCGCCAACCAGTGGGTGTCGGGATCCATCACCACTTCCAGTTCGTGGTGCGTGATCTGCGGCGCGACGGCCCAGGCGGAGCGGGGTACGCCCCAAGCCAGGAGGCAAACGCCGCCCAGGAGGGCGATTGGGGAGAAGCGACTCGGCATCCGGCAGCAGCGGAACGGTAGTTCCCAAGGGGTCAGTGCGGGCCTCATTCTGCGGGAGGGCGCGCTGAGAATCAAGCAGCGCGCGGTTGTTCGGCCTCAGGCCTCGTGCTATCCTGAGGCCGGGTCCCCGCCCCAGCCCCTTTCATGACCGTTGCCTCTCCCGCCTCGGCCCAGGAATCCCTTGACGCGCGCGCCCACGAGTTCGCCGAGGGGACCATCCGGCCACTCGCGTCCGGCTGGGATCACGAGCCGCGCCCCATTGCGGAGGGCCTGGCCGCCGGACGCGCCGCCGGGCTGTTCACCCCGGGCTGGGGGATCCCGAACGAAATCGACGATCCCGTCACCGCGCTCCAGGTGTTCGAGTCGGTCGGGTGGGGCTGCGCGGGGTTCGCCTACGCCCTGCACGCGGCCGGCCTGGCCGTGCGGACCGTGCGCGCCGTCGGCTCCCCGGCGCAAGTGGAGGAACTGCTGCCCATCATTAGTGACGGCGCCGACGGCCCCCGCGTGGGAGGCGTGGCGATCAGCGAGCCCGGGGCCGGCTCGGATATCGCCGCCATCGCCACCATGGCACGGCTGGACGGGGACGCCTATGTCCTCACCGGCCACAAGACGTTCGTGACCAACGCGCTGGATGCCGCGGGCCTCCTCGTGTATGCCACCACGGACCGCTCGCTGGGCTGGGCGGGCATCGCGCCCTACCTGGTGCCGACGGACACGCCGGGGCTGGAGATTCGGCCCACGGCGCGGCCCATGGGGGTGCGCGCCGGCCGCTTCGGCGACCTGACCCTGACGGACTGCCGGATCCCCGTGAGTCACAGCCTGGGCCCGGCGGAGCGCTCGCCGTCCCTCGCCGGCTTACGCATTCTGGAGTCATCGCGGCCCGTGGTCGCGGCCATCGCGGTGGGGCTGGCGCGGGCGGCGTACGAGTACAGCCTGGCACATACGAAGCGCCGGGAACAGTTCGGCCGCCCCCTCGCCGCGCAGCAATCCATCGCGTTCACCCTGGCGGACATGGCCATGCGCATCCAAGCGGCGCGGCTGCTCACGTGGCACGCCGGGACCATGGCGAGCCGGGGAGGCCCGCAGCGGCAGGGGGAAAGCAGCATGGCCAAGTGCTTCGCCACCGAGGTGGCCATGGCCACCACCATCAGCGCGGTGCAGTTGGTGGGCGGCGCCGGGTGTACGGACGCCCATCCGGTGGAGAAGTGGATGCGCGATGCAAAGCTGCTGGAAATTTGTGAAGGCCCGTCGGAAATTCAACGGTTGATTATCAGTCGTGCGATTCTGCATCCGTAACCTCGCCCGCGCAGCCGCCGCGGCCCTCGTGGCCGCCGCGCTGGGGCCCGGCCTCGCCCGCGCGCAAACCGGGACGCCCATCCACGTGGTGACCTACCAGGTGCAAACGGGCGATACCATGAGTGCCATCGCGGAGTACTTCTACACCGACCAGACGCGCGCGCCCGCCATTGCGGATTACAATCGGCTGACGAACATGAACCGCATCGGGGTGGGGCAGGACTTGAGCATTCCCTTCTACGATTCGCACATGTGGGCGGCGTATGCGGAGCGGGCGGGCCTGGACCTCGCCGCGACCGGCGGTGGGGGTGGGAGCGAGGACGTGGCCGTGTCGCCGCTGCGCGAGGGGGGCGGGCGGCGGTGGTGGGCCTTCGCCATCTACGGAAGCGTGGCCGCCGGGCTGTCGGTCGCGCTGTACATCCGCTCGCGCCGCCATGCCGACACGGCGTTAGGGCTGAGTTCGCCCCGCCGATGATTCCCGAACGCCCGCGCCTGCGCCACGTGGACGCGCAGGGGGCCGAGGTGGAGGGGGAGCAAGTCATCGTGCTGCGCGACCCCTTCGATGTTACCGACGCGGTGCTCGTGTTCCCCCTCGCGGCCGCGGTGGTGCTCAACTATTGCACTGGGACCCGGACCGTGGAGGACGTGGCCGCAGCGGTGCAGGCGGACCACGGCGTCAGCATCGACACCGCGCAAATCCGGCAATTACTCGAGACCCTCGACCGGCATACGTTTCTCGATTCGCCCACCTACCGCGACGCGCGCGCCCACCTGGAAGAAGAGTTTCGGAGCGCCCCGGTGCGGCCGGCCTCGCTGGCGGGGCGGAGTTACGACGCGGAGCCGGTGGCGCTGCGCGCGGAACTCGACGCACTCTTCACCCAGGCGGACGGCCCGGGACGGGTGCCGACGGTGGGCGGGGGCACGGGCAGCCTGCGCGGAGCGATCGTGCCGCACATCGATTTCCGGCGCGGCGGGCCCACGTACGGCCACGGCTACGCGGCGATCGCGGCGCACGCGGACGCGGACCTGTTCGTCATTCTCGGCACCGGCCACGGGGAGGTGTACAACCTCTACACGGCCACGTGGAAGGGCTTCGCGACCCCGTTCGGCACCCTGCCCACCGACACGCGCTTCCTCGATACGGTGCAACGGCACGTGGACCTGGACCTGACCGCGGACGAGTTCGCCCACCGGGGCGAGCATTCCATCGAATTCCACGCGGTGCTGCTGCAGTATCTCTACGCGGCGCGGCGGGACATCCGCATCGTGCCCATCCTCTGCGGCTCCTTCCACCACTTCATCCAGGAGAACGCCGCCCCGGACCGCGCGCCGGGGGTCGCCGGGATGGTGGCAGGCCTGCGCGCGGCGGTGGCGGAGGCGCGGGCCGACGGCGCCCGCGTGTGTCTCCTCGCGAGCGCGGACCTGGCGCACGTGGGCACGAAATTCGGGGATGCGGACCCCGCGGATGACGCGGTGCGCAGCCGGGTGCAGGAGGCGGACCTGCAGATGCTCGACGCCGTCGTGGCCGGCAACGCGGACCAGTTCTTCGCGGAGATTCAAGCGGTGCGGGACGAGCGCCGCGTCTGCGGCCTCCCGTGCATCTACACCATGCTGTCCGTCCTCGACCCCACGCGCGGCGAGCTGCTGCAATACCGGCAGTGGCCGGACCCGCATGATTGCGTCACGTTCGCGAGCGTGGCGTTTCACGCGCCCTAACTCCACCCGCGGCCCGTCGACACCCCGGACATCGGAACCGCGGATGGACGCGGACGAACGCAGATGAGAGGCGCGTGTAGGGGCGACGCATGCGTCGCCCGCATCGTGGTTCCGTAAGGGCGCGATTCATCGCGCCCGGTTGCGCTGGGCGCAATGAATTGCGCCCCTACGCTGGACTTCGTTCTCTATCGCCCCGCGCCGCGCCGTGCCGTACCGTGCCGCGGTCTCGCGCTTACTTTCCGTGCAACAGCGCGTGCAGCGCGGCGCTGATCTCGGGCAGTTCATCCCAGATGGTGGCGTCCTGCCAGCGCGCGCGCTCGTCGATGGCCGTCAACTGGCCGAGCAATTCGTACATGCGCCGATGGCTCGCGCCCTCGACGTCGCCCCGCGTCCCGCGCAACATGGCCACCGCCCATCCCGCTTGCCGCCCCGCCTCGCGGTAATCGGTCGCCGGCGCCGCGGCTTCCGCCCACCGCACCCGCGCCAGCGCGTGGGCGAGCAGGATGTCATTCTCCGCCCGCCGGAACGCCGCTTGCGCTTTCGTGACGTCCGCCTCCGCGTCGCGATAGCGGTGCAGGGCCACATGGCGATAGGCGGCCCCGAGCGCCGCGTGCGCCACGCCCACGTCGCGGTCGATGGGCCGCAACCGCACCGCCGTTTTCGCGCGGACCAGCAGGGCGCGGGTCATGCCGGCGTCGCCGCGCTCTGCCGCCGCCAGCGCCTCGTCCACGATCTGCAACGTATCGGCCGTGTCGGTGTAGACGTCGTAGCGCACCAGTTGTTCGCGAATGCGCTCGCCCCGCTCCACCACCGCCGGCAGGTTGTCGCGCTCCACGTCGGCCAGGGCCCAGTCGAGGGCGCCCGTAAGGCGGGCGGACGGGCGGCTGCGCTCGAAGTACTGGGCGGCATGGATCGCACCCACCAGCGCATCAGTCGCGGCGGCCCCGTCGTTCCGCGCCAGGGCCGTGCGCGCGTCGGTCAGGTTGCGCTGGGACACGCGCGCGGCGCGGCGCCCCGTCGCCACCGGGACGGACGTGCAGGACGCGCCCGCCAGCAGGCACGCCGTCGCGGCGATCGCCAATTGGTTCGTGACACGCATGGCCCTTCCCTCCCTACGCGCGTTCCAGCTGCACGCGCAACCCGCGTGTAGCATCGCACTGGCCGATGACGGCGGCGGTGGCGACCCCGCGCGTCCGGCACGCGGTCACGAGCGCGTCCACCCTGTCCGGCGCCACGGCCATGAGCAACCCGCCGGAGGTCTGCGCGTCGGCGAGCACCACCTGCATGTCGGGCGCCACGTCGGCCGCCCATGCGACGGCGCCTTCGAGCGCGCTCAGGTTCGCGTACGTGCCTGCGGGAATCACGTCATCCGCCACGTGACCCCACACCCACTCGAGCACGGGCACGGCGTTCGCCCAGACCGTGGCACCGACGCCGCTGCCGTCGCACAGCTCGCGCAGGTGCCCGAGCAGGCCGAAGCCGGTAACGTCCGTCGCGGCGTGCACGCCCACCTCACACATGGCCTCGGCGGCGGCGCGGTTGGTCGTGGCCATCTGTTCCGTGATCGCGGCGACCGCTTCGGGCGACGCTTCGCCCCCCTTGAGCGCCGTGCTGATGACGCCCGTGCCGAGGGGTTTGGTGAGCACGAGCACATCGCCCGCCTGCGCGGTGGCGTTCCGGACGACCGCATCCGGGTGCACGGTGCCGATGACTGCGAGCCCATACTTCGGCTCCGGATCGTCGATGGTGTGGCCGCCGACGATCGCGACGCCGTCCCCGGCGCAGACCGCCGCGCCGCCGCGCAGGATGTCGGCGAGCAATTCCATCGGCAGCGTGCGGCTGGGGAAGCCCACCAGGTTGATGGCCGCCGTCGGCGTCCCCCCCATGGCGTAGATATCGCTGATGGCGTTGGCTGCCGCGACGCGCCCGAAGTCGTACGGGTCGTCCACGATGGGCGTAAAGAAGTCCGCGGTTACGATCAGCGCCAGGTCGTCGCGCAACTGAATCACGCCGCCGTCGTCGCTCGTGTCGATACCCACCAGCACGTGCTCGTGCGTGGGCAATTGCACGTCCTTCAGGATGCGCGCCAGCCGCGCGGGGTCCGTCTTGCACCCGCACCCGGCGGCCTCGCTTAGCTGCGTCAGGCGAATCGTATCCGGCATCGCAGGCACTATACCCAAACAACGGTGGCAGCACGGCCGCGCATTCTTGTATCCGCGCCACGTAGGGGCGATCCTTGTGATCGCCCCGGTGCGGGCCGGTCTGAAGACCGGCCCCTACATGACCTTCTTTCGTAGGGGCGCGATTCATCGCGCCCATGTGCCTGGGCGCAATGAATTGCGCCCCTACGGAACATCGATGCGGGCGACGCATGCGGCACGGATTGGCATCCGTGCCCTACAAGATTTTCTTGTCTGCGTGTATCCGCGTGCATCTGCGGTGTCTCTTTCGGGCGGTCACAATACCGGCCCCTACAAAGATCGCGCCCGCCCCTGGGTCAGACGGTGGCGGTCCACTTCAGGATGGGCCAGGCGTGCTTCTGGGCGTGGGCGCGGAGCTGCGCGTCGGGATTGACGATGCGCGGGTTCGCGGCGCGCTCGAGCATGGGCAGGTCGCTGTAGCTGTCGCTATAGAAGTACGCCTGCTCCAGGTCCAACCCCCACTCGTCGCAGTGGCGCTCGGCCCAGGTGATCTTGCCGGCGCCATAACAGTACGGCGGCACGAACTCGCCGGTGAACTTGCCGTCGGCCACCGCCGGCGTCGTACACGCGAACGAGTCGAACTCCAGGTGCCGCGTCATGGGCTCGCACACGTAGGGCGTCGCGGCCGAGAGGATCGCCGTGTGGTGCCCCGCCTCGTGATGTTCGCGCAACGCGTCCACCGCCCCCTGGTACACCCGGTGCTGCACGTAATCGTCAAACCACTGGTCCATCCGCTCGCGCACCACGCCTTCTTCGGTGCCAGCATGGCGGCGCAGCTCGCGCTCCGCCAAGCTGACCACGTCCAGCCGGTTCAGGCGGTTGAGCAGCATCCACCACGCCGCCCGGACCACATCGAGCCGGCCGACCTGCCCGATCTTCAGCATGTACTTGTAGTACAGCAGCCCCGAGCTGGTGTCGATGAGCGTGTGGTCCAAGTCGAAGTAGACGGGCACGCGCCCGTTCGCATTCGCTGTCGCCGCGGCGTCGGCCATGAAGCACGCAGTCTAGCGCGTGACGCACACGAAGAGAAGACCAGACACCTGAAACCACAGATGAACACGGATAAACACAGATAAGAAACACTTGTCGGGAACTGCTGCCAAACCGGGCCGTCCTTGGTTTGCGTAGGGGCGCAATTCATTGCGCCCGCCTGCCAGGTAGGGGCCGGGGTGTCGAACGGCCCCAAAAACCCCACCAAAAGACACCAGAAAAAAACCCCGTACTAGAGAGTACCCC
>CBDUXP010000088.1:0-13225 GCA_965371225.1 uncultured bacterium | reverse complement strand
CACCTGGGTCGCCCCGCGGACGGCGGCGGCGCGCGGTTCCATGCCCCCTTGCCGCAGCCGCACGAGGTTCTCCACCACCACGACGGAGTTGTCCACCAGGGTACCCACGGCGAGCATGAGGCCGAGCATGGTGATGATGTTGAGCGTGCGCCCGAACAGGAAAAGCGCCGCCACCGTGATGAGCAGGGAGAGGGGAATGGCCAGCGCGATCAGGAGCGTCATCCGCCACCGCCGCAGAAATACCATGAGTATCACGGTAGCCAGCGCGCCGCCCCAGAGGCCCGCGGTGCGCAGCCCGTTCACCGCCGCGCGAATCTCGCGCCCCTGGTTGAGGATCATGCGATACCCGAGGCCGCGCAGGTCGCGCTCGCCCGTGAGCGCATCCAAGGTCGCCACCACGAGATCGGTCGTGGCCACGGTGTTGACCATGGATTCCTTGCGCACCTCGAACAGGACCGCGTTGCCCCCATCCACGCGACCGACGAATTGGCGCTCCGGATAGCCGTAGACCACGTCCGCGACGTCGTGCAGGCGCAAACCCTGCGGGGTGATTTGAATGCTCGCGATGTCCGCCGGGCTCCGGTAGGTGTCCACCGTGCGCACGATGAACCGCTGGCCCCCCTCCTGCACGGTGCCCGCCGACTGGCTCACGTGGTAGTCCCGCAGATTGCCGATCAGGGTGTACGGATCGACGCCGTGCGCCTGCATGCGCTGCTGGTCCAGCGCGATCTGCACCTGCGGGCGCGCGGTGCCCCGCATGTCCACCATCGCGACGCCCGGAATCCGTTCGAGCGCCGGCTGCACGCGCGTCTCCGCGATCCGGAAGAGTTCCTGCGGCGGGCCGGGCCAGGCCAGGATCCCGATCACGATGGGAATGTCGGACTGGTTCGCCTTCCAGATGAAATAGCGTCGCGCCTCCGGGGGCATGGCGCGGCGCAACACCTCGAATCGGTCGCGCACGTCCAGGTACGCCACGCGCATGTTCGTGCGCCAGTCGAACTCCAGGTTGAAGCGCGCGCCGTTGCGCCGGGCGGTGCCGCGCACGCTGCGCAGGCCGGCGATGGTGCGCAGCTCTTCCTCCAACGGTTCCAGCACGCGCCGTTCCACTTCCTCCGGCGTGGCGTTGGGGTACGCAATCCCGGCCCAAATGTTCGGGCGCGTCTGCTCCGGAATGAAGTCGAGGGGGATCTGCTGCCACGCCACCACGCCGAGCACGAGCGCGGACACGGTCGCCATGATGGTGGTCACGGGTCGGGCGAGCGCCAGCGCGGGCAGGGACCGCATATCAGGCGACCTCCGCCCGTTCGGTCTGCGGGTCGGCGGCCCCCCGCGCGTGGCCCGGCGTCGCGATCCAGTACAGGACGGGGATCACGACAAGGGTCAACACCGTGGCCACCAGCAAGCCGGACATGATGGTAATCGCCAGCGGCCGCTGGATTTCCGCGCCCGCGCCCCGCGCGAGGCTCATGGGCACGAGGCCGAGCACAGTGGTCAGCGTGGTCATCAGGATGGGCCGGAGCCGCCGGAAGGCCGCCACGCGCAGCGCCTCCGCCAGCGAAGCGCCCGCGCGCCGGACTTGATTGATCGCGTCCACGAGCACGATGGCGTCGTTGACGACGATCCCTGCCAGGACAATGACCCCGAGAAACACTACCACGCTGATGGGCACGCGCATCAGCGTCAGGGCCTCGAACACGCCGATGCCCGCGAGCGGAATCGCCATCAGGATGAGCAACGGATAGCGCATGGACTCGAATTGCGATGCGAGGACGATGTACACCAGGAACACGGCCAGGGCGAGGGCCACGCGCAGGCTGGCGAACGCCTCGCCCATCTCCCGGCTCTGGCCCCCGAGCTGGTACGCGTAGTTTAGCGGCCGCTCGGTCTGTTCGATCGCCCCGCGAATCGCCGCGGTCACGGATTCCAGGTCGCGGTCCACCACGTTCGCGCGCACCACCGCGGCGCGCAGTTGGTCGATGCGCCGAATCTCGCTGGGGCCGGGCGCGATCGTAATGTCCGCGATACTCTGGAGCGCCACTGGCGTCGGTTGGTTCGGGTTCACGATCAAGTCGCGCACCGCGGCGAGGGATTGCTTGTCCGCGTCGCGCCCACGCACCCGAAGGTCCACGCGGTCGCCCTCGCGCGCGAAGCGGGTGGCCACCGTGCCGTGGATTTTGCGTCGCAGGTGATCCGCCACCGTGCGCGGCTCCAGCCCGAGCGTGTGCAGCCGGTCCCGGTGCAGTGCCACGCGAATCTCCGGGCTGCCGGTGCGCAGGCTCGACCGCACGTCCACCAGGCCGGGAATCTCCTTCAGGCTCTGCACCACGGCCTCGGACCAGGTCATCAGCGTGTCCAGTCCCCCGCCGGTCAGGACCACCTCCACCGGCGTCGCCGTGGAAAACAGGGTCGGCGTTGCCAGCTCACAGGCGAGCGCCGGGTGCTCGCCAAACAGCGCACGCACCCGGTCCTGCACCGCCAATTCGCCACGGGCCAGGTTGCGCACCGGCGCCAGGCTCACGGACAGCCGGGCGAGGTTGGTTTGCGGCTGTTCCACTTCGTCGCCCTGTTCGGCGGCGGTGCCGACCTCCGTGCTCACGCGCGCCACGCCGGGCACGGCGGCCACCGCTTCCGCCAAGGGTCGCACCGCTTCGGCGGTGCGCGTGATGGGAGTGCCCAGGGCGGTTTCCACGTTGATCGTGAACACCCCCTGATGCAGCGTCGGAATGAGTTCGCCGCCGAGTCGCGCGTACAGCAGCACCGCGTGCAGACTGATGCCTACCACCAGCGCCATGGTCAGGCCAGGGCGGCGCAGGGCGCGTTGCAACAGGCCACCGTACACGCTGTGCATGTCGTCCAGGCGCCGCGCCCACCAGTCCAGGGGCCCGCTGCCAAGCCGCGCGCCACCGCCCTGGACGATCTGCAGAGTCTGGTACACGGCCCGCCCCACGCGCACCAGGACGAACGTAACCGCGTCAACCGCCAACGCCACCGCGTGGGTGGGCCACTGCCAGAGGGGCACATCGCGCGCGTTCTCGCGCCGGCGCGCGCGCAGCTCGCGCCAGGTAAGAGGCAGAGTGGCCGCGGGCGTGGGCGCGGCCAAAGTGCGGCTGGCGATCATGGGGATGAAGAACAGCGCCACGGCGAGGCTCGTCACGAGCGCCGCGGCCACGGTCACCGCCAGGTCGGAGAAAATCTGCGCGGCGATACCTTCCACAAACGCGATCGGTAGAAACACGGCGCACGTGGTCAGCGTGGACGCGGTGACGGCGCCGGCCACCTCGCGCGTGCCGCGCGCGGCCGCATCCATCATGTCCGCGCCCTCGTCGCGCAGCCGCGCGATGTTCTCCAGCACGACGATGGCGTTGTCCACCAGCATGCCCACGCCGAGCGCGAGGCCGCCGAGCGACATGAGATTCAGCGAGACGCCCGCCAGGTACATGAGCAGGAACGTGCCGGCGATGCTGAGCGGGATGGCCAGGCCAATGATGACCGTGCTCCGCAGGTCGCGCAGGAACAGCCACAGAACGGCGAGGGCCGCGAGCCCGCCGAGAAGCGCCGCCTCCCGCACCGCCCCGATCGCCGCGATGATGAACGCGGACACGTCCTCCACCACCACCAGATGGATGCCGGCCGGGAAGGTGTCCGGTGTAGCGCGATCCCCGGCGGCCAGGCCCAGGCGTCGGCGCACGTGGCGGGCGACGGTCACCGTGTTCGCGTCGGCGGTCTTGCGTACCTCGACGAACGCGGCCTCCTCCCCGCCCACGTAGGTCATCACCCGGCGATCCGCGTGGCCCATCCGCACCTCGGCCACGTCGCGCAGGCGCACCGCGCCGGCGCCGGTCTCGCGCAACAGGAGCTGCCGCACCTCCTCCAGGCTTTCGAATTCGTTCAGGGTGCGGACGAGGTAGTACACGCCGCCTTCGTCCAAGCGGCCGCCCGCGAGATTGACGTTCTCCGCTTCGATCCGGCGGGCAATTTCGTCGAGCCCAATCCCGTACGTCGCGGCGGCGGCGTCATCGACCAACACCTCCACCTCGGACTCCAGACCGCCCAGCACCTTCACCGCCGCGACGCCGGGCTGCCCTTCAATCCGCTTCTCCACCAGTTCCTCGGCCACCCACCGCAGCCGTTCCGGGTCGGCGGTCCCCACAACCGCCAGACGGATGATCGGTTCCTGGGCCGGGTTGTACCGCAGCACGCGCGGGGATTCGGCTTCGTCGGGCAACGCGACGCGGTCCAGGCGTTCGCGCACGTCGAGCACCGCCAGGTCCATGTCCGCGTCCCAGCCGAACTCCAGGTTCAGCGTGGTGAGCCCGACGCGGGAGACGGATTGCAAGCGCCGGAGGCTGGGGACGGTCGCCAGCGCTTCCTCACTCGGCCGCGCCACGAGCGACTCCATCTCGGCGGGCGCGGTGCCCGCATACTCGATCTCGACGGTCAGCGTGGGATAGCTGATGTCCGGCAGGAGGTTGAGCGGCAGATCGCGATACGCCCGCACGCCGAACACCACGAGCGCGAGAAAGACCATGGCGACGGTCACCGGCCGCCGCAGGGCGAAGGGCGTGGCTCCCCCTATCCGGCGGGCGCGTCTACCACGCGGACCCGCGTGTTCGGTTCGAGCCGGAACAACCCTTCCGTAACCACCGCGTCGGCCATGGTCAACTCACTGAGGATTTCCACCCACCCCTCTTCACGCAAGCCCACAGTCACCGGCACCCGCGCAGCGTGATCCTGCCGCACCACATACACCGCGTACCCGCCCGCTTCCGTGAGCAGCGCCTCCGCCGGAATGACCACCGTGTCCGGACGTTCTTTAGTGATGAGCGCCACGCGCACGAACATGCCCGGCCGCAGGCCGGAGTCGGCAGGCAAGCCCAGCGTCACCTCGACCGTCCCCGACGCCGGATCGATAATGGGGCTGACTTCGGTCACCGCGGTCGCGATCTCTCGGCCGGGCAGGGCGTCCGCCGTGACCAGCGCCGGCAGGCCGAGGTGAATCCGGGGCAGGGCGTACTCCGCCACGTGCACCACCGCCTCGAGCGTGCGGAAATCCACGAGGCGCAGCAGCGCCAGCGCCGGGGTGACCAGGTCGCCGATGGACACCTCCCGCTGCACCACGGTACCCGCGACCGGCGCCACGACTTGCGTCTCATCGAGCAGCAGCTTGGCCAGCGCCCACCCGGCCTCGGCTTCTTCCATACCGAGGCGGCTCTCCTGCAGCACTTCTGCGCTCACGAGCGCCCGCTGCCCCATGCTCGTGGCGCGTTCGAAACCCTGCCGGGCCTTGGTGAGGCGGATGAAGGCCTGCCGCTCGTTCAGGCGCGCTTCGTCCGCGTCGAGGCTGACCAGGAGCGTGCCCGCCGCCACCTCATCGCCCACCGCCACGTGCAGCTCCGTACAGCGCGCGGTGGTCTTGGCGTAGATGTCCACGGCCACGTCCGCGTCCACGGTGGTGGTGAGGGCGATCGTCTCGCGCAGGCTCCGGCGTTCCGGATGCAGCACGCGGACGGGCACCGCCTGTTCCGCGGCGGACTTGGCCTGCCGGGCCTCACTGCGGCCCCCGCAGCCGCTCCCCAGCACCGCCAGCGTGGCGGCCAGCAGCCAGCCTCTGTGATTGCGCGCGCGTGTCATGTGGGCATTCCTGCCGAGTGGACGGGCAGCATCCCCGCGGCGGTCCCCTCTCCGACCATCATCTATAAAGATACGTGCTCGGCGGATATCGGGCCATAGGAATACGACGGTCGCGGGAGACCGCAGGTTAAATCAGCCCGGCCCGCCTGACTTCCAGGGGCGAAAGCGCCCCTCGGTGGTCCCCGCGCCCCCATTGGCCGCGCCGGGCGGGCTCGTAGCCTTGGTCACCCCTGTCGTATTGGCCCGCTCCACAAGGACGGACACCATGTCCGTCTGCCCCTTGGGCACCACGTAGAACCGCTGGGCATAGTCCGTGTAGCCGTTGACCGCGTACCCGGCCAGGGTGTCCCCGTCCGAGAACTCTACCCGTAACTCCTCCCCGAGCTGCTGGGTCCCCGGGCCCCACGCCGCGGGGGCGTCCCTGTGGGTCTCGCTCACGAAGAACACCGCCTTGAGGTCCGCAAACTGCACGTGCGCCACCTCATCCGGGGCCCCGGGCCGCTCCACCAAGAGTTGGAAGTTCGGCTGGGCGATGTTCCAGTCCACCGGGGTGCCTTCGAGCACGCTCCCGTCGATGAACTGCACCACGGCCCGCCGCCGGCCCTGGGGTGCGGAGAAGAGAAACAAGTAGTCCCCCAGCGCGAGCAGGTCCTTGTCTTGCAGGAGGCGCGGCTCCGTGACCGCTTGGTCGTTGACACGAATGTCGGCGCCCCGGGCGGGATCGAGCACCACGTGTATTTCGCCGTCGCGCGCCTCGGTCAACACGCGCGCGTGCAACTCGCGCACACTGGGATGCCGTAGACGAATGTCGGCGCGCCCGCCCGCGCCAATCTGCAGCACCTCCCGGCCCCGGCGGGCGCCGATCCGGCGCAAGTTCAGGTCCCGGAGTTTCCGCCGGCCCGGGTCGCGGACCACCACCAGCTCGCCGAAGAGGGTCGTGGGCTTGGCCCGCCGCCGGAATGCCAGGACCCCGACCCACAGCCCGAGACTCGCGCCAAGGACGAGCAGGCCCGAGCGGGCATAGCCCGTGCGCCGGAGCCAGGTACCCACGTCCGGCAGCGGGGGGCGCGGCGCGGGCGGGTCGGCACGCTGTGGCCTGGAGGGGCTCGCGGGCTCGGGTTGGGGCGGCCGTGGGGTCACGGCATCGGCAGCCATGCGCTGGATGCCGCCGCCGAGGCTCACGGAGGGCATCGCCGTGTCCGCCGGCGCACGGCGGGGCGCGGCGGGGCTGCGGCTTCCCGGCGCCGGGGCGGGGGCCAGTTCCACAACCAGATCGCGCGCCGCGGGGTGCAATCGGACGTTCGCATCGTCCGCATGAAAGCGCACGCGGCCGGTGATGGCCATACCGGTGCGTACCACGTCCTCCATGCGAACATCCTTGTCCACGTCCAGGGTGAGGCGGACGCGCAAGTCCGTGCCGTCCCGGGTGACGCTGCTGTGGAGCTGGAAACCCTCCGGCAGGGGCATGCGCGTCTCGAGCCGCACGCGCTCCGGCGCCACGGGCACCGTGGGCCGCACGGTGAGGGTCTGTTCGTACCGCCGGCCGGGCGCCACGGGCCCGAACACGAGTGGCCGATCCGCCCGCCCGAGTCGACGGGCCGCGACGTCTACGGCCGGCGCGTGGCTGTCGTCTGCCTGCTCGGCGATCACGGTGGGCAATTCGGGCTCTTGGGCGGGGCGGAGTGGGGGCGCCTCCAGCGTCAGGGTCAGCGGAATGCGCTCGGGCTCCACCAGGAAGTTCTCGGGCGCGTACGACTCGAAGATGAGATACCCACTGTAGGCGCCGGGCGGCGCCTCGAAGGCGAGCGTAAACGCCTGGCCCCACTCGGCGGCCTGCACGGTGACCGTGCCCGGCTGCACGAGCACGTCGCGCGGTTGCGCGCTCGGGTCCGTGGCCTCGGTGACGCGGGCAAGCACCAAGAACTCCAACCCGGCCAAGGCGGAATGTTGGGGCACGAAGTGCAGGGTCGTCTGCACCGTCACCTCCGGCCCGGGGAAGGCGCCGAGCGCCACCCGCGATTCCCGCAGCCCCAGATAGAAGCGCGAGCGCCGCACCCACTGCAAGAACTCGCCCACCTCCGCCCCGAGCCGCTCAGCCAGCGGCGCGTCAAAGGCGAACCACTCCCCGCCCGGCGTGGTCTCCGTGTGCGTCTCCCGCAGGTCGGCGAGCGTCAGGACATCGTCACCAAGCAGGGCGGGCGGATTATTTTTGTTATCGCTCAACCAGAGCAGACGCCGTTCGCGATCCGGCGATTTCTGGAAGAGTGCTTCCAATTCGCGAAACCCCCGGTCCAGCCCCTTGGTGACGTAGGTGGCCCGCTGGACTGGCACCAGACTCTGCACCAGCGCCCGGATGTAGGCCCGGTCGGCCGGGCCCCGGACGCGCCGCCGCGCCACCAGATGCGCCCCTTCGCCGAACGTCACGAGGACCACGCGATCCCCGACGTGCGCCTGATCGATCTCCTGGTACAACCGCTCCCGGACCTCGGGGAAGAGCTGGCGCATGCTGGTGGACACGTCGACCACCAGGACGAGGTCATTCCCGCTCTGGGCGCCGGCCGGACGGGGCCCCCAGCCCGCCGCAACGCACAGCGCTGCCGCGAGCGAACACCACCGGAGATACTTGTGCCCATTGGGCATTCGCGTGCCGCCCCATCTCGGGGAGGTCGCGGGCCCCTCGCCCCGCGCAGTGCCCCCCGGAACCACCTTCCGAAGTGTAGCATCGGCGCAAAAGGTGGACAACTGAAGGGGCCGGGCGCCGGGCCCCGGCCGTGACGCGCGCTAGCTTCGGGCGAACAGCCGGCGCACCCAGCTCCCCCGGGCCCTGGGCCGGTCGGTGCGCGGCTGCTCAAGCACGGCTTTCGCGTTCGCGCGCTCGATGAGCACGGACACGACGGAGGGATCATCCTTCGGCACGAGATAGAAGCGGCGGGCCTGCTCGGTGTAGTCCGTCAACGCATACCCCTCCAGCTTCTCGCCGTCACTGAATTCGACCTCCAGCTCGAACTCTTCCATGAGCCGGTCGGCGGCCACCGCGTCGCTCCGCCGGCCGGCCCCCTGCTCTTGCACGAAGAACACGGCCTTCAGGTCGGCGAAATCCACGTGGGCGATCTCTTCGTCGGCGGTCGGTTCGTCCAGCAACAACTGGAAGCTGTTGGCGGTCAGGTCCCACTGGAGCGGCGTGCCCCGCAGCACGCTGCCGTCCTGGAAGCGTACGACCACGCGGCGCTCCGGTTCCGGCGAGGAGAAGAGGAAGATGAAGCTTCCGATGGCGATGAGGTCTTTGTCCTTCAGGCGGACGCGCTCGGTGCGGACCTGATCGTTGATCTTCACCTCGGCCCCGCGCGTCGCCTGCATCGCCATGACCGTGTCCTCGCCGACCGGGATCGCGACGATGCGGGCGTGCAACTCGTTCACGCTCTCATGAGCCAGGCGCACGTCCGACCGCGCGCCGGAGCCGACGGTCAGCGTGTCGTGGCCCCGCTGCGTGGCGACGCGGCGCAAGTTCACGTTCCGCATCTTGCGCGGATTGGGATCCTTGATCGTGACCAGTTCCCCGAAGAAGACGGACCGGCGCGGACGGAATCGCACCACCAGGTAGCCGAGAATGGCGGCGAGGCCCAGCCCCCCCCACACGACGGGCGACTGGACGATGGGGCGCACCCGCGCAAGAAGCTGACCGACGTTCGATTCCTGTGGCGGCGCCTGGCCCACCGCGTCCTGCAGTGCGCCGAGCTCTTCGAAGGAAAGCCGCTCGGCCGCCGTCCGCCCGATCCCAGCGTCCTCGGGCAAGAGGCGCCGGCCCCACCGCGTGCTGCGCGGATCCAACCGGAACAAGACGCGGCGGAACAGGGGCGTCACCGTAATGCGCGGGTCGGCCGCGGCAAAGGTGATGCGTCCTTCGATGGCGCCCCCCTGCAACGCCAACTGGCTGATCTGTGCGGTGGAGCTGATCTTCAGGTTCAGGCTCGCGTTGAACAGTTGGTCCTCGCCGCGAAACTCCGCGGTCAGGGCGAAACCCTCGGGCAATTCGAACTCGGTCTGCAAGCGCAGGTCGCGCCGGTCGACGGGGGCGTTCGTGGTCACCCGGATGACGTTCCGATACGTCTGCCCGGGTTCCACCGGGCCGAACGTGAGCGGGCGGGCGGCGCGCTCCGCACCCGGTGCCCGCTCGGCGGACTCGAGCATGGTCGCGGCCATCTCGGTCAGGGTTTGGGGTTTCACCTCGGGCGCGGGCGTTTCCGCCAGCAGCACCGGTGCCGCAGCGGTGAAGGAGAGCGGGATGCGCTCGGGCTCCACGCGGAAGTTGGTCCGGGCGTAAGACTCGAACACGAGGAACCCGCTGTACGCCCCCGGCGGGCCGGGATGCCGCAGCGTAAACGTCTGCGCCCACTCCTCGGCCCGCACCGTGATCACGCTCGGCTCCACCACCACATCGTGGTGCGGCGCGCCCGGCGTCTCCGGGTCGCTCACCCGGGCGATCACGGCGAACTCCAGCCCGGCCAGCGCAGCATGTTGCGGGGTGAAGTGCAGGGTGGTTTGGACTTCCGTCTCCGGCGTGTCCAGGGTCCCCAGGGCGACGCCGGTTTCGCGGACCTGTAAGCGAAACAAGGTGCGCCGCGCCCACTCTAGAAACTCGCTGAGTTCGGAGGTCATCTCGCCCCCGATAGGCGCATCGAGCGTGAACCACTCCCCTTCCGGTTCGAACTCGGCATTCTGTTCGCGCAGATCCGCCAGCGTGAACACGCTCTCCCCCAGGCTGGCCGGCGGGTTGTTCTTATCGTCGCTCAGCCAGATCAATCGGCGCTTGCGATCCGGGGCCGTTTCGAACAGCGCGAGCAGTTCGGAAAAGCCCCGGTCCAGCCCCCGCGTCAGGTACGTGGCACGCTGGGTCGGCTGCAAGCTTTGCACCACGGCGCGCAGGTAGGCGCGATCGGCCGCGCCGCGGATGCGCCGCCGCGCATGGAGGTGGACCCCTTCGCCAAAGGTGATGACCACGACCCGGTCGCCCACCACCGCCTGGTCAATTTCCTTGTAGACCTGCTCGCGGGCCTCGGGAAAGAGGCCGCGCATGCTGGTGGACACGTCCAGCAACAGGACGAGATCGGTCTCGGCCGCCGCGGCCGCGGGCGCCAGCAGACAGACGGCGGAGGCCAAGACCGCCAAGAGCCGTGTGCGTGTGCCCTGCCCCGCGTTGGTGCGCACTACTTGCCGCCTGTCGAAGCGCGAGGAGCGGGTTCGTCGAAAACGAATCTGCCCCGTCCGTCAGAGACTTCGCGGCTACTGTACCACCCGCCAGCGGGGGGGTACAACGCCTTGGGGCCCTTGGCTTTGCAGCATCCCGGGCCAGAGCGCACCTGACCCCAGCCGCCCCCCCGGGGCGAACGGCACCGCCCCGGGCGGCTCCCGGGACCGTCCACCAGCTATGAAGGATACGGGTCGCCCCAGGCCCCGGGCCATCTTGTCTGCCCCCCAGCCCTTTGCTACCCTACAAATTCTCTGCCGCACGGCCCCCCTGCTGGAGTAGCTCAGTTGGTAGAGCACCTCACTCGTAATGAGGATGTCGTCGGTTCGAGTCCGATCTCCAGCTCCATTTACCAAGCCTTTTCTGGCTATGGCCAAATTTGCTGCGCATCCGGTAAGCATGTGGTAAGCACCGGGTGCGCTTTCGACCCGATTACAGCGCTTTCGTAACCGCTAGCAACACCCCGCCGGACACACGAATGTGCTTCGCCCAGTCACACGGGACCGCGCGGGGCGCTCGTGCGTCTGTAGAGACCGACTACGCGTCCAGGGCGACCGCTGCGGGCTCCTGCTCCTCGACCTCGATGGAGTAGTGGGCCCCCCAGACATGGTCTACGGCATTCCAGCTATCCAGATACCCGGCGCTGTTCTGCTCGGTGGGCTCATGGGTGATCTTGGCCCTGTGCAGCAATAGGCAGTGCCCCAGGGGCTAGGCGGGATTGATTCAGAAATCGACCCGGCGATGCACATTCGCGGGGAAGGAGGAAAACCCCCGCGCGGATTCTTACAAATACTGGAAATTGTTAGAACCTAGGTACTTCCTCGCTCCTTGAAGGGCTCTTGCCAGAAAGCAGAAGATACTGGTACACTCCTATTGTCTTTCGTCAATTGTTCGTCTGTATCCAAATGATCAACCTGAATCCGGCAGGACCGGAGCTGCTCTCATGGCGTAGCCGGAGCACTCGCTCAAGCCAAGACGAGGAAAGGAGTCCAATTATGCACGAAGTGCAGAACTTTGGGTCCAATGGCAGCACTCCAGGTCCGGGAGCTACCTCGAAATGTGTCCTCTACGTGGATGACGGATTTGCATCTGACAGAGCTCTGCGAGACATGTTCCTAGCCAGCGAACGTCGTGGCGTTGTTATCCGGTGCGAGAATGGCCCCTGGACACCTCAACTTGTTTGCCGTGGATTAACCGTGTACGGTAACGCAGAAATATCAGAGTTTCTAAACGGCCAACATCGGTAGCCATAGGCCCATGCGAGGGGAGGCGCATGAGCATCGTAATATTGAACGGCCCGTCTGGAACGGGTCTTTCGGTCGCTGCGTCGAAAATACAACAGGCGCTTGAAGTCGCAGGCCATACAGTCAAGCAGGTAGACGTTGAGGATCTGCTTCTAAGGGAGATCTGCCTGCACTTCCCAGACATCACACCCGCACGCGATTCTCCCATGAAGAGCACCTTGTGGGAGTTGCCGCGGGACATAGTATCCCGCTTGCTGTGGCCCCGGGCCGCCCAGCGCGCAGCCCAAGAGATCAAACAGAGTCAGGCGAACCTGAATCTCGTCGTCTGCCATTTGACTTATTATCGCGGCGAAACGTTTGAGTTCTACGAGCCAACTAACTTCTCCGACATTTATGAAATGCAGTTCGCAGGGGAGGGGAGGGAGCGAAAGCTAGCTCAGCCCATCAAGTGCGTAGTCACGATCATTGACGATGTTTTCGACATGTTTCCGCGTTTGACCAAGCAGGGACAGATCTTCTATTTACAGCACCTGATCAGCCAGTCGCTCAGGGAGAAACTGAAGGAGGACAACCTACCTCAGACGCCGAGCGACGCATTTGTAGTTGCTTTCGAACAGGTAGTGCGCGTTCTACTCCGCCTGCTTGAATGGAGAGGCAGGGAAATCGCAGCCGGGGATAGCCTAGCCTGCAACTTGCGGGTTCCACATTTCCTGTTAGCAATGAAGCATCCCGTAAGCACCGCTCGTGATTTGATCCTTTGGCAAACGGAATCGCTTGACAATTGCTTGCCTGTCTATTTGTCGCACCCGATAAGCGGGCCACGAAGGCGGCAAATAAGGGAAGCCGAAGGCCCTTGGCCATCTTTTGTGCAAGAGTTCCACACTTTCGTCGAGGCCCTAGCCGACGCGGAAGTAGGCGGCAAACGTGCGCTTCTCTTTATGCCTACCACGATCGACGAGTTGCGCTTCGCCGAGTTCGACGGTGAGCGTAGGAGGTGGCTAGAAAGAAGGTGGGTACTTCCAGCTCAAGAGCTACTCTACGAGCTCCCCGAGGGATTCGCCAATTACTACGAATACGAGAGAGACTGCCTGTTAGAGGAAATATT
>CBDUXP010000087.1:0-13300 GCA_965371225.1 uncultured bacterium | reverse complement strand
GCTGGAGCACGAGCGCGGGGCCGGGGGGGGGGGCGTGGTCGGCGATGCCTAGCTGGCTGTTTAAAAAACCTGGGGTAGGGGCCGGTCTTCAGACCGGCCCGCGCCCCAGCTGCGAGTTTCCGCCCGGGCCGGCCCGGTCTGAAGACCGGCCCCTACCCCAGCTTATTGGGATGGCGTCTTGGGTGCGGCGCGCGCTGGTGGGTGCGCTCGGTTCGGCGGTGGGGCTCGTCCTGTGCGCGCAACCGGCGGGGGCGGATATCACCGTCGCCTCCAAGAACTTCGAAGAGAGCCGCCTCCTCGCCGAGATGTTTGCGCAGCTCATCGAAGCGCACTCGGACATTCCCGTCCACCGCCGCCTGAACCTGGCCGGTACCAAGGTGTGTTTCGATGCCCTCCGCACCGGTGCGATCGATCTGTATCCCGAGTACACGGGCACGGGGCTCGTCACGCTGCTCGGGGAAAAAGTGGAGGGCGGCGCGCCCGAGGCGCGTTTCCGCGTGCGCCAGGAATTTCTCCGCCGGTGGAACCTCTGGTGGCTGAGCCCCCTGGGGTTCGAGAACGCGTACGAACTGGCCGTGCCCCGCGCCTTGGCGGACGCGCACGGCATCCGCACGATTTCGGACCTGGCGACCGTCTCGGGCGAGATGACCGCCGGCTTCGGGTATGAATTCGCGAAGCGGGACGACGGGCTGCCGGGGTTGGAACAGACCTACGGCCTGGTCTTCAAGGACGTGAAGACCATGCAGCAGAACCTGAAATACCAAGCCGCGGGGCTCGGGCAGGTGGACTGCTTGGACGTGTATACCACCGACGGCAACCTGGCGCTGTTCGATCTCGTGGTGCTCGAGGACGACAAACACTTCTTTCCGCCCTACGAAGCCGCGCCGCTGATCCGCGGGGAGACGCTGGAGGAGTATCCAGAACTCTTCGCGATTCTGGAGCAGTTGGCCGGCGTGCTCGACGCCGAGCACATGCGTACGCTCAACCTGCGCCTGGAGCCACCGGAAAGCGCTCCGGTGGAACAGGTGGCGCACGACGCGCTGCGGGCCCTCGGGCTAGTGGGGGAGCGCGAAGTGCATGCGGTCTCCACGGCGGGACAGACGTTGCTCAGCTACATGCTGGCGAACCGGCGCGCGTTGGGGCAGCGGACCGTCGAGCACCTGCTCCTGTCGGCCGCGGCGCTCGGCCTCGGCGTGCTCGTGGCCGTCCCCCTCGGGCTGCTGCTGGAACGCTGGCCTGCGGGCGCGGAACACACGATTCGCGTTGTCGGCGTGTCGCAGACCATTCCGTCCATCGCCCTCCTGGCGTTCATGCTGCCCCTGTTCGGGGAAGTGGGATGGAAGCCGGCCGTGGCCGCCCTGTGGATTTACTCGATCTTCCCGATCCTGCGGAACACGTATTCGGGGCTGCGCGACGCGCCGCCGGATGTGGTCGAGGCCGCGACGAGCCTCGGCATGACCGATGGTCAGGTGCTGCGGTACGTGCGCCTGCCCTTGGCGGCGCCGATCATCATGGCGGGGGTGCGCACCGCCGGCGTCATCACCGTCGGCACCGCCACGCTGGCGGCGTTCATCGGCGCCGGCGGCCTGGGGCGCGAGATCGTCTCGGGCCTGCAGCTCAACAACACGATCATCATCCTCTCCGGCGCGTTGCCCGCCGCGTTGCTGGCCGTCGCAGTGGACGCGGGGCTGGGGCTAGTGGAGCGCGGGCTCAAGCCCGGCGGCCTGGACGAACGCGGCTGATCAGTCCCCAGCCGGCGTCGCCTCAACCTGGCGCGACCAGGCCTGCCAGCCGGTCAGGCTCATGAACGCCGCAGTCAGGGCCAGGAACCCTTCGGGCCGTACCCCCGAGAGGTGCAACACCCCGGCCGCCACTGGGGCAGCGAAGATCGCCTGGCCGAACTCCATCGCGCGGTGCGCGGGTGTGGTCGCGGCGTAGGCCGTGGCGATGGCGACCGGGAGCGTACACCCCACGGTGAGGCCGATCACCGCGGCGAGGGTCGGCGGATCCGCAGCGCTGCTGATGCCGAGCCCGAGCAGCGCGGCCGCGGCCTGCACGCCATAGCCCCATCCCAGGAGGTTCAGCCGTGCGCGCAGGGTGCCACCCCGGCCGCGCAGCCAGCGCGTCGCCCACAGGGCGGCGGCGATCCCCGTCCCGACACACAGGCCGATGGCCAGGCCCAGTTGCCCGAGGGCCACTTCCAGGCGTGACTCCGCCAGCGGCAGAAATCCCAGGGCCACCCCACCAACGGGATACCACGCCGCGCAGAAGAGCGCTTGCCAGGCGAGCCGCTGCGTCGCGGTGCGTGACTGGGGCGTGGCCGGCGGTCCGTCGGTCGACGGGGGGGGCACACCGGTCATGGGGTTAGGGGCGTGCCGCCGGGTCCGCCGCCGCGGCAGTGCGCGCGTACCGGTTGAGTTTGTTGTACAGAGTTTTCGTGGTGATGCCCAGCGCGCGCGCAGCCTGAGTCTTGTTGCCGCGGAAGAGGTGCAGCACCCGCTGAATGTGCAGCAACTCGATCTCCGCGAGCCGCAGCGATGTCCGCGGCGCATCCCCGTGGCTGGGTTCCAGTTCCCGCCGCTCCAGGGGCGGCACGTCTGCAAGCGTGATGAGCGGGCCCGCCGCGCGGACCGCGGCCCACTCGACGACCGTGCGCAGTTCCCACACGTTTCCCGGCCACCCGTACCGCGCGAACAGGTCGATCACCGCGTCGTGCACGCCCTCCGCCGGGCCGGCCACTGGTGCCGCCGCGAGGAAGTATTCCGTGAGTTCGCGGATGTCGCCGGCTCGCTCGCGCAAGGGCGGTACGTGAAACTCCAGCGCGTTCAGCCGGTACAGGAGTTCTTTGCGGAAGACGCCGGCCGCGACGGATCCCGCCTGGTCCTCCGCAGAGGTGGCGATCACCCGCACGTCCACGCGCCGGCTCGGGCCGCCGTGGGGCGGCACCACCTCGCCCGTCTCGAGCAAGCGCGCCAGAGCCGTTTGCAGCGTTGGGGGCAGGGCGACCACGTTTTGCACGACGAGGGTGCCGCCGTCGGCCGCGTGCAGGATCCCGGGGGGATGGCTCCCTTCTCCCGCATGGCCGAACAGCTCGGCGGTCACAGCGGACTCGGTTTTCCCCGCGCACTCGACGACGCAGCACGGATGCTCGCTCCGGTCGCCGAGTTGGTGGATGGTCTCGGCGAGCGCGGTCTTTCCCGACCCCCACTCCCCGGTGATCAGCACGGGCGTATCCGTGGCCGCCACCCGGGCCGCATCCTCCCGCAGGCGGCGCAGGGGCGGGCTCGAGCCGACGAGCTTGGAAGCCGCGGGCCGGCCGCGCGTGAGCGCCCGCATCCCGTCGCGCGCCAGCCGGAGCCGGCGAGTCTCGCCCGCCCGGAGGATAGCCAGTTCCAACGCGTCGATGCGGTACGGCTCGGCCACGAGGGCGAACGCGCCCTGGCGCACCGCTTCGGCCGCGGCTGCGACCGCATTCTGATTCGCCACCAGCACTACCTCAGCCCCGGCGGCGCGGGCGCGAAGGTCGCGGATCTCTCGCCCGGCGGCGGCATCCGCGCGCGTGACGCGGAACACGACCACGTCCATCACTTCGGTGGTGAGCCACACGAGGCTCTCTTCCGCCGTGCGGACGTAGCGCGCCGCATGCCCGAACGCTTCCACCTGGTGATGCAACAGCGAGCCGCCCGCGGACTCGGGCTCGATGATGAGAACCTGAAACGGGGGAGCGCTGCTCACCGGGGATCTCGCGCGCCGGGGCGGCGGCGCCCGGGCGAAACCGGGGCACACGGCATTCGGTGCGCCATGCATTGTACACACCGTGCGCCGCGGCGGGACACGCCACGGGCCCGACTGGTGTCAGCCGGGCCCGGGCTACATTGGACGAAAGCGTCCCCGGTGGGCCGCCCTACGCGAATTGTTCTTGTTCGCTGGAGCCCGTGAGCGCCGTGGTGGAGGCTTCACCGCCGGCCACGATTTGCGCCACGGCATCGAAGTACCCGGCGCCGACTTCGCGCTGGTGCTTCGTGGCGGTGTAGCCATGCACGTCGTCGGAAAATTCCCGCTGCTGCAGGTCCACGTACGCGGTCATGGCGTCCGCGCCGTTGTAGTGGCGCGCCAGGTCGAACATGGAATGGTTCAGCGCGTGGAAGCCCGCCAGGGTAATGAACTGGAACTTGTACCCCATGGCCGCGAGTTCCCGCTGGAACTTCGCGATGGTGGTGTCGTCCAGGTTCGCTTCCCAGTTGAACGATGGCGAGCAGTTGTACGCCAGCATCTTGTTCGGCGCCACCGCGTGCACGCCCTCGGCGAACAGCTTCGCCTCGTCCAGGTCCGGGTGCTGCGTCTCGCACCAGAGCAGGTCGGCGTACGGCGCGTAGGCCTGGGCGCGCTTGATAGCGACGTCGAGGCCGTCGCGCACGCAATAGAACCCTTCGGGGGTCCGCTCGCCCGTGATGAACTCTCGGTCGCGCTCATCCACGTCGCTGGTCAGCAGCTTGGCGTCCTTGGAATCCGTGCGGGCGACGATGATCGTCGGCACATCGCAGACGTCCGCGGCCAGGCGAGCCGAGATGAGGGTGCGAATGAACTGGCTCGTGGGCACGCACACCTTGCCGCCCATGTGGCCGCACTTCTTCTCCGAGGAGAGTTGATCTTCGTAGTGCACGGCCGCGGCGCCGGCGGCGATCATCGCCTTCGTCAACTCGAACACGTTCAAGTGCCCGCCAAAACCGGCCTCGCCATCCGCGACGATGGGCGGGTACCAGTAGTAATCGTTCTTGCCTTCCGCGTGGTGGATCTCGTCGGCGCGCCGCAGCGTGTTGTTCAGCCGCTTGACCAGTTCCGGCACGCTGTTGGCCGGGTAGAGGCTCTGGTCCGGATACATCTGGCCCGCGATGTTCGCGTCGCCGGCCACCTGCCAGCCACTCAGGTAGATGGCTTGGAGCCCGGCCTTCACGCATTGCATGGCCTGGTTGCCCGTCAGGCAGCCGAGCGCCCGCACGTAGGGCTCCGTTTGCATCAGGTGCCACAGCCGCTCCGCCCCCATCCGGCCGAGCGTATGTTCAATGTGTACCGTCCCGCGCAGCTTCAGGACGTCAGCCGGTCCGTAGGTCCGGGTGACCCCGTCCCATCGGGCATCCGCATCCCATTCGTTGCTCAGTTCCTCGGTCGGCCGAGGCTCGTGCGACATGGTGACTTCTCCTTGTGACGGGCTCTGTTGCGTGCGCGCGTCTTCCCAGGGGTTCCGGTGACTCAGGCGGGCGCCCCGGCCGGGAGCGACAAGATGTACTCGTAGGCCGGGAGCGTCAGGAACTCATCGAACGCATCGCGCAGGACGGTGTCCTCAAACAACTGTTGGGCGAGCGGGAAGCGCCCTTCGACAAAGGCTTCCGCACCCACTTCCGATTTGATCCGGTCCATTTCTTCCGCCAGTAAGGTGCGGAAAAACTCTTTGGTGATCTCCCGCCCGTCGTCCAGAAGGCCGCGGGGGTGGTGGATCCACTGCCAGACTTGGGTCCGGGAGATTTCGGCCGTGGCGGCGTCTTCCATGAGGTTGTACAGCGGCACGCAGCCGTTGCCGCGCAGCCAAGCCTCGATGTACTGGACGCCCACGCGGATGTTCAGGCGCAGGCCCGCTTCCGTGATCGCCCCCTGGGGCACTTCGATCAGGTCGGTCGCGGTGACCTGCACGTCCTCGCGCAGCCGGTCCAACTGATTCGCCTTCGGCATATGCGCGTTGAACACCTCCAGGGCGATCGGGACAAGCCCCGGGTGCGCCACCCACGTGCCGTCGTGGCCGTCGCTGGCCTCGCGTTCCTTGTCCGCGCGCACCTTCTCGAGCGCGGCCTCGTTCGCCGCCGCATCGTTCTTGATGGGGATCTGCGCCGCCATGCCGCCGATGGCGTGCGCTCTGCGCTTGTGGCACGTCTGGATCGTCAGTAGGGAATAGGCGCGCATGTTCGGGACCGCCATGGTCACCTGCGCGCGGTCCGGCAGGATGACGTCGTGCACGTTCCGGAAGCGCTTGATGAAACTGAAGATGTAGTCCCACCGCCCGCAATTGCAGCCGACGATGTGGTCCCGCAGCTCGTAGAGGATCTCATCGATCTCGAACGCCGCGAGGATCGTTTCGATGAGCACCGTGACTTTCACGGTTCCCTGCGGGATGCCCACTGCGTCTTGTGCGCGCACGAACACGTCGTTCCACAGCCGCGCTTCCAGGTGGCCCTCGAGCTTGGGCAGGTAGAAATATGGGCCCGTGCCCCGGTCGAGGGCGGCTTGCGCGTTATGGAAGAAGTACAGGCCGAAATCCAACAGCGCGCCGCTGATCGGCCGGCCGTCCACGCGCACGTGCTTGTCCACCAAGTGCCAGCCGCGCGGCCGCACCAGCAACGTCGCGATCTCGTCGTTCAGTTTGTAGCTCTTCTGCGGCGTCTCCAGCGTGATGGTGCGCCGCACGGCGTCCCGCAGGTTGATGTGGCCCTGGATGTTGTTGTCCCAGGTCGGCGCGTTGGAATCCTCGAAATCCGCCATGAACACCTTGGCGCCGCAGTTCAGCGCGTTGATGATCATCTTGCGGTCCACCGGACCGGTAATCTCCACCCGCCGGTCCTGCAAGTCCGCCGGCGTCCCCGTAATGGTCCAGTCGCCGTCGCGAATATGCGCGGTCTCGGGCAGGAAATCCGGCATCTTGCCGGCGTCGATGTCCGCCTGGCGCTGCTGCCGCGCCTCCAGCAGCTCGATGCGCCGGGCGCCGAACGCGCGCTCCAGGTCGGCCACGAACCGCAGCGCTTCCGGAGTAAGCACCTCCGCATACTCCGGTTTGACCGGGCCAAGCACCTCGACCCCGTCCGCCTGCAATTCCGCGTTTAATCGATCGTTCTCGGTCGCGCTCATGCGATGATCCTCAGGCCACGCTCTCGGCCGGCCCCGCCCTGGGCCGGGCCACGGCCGCTCGTGCAGTCAGCAAAATGACGCGCTGCGCCACGGCCGCTCACGGTACTACGGGTGCTCCCGATATGCAACAAATTCGGGCCTGTCCGTCCGGATTTGCACTGCATTGCCAGGGGCCTCGTCCGAAGTGTACGGGCGGATACTCCGCGCCGCCCCGCGCCCGCGTCACCCGGCGCCCGCAGCTGAGGTTGGGGCCAGGCCCCGGCACGATCGGCAGCGTGCAGGCGGTCCTCCTATTATCTTTGTCGGCACCTCCCGATCCCATCTACAGCGTTCTTGCCCGGGGGGCGGGCGCTGGGTGGCTAGAGGCCGCCGCGGACGGCACGACTGAGAAAGTGCCGCAGCTCGCGCACCAGGCCGGCAGGGTTGTCACCCTGCACGGTGTGCCCCGCGTTCTCCACCGTGACCCAGCAGCCGTCCGCAACGCGAGCGGCCAGATCGCCCGCTAGCTCCTCCGTAAACGCGTGGCTCTCCGCGCCGCGTACCACCAGGGTGGGGCAGCGGATGGCGCCGAGCCGGTCCCACACCGGCTCCAGCTCCGCCAACAGCGCCTCTGGATCCCACCTGTGGCGCCGGTCGTGTTTCCAGGTCCAGGTGCCGTCGGGCAGCTGCCGCAGGTTGTGCAGCAGGCTCCGCCGCAGCAGGCGCGGATCCCGCCGCGGGTTGTAGGTCAGGGCGGCCTCGACATAGGCCTCGACCGAAGGGAGGGTGGCGCACCGTTCCATGAAGTCCACCACGCGCTGCCCGGCCTGAGCCGGGATGCCGGGGCCGGCATCCACGGCCACCAGGGCGGCCAAGCGGGCGCTGTTTTGGGTGGCGTAGCTCAGGGCCGCGAAGCACCCGAGGGACATGCCCACCAGCACGAACCGGTCCAGGTTCAGGTGGTCCGCGAAGGCTCCCACGTCGGCCGTGTGTGCCGCGATGCCGTACTCACCTTCGTAGGACCACTCGGAGTCCCCGTGGCCGCGCAGGTCCAGCGCGAGGCAGTGGAACTCCGATCGCATGGCCAGGCAGACCAGGTCCCAGGTGCGGGCCGTCTGCCCGCCTCCGTGGAGGAAGAGGAGGGGCGGGGCGCCGGGCGGGCCCCAGTCGAGGTAATGGAAGCGCCGGTCGCGCATGATTGCGTGGCGGTGGTGAGGGGCGCCGAATCGTTCGATGGACAACCCGGCGACCTCCGCGGCGAGGTGTTGGTGGGCGAGATCCGAATCCGGATGGGAAAAATCCAGCATGGGCGGGCTCCTTTACTTAGGTCTTCCTAAGTAGCGTTACTTAGGCTACTCTAAGTACAGCCCGCCGTCAATCCGGTCCCCGGGCCGGGGTACGCCCATGGCCAGACGACAGCGCCGGCGCCTCCCGGCGGCGGATGCGCGCCGCACTATCCTGGAAGCCGCCGAGCGCCTCCTCATCGACGGCGGCCCCGATGCCGTCCGCGTGCAGGCCGTGGCCCGGGAACTGGACATCACCGACGCGGCGGTGCACTACCATTTCGGCAGCCGGGTGGGGCTCATGGACGCCCTGCTCCGGTCCGCAGGGCGCCGGCTGCGGCAGGAGGTGACCGCGGCGGTCGCGGACTGGGATGCGGATGCGCTGGACGTGCGGCGCCTGGTTGACCTGCTGGCCGAGACCTACGAGCGCAAGGGCTACGCCCGGCTGGCCTTATGGCTGTCCATGGCGGGATGGCGTCCCAAGGGCGCGGGCATGTTCAAGGAGTTGTCCGAAGCGGTGCATGCAGGACGCACCGCGCGCGCCCGCCGGGCGGGCACCCGCGTGCCGGATGCGGCAGACACCATGCACGCTCTGGCCCTGATGCAGATCCTTCTGTGCGCCGAGCCCATCCTGGGCCGCGAGATGCGCCGGAGCGTCGGGTTGCCGGGGGATCACCGCACCGCGGACCGCTTTCAGGACTGGGTGGCCGACTTGCTGCAGGCCTACTTGACCGGCACGGCGGACTGAACCGCCGCGCCCTGCACCGGCCCAGACGGTTTGGGGTAGGCTGTTGCGCCGTCGCGAGCCGCCCGCGCGCGCGACGGCCCTACTACATGACCGCTGCCAACCTGGATTTCCGCGACCGCGCCGCAGCTTTCGCCGCGTTGGAGGGGGAAACTTTCGATGTCCTGGTGATCGGCGGGGGCATTACGGGGTGCGGCATCGCGCGGGACGCGGCCCAGCGGGGGCTGCGCGTGGCGCTGGTGGAGGCGCGCGATATCGCATCGGGCACCTCGAGCCGCTCCTCCAAGCTGGTGCACGGCGGCATGCGCTACCTGGCACAGGGCGACGTGGCCGTGGTGCGCGAGGCGGCCAACGAGCGCCGGATTCTGCGCCGGATCGCGCCGCACCTGGCGCAACGCCTTCCCTTCGTGCTCCCTGCCCGGTCCGCCGTCGGGTTGAAGACGCTGCAAACGGCCATGTGGATGTACGAGAAGCTGGGCAACGTGGACGCGGGCGAGCGCCACGAGGTGTGGGATGCCGAGCGCCTTCGGGCGGAGGAGCCCGCGGTGGTCGCCGACCGGCTTGCAGGCGTGGTGGTGTATCCGGAGTACCTGACCGACGACGCCCGCCTGACCGTGGCCAACGCCCGCAGCGCCGCGGCCGCGGGGGCGGTGGTGTCGAGCTACGCCGCCGTCAACAGCATCATCCTCGACGGGGGCGTGGCCTGTGGTGCGGAGGTGCGCGACGCCCTCACGGACGAGACGGGCGGTGCGACCGTCCGCGCGCGGATCGTGGTGAACGCGTCGGGCCCGTGGGTGGACGCCATCCGGCGGCTGGAAGATCGCGACGCGACCGGCAAACTGCAGCTCACCAAGGGGATTCACGTGGTGGTGCCCCGAGAGCGGCTGCCCATCTCGCGGGCGCTCACCATGCAGACGCCTGACAAGCGCGGCATCTTTGCGGTGCCTCGCGGCCGTTTCGTCTATCTGGGCACCACCGATACGTTCTATTCCGAAGCCGTGTATTGGCCAACGATTAGCACAGATGATATCCAGTATCTTCTCAGCGCCACGGCGCGGGCGTTCACCGTACCTCCCCTCACCCCGGCGGACGTGGTGGCGGTCTGGGCCGGCGTGAGGCCCCTGCTTGGTGAGCCCGGCCGGAAGCCGAGCGAGATTTCGCGGCGGAACGAAGTGCTCGAGGGGCCGGGGGGCGTGCTCTCCATCGCCGGGGGCAAACTCACCGCCTACCGCTGCATGGCGGAGCGGGTGGTGGACACCTGCGAGCCGCGCCTGGGCCGCCAGCCCACGGCGTGTCGCACGGCCGAGGAGCCTCTGCCGGGGGGCGACGTGGCGGGCTGCCTCGCGGACTTGCGCCCGCGCTTGCAGGCCCTGGGCCTGGGGACGGATGAGGCGGAACGGGCCGCCCGGTTGTACGGTGCCGAGGCGCTCGAGGTCTGCGCCGCGGGCGGTGGGCCGGCGGCGGAAGCCGCGCACGCCGTCCAGTGCGAAGGGGCGGTGACCCTGGAGGATTACTGGATCCGCCGCAGTGCCCGCGCGCGGTTCGATGACGACGGCGGCATGGCGGCGCTGGCCCCCGCGGCCGAGGCGATGGCGTCCCTGCTGGGCTGGACCGACGAGGAACGCGACCGGCAAATCGCAGCATGTCGCCTGTGCCGCTCGCAAGAGATGGCGGTGGTGCGCCAAGGATGAAGGCAGGGGGTTCTTCCGTGACGATGGCGATTGTCGACGAGTTGAAGCGGGTGCTGGACGACGAGAAAGTCCGGACCGACGCGGAGACGTTGCAGGCGCGGCGGCACGACTACTGGGTGCTGAGCCACCTGGACGACCTGCAGGACCGGCCGGCGCCGACGCCTGCCTGCGTAGTACGCCCCGCGAATGTCGAGGACGTGGTGGCCACCGTCAACGCCTGCCGCGAGAGTGGGACCGCGCTGATCCCGTTCGGGCTCGGCAGCGGCGTCTGCGGCGGAGTGGTGGCGCACCCGGAAAGCGTGCTCATCGACATGAGCGCCATGGATCGCGTGCGTTTCATCGACGAAAAGAACCTGCTCGCCGGCTTTGACGCGGGCCACAACGGCATGGCCGCCGAACGCGCCGTCGCCGCTCGCGGCCTGACCATCGGCCACTGGCCCCAGTCCATCGACGTGAGCACCGTCGGCGGCTGGGTGGCCACGCGCGCGGCAGGACAATTCTCCACCGGCTACGGCAGCATCGAAGACATCATCTATAGCATCGAAGCGGTGCTGCCCACCGGCCAGGTCATCGAAGCCGGCAAAGCCCCGCGCGCGGCCGCCGGGCCGGACTTGCGCCACCTGTTCCTGGGCAGCGAGGGCACCCTGGGCGTCATCACCGGGGTCACATTCATGTTGCGCCGCGCCGCCGAGCAGCAGACGCACCTGGCGCTGTACGCGCGGGACATGGAAGCCGGGCTCGACGCGCAGCGGCAGATCGTGCAGGCGGGCTGGCTGCCCGTGGTCATGCGCCAGTACGACTCCAGCGAGGCGCACCGCCTGTTCCCCGACCAGGCGCGGGGGGACGACGCGTTCTTGCTCTTCGTGCACGAGGGGCCCGCGGCCCGAGTGGAGGCGGAGCTGGCGGCCACCCGCGCGATAGCCCATGGGGCGGGCCTGGAGGACGCGCCCGTGGAGGCGGTGGCCCACTGGCTGGCGGAGCGCAACCACGTGCCCACGTGGGACCGGTTCCTGCAGAACGGGGTGGTGCTGGACACCATCGAAATCTCCGCCACCTGGAACCGGATTGGGCCCATCTACCGGACCGCGCTCGCGGCGCTGCAAGAGGTGGAGGGCATCCTCAACGCCTCGGCGCACAGCTCCCACGTGTACCGCTCGGGGATCAACCTGTACTTCACCTTCGCCGCGCGGCCCGACGACCCGGCCGCCATGGCGGACACGTACCGCGAATGCTGGCGCCGCGTCATGACCGCGACGGCAGACGGCGGTGGCGGCGTGGCGCACCACCACGGCATTGGTCGCCTGCGCCGGCCCTACATCGGCCACGACCTGGGGCAAAGCGGCGTGCAGGTCCTGCGCGCGCTCAAGCAAGCGCTCGACCCCACCGGCTTCATGAACCCGGGCGTGCTCGTGCCCGATGCCTGAGGCCGTTCTCGCCCTGGACGCCGGCACGACGAGTGTCCGCGCGCTGGTCATCGGGGCCGACGGGACGGTGCGCGGCCAGGCGCGGGCGCCGTTCACCCTCCAGTACCCCGCGCCGGGCCTCGTGGAACAGGATCCCGAGCAGTTGTGGAGCACGGCGCGGGACACGATTGGCCAGGCGCTGAGTGCGGCGGGCCTGTCCGCCGCGGACCTGGGCGCGGTGGGCATCACCAGCCAGCGGGCGAGCATCATCGTGTGGGAACGGGGCTCGGGCCGTGCCGCCGCCCCCCTGGTCAGTTGGCAGGACCTGCGCGGGACCGCGCGCGCGGCGGAACTGCAGGGCGAGGGGTATCTCGTGGTGCCGCAGACGTCGGCGGCCAAACTCGAAGCGGTGCTGGACGGGATCGACCGCGGGCGGGAACGGATGCAAGGGGGGGACTTGATCTGGGGCAACGTGGACGCGTTCCTGGTGTGGCGGCTCAGCGGTGGCGCCGCGCACATCACAGACCCGTCGCAGGGCTGCGCCACCGGCTACTACGATTTCATCAGCGGCGGCTGGAACGCGGAGCTGATCGCTGCCCAGGGCCTTACGCCGGAGTTCCTTCCTACACTGTGTGATACGGCAGGGAACCTCGGGCAGTGCGCGAAGGCGGTGCTCGGGGCGGAGGTCCCCATCGGGGCCATCGTCGGGGATCAGCAGAGCGCCGCGGTGGGGCAGGGTTGCCGCCAACCGGGCGACGGCAAGGTGACCTTCGGCACGTCGGGCACCTGCAACGTGCATACGGGCGGCGATCTCGTGATGGCCCAGGGCACCTATCCGCTCGTGCTGTGGCGGCGGGACGGCGAGACGGTCTTCTGCATCGAAGGGATGGTGATTACCGCCGGCGCGGTCTTCGACTGGCTGGCGGGGGGGCTGGGCATGTTCGGCGCACCGGCCGAGGCGGGGGCGCTCGCCGCGAGCGTCGAGGACAGCCATGGCGTGTTCGTGCTGCCGGCGCTCCAGGGGCTCGGCACGCCTCACGCGGACCCTGGGCGCCATGGGCTCATCGGCGGCCTGACGCGCGGCGCGACGAAAGCGCACGTGGTCCGCGCGGCGATGGAGGGGGTCGCGTTCCGCGTGCGCGAGATGCTCGACCAGGTGTACGCCGACGCGCCGGTGCCGCGGCCCGCTGCGCTGCGCGTGGACGGGGGCGCGGCGGCGAACGACACCTTCATGCAGATTCAGGCGGACGTGGTCGGCCAGCCGGTGGAGCGCATGGCGCCGCTGGAAGCCACCGCGTTCGGCGC
>CBDUXP010000086.1:0-13728 GCA_965371225.1 uncultured bacterium | reverse complement strand
GAAGCACACCACCGCCTGATGCACCAGGTCCAGGACGGCGCTCACGGAATCCAGTGCCACGTGGGGGCGGTGGACGAGGCTGACCTGTTGGAAGTTCGTGGTATCCCACAGCGGCGGGGCGGCGGGTTGGTCGGCGCGCATCAACTGGTCGACCACTGTCGCGGCCGGTTTCGCCGCGGCCGCGACGCGGGTCATGTCGTCGCGGGAAAACTGTTGGCCGGCGCGGCTGCTCAGGCTCAGCACGCCCAGGACCTGGTCGTCCACGATCCAGGGGACCAGGATGAGCGACTTCCCGCGATACCGCCCGGCGCGCTTGCGCCGACACGTGGTGTCGGCGAGCTGCGGATGCGCATCCACGTCGGGGACCCACAGCGGTTTCCGCGTCTCTGCGACCTGTCCGGCAATGGGCGCTCCCACGTCTACGGTGGCGCCCATGACGCGGGCGCGACCCGGACCGCGGGCGACCACCACACGCAGCACGCGCCGATGCGGATCGCGGACCATGACGGACCCGGCCGCCCCTTGGACATCGTGCAGGGCAGCGTCCAGTACGGCCGCGGCGTACGTCTGCCATCCCGTGATGCTCGTGAGGGTGCGGAGGGACTCGGCGTCAGGTGATCGTCCCCCTCCAGGCGGCGCCCCCCGCGCCCGCACCCGTACTTGGTTACCCATCGCTGATACCTCTCATATCGACCGGGCGAGGGACCACCTGAACCCCCCAGCCGAACACCTGCTCCACGTTGCGAATTCCTGAAAAGTCTACCCGCAGGCCCTTTTTGCGAGCAACCGAAAACGCCCTCCGATATTGCGGTTTTGCAACATGCGTTGAGATTTCCAACGTCGCGCAGCCGGTCGCAGGCCCCGGGCCGGAGGTCGGCATTCGAGACAGTTCATAAGTCAATGTATTTCAATCACTTACACCTTCTAGCGTTTTCCGGATCGCTGGCACTCCGCTTGCGCTGAGGTACCGCTGCCCATGCAGTACCACGGGGCCATGTCAGCACATGCTGAGCGAGGAGGGGGTCGGACGGCCATTGATGGGCGTGTCCGAAATGGCCGCGCATTTCGCGCGGGGGGGCGACGAGTAGTGAGCCAACGGGAGCGGCGGCGCGAGGAGCGCCGGCTGGTGGCGTATCCGTTGACCGTGCTCAGCCCCACGGACGGTCCAGAGCGCGCGGACCACACGACGGTTCAAGACATCAATTCGCGCGGCGCATTCTTCTTCTTCGGCCGAGCGCTGGCCGAGGACCGCATCGTGCAACTGCGCATCTCCCTCCCGCCGCTGGGCGCCTGGATGCAACGCGCCGTGGAGGTGCAGGCGGAGGCGCGCGTGGTCCGGTCGACGCCGGACGCACGCGTCGCGGATCACTTTGGGACGGCAGTGGAGTTTGTGCGCCCCCCGACCCTGCTCCTGGAGACTAACAGTGCCCTCTGAGATGGCTGTGGCGATACTGGTTCCCCGGGAGGTGGGCACGGTGGCGATCGTGCCAGAGCCCGAACCGTCCGCCGCGCCCAGCCGGGTGCTGCAGCAGGGGCACTCGTGGTATCTGCGCGCCAAGCCGCCGATCGATCGGAGCCTCGCGGCGCTGGGCATCGCGGTGTGCGCGCCGGGGCTGCTCGTCGTCGGGTTGCTTGTGATGCTGGACTCCCCCGGTCCGGTGTTCTATCGCCAGATGCGTGTCGGGCGGGATCGCCGGTCGCTCGGGTCGGGCCCGTACACCCGGCGGGACCGCCGGCGCCGGAACCAGGGCGGGCAGCCATTCCGTATCTGGAAATTCCGGACCATGCGGACCGACGCGGAAGCGGCGACGGGCCCCGTCTGGGCGCAGGGGGACGCGGACCCGCGGGTCACCCGGTTCGGCCGGTTCCTGCGGGCTTCGCACCTGGATGAGCTGGCGCAGTTATTCAACGTGGTGCGGGGGGACATGAGCCTGGTGGGGCCGCGGCCGGAACGGCCGGAATTCTTCGTCGGCCTCGCCGCGGAGGTGCCCAATTACGGCATCCGGACGCGCGTCCGGCCGGGCATCACCGGCCTGGCCCAGGTGCGGCACAAGTACGATGAGAACCTCGACGACGTGCGGCGCAAGGTGGAACTGGACCTGCAGTACATTGGGAAGGTCGGCCTGCGCACGGACGTGAAGATTCTCCTGGGCACCGTGCGTCGGTGCTGGTACGAACTCCGGCAGGCGGTGGAGCGGCGCAGCGCGCCTCGGTCCACCAGCCCGGCTCCCGCCCGGTCCTAGCGCCGGACCCCGCTCACGCTCACGCTCGCGCGGCCGGACGTGGCGCGCCCCCCTGACTGACTGGTTTTTCCGCGGGACGGGTATTTGCCCCGCGCCGCTCCAGCGCACTGTGCCGGAACCGCCGGGGGTTCGGCGACGACTACGGGGAGGCTTCGGCGGAGGGTGGCAGTTCGCCGTAATAGGCTTCGGCGTGGTAGTACAACGGCGAGGCGCGATCCGCATAGTTGAGCACAAACCCCAGCAGGTTCGCGCCCTCAAGTGTCGCGATCATTCGGCGGATGTCGCGCCCTTGCGTGTAGCCGGCGCGGACCAAGAGGAGCATCCCGTCCAGAGCGGTGGCCAGGAGGTCCGTGTCCGCGACGGGCAGCACCGGGGGACAATCGAACACGACGATACTGGCCGCCCGGCGTAACCGTTCCAGCGCGCTGTTCAGGCGGCCGGCCTCAAAGACGCCGGTGGGGCTCTCGCGCCGGCCGCTGCCGAGAATCTGCAAGTGGGGGAGCGGCGTCCCGATCACTGTTTCTTCCACGGACGCGCCGTCCACCAAGTCGGCCAGCCCCGTGTCCAAATCCAGGTCCAGGTAGCGGGCGAAGGTGGGCCGGCGAATGTCCGCGTCCACGAGCAGGGTGCGGACGCGAAAGTCCTGCGCGAGCACGACGGCCAGGTTGGCGGCGGTAATGGACTTGCCTTCGGCGTGGCTGGGACTGGTCACCCCGACGAGCAAGCAGGGCAATTCGCGTTGGTGTTGATACGTCAGCAGCTTGGCCCCCAGCTTGCGGAACGCCTCGGCCGGCGCCGTGTAACGCTCGTGGTAGGCGACGATGCGCTCGTCGAGCTTCCAGACCCCCGCGACTTTGGCTTCCGTGTCGGGGACCTGAGGTTCCGGTGGGGCCGGGGCCGCCGGCACGGTGGTGGGTCCCGTGCCGCCCTCCGCCGCGCGCCGCAAGGCCCGTTCAATGTTCGACATAGAGGCTCCTACCTACCCGAGCCAGCCAAAGAGCCAGTGCCACAGGCGGCCCAGGGCCGCTCCCCAGCCGCTACCGGCCGCGGCCGGGTTGGAGTCGTCGGGTTGTGCAAACTGCCACCAATTCTCCGGGAGGTCGCCGATGACCGCGGCCGGAGCTGCGCGGAGCCCCGCGGCCGGACGCCGGACGGTGGCCGTGTCCGCTCGCTGCCGCCCACGCGTGAGCGCTTGGGCTGCCAGGGATGCGGCCGCCTCACCCGTCTCACTCTCCGTCACGACGCGGCGCTTGGTGGCCAGGGCGGCAGGCCTGTTGCCGGCTCCTCTGGCGGCCTGACTCTGGCGGAGCATGGTGCTCAGGGAGGGGAGTAGGGGTTCCACGGCGCCGACCGGGCCTTCGCCGGGATTCGTGTCCCGCCTTTCCTGCGCCGCGCGTTTTGGGGTGCGCGGGGTGGAGAGGGGGGCCGGCGCCGTCACCGGTTTGTCGGAGCTTGGGGCGCGTTTCAGCCCCACGTCGCGCAGCGGCATGACCGGGGCGGGAGCCTGTTCCACATCGGGGACTGCCGCCTCGCTCGGGGCGGCGATCACGGAGCGCATGGGAGCGGCCGGTTTGCGACCGTTCTCGGCTGGCGCGGGCTGCGCCGGCTGGGGGACGCGTGCCACGGCTGGGATCACCGGCCGGGGCGTGGGCGGTACCGGCGCAGGCTCGGCCGCGACCACGGTGCGGGACGGGATGGGGACGTGAGGCGCGGACCGGCTCGGCTCCGGCGGGGGGACGGCCGCTGTAGCCACCGTGCGGCGCGCCCGGCGAATTCGCCGGCCCCGTTGGCTGCGTCGCTCGCTGCGGAGCCGTTCCGCCCATGCGGGGTCCCGCTGGTCCGGGGCGGAGCTGGGCTGGGCGCCGCCCTCGAGTTCCACGATGGCCTCGGTCAGCAGCCGGTGGTTCAGGACGAAGGTTTCGTTCACGTACCCCACCAGGAGGGCGTAATCCCCGAGCATGTTCACGAGGCGCGGGACGCCCCCCGTGTAGCTGAACATCACCTCTTTGGCCATGGAGGTGACCCGGATGCGGTCGCCGCCCGCGACGCGGAGCCGGTGATCCACGTAGGCGTCCATCTCCACCTGGGACAGGGGGGTGAGGTGGTAGCGGATAGCGATCCGCTGGGCGAGCTGGCGCAACTCGTGCGTGGCGATCATGTCCTTGAACTCCGGCTGGCCGACGAAGATGATCTGGATCAACTTCTCTTTGGTCGTTTCGAAGTTCGAGATGAGGCGGATTTCTTCCAGCACGCTCGCGGACAGGTCCTGCGCCTCATCGAAGATGAGGATGACCGGGAGGCCCTCCGCCTTGCGGTCCAGCAGAAACTGGTAGAGCGCACCCAGTAGTTCGGTTTTCGACAGGTCGGCGCCGCTGGGGAGCGGCACGTCAAAATCCTTGAGGATGAAGCGCAGCAGCCCGGTGAAAGTATCCGCCGGATTGAGCACGTACGCGGTGACCGCCGATTCGCCCAGTTCGGCCAACAGCCGGCGGACGATCATCGTCTTGCCGCTCCCGACCTCCCCGGTGAGCTGGCAGAAGCCCTTGCGTTGCAGAATCCCGTAGCTCAGGTAGGACAGGGCCTGCTTGTGCCCCGCACTCATGAAGAAGAAATCGGGGTCCGGCGTCAGATTGAACGGGGCTTCCCGCAGGCGGTAGAAATCCAGGTACATGGCCTCAGGCGGCCTTCTCGATGCGGGGGATGACCCCCAGGCAGGGCAGATCGAACGCCTGGGCCAACTGGTCCCCGTCATCGAAGCTCTCGTCCATGTACTGGCGGCCGAGCACGCCCGCGGCGCCGGCCATGCCGGCCACCGCCAGCACCATGAGGGCCATCCGCATGCGGTTGGGGCCCGACCGGGTGTTGCTGGCCCGCGCGGGCTCGATGATCGTGTACTCCTCCAGGCCCGTGTCGCGCTCGCTCAGGTGTTGGGAGATCTTCGCTTCCTCGAGCTTCCGCAGGAGCAGATTGTAGACGCTCTCGTTCACGCGGGAGTCGCGGGTCAGGTGAACCAGTTGCTGCTCCTGTTGGGGGATGCTGTTGACGGCGGCTTCGAGCCGTTGGATGCGTTCGGTGAGCACCTCGCGCCGGAGCTGGAGGGTTTCCGTCTCGATCTGGGCCTCCTGGTGCGCCTGCACGAGGCTTTCGTACGCGGGGTTGACCGTGGACGTCTCCGAAGTCACGGCCGTGTCCGCTTCGGTCGCGATCGCCTCTTCCAGATTGATGATGTGGGCTTGCAGTTCGAGGACCCGGGGATGCTTGTCCGTGTAATTCGTGCGCAGCGCCGCCAGCTCGACGCGCGCCTGCAGGATGCGCCCCTCGATCTCTTGCACCATGGGATTGGCGCCCGTGGTCCGGGCGGAGACGACGGTGTGCTCCGTGCGGTCGATCTGCTCTTTCAGCAGCGTGACGCGGCGGTCGATCTCCCGAAGCTGGATCTCGCTCGCCATGTACTGCGCCCGGGCGTCCCCGAGCATGGCCAACTGGCGATCGAACTGTTGCGGCAGGGCCTCCAGGTGCTCCTCCCGGAACGCGCGCACCAGCGCCTCGGATTCTTCCAGGCGCCGCTGGTAAATCTCCAACTGCTGGGCGATGAAGTCGACCGTGGCGAGGGCGCCGCGCTGGCGGGCCAGGCTGGCATGCTCCACAAAGCGCTGGACGACGGTGTTCGTAATCCGGGCCGCCACCTCCCGGTCGAGCCCCGTGTAGGAGATGACGATGAGGTCACGGCTCCACTCCCGAATGGCGAGCCCCGCATCGAGCTGGCGCACCGCCTGCCCCACGGTGGCTTCCCGCTCGCGCAGCAGCCGGTCGTCGAGCTTGCCCCGCAGGTAGGGCAGGAGTTGCGGCGAGTCCGCGGCCAGGGTGTCCGGCCCCACGTCCAAGACGGTCTGTTGCAGGAGGTCCCAACTGCGGATCGTCTCGGTGACCACCGCCACCCGCTGTTCGCGGCGCTGGTCCAGGTTCAAGTCCCGGAGCAGGGGATTGGCCGCCCCGCGCACGTCGACACTCAACGTGGCCGCCGCGCTGTACCGGGTTGGCGTAATCAGGACGTACAACATGCCGCCGGCGACGATGATGGCCGCCGGCAGGATCGCATACCACCGCCACTTCGAGAGGATGCGGAGGGCCAGTTCGAGCTGCTGGCGTGCCGAGGTCGGCATGGTCACGTCAGGCCGTTAATCGTTGGCGACGGCGTAGATCCCCAAGGCGAACCCGGCCGGGCCGATGAGCGGCTGGAAGGGGAAGAGCAGCGCTTCGAGATTGTAGCCGACTCTCGCGAGGCCGTTGGGCGGCACGAACAGCAGGTCGCCGGGCTGCAAGTACAGGTCGTATTCCGCCCGGCCGTTGCGCACGACTTCGGCGAAGTCCACGTCAATGACCTGGGGGTTCGTTTCGCTGGGCCGCACGAGAATGAACCGGCCAATGTCCGCCCGCCGCGTGAAGCTGCCGGCCGTCATCACCGCGTCCAACACGGACGTCTTGCCGGTGTAGGAGTATCGTCCCGGACCGGCCACCTCGCCCACGATGTAAATGTGCTTGCTCCCGAACCCCGAGACCGTCACCGTCACCTCGGCGCCCTTGAGATACTCCCGCAACCGCTGGCTCAGGACCGCGTCCACTTCCTCGGGCGTCAGCCCTTCGACGAAGACGTCGCCGATGAGGTTCATGGTGATCTGGCCGTCCGGCCGCACCTGCACCACTTGGTCCAGTTCGTTTTGCGGGAAGATCGCGATGGTCAGTTCGTCCGGTGCGCCGATGGTGTAGGTCTCTTCCAGCACCGCTGGGAAGTCTGCCCGCGTGTGGCCCCGCCGAGTCGATTGACAGGAAACTAGCGTGAGGCCCACGAGCCCGACGACGACCCGGACCAGTGACTGGGCGCGCCCGCCCGTGCGTACTACGTTGAACACAACTCCACCCCCTGATTGCGTCCCGGCTCCAGGCTGAGATGCGGCAAAACCCTACGGTATCTCTAGAGGTATACCATCGGGCTCCCCCGGAACACCACCCCTGCGGCAGTCTCCCCTAGGCCCCCCAGCGCGGCGGCCACGGCCTTTTCGCTCCCGTGGCGTCGCCCCCTTGTTATCGGCAGTGTACACCGGCAATGAAGGCGGGGAGGCTCCGCGCGGATCCCCATCGCCCAGCCACCCGGGCCGCCGCGGCACCGCCCCCGTGCCAGCCCGTCCGGTCACTCGCCACGCGGCCGCTGCGGAGCCTGATCGGTACCGACGCGCACGTTTCATCGTCGGAGAAATCTGCCGCTGGGCGACGGCGCGGCTCCTGGTGCGGTCGCCTCGCCACCAGATTTAGTGGCTTGGCTGTCGCGGCGAAGAAGGCACCGGAGCCCAACGACGGCCGAGCGTGGGGACCTGTGTTTATCGATCACGCGCGCAACTGTCATGCGGCTCACAACCCCATCATCTGGGTGGCGAAATTCGAATTTCTCGCGAGCGCTCCGAGACTGAGGCTTCTTACGATGGGAACGTGATAAATATTCTCTAAAAATGCCTGATATATAATATTATAGTTTTATTTAGCACATCACACACGGCGAACGCAACGAGAAAATCGCCTCAAGTCTGGGGCATTAACAGTCGATGAAGGGATCGTACCCCCCGTAGTGATCGAATCCTCACGCCGCTGATGCCCTCTCCAGGTTTGCATTCTCCAGAAAATCAAGATACAGTGGCTATAGGAGAGAACTGCTAAGGCTACCAGGCAATTATTGCCGTATTCCCCTGCCGGTTTCATGACTTCCCCGCGCCCGCTGGTCCCCTGGTGTGCCTATCAGGAACGGCAAATTACGTTCTCGGCCCCCAGATGCTTTCAAATCCGTGTTTCCCGGGGGCAGTCGGTGCGGATGGGTGGCTCCTTGAGCATTGTAACCCATTACTACGAGCTAGGTTAGAGGTTGATGGCGGTCTTGGCAACTCTTATGCACTTCCCGGTAGGCATCACGGAGATGTCCCGAATGCTGCACCGACCCGCCCGCACACTGCTCGCCGTCCTCGCCATATTCCTGTGCGTAGGGCTCCCGCTGCCCGCCGCCGGCATGGTGACCGATGTGGATGGCGTGGTGTACGTCTCCTGGTCGCCCAGCCCCAGCCCCAGCGTCGTCGGGTACCACGTCTACCGTAGCGCTTCGCCCGAGAGGCCTTTCGTCCGGTTGAACGCGGACCCGGTCCCCGGCCCGACCTATGCCGACGCCACGGTGACCGATGGGCAGATGTATTTTTACGCCGTGTCAGCCGTCGATGCCGAAGGCCGCGAGAGTACACGCGCCGCCGCATCCACGGGCATCCTCATCGCCGTCGATACCGAGCCGCCCGTGGTGCTCAGTGCGGCGCCATTCGACGGCCAGGGTGTGCCCGGTGACGATGGCAGCGACTACGGCCGCCGCGTGCCCATGGACTCCGGCATCTACGCCCGCCTTTGGGACGAGAGCGGCGTGGACGCGGCGAGTCTGGGCATGATGGTCTTGGCCGATGGGCTGCCCGTCGCGGGCACCACCTCCGTGCACGCCCTGTCCCCGGACGAGAGCACGGACCTGGTCGTGCGCTTCGTGCCGGCCGAGCCGTTACCGTTCGACGCGACGGTCCAGGTCGGCCTCGACGGCAGCGACGCGAACGGCAACGGGATGGCCACGGCCCAGTTCCAGTTTCGCGTGGAGACCGAAGCCATGCATGCCGCGGCAGACGCTGCGGCGCCGCCGGCCACCCTGACCGAGTTGGACACGGGGGAGTTCCTCCTGACCGCGGACGGTATCCAGGTGCAATATCCGGCCAGCGAAACGCAGTGGATCGCCCTCGGAGCGCCCGAGGCGCTGCCCCCCGCTCCGGGCGCCGTCGAGCTTCGTCCTATCGCGTTTCTGGACCAGATACAGTTTTACGGGGCGCCGGTGACCGTGCGCTTGCCGCTCAGTTGGGATGCGCTGAACACCTACCAGGCCTTCCGCGTGCTGCGCTACCACGACGATCCTGCGATCGGCTGGCAGCCCGCGACCGTCGGTGATGGCTGGCTGGTGTCCGAGCGGCTGGTGGAACAACAGCTCGACATGGCCGGCGGGTACCTGGAGATCCAGATCCACCACGCCGCCGGCTTGACGCTCTTCATGGAATAACCGAGCCACCCTGCCTGCGAGAAGCGGAGCAGCCGGGACGCATACGGGCCGTCTCCGGCTGCTCTGCTTTTAGGGGCCCGTGCGTCGGCACCGCGCGCGGCTCGACGTGTATGGTAGGGGCGCCGCCGTCGCGCGGAGGAGTCCGGACACGTGGACATGGAGTCAAAGCCGCACGCGCGCGGCATGGAATTGGCCTTGCGGGTGGCGCGCCGCGCCCTGGAGCAGGAGGAAGTCCCGGTAGGGGCCGTGGTGCTCGGGCCCGATGGCGCGCTGCTCGGCCAGGCGCACAATCAGCGCGAGACCCTGCAGGACCCCACCGCGCACGCCGAGATGATCGCCATCACGCAGGCCGCGACGGCGTTGGGATCGTGGCGGCTGGAGGGCACGCGCCTGTACGTCACCCTCGAACCGTGCACCATGTGCGCCGGCGCTATCGTGCACGCGCGCATTCCCGTCGTGGTCTTCGGCGCGTTCGATCCCAAGGCCGGCGCCGCCGGTTCGCTGTACAACGTGCTCGCCGACGACCGCTTGAACCACCGGCCCGAACTCATCGGTGGCATCCACGCGGACGAGTGCGGCGAGCTGCTCCGCGAATTCTTCCAGGAACGCCGCCGCCAGTTGAACTAGCGCGCGCTGCGTGGGACATCTTCGGGCGTCGCCACGAGCTGACCGAAGCCACGACCGCCGTCACGACGGAGTTGGTGGTGTAACGGCTCAGCTGCGGCGCGGTCCGGCGCGCACCATGCCTGGCCCGTGGATGCCGCGGCTCTTGTGTTCTGCATAGGAAAAGATATAATCACCTGAAACTCTGTTTACAGGCCGGTGTCAGTAGAGGCCCGTTAGCTGGAGCCCTTCCTCCGGGGGGCGCATGCAGGAGGAAGTTATGAGGTGTCCAGACTGCAAAGCGGACGTTATTGAAGGGTCCGTATTCTGTAACCAGTGCGGCGCTCAACTCGCGCTGGCATGTGAGGCCTGCGGGACACGCAATCCTGCCGGCGCACAGTTCTGCAACCGGTGTGGCCAGGCGCTGACTGCGGCGCCGGTTCCTTCGCCGGAGGCGTACACCCCGCCGCACCTGCGCGAGAAGATCCTGGCGGGGCGGCAGCAGCTCGAGGGAGAGCGCAAGCAGGTGACGGTGCTGTTCGCCGACGTGCGCGGGTCGATGGACCTGCAGGAGCAGGTAGACCCGGAGGACTGGCGCACGATCATGGATGGCTTCTTCCACGTACTGTCCGACGGCGTGCACCGGTACGAGGGGACCGTGACGCAGTTCACGGGCGACGGGATCATGGCGCTGTTCGGCGCGCCCATCGCGCACGAGGACCACGCCCAGCGGGCGTGCTATGCGGCGCTGCAACTCCAGGAAGACGTGAAGCGCTACGCGGGCCGCCTGCGCCGCCAGCGGGGGTTGGAGTTTGCGGTGCGGCTGGGGCTGAACTCGGGCGAGGTGGTGGTGGGGGGGATCGGGGATGATCTCACGATGGAGTACACCGCGCTGGGTCACACCGTCGGCCTGGCGCAGCGGATGGAGGTTGCCGCGGACCCGGGCACCGCGTTCCTGAGCGAACACACGGCACATTTGGTCGAGGGGTTCTTCGAGCTGTCGGACCTGGGGGCGCAGGCGATCAAGGGGGTGCAGGAGCCGCTGCACGTGTTCGAGCTGCGCGGGGTCGGCGCGGCGCGGACGCATATGGATGTGGCGCAGGCGCGGGGGCTGAGCAAATTCGTGGGGCGCGATGCGGAGATGCAGAGCCTCCGCGCCGCCCTGGCGCGCGCGCGGCAGGGGGACGGCGGGATCGTCGGCGTGGTGGCGCTGGCGGGCACGGGCAAGAGCCGCTTGTGTTACGAGTTCGTCGAGCAATGCCGGGCCGATGGGATGCAGGTGCTGGAGGGCCACGGGGTGGCGCATGGCAAGGACGTGCCGTTCCTGCCGGCGCTGGAGTTCCTGCGCGGGTACTTCGGCATTCACGAGGGGGACTCGCCCGAGATAGCACGGCGGAAGGTGCGGGACGCAATTTTGCCCTTCGACCGGCGGTACGACGAGGTCTTGCCGGTGCTGTACGAGTTCCTGGCCGTAGGGGACCCGGAGCGGCCGGCACCGCGGATGGACCCGGAGGCCCGCCAGCAACGGGTATTCGGGCTCTGCCAGGAACTGACGCGGCGGAGCGCGGGGCCGCTCCTGTTCCTGTTCGAGGACCTGCACTGGTTCGATGCGGCGAGCCTGGGGTTCGTGGAGGCGTTCGTGGAGGCGGTGCCGGGGGCGCATGCGGTATTGCTGGTGAGCTTCCGGCCCGAGTTCGAGGCCGAGTGGATGCATCAGACCACATACCAACAACTGGCCTTGGCGCCGTTGGATGCGCTGGCGACGGGCGAACTCGTGGACGATCTGGTGGGGCAGGACCCGTCGCTCAACGGGGTGCCGCAGTTGCTTCGGGAGGGGACCGGAGGCAATCCGTTCTTTATCGAAGAGGCGGTGCAGGACTTGGCCGAACACGGCGGGTTGGCGGGCAAGCGGGGGTCGTACACGCTTATGCGGCCGATCGAGGAACTGACGATCCCGGCCAGCGTGCAGGCGGTGCTCGACGCGCGGATCGACCGCCTGCCAGAAGGGGAGAAGCAGGTATTGCAGACGGCCGCAGTGATCGGGCGGGCCTTCGGGGGGGCCGTGCTCGGCCGGGTGGCGCAGCGGACACGGGACGAACTGGGCGCGGCGTTGCAGGCATTGGTGGGAGCGGAGTTCCTCTTTAAGAGTGCCGTGTTCCCGGAGGTTGAATACACGTTCAAGCACGCGCTCACACAGGAGGTGGCGTACCACTCCCAACTCACCGACCGGCGGACCCGTACCCACGGCGCCGTGGCGGAGGCCATCGAAGTGGTCTACCCCGACAATCTGGACGAACGCGCCGCCGTCATTGCCCATCACTACGAAGTCGCCGGCGACAACCTCCCCGCCGCCACGTGGCATCGCCGCGCCGCCCGCTGGATCGGTCCGACGGACACGGCTGAAGCCTTCCGCCATTGGCGCCGAGTCGGTGCGCTGCTCGAAGCCGTACCGGCCTCCGGCGACTCTCTCGCGTTGCGCATCGAGGCGTGTATCCAGATGGTGAACTTCGGCTGGCGCGCGGGCATGTCGGAATCGCTGGCGGCCGAGCTCTTCGCCGAGGGTAAGGCGCTCGCGGAGCAGGCGGAGGCGTTCGGGCCCTTGGCGTTCTTGTATACCGTCTACGCAGCCGCGCGCGGGCACGCCGGCGACGTGCGGGCGTATGTGGCCTTGAACGTCGAAGGGGCGGAGCTTGCGGAGCGTGCGCAGGACCGCGGCGTACAGGCGGCAGCCTTTGTTCCCGTGGTGTACTCGCTATTTTGTAGTGGACGCTTGCGGGAGGCCCTCCGCTATGCCGAGCGCGGCCTCGAGCTGACCCGAATCGACCAGAGACTTGGTTTCGACCTGATCGGCTTCCGTCCGTATGCCTTTTACACCTGTATTCGCGGATTGCTTCTCGCCCCCTTGGGCCGTATTCGCGAGGCCGCGCGCATCTGGGAGGAGGCGATTCCGCTGGCGCGCGAACACGAGCATGACGTGGAGCCGTTGGGCTGGACCTATGGCGATGTGGTCTCCGGCGGGTGGTACACGGGTGACGCGCCCACGGCGCAAACGCATGCGGTCCAGGCGGTTGAGATTGCCGAGAAGATCGGGAGCCCCTTCTCCCGCGTCCTGGCTTATGGCTGGCGGGGGTTGGCATATCTCACGGCTGAAGATTGGCCCGAGACAGTGGCGGCTATGGAACAGACCCTGGATTTCTCCCGCACGCGAGGCATCGGACGGGAAAAGGAGTCGTACTACCTCGCGTGGCTCGCACGCGCGCTTCTGGAAACAGGCGAGCCCGACCGCGCGCGCGCTACTGCCGAAGAGGCGCTTGCCCTGGCGCAGGATCAAGGCGCCACGCTCCAGGAATGCGGTGCGCTTGCGGCCTTAGCTAGAGTCTTGTTGCGCACCGACGGTGCCGCGGCTGCCGAACAGGTTGGCAGCATCCTCCAGCAGGCGTTGGTGCTGATCGCCGAGCATGGCTATGCGATGGAGGAGCCCTTCATTCGTATGGAGCTTGCGGAGCTGGCGCGGGTGACGGGGGACGCGGAGGCGCAGAAGCGGGAGCTGCGCGAGGCGCACCGGCTGTTCACGGAGATGGGCGCCCCCATCCGCGCGCAGCACGTGGCGGAATTGTTACAGCAGAGTTAACCGCCAAGCCGCCAAGCACGCCGAGGCACGCCGAGAAGAAGACAACCGAACTACCAAGACACCAAGGACACCAAGAGGATTCTTCGTAGGGGCGGACCTGCGTGTCCGCCCTCTTCCGCGACCCGCCCTTG
>CBDUXP010000085.1:0-13746 GCA_965371225.1 uncultured bacterium | reverse complement strand
GCGGCGGCGGCGGACGCCGGGACCGCTGGTAGTCCCGACCGCGGCTCGTCGCGGTTCCCGCTGACGAGTGTGCAATCGAACGGAGCCCGGGCGCACCAACGCGCCCGGGCTCTCGTCGTTTCGGGGGCAGGGGCAGATCTCCCCACGAAGCTTATTTCTGGCCGGCTGGCCAAAAATCCTTGACCCGGCCCCCAGAGCGGGGTAAACTTAGTTCACCAGATATAACGGTCCCTCGGGGCAGGGTGCAATTCCCGACCGGCGGTGACGGGGCGCAAGCTCCGAAGCCCGCGACGGTTGGCTCGGTAGTACGGCCAACCCTGACGAGGTGTGAGTCCTCGGCCGACGGTAAGAGTCCGGATGATAGAGCGGACCGGGTAGTCGTTGCCAGGCAACGGGACCCGTATGGCCTGCCCCGGAGTGTAGTGTGCGCTCCGGGGTGTTGTGATGTCAGGCCAGGGTGGCGGCAGCCGTGCTGCTGCTGCTACGGGTGTCGGCGGGCGCCGCGTGAGGTGTCTCTGGCGACGCGTGCCTCTGTGCCCCGAGTGTCCGAACGAAGGAGACTTGGGGCGATGTCGTTCAGCCCGGCAGACGAGACGTACATGGACGAAGCGCTGGCGCTGGCCGGCCGCGCGGCGGGGCGCACCGCGCCGAATCCGCTCGTGGGCGCCGTCGCCGTCAACAAGGGCGCCATCGTCGGCCGCGGCCACCACCACGCGGCGGGCCAGCCCCACGCCGAGGTGAACGCGCTCATCGCCGCCGGCCCGCGCGCCGAGGGCGGCACCCTGTACATCACGCTCGAGCCCTGCAACCACGTGGGCCGCACGGGCCCCTGCACCGAAGCCATCCTCACCGCCGGAGTGAAGCGCGTGGTCTACGCCATGGACGACCCGAACCCGCACGTGGCCGGCGGGGGCGCGAAGCGGCTGCGCCAGGCGGGCATTACGGTGGAACGCGGGTTGCGCGCCGCCGAGGCGCGGCGGCTGAACGCGCCCTTCCTCACCGCCGTGCTGCGCGGGCGCCCGCGGGTGATCGCCAAGTGGGCCATGACGCTCGACGGCAAAGTCGCCACGCGCACCGGGCACAGCCGGTGGGTGACCGGGCCCGCCGCGCGCGAACACGGGCACCGCCTGCGCGATCGGCACGACGCGATTCTCGTGGGGGTGGGCACGGTGCGGGCGGACGACCCGGCGCTGACCACGCGCCTGCCGAAAGGGCAGGGGCGCGACCCGGTGCGTATCATCCTCGACTCGCAGGCGCGCACGCCGGCGACCGCAAAGGTTATTCAGGAGCGGTCCGCCGCGCCGACGATTATCGCCACCACGCTCAAGCCGGGGCACAAGCGCGTGCGCGCGCTCGAACGCGCTGGGGCGGAGGTGTGGTCCCTGCGCGCGAAGCAGGGGCAGGTGAGCTGGAAGGCGCTGCTCACCCGCTGCCTGGAGGCGGAGCTGCACAGCGTGCTCGTGGAAGGCGGGCCGACGGTGCACGCGTCGGCGTGGCAAGCGGACGTGGTGGACGAAGTAGCCTGTTACCTGGCGCCGAAGGTGTGCGGCGGCGCGGACGCGCCCGGTCCTCTCGCGGGCGACGGGGCGGGGCGCATGGACCGCGTGCCCACCCTGACGGACGTGACCACGGAGTGGCTTGGCGAGGACCTGTGTATTCGCGGCTGGGTGCGGCCGCTGGAGCCGTAGAAATGTTCACCGGCCTGATTCGCGAACTGGGCACCGTGCGCGTCCTGCAGCCCGCGGGCGCGGGCTACGAGGTGACCGTCGAGATGCCCCGAACCGCGCCCGAGGTGGCGCTGGGCGACAGCATCAGCATCAACGGCGTGTGCCTGACGGCGACGGGGGTGCAGGGCGCGCGCGTGACCATGGACGCCGTTCCGGAAACGATCCGTGCGAGCACGCTGGGCGAGCGGCGGCCGGGCGATCGCGTGAACGTGGAACCGTCGCTGCGCGTGGGGGACAAGATGGGCGGGCACTGGGTGCTCGGGCACGTGGACGGCACCGGTCGGCTCGTGGAGCAGCGGCGGGAGTCGAACGCCGTGCTCATGACCTTCACCGTGCCCGAGGACTTGATGAAGTTTGTAGTCGACAAAGGCTCCATCACCATCGATGGCATCAGCCTGACCGTCGCCGCCTGGACGCCGGAGAGCGTGACCGTGAGCGTGATTCCCGCGACGTTGCGGGAGACGACACTGGGCGCGCTGCGCGCCGGGACGGCGGTGAATGTGGAGATGGATCTGATCGGCAAGTACGTGCACCGGTATCTGCGCGGCGGCCCGCCCGAAGCCGCGGCGTCCGGGCTCACCGAGGAGCGCCTGCGGGCGTACGGCTTCTAGCCGGCGCGACGGCCCCTTCGGAGGAGGCGACCATGTTTAGTCCCATTCCGGAAATACTTGAGGACGTGGCCCAGGGCAAGATGGTGGTCCTCGTGGATGACGAAAACCGCGAGAATGAGGGCGACCTGTTCCTGGCGTCGGATCATGTCACGCCGGACGCGATCAACTTCATGGCCATGTTCGGGCGCGGCTTGGTCTGCCTCGCCCTCACGCCGGAGAAGTGCGATCGGTTGCAGTTGCCCCAGATGGTGGCGGACAACGAGGCGCAGTTTTCGACCGCGTTCACCGTGAGCATCGAAGCGCGGGAGGGCGTCACCACGGGCATCTCCGCCGCGGACCGCGCCCGCACCATCGAGGCGGCCAGCGCGCCGGACGCGAATCCGACGGACATCGTGCGGCCGGGCCACATTTTCCCGCTGCGCGCGAAACCGGGCGGCGTGCTGCAGCGTGCGGGGCAGACCGAGGGTAGCGTGGACTTGGCGCGCCTGGCGGGGCTGAATCCCGCGGGCATCATCTGCGAAATCATGACCGATGACGGCACCATGGCGCGGCTGCCGGACCTGGAACTGTTCGCCGCGGAGCATGGGCTGAAGATCTGCTCCATCGAAGACCTGATCAAGTACCGGCGCCGCACGGAATTGCTCGTGGAACGCATGGTGACCACCACGATCCCGACGCCGCAGGGCGAGTTCGGCGCGTACGTGTACGAGACGACGATCGACAACCAGCACCACATCGCGTTCGTCCGCGGCGATCTGGACGCGGCGGATGCGCCGCTCGTGCGCGTGCACAGCGAATGCCTGACCGGCGACGTGTTTGCCTCGCAGCGGTGCGACTGCGGACCGCAGCTTCATCGGGCGCTGGAGATGATCGGCGAGGAAGGCTGCGGCGTCCTGCTCTATATGCGGCAGGAGGGGCGCGGCATCGGGCTGCACAACAAGCTGCGGGCGTACGCCCTGCAGGACGAAGGACTGGACACCGTGGAGGCGAATGAGAAGCTTGGGTTCAAGCCCGACCTGCGCGATTACGGCATCGGCGCGCAGATTCTCGTGGACCTGGGGGTGCGCCGCATGCGGCTGCTGACGAACAACCCGCGCAAAGTCGTCGGGCTCGAGGCGTACAACATCGAAATCGTCGAGCGGGTGCCCATCGAGCTGCCGGCGAATCCGCACAACGCGAAGTACCTGAGAACCAAGCGCGACAAGCTCGGACACCTCATTACCCAAGCCATCTAACCGGCCTGCCCCGCATGAGCGCCACCGCCGTATACGACTCCATCGGCCTGGGCTACGACGCCACCCGCCGCGCCGACCCCGGTATCGCGGCGCAGCTCCATGCGTTGCTGCAGCCGCGGCCGGCCGGGCGCTACCTGGACCTGGCGTGCGGCACGGGCAACTATACGCGGGCGCTCGCGGACCACGGGCTCAACATGACGGGAGTGGACCTGTCGCGCCGCATGCTGGGGGAAGCTGCGGGGAAAGCCGCGCACGTGCGCTGGCACCTGGGCGACGCGACGGCCCTGCCGTTCCGCGACGGGGTGTTCGACGGGGTGGTCTGCACGAATGCCATCCACCATTTCCCGGCGCTGGGGCCCGCGTTTCGGGAAGCGTATCGCGTGATGGACGCGGGGCGATTGGTGCTCTTCACCTCGACGCCCGAGCAGATGCGCGACTACTGGCTGAATGCCTACTTCCCCGTCGCCATGCGTCGCGGGGCGGCGGTGATGTCTACAGGTGAAATGATCCTCGCGGCCCTGACCGACGCCGGTTTTACGCGGATCGCGCGGGAGCCGTACGTGGTCTCGCCGGAGTTGCAAGACCTGTTCCTCTACTGTGGCAAGCAGCGCCCCGTGCTCTACTTCGACCCGACGGTGCGGGCCGGCATTTCCCTTTTTGCGCAGTTCGGCCTCCCGGCCGAGGTGGAGCGCGGCTGCACGGCGCTATTGGACGATTTGCATACCGGCCGGTTCGCCGACGTGGCGGCCGAGTTCACGAGCGGCATGGGAGATTACATGTTCATCGTGGCGGAGAAGGCGGCGCGCTGAGCGCGTCGACGACAGAGAAAGGACCATTCCATGCCCCGGACTATTGAAGGACAACTCGTTGCGACTGGAAAGCGGTACGGCATTATCGTCTCGCGGTTCAACGAGTTCATCGTCACGAAGCTGCTCGAAGGGTGCCTGGACGGGCTGACGCGGCACGGCGTGAAGGACGAGGAGATCACCATCGCGTGGGTGCCCGGCTCGTTCGAGATTCCCCTCGGCGCCCAGCGGATGGCCATGAGCGAGGATTACGACGCGGTGATCTGTCTGGGGGCGTTGATCCGCGGCGGGACCCCGCACTTCGAGTACATCAGCGCGGAAGTGACGAAGGGCATCGCGCAGGTGAGTTTGCAGTCCGGCGTCCCGGTCATCTACGGTGTCATCACCACGGACACCATCGAGCAGGCGGTCGAGCGCGCCGGGACCAAAGTGGGCAACAAAGGATACGATGCGGCCGTGACCGCCCTCGAAATCACGGACCTCTTCGAGCGAATCTGACGCCATGCCCCGGGACCCCAGCCGCCGCGGCGCGCGCCGCAAAGCGCGCGAGAAGGCGCTCCAACTGCTGTTCCAGATCGAGGCCACGGGCGATAGCACGGAGACCGCCTGTGCCGCCTACTGGGCGCAGTTTCCGGCCGGGCCCGAGGCGCGGCGCTACGCCCAGCAACTGGTGGACCTGGTCGGGCTGCACCGGGACGCGATCGATACCACGCTCGCGGCGGCCGCGGAGCACTGGACGCTGGCCCGCATGAACCCGGTCGACCGCAGTCTCTTGCGGCTGGCGATCTGCGAGTTACGGTATATTCAGGATGTGCCGCCGAAGGTCACCATCAACGAGGCGATCGAGATCGCCAAAGAATTCTCCACCCCCGAGGGGAGCAAGTTCGTCAACGGCGTCTTGGACCGAGTATTCGCCGAGACGGAGACCGCCGCGGAATAATACCGAGGAGTTTGCGCATGCGTAGTACGGGATTCATGGATTTGCACTGTCATACGACGTTCAGCGACGGCAGCTTCACGCCGGAAGACGTGGTCGGCCAGGCGGCGGCGGCGGGCGTGACCACGCTGGCGATTACGGATCATGACGAACTGGGCTACTGGGAGCGCGGCGTGGCCGCGGCGGCGGACGCCGGCATCCGCCTGATGCCGGGCGTGGAGCTGAGCGCCATGCACCGCGGCAAGGACGTGCACATCCTCGGATACGGTTTCGATCCCGCTGACGCAGACCTGCGCGAAGCGTTGGCGCGCTTCAAGGACTTCCGCCTGGGCCGGGCCGGGCGCATGATCAAGCTGCTGCAAGGGCTCGGCCTCTCCATTGAACTGGAGGACATCACGACGCCGGACCAGGCGGGGGCGCTCGCCCGGCCCCATCTGGCAAAGCATCTCTTCGAGACCGGCCAGGTCAGCTCCGTCCAGGAAGCGTTCGACCTCTATCTCGCCGACGGTGGGCTCGCGTTTCAGGAGAAGGCGTTCCTGCCGCCGGAGCAGGCGTGCGCCATGATCCGGGACGCGGGCGGCGTGCCCGTCGTCGCCCATCCGAAGATTAACGGCGTGGAAACCTTGATCGAAGATCTCGTTGACATGGGCCTGGGTGGCATCGAGGTGCTCCACTCGCAGCACTCCCTCGACGACCGGGAACGGTTCGCGGCCATGGCCGACCGTCTCGGCCTCGTGAAGACGGGCGGGAGCGATTTCCACGGCGCCGTCAAGCCGGACGTGCATTTCGGCGGCGTCCGGACGCCCCTCGAGTGGCTCGAACCGCTCGAGGCCGCCTTCGTAGCAGTTTAGGGTTCTGCGGGCCGCGCGGGCATCGGCCACCGCGCTGCGTAAAACACGTACGGCCCGATACGCTGCACCGGCTCGTATCGCACCGCCAGGTAGTCGCCGAGCAGCGGGAAGTATTCCGTGAATCGCGCGAGCGGCTCGTCCGCGTCATCCCGCCGATGGCCAATCACCAACGCGGGGGGCCGCGCCTCCAGCGCCGCGATGGTATCGCGCTGCGCCGCCTCATCCAGAAAGCCCGGCCAGAAGTAGTCGTAGTAGGTCGGATTCGGCCGGTCGGCCAGGAATCCCAAATGGTGGCCGTAGAGTTCGAGCACCGGCGTGCCGGGCGCGGTGAAGTCCCGAATGAATGCGACCGCCGCGTCCACGCGCGCCGCGTTCGCTGCGGGAACCAACACGTCGCCGCGGGGTTGCGCGGCGTAGTGGAACGTGCGCGCCTGCCACGCGCCACTCGCCGGATCGGGGCGTACGAAGTGCGTCGCCAGCTCGAACCACTGCACCGCGGCGAACCCCGCCGGCAGCAGCCACCAGGCGCGGGCCCACCGGCCGTCGCGTGCGACGTACCGATCCACGAGCGCGCAGACGAGGATCGTTTGCACCGGCCAGGCCCACTGGAAGTGGTTGACATCGGAGTACGGGTAGTAGGTTAAGAAGACGGCGGTCGCGAACACCGTAATCGCGAAGAAGGGCTGGTCCGCCGTGGCGCTTCCCCGCCCGCGCCAGAGCACCACCAGCGCGCACCAGATGGCGAGCAGGGGAAGGAAACTGCGCACGTGCACCCAACTGTGCACCAGGGTGTAAAGCCACCGTGCACCGTCGGGGGACGACTGCACCGGCACTGCCAGGCCGAGGAGACAGAAGAGGAGCGTCAGTCCGACGATGCCTGCACGGGTGTGGGGTGCGGCCGATGGCAGCCGCGCGTGCGCCACCAGCCCGGCGCCCACGCCCAGCGCCAGCAGCAGGCCCCGCCCGCTCGGGCTCGCGGGCGGCAGCGCGACCGACGCGCCCATGTTCGCGTAGCCGATGAACGCGTGGCGCAGGAACGCGCCGGCATCCCAGCGCACGCCGAAGTACAGCACCCACGGGAGAAACGCCGCGGCAACCCCGCCTGCCAGAAGCCACAGGGCCGGCCACGGGCCGCGGCCCTCGGCGCCGGCGCGCGTCGTCTGCCACGCCCAGGCGGCGCACAACGCCAGCGGGAGGCCGAAGTGCAGGAGCGAGGCGAGGGTGGGCCGGTTGTGGAGCGCGATGAGCGTGAGGCTGCCCGCACCGGCCAACGCGAGCAACGCGGTCGCCGCCTGCCGCCGGAACCCGCGGCTGCCGCCTCCCTGCGCGATGGCGGCAATGCCCGCGGCGGTGATGACGTACGTGCCGTAGGTCACCTTCACACTCAGCACGACTCCGGCGAAGAGACCGGCGAGCAGCCACGGCCACGGGCGCGGGGTCTGCGTGGCGCGCACGACGGCCCACATAGTGCCGAGCGCAAACGGAACGCAATACCACGTGCCGTAATTCACGTTAAGGCTCGGTACGCTCCACGATGCACAGAGGGCGCACGCCACCGACGCCGCCGTGCGCGACGCTACGCGGCGCGTGATGACGTAGACGAGGAACGCGCTGCACGCACCCACCAACGCCAGGCCCAGGCGGAATGACGAGAGCTGCACGCCGAACACCCGAAACAATCCGGCGTTGAGAAAATAGGGCAGGGGGGTGTACGCCGCCCAGAAGTCGCGATAGGGCAACTCCCCGTTCAAGACGCGCACCGCGTTTGCGGAGCGCTGCCCGGAATCGGCGTCCACCCACTCCGTGCCCAGGTCCATGCCGCTGTAGCGCCGCAGCGCGAAGAAGTAGACGAGCAGGCCCAGCAGGAGCAACGCACGGCCCGCGCGCACGCGATGGACGGACTGCTCGGTCACGGGGCCCTGTCGGGTGGGTGGGCTGGCGCGCGCTGCTTGATGCGCGCGAGCCCGGCCTCCGCCACCGCCCGCTCCGGAAACGCGCTGTGTCGTCGCGCGGCGAGCGCGATGGCCTCTTCGAATGCCGTGCGCGCCGCGGCATCGTCGCCGAGCGTCTCGTGAATCTCCGCGCTGGCGATCAGCGCGTGTTCCCACCCGCCAAACAGCGCCAGCTCACTGCGATTCTCCCAGCGGATCGCCTGCGCGTAGTAGCGCAGCGCGCCGGGCAGGTCGCCGCGTTTCCGGGCCAGGTCCGCGCACGTGGTGGCCAGCTCCGGCGTGGGCAAGATCGCCAGCGCCTGCCGGTATTCGAGGAGCGCGGTGCCCGTCTGTCCTTGTGCCGCCGCGAGTTCGCCCGAGAACTGATGCCCGATGTACCGGGGCAGATCGATGCGCGCGTTCTGCACGAGCCACGGCACGGTGTGCGCCAGGCCGGCCAGCGTGCACGCGGCGATGATGCCGCCGCGCACACGCGCGTCGGGCAGCGTCCGAAACAGCAGCAGGATGGCCAGCAGCCCGTACCCAATGGCCGGCGGCGCGAAGAGGTCCCAATCCTTCCGCCCGCCCAGGTTCGGATTGAAGACCAGAATGACGCCCAGGTACAGGAGCGTCCCGGCAACCAGTAAGCCGGGCAGCGGCCCGTCGCGGAACGGGCGCACCCCGCGCGCCAGTACCACGCCGGCAATGGCGACCGCCGCGTACGGCGCCGTGAGCAGGCTTTCGTTCACCATGTCCAGCAGGTGCGCGCCACCGAACATGGTGTAGCGCTCCATCAGGCGCGTGGTCTCCCACAAGGGGACGAAGGTCGGCCGTTCGCCTGCGTCGCGCGCCAGGAAGCCCGCGATCATTTCCCACGAGAACCCGAGGTTGCGATAGGTCAGCACAATGCAGACCACGGCCAGTACCAGCGGCGCGACGATCCACACGGCGTTCCGCGCGCGCACGGGGCGCGGCGCGGCGCGATAGCGGACGTGCCACAGCCACGCGAGGCCGAGCACGAGGCCGCCGAACACCGCGTGCAACGTCATCGCCCCCGCCGCCCACAGCGCGGGGCGCGCGAGACCGGCCTTGCCCTGCAAGGTGCGGCTGCCGGCCGCAAGGAACCCGACGAACGCCGTGCTGCCGAGCGTGTATGTCTCCACGTGGCCGAACCAGAGTTGGATGACGCCCATGCAGAGGAACAGCCCGAGCGCGGCCAACTGGCGGGCGCCACGCCCCGGCCACCACGTGGCGAACATCCCGGTCAGCAGCCAGACGAGGATGCCGCCGCACACCGCGTGGGTCAGCCCGATCGTGTCGTAGGGCGTCATCCGGCCGAGCGCCTGCACCGCATCGAAGACCGTTCGGTGCAGGGCGAACTCGACGACCTGTTCCGCCGTCGCCCGCCCGTCGTTATACCCCGCGTAGTGCAGCAGGGACGCGTGCGCGCGCGCGATCTTGGCGACGACGACGCCGTCGCCGTAATGGAGGTTGCCGCTGCGCCCGATCCAGCAGAGCCAGGCGAACACCCCTGCGAGTACGGCGCGTCCGCTGCGGGGCACATCGCGCGTCGCGACCGGCGCACCCATCCGTGCGGCGGCGGCTCCCCACACGGCGATGACGGGAGGCAAGGCCAGCACGCTCAGCAGAACAGCGGCGGCCCACCGCATGGAGTCGGGCCACGCCTCCCAGGTGGTCAACCCCCAGGCGGCCCGCGGCGGCGCATCCGGCGCCAGCGCGTGCGCCACGCCCCAGGCGGTGATTAGGGCCCAGGCGATCCACGGCAGGGGCGGAATGCGGGACACCGGGATGGCCTCGGGCTGGGGGGGCGCGCTCACGAGCGACGCAGCGAAGAACCGCTGCGGGCGCGAGTATAGCACCGCGCACGGGCCGCGCCGGGCCGCCTCGCCGGAGCTAGTCCTCGTCCTTTTTGACTTTCGCGTCCGCGATGATCTTCTCGGCGACCTGGCCGGGCACCTCCTCGTAGTGCGAGAACTGCATCTCGTACGTGCCGCGCCCGGCGGTGTGGGAGCGCAGTTCGGCGTTGAAGCCGATCATCTCCGCTTCCGGCATCTGGGCCTGGATAACTTGTCCGTAGGCGGTGGTGTCCATGCCCTGGATCCGGCCCCGCTTCGTGGTGAGCAGCCCATTGATCTCGCCCATCAACTCATCCGGCACCTGCACCTCCACGTTCACAATCGGTTCCAGGAGGCACATGGCGTTGCTTTCGCACGCGAGGCGGAACGCATGCGACCCGGCCAGCTTGAACGCCATCTCCGAGGAGTCCACCGTATGCTGCATCCCGTCATAGAGGCGGCACTTCACGTTCACCACGGGATACCCCGCGACGACGCCGCGCTCCATGCGCTCGCGCACCCCCTTCTCCACGGCCGGGATGAAGCCGCCGGCGATGACCCCGCCGCGAATGTCGTTGACGAACTCGAAATGCTGATCCGACGGGAGCGGACTGATCTCCAGTTCCACCTCGCCGAACTGGCCCTTGCCACCGGTCTGCTTCTTGTGGCGGTAGCGCGCGGAGGTCGTCTTCTTGATGGCTTCCTTGTACGCGATCTTCGGCCGCCGCGTCGTCGCATCCACCCGGTAGCGCGTCTTGAGCCGTTCGGTGACGAGCTTCAGGTGCATGTCCCCCATGCCCAGGATCAGGTCCTCTCCCGTTTCCCGGTTGCGTTCCACGCGTAGTGTCGGGTCCTCCGCCACAATCTTGTGGAGCGCCTCCATGATCTTGTCCTCATCGGCGCGCGCCACGGGATCGATGGCCAGCTTGACCACCGGATGCGGGAACGCGATCGGCTTGAATTGCGCGGCGAATTCCCCGTCGCCAAGCGTGTCGCCCGTGCTCGTATGCTTCAGCTTCGCGACGGCGATCACATCCCCCGGCCCCGCGGTAGCCAGATGTGTCTGCTCCTTCCCTTGTAGCAGCAGGATGTGTCCGATGCGTTCCTTCTGGCCTTTCGTGATGTTCGTGAATCCCGTGTCCGCTTTCAGCGTGCCGCTCATCACGCGCATCAGCGTGAGGTTGCCGAGGAACGGATCGGCCAGGTTCTTGAACACGAGGGCGGAGAACGGGGCGTTGGGATCCGGCGCGACGTCGGTGCCGGTCTCGCCGTTGACCGCCTCGACGGTGCCGCGGTCCGCGGGCGAGGGCAGGGAGCTGGCGGCGAAATCAAGCAGGGCGCGAATGCCGGCACCCGTGACGGCCGAACCGCACAGGACGGGCACGACCGTGCCGCTGAGGATGCCCGCCTTCAAGCCGGCGGCCACGTCGGCGGCGGAGAGTTCGCCCTCCTCGAGATACTTCTCCGTCAGGGCGTCGGTGCCTTCCGCCGCGCGTTCGATGAGTTGCTCGCGGAGCGCGTCGGCGTCCCCTTGCACGTCGGCCGGCGCCTCGCCGCCTTCGAGCAGGTTGTACACGCCCGACAACTGGTCCTCGCGCCCGATGGGTAGCACCACCGGGACACACTTGTCGCCGAACGTGGACTGAATGTCCGTGAGGCACGTGACGAAATTCGTGTTCTCCTTATCCAGGCGCGTCACGAAAATGGCCCGCGGCAACCCTTGGGCTTCGGCCCGCCGCCAGGCGCGTACGGCGCCGACGCTGACCCCCGCCGTCGCGTCCACCACGATGAGCACGGTGTCGACGGCGCGCAACGCCGCTTCCAGCTCCCCCTGCAGGTCCAGGTAGCCCGGCACGTCCACCAGGTAGAACCGGTGGTCCTCGTACTCCGTGTGCAGGAGCTTCAGGCTGACCGTGAACTTGTGCGCCTTCTCCTCGTCCAGGTAATCGCCATGCGTCGTCCCCGCGTCCACGTCGCCCATCCGGTCGATCTGCTTCGTGTCCGCGAGGATGCGTTCAATGAGGGTGGTTTTCCCCGCGCCCCGGTGGCCCGCAAAGACCAGCGTGCGCGTGTGTGCAACGTCAGCCATGTCTCTCCTCCTCCACGAGAAGTTCGTCGTCGATCGCTCACTCCGCCATGCCGGCAACTCACCACGGCGGCGCCACCACCAACAGTCCTCTCACGACAGCGGTGGGGGTGCCTCGCGCGGTCCGTCGCGGCGTCTCAGTCGTTCAATCCTCCTGGGCCGCGCACCACGCCTGGTACCGGTACCAGCCGACCAGCGTCTTGGCATCCGCGATGCGCCCGTCGGCCACCATGGCCGCCACCTCGTCCGGCGCCGCCGCGTGCACCGTAATCCGCTCGTCGTGGTCCAGCCGTTGGTCGCCCGCGCGTAATTCCGTCGCCAGGAACAGGTGCATGCGTTCCGAGCAGAACCCGGGCGCGGTGTAAAACTCCCCCAGCGGCGTCAACCGGTCGGCCCGGTAGCCCGTCTCTTCCGTCAACTCGCGCGCCGCGCAGGCCTCAGGCGATTCGGGCGGTTCCAGGGTGCCCGCCGGGATCTCCCAGATGTCCCCGCCCGTGGCGTGCCGGTATTGCTTGATGAGAATAACGCGCCCGTCCGCCAGCACGGGTACGATCGCCGCCGCGCCCGGGTGCAACACGAGTTCCCGCGTGTGCGTAGTGCCCCCGCCGTCGCGCACGTCGTCCACCACCACATGCAACACGCGCCCCTCGTAAATCTCGCGCCGCTGTACGGTGGTGTACGCCAACGCGCCGTGGCCTCAGTCCCCGTCGGCAGCGTCGGCGTCACCGAGGGAATCCAGAAAATCGTCCACGTCGAACTCCGGCCACTGTTCCGGTGTGAGGCCGCTTCGCTGCAGCGGGTCGTGCAGCAACACCTGCTGGCAGCCGCGGCAGACGCGGAACTTCATGAGCTTGTACACGTCCGCCTCCAGCGCCTTGGGGTCGGCGTCCCGCATCTGCTCCACGAGGCCGTCGATTTCCTTCTGGGTGTCGCGGCGCAAGTCGCTGGCCTTGAACTGCAGAGGGTCCGCGTCGGACTTCAGCTCCAGCGTGACGTTGTAGTACGCACCCGCGCGAAGTTCGGCCCCACAGCGATCACAACGGCGTTTCGGCATCGGCACACCTTGGGGCGCCCCCCCGGTCACCCTCGATAGAGGCATGCTACCAGAGCCGCCCAGCCCCCGCAATCACGCACGCCGGCGCACCGCGCCGACGCTGCGCACGCCAAACCGGAGTGTCAGCTGTGCGGCGTCGCTCGGACTACGCTCTCCATAAGGTATTGGTAACACAACCCTTATGTCCAGGGTATCCTTGGGATATCGCTCGCGGCCTCGAGCGACGGCGACAGGCCGGCTGTTTCTCTTCATGCCCTCCTGGCGTCCTCGGCGGCTCGGCGGTTCAGCATCCTGGGGGGTTGGGCGCGGACAGTCCGCCCGTTGACGAGGCCGCAAGCGTGGCATACGCTGCGCTGGCACGGGCTGGGACGTCTCAGATGTCCGCGCGGGGGATGCGGAGTGATGGACTGTTCGGCATGCGGGGCAGCCGTTCGCGAGGGAGCACGATTCTGTACCAAGTGTGGCGCGGGGGTGGAATGCCTCTGCGCCGCGTGCGGCACCCTGAACGCGCCCGACGACGCCTTCTGCGCCGGCTGCGGCGCTAAACTCTCGCCCGCGCCATCGACTGCGGACGCCCCACCCTTGCCCGAGGCGTACGCGCCGCCGGCGCATCTGGCGGACAAGATTCTGCATAGCCGCGGCGCGATCGAGG
>CBDUXP010000084.1:0-14423 GCA_965371225.1 uncultured bacterium | reverse complement strand
GTTGGTTCCCCATCTCGTGGAGCACCAGGGCCAGGTTGTAGTGCGTGCGCGGGCAGGAGGGGTGCCGTTCGAGCACCTGTGAAAACTGCGCGAGCGCTCTCTGAAAGTAGCCGTGCCGCGCGTACAGTTGCCCCAGGTTCAGGCGCGACCGTTTGCAGCGGGGATTCACCTGGAGCGCGCGGCGGTAGTACGCCTCGGCCGCCGCCGGCCGGCCGGCCTGCTCGTACAGGGTCCCCAGTTCGAACAGCACTTCGCTGTCCCCCGGCATGTGCGGGAGCGCCGCCAAGCGTTGGTCGATGGCGTCCTGCACCTGGTCCGCCAGGCCCGCTAGGAGAAACCGTGGCGCCGAATGCTCGGGAAACGCGCGTGCTACCCGTTGGTACACCTCCCGCGCCTCGGCGAACTGCCGGCGCGCGTGCAATGCGCGCCCGCGCGACAGGAGCCGACCGGCTTCCAGGCCGCGGGGCAGCGCCGCGGTAAACGCCGCGCGCTCTTCCGGTCGCAACCGAGCTAGATTCAGGCGCGGCAGGCCCCGCCCCTGCTCGAACGGCAGCCCGCCGAGGGTGGCATCGTTCGCCCCGGCGAAGAATTCCAGGCGAGGCCGATCGTACGTGTTGAGCGGGCCGCCGTCATTCACCAACGCGCGCACGTCCGCCGGCCCCAGGGCATAGGTCGCCAACCAGGTGACCGGATCGGTGAGGCCGATGGCTCGTGCATCCGGCCCAATCTGCGGATCGCCGAAGGCGGTCCGCACGTGGTCGACGGACACCTCCAGCTTCTCGGGCGTGCCCACGAGCAAGAGGTAGTCGTAGTAGGGCGTAAACCAGAGGGACGTCTCGGGGAACACGGATTGGAAGGTCCGCACGACAAGCTTGAACTCGCCCGTCGTCAGCAGGTGGTAGGGCAACCACTGGACGAGCACCCCGCTGGGGTTCAGCCGCGCGCGGCAGGCGTCGTAGAACTCCCGCGCGTAGAGGTGGCCGTTCCCCGCATGCTTCGGGTCGATGGCGTCCACTGTGATGATGTCGTACCGCCGGCGGCTGCTCTGCACGTAATTTCGCCCATCGTCGAGAATGACGTGGAACCGTGGTTCCTGGAACGCCACCAGGTGATTGACGCGCGCCAGGCTGCGGGAAGCGTCGATCACCGCTGGCACCAGCTCGACCATGTCGATCCGCTCCAGCGGATACAGCGTAAGTCCGTAGGATGTCCCGCCCGCGCCGAAGCCGATCACGAGCGCCGTCTTTGCCCGGGGGTGCAGCAGCATGGGATAGTGCGCCAGAGCCTGCTGAATCTCCCGCAGGCACGTGCTGGTGCCCGCCACCTCATAACCGTTGATGCTGATCACGCGGTGTCCGTCCTCCGCGCGGGTATACACCTTGACGGACGCGGCGTGGGTATCCCGGGCGAAGAGCAGGCGGTCCCACTTCTCGTCCGCCCGGCGCAGCACCCGGCCCTGCGGGGCGACCGCGGCCAGCAGCGCCAGTACAGTGCACGCGATCGCGGCGGCGTTCACCCGCATCCGGCGCCGCAGCAAGGGTAGGCCGAGCACGGCCGCTAAGCCGAGGTTCACCAGCCCCACGGCGTACAGGCTGCCGTGTACGCCCAGCGCGGGCAGCAGGCCGAAACCCGCCGCCAGCGCGCCGACGCACGCGCCCAGCGTATTGATCGCGTAGAAGTGGCCCACGCGCGCCGACAAGTCGTGCTCCAGGCCCGCAAGCGCCGTTACCAGCGGCCAGGCCATACCCAGCGCCAGTGCGGGGAGGCCCATGAGGATGGCGCACTTGGCCAGGATGACGGCCGGAGGCACGCCCCAGAAGTTCGCCCGAAACACCACCGAGCGCTCGCCCAACGCGGCGTACACATCCTGCACGTACGGCAGGGCGCCGAGCGCCCAGAGGCCGACGGCTACCTGCCCGGCCACCAGCACCAGGCGCGCCGTACGCCGGTGATCCAGTAACCGATACGCCGCCAGGCTGCCGCCTGCGAGCCCCAGCAGGAAGGTCGCGAGCATGCCGGTGAACGCGTACGTGGAATTGTTCAGATAGAAGACGAGCGTGCGGACCCACAACACTTCATAAGCCAGGGCAGTGGCGCCGGTGATGACCGCTACCGCTGCCCAGCCCCACACCGCGGGCGACCAGGGTGGCTCCGCTGTGGGCCGGGTGGGGTGGCGGAGCCGGGTCCGCCCCGGGGCGCCCAGAATAAACGCCGCAGCACTCACGCAGAGATTGAGCCCCACAGCTGCGTAGGCCGTGCCCGTGACGCCGAGCAGACGCAGGCCCACGAAGCCCGCCAGTACACAGCCGCACACGGCGCCGCAGGTGTTCAGCCCATAAAGCAGTCCCAGCCGCCGGCCGCGGCTCTGCGGGTCCGTGGCCAACGCCGCAGCGAGAATGGGCAGGGTCGCACCCATCAACGTGGTCGGCACCGCGAGCACGGCAAAGGCCAGCGTGAAGCGTACGGCGGTCAACACCCACGGCAGGTCCACCAGGGCGGGATACCAGGCCACGTGCACTGCCTGCACGCCCGCGAGCAGCGCGGGTACGGCAAGCGCGTAGAGCGCGACTCCCGCTTCCAGCGCCGCGTAGGCGCGCAGGGTGGCCCAGCCGCGGCGCACCGCCCGGGTCCCGATGGTCAAAGCGCCGACGGCCAATCCCCACATGTACGCTGCGAGCACCGTGGTCGCCGCCGCGGCCGTGTCGCCGAACACGTGGCCGAGTAGCCGCTGCCAGACCACTTCGTACACCAGGCCCGTGGCGCCCGTCAGCAGGAACAGGCAGAGGAAGACCGGGTAGACCCAGCGGGCGCGGTCACCCGCGCGTCCCGATGCATGAGCGAGCTGCATAACTACGCCTCCCACGCGCACGGCTGTATGCCGCGCTTGGGTGGGCAGCCGTCCCGCCCCCTCCTCCATTTGTCCCACCACCAGGGCGGTACCGATTCCACTTCAGAAAATGAACACTGCTCAGCACACACCCACAAGTATAGGAATAAAAGGTATTAAAATCAAGCTATGGGCCCGCTCGGTAGGAAGTATTTGGCCCAAAAGGGCTTAGGATGGGGCATCCACGGGCGAGATTGCCATGGACAGCCGCTGCAAGAGGTCGCGCAGTGACCTTGTCCCGTGGACCGGCCCTCGTGACCGCCCTACTTCCAGTTCGGGATTGCGCGGTGCCAGGCGGCTTCGGTGTCGGCCAAGGGTTCGCCGGTCATGAGTTCAAACGCGGCGATGGGCGGGGTGCCGCCCTCCAGCGCGTCCACGTACCGCGCGTACATATCGTTGCCCAGGGCGCCGCGCTCGTTATTGAGGAAGTACACCAGGCTCCAGGACGCGGCGTAGAACGCCCCGGCGCTGCGCCCCGTGTCGTGTTGGGTGATCGACGCGGCGCGCGCCACGAGCGCCCGGATGCCGGGCAACCCGCCCACGCTCAGCTCGTGCCGGACCACCGGATACTTCCCGGGGTTCACGGCCTGCGTGCGCAACCCCTCCATGTCCTCCCGCTGCGTCTCCACGTAGGTGGCCATGCCCTCGTTCAACCAGACCGGCACGGCGTGGGTATTGGGAAACAGCTCCTTGTGCATGAACGCGTGCATGCCTTCGTGATACGCGGTCGAGATCTGTGCCGCCCGTTCCGTCGCGAGGGCGCTCTTCGTCTTGCGCTTGAACCGGTCCCACGCGCTGGGATCCAGGCGGCCCGCGTACCGCCGCTCCGTCGCAGCGATCTGCGCCATGGTCGCGTCGGCGTCATGGAAGCGGATGGGAATGACGCTCACGTCGGCCGGGGGCGGCGCGTAGAAACCGCCGCTCATGGCGACGGCGGCGGCCCCCCCGCCCGCCCGCTGCATGAGTTGACGATAGGCCGCCAGGTTCGCCACCACGTACATGGTGGTGGGGGCACCGCCGCGCGGGCCCCGGCGGAACACCTGGCCCCAGGTCTCGTACATGGTGTTCAGGCGAAAGGCCATTTCCCGCGTCGTGCTCGCGTTCACATCGCACACGATGCGGAAGTACGGCCCGGTGGCTTCCCACGCGCCCGGGTGTTCGGTCGAGGGCTGCGTGATGAACCGGCTGGCGGCCAGCGCGTCGCGCTGTTTCTTCTGCTCCCACCAGTCGATGCGCGCCTTGAGCGCGGTGCGCGCGGCGGGCGGGGCGTACTCGATTCGCTCGACCGTCCGGCGGGACAGCGTGGCGCGGGTAAAGGAACCGCGCCGCATCTCCTTGATCAGCACCACCGCCGTCTCCGTTGCCTCGGCCACATAGCCACGCACGATGTTGCCGTTGGTCAGATGCACGGCGTCCGGCGCCGCCGCGGTGCCCGCGGGCTCTTGGGCGGGAGCCGCGTCCGCCGGTGCACCCACGCGGCCGCTGCCCACGGGTGGCTGTGCCCACCCGGCCCTGGAGAGACACATGAGGCACAGGGGGAGCAGGAGGTGGCCGGGAACACGACGGGGCCGAAGCGGCACCCCTCTATTGTAGCGCTCGGGTTCGCAGGAGCACCGGGCAATTCGGGCGGCGGCTTTGCCGTGGAAAAACGGCTGTGCTACTATCTCATCAGATGTAACTCCGGGGTGCCCGACGACGCATCACTCAGGTAAGTCGCTGACGTCAAAGAAGTTCCAGCGAGACCGGTGGCCGGCAGGCCATCGCCCCCAAAAGGAGTCCGATTCCTCGTGACCATGCGATCCGGCGCCGCCATCGGTTTCATCAGTACTGTTCTCATCGTGGCCGCCGTCGGGGCCTTGGGCGCGGTGGCCCATCAGCGCGCCGTCAAGGACTCGGCCGAGGTTTACCACACGGCCAACAGCCTGTTCGACACGGGGCAGGATACGCAGGCCGAAGAGTTGATGGCCGAGCTGCTGCAGCGGCGGACCGGCCGACTGTACGTGGTGGAGATGCAGTACAAGATGGCGCAACTCCTGCAGCGGACCGAGCGGTACGGGGACGCCGACGCGTACTGGGCCAAGGTCGCCGCGCAACCCGGCGACGTGTCGGCGCAGGAAATCGCCTACCACCGTGGCATCTGCGCCGAACGGTTGGGAGACGCCGACGCGGCGCGGCGGTACTTCGAGCAGGTCCGCCAGGCGCGGCCCAACCCCTATGTGGATGACGCGGCCCTCAACCTGGGCCACCTGGCGCGGGCGCAGGGCGATACGGACGCGGCGGCGACCCACTATGAAGCGGCGGTGCGGGAGGCGGATGCGCGGGCCACGGTGCTCGCCGCCGGCGCCGCGTTGCGCGAGATCAATCTGGCGGTGCTGCACACGCGCCGCGTGGATCCCGAACGCCACGCGGTCCATCTCGTGCGGCCCGGCGACACGCTGCAATCCATCGCGCAGCGGTACCGCAGCACCGTGGACCTCATCATGAACGTGAACGGGATTAAGGACGCCGGCCGGCTGCGCGTGAGCCAGCGGCTGGTGATTCCCGAAACGGACTTCAACGTCGTGATCAACAAAGAGCAGTTCACGCTCACGCTGTATGACGGGGAGCGCATCTTCGGCGTCTATCCGGTCGGCCTCGGCGTGGATGGCTGCACCCCCGTGGGTCAGTTCGAGATCAAGGACAAGATCAAGGATCCCACGTGGTGGTCGCCCGATGGGCCGATCGCGCCCGGCGCGCCGGACAACGAACTCGGCTCGCGGTGGATGGGGATGCGCGCCCTGGAACCAGGGCTTGGGGAGGGGTACGGCATCCACGCCACGATCCAGCCGGATACGATCGGCACTGAGGCGAGCAACGGGTGCCCGCGGATGTACGACGAGGATGCGCGGGAACTCTTCCAGCTCATCCGCATCGGAACGCCCGTCCGCGTCGAAGCCGCCTGACGGAGCGCCATGGGCCAGCTCGCGATTTCCCTGGACGTGGCGGGCCGAGCCTGCCTCGTGGTGGGCGGGGGAGCCGTGGGCCGCCGCAAGGTGGACGCCCTGCGTGAGGCCGGGGCGCGCGTGACGCTCGTCGCCCCGGACGTGGACCCCGCGCTCGCGGCCGGACCCGACCTTATCGTGCAGCAGCGACCGTTCCAGGCGACGGACGTGTTGGGCCACACCCTCGCGTTCGCCTGCACGAATGACCGCGCGGTGAATGCCACCATCGCCACCGCGGCCCGGGCGGCCGGCGTGTGGGTGAACGTGGCGGACGATCCGGAGGCGTGCACCTTCTTCGTGAACGGTGCCGTGCGGCGCGGCACCCTCAGCATCGCCGTGGGCACCGCCGGGGCGAGCCCCGCGCTCGCGCGCCACATTCGCGAACAGCTCGAGGCGCAGTTCGGCGAGGCCTACGGCCCGTTCGTGGAGCTGCTCGGCCGCCTGCGCCCTGACGTGGTGCGCGCCGAACCGGACGCGGAACGGCGCCGCGCGCTGTTCAGCCGGCTGGCGGCGCTGCCCTGCGAGCAGTTGTACGCGGAGGGTGGGGCCGCGGCGTTGGAGCGGGCGCTGCGCGACGTGCTGACCCCCGCCGAGGCACGCGACTGATGCTTGCCGTGGAGCGCTTCGTGTTCCTGGCCGCCACGCTCGCCCTGTGGGTCGGCGGCGCGTGGAGCGTGCGGACGCTGATCCGCCCGCCGGCGAACGGCACGCCGCACGTGGCGTCCCCCGTAGCGCACTGGAGCGTGATCCTGGCGCTGGTCGGCTACACGGCGTTCTTGGCGTTGCGCGCGGTCGCGCTCGGGTTTCTGCCCATCAGCAGCCTCTTCGAGGCCGTCACGTTCTTCCTGTGGTGCAGCATGCTGCTGGCGCTCGTGGTGAGCCTGCGCGCGCGCATGGAAGCGCTCCCCACGTTCTTCCTGCCGTTCCTCGCGCTCCTGGCCTTGCTGGCGGTCGTCCTGCACGCGCCGGTGGGGACCGTGCGCCCCGAGTTGCGCACCGGCCTGTTCCTCCTGCACATGCTCTGCGCGTTCCTGGGCTACGCCGCGTTCACGGTCGGCGCCATCACGGCGGGCATGTACGTCTTGCAGGAACGCCGCCTGCGCCACAAGCAACTGCGGGGCTTGTCACGCCGCCTGCCGTCGCTGGAGGCCATGGAGCTGCTGAACCGGCAGATCTTGGCCATCGGCTTTCCCCTGTTCACCATCGCGGTCGTCCTCGGGGTGTTCTTGGCGCATCGCCACGCATTGCTCGCCGGGGATTGGACGCGCGACGCGAAAGTCCTGAGCGCGGGCGTGACGTGGGTGACCTACGCGTTCCTGTTCATCGGCAGCCGGACGGCGTGGCTCTATGGGCGGAAGGTAGCGTGGGGAACCGTCGCGGGCTTCCTCTGTGTGTTGTTCACGTTCCTGGGCACCACCTTGTTCCTCGGGGTCAGTCACGGGAACTATTAGCGAGAAGGTTCGCCACACCATGCCCGCCACTCCGCCCGCCGCGCGGCCGCGCTACCTGCAGGTCGTCGGGGTGAATCATGATACGGCGCCGCTCGACGTGCGCGAGCAACTGGCGCTGCATGCGTCGCGCGTGCCCGCACTACTGGACCACTTGCGCACGACCGTGTCGGCGGAGGAGTGCGTGTTCGTGTCCACGTGTAATCGCGTCGAGGTGTACCTCGCGGCGCCGGACCCGCTGCCCGGCGACCGGGTGCTCGCGTCGCTGAGTGACTTCACCGGTGCCGATGCGGGGACGGTGCGCGACCACGCGTACGCCTACGAACGCGCCGAGTGCGTGCGCCACCTGTTCCGCGTCGCCTGCAGTCTGGATTCCATGGTGGTCGGCGAGGCGGAAGTGCTCGGGCAGGTGAAGCAGGCCTACCGCGCCGCCACCGAGGCCGGGGGCACGGGCAAAGCCCTCAACAGCCTGTTCCAGCGCGCGTTCCACGTGGCCAAGGCGGTCCGGACGGAAACCGCGGTGGGCCGCGGGCACGTCTCGGTCGCGTCCGTCGCGGTGGATTTTGCGCTCCGCATCTTCACGGGGCTGGCGGACAAGACGATCCTCGTCATCGGCGCGGGCGAAGCCGCGGAGGGCGTGGTGCGCGCGCTGGTGAAGCGGGGCGCCACCGCCCTGCTGGTCGCCAACCGCAGCTACGACCGTGCGGTGGCGCTCAGCAAAGCCTACCGGGGCAGTGCGATCCGGTTCGACCAACTGGGCCGCCACCTGTCCCAGGCGGACATCATCATCGGCTCCAGCGCGGCGCCCCACACCGTCGTGACGGAAGCGCACGTGCGGGCGGCGCGGCGCCGACGCCGCAACCGCACCATGCTGTTCCTCGACATCAGCACCCCCCGCGATATCGACCCGGTCGTGGGGGATTTGGACAACGTGTACCTTTATAACCTGGATGATTTGAAAGAGGTGGTCGAGCAGCACGTGGGCCTGCGGAACCAGGAACTCGTCTCGGCCACCGAGATGGTCGACACGGCGGCGCGGGAGTTTTTCACGGAATTCGAGACGCGCGACCTCGGGCCGACCATTGCGGCGGTGCGCGAGAGTTGGCACGCCGTCAGCAACGCCGAGCTGGAGCGCACGTTGCGCCGCTTGAACGGGGTCAGCGAACAGGACCGCGAAGAGATTCGGCAGTTTACGGATCGGCTGGTGAAGAAGCTGCTCAATCAGCCGTTGCAAGAGGTGAACAGCGCCGCCGCCGAGCCGGACGGCCACCACATTTTGCGTGCGTTCGAGCGGCTGCTCCGGCTCCGGCCGCCGAGATCCTAACGGCCCCGTGGTGCCTCGCCCGGTTCGCATCGGCACGCGCGGCTCGACGCTGGCCCGCACCCAGGCGGGCCTCGTGCAGGCCGCGCTCGCGGCCGCGCATCCGGATCGGGAGTTCGTGCTGGAACTCATCACGACCACCGGAGACCACACGCAGGGCGTCCCGCTCCACCAGTTGGGCGGCGCCGGCGCGTTCACGAAAGAGCTGGAAGACGCGTTGCGCGACGGGCGCGTGGACGTGGCGGTGCATAGCCTGAAGGATTTGCCTACGGCCGTGGCGAATGGGCTGTGCATTGGCGCGGTGCCCGGGCGTGAGGACGCGCGCGACGCCCTGGTCAGCCGGGAGGGCGCGACCTTGGCGGCCTTGCCTGCCGGCGCGACGGTGGGCACCAGCAGTGTCCGGCGCAGGGCGCAGTTGCTGGCGGTCCGGCCGGACGTGCACGTGCAGGACATCCGCGGCAACGTGGACACCCGCCTGGACAAGGTGCGCCGCGGCGAATGCGACGCGACGATTCTGGCATACGCCGGCCTGCGGCGGCTCGGGTGTGGCGACCAGGCGAGTGAAGTGCTGTCGTTCGAGGTGATGCTCCCCGCGCCCGCGCAAGGCGCGCTCGGCGTGGAGTGTCGCGACGAGCCGGAGTGGCGCGCGCTGCTCGCTCCGATCCACGCTGCGGACATCGCCGCGTGCGTGCAGGCCGAACGCGGCTTTCTCGACGCGTGCGGGGGCGGGTGCTCCGTGCCCGTGGGGGCTTACGCCGTGTTGCGCGACGGCGCCCTGGACCTGCGCGGTGCGGTGGTCGCCGTCGATGGCACGCGGACGTTTGCCCGCAGCGCCACCGGGCCGCTCGACCAGCCGGAGGCCTTGGGCCGGACGCTGGCGCAGCAGGTGCTCGACGCCGGCGCGGCGGACATTATTGACGACCTCCTGCGGAGTCGAACCGCATGAGCGGCACGGTGTATCTGGTCGGCGCGGGGCCGGGTGATCCCGGCCTGTTCACCCTGCGCGGCCAACAGGTGCTCGCCGAGGCGGACGCGGTGGTGTACGACGCGCTGGCGAATCCCCGCATCGTGGCTATGGCGAACGCCGCGGCCGAGTTGCACTACGTAGGCAAGCGCGGCGGCGAGCCGAGCGTGCCGCAAGATGCCATCGGGACGCTGCTCGTCGATCTCGCCAGGCAGGGGAAGCGCGTCGTGCGCCTGAAGGGCGGCGATCCCTTCGTGTTCGGTCGCGGCGGGGAAGAGGCGGAGGTGCTCGTCGACGCCGGGATTCCGTACGAGGTGGTGCCGGGCGTGACCGCGGCCATCGCCGCGGCGGCGTACGCCGGCATTCCCGTCACGCACCGGACCGCGACCCCGACGTTCGCGCTGGTGACGGGGCACGAGGATCCGACGAAGGGGGAATCGGGCATCGACTGGCGGGCGCTGGCTACCGGGATCGGGACCGTGGCGTTTTACATGGGGGTGCGCAACCTGCCCCGCATCGCACACCAGCTCATCGATCACGGGCGCGATCCCCAAACGCCCACGGCCGTGATTCAGTGGGGCACCACGCCGCGCCAGCGGACCGTGACGGCCCCCCTCTGCGAGATCGCGGAGCGGGTGAAAGCGGCCGGCATCACCGCGCCGGCGTTGACCCTGGTGGGCACCGTGGTGGAGTTTCACGAGCGGCTCCAGTGGTTCGAGACCCGGCCGCTGTTCGGGCGGCGCATCGTGGTCACCCGTGCCCGGGCGCAGGCGAGTGAGCTGGTCGACCGGCTGGCCGCGCAGGGCGCGGAAATTCTCGAGCTGCCCACCATTCGCATCGTCCCGCCCGCGGATCCCGGCGCGGTGGAGGCCGCCGCCCGGCGGGCCGGCGAGTACGATTACGTGATCTTCACCAGCGTCAACGGCGTGACGCGCTTCTTCGATGCGGTGATGGCTGCCCACGGGGACATTCGCGGCCTCGGCACGGCGCGCATCGCGGCCATCGGCTCGGCCACCAAGACCGCCGTGGAGGCGTACAAGATCGCCGTGGACCTCCTTCCTCCGAAATTCGTGGCCGAGTCCATCCTCGAAACCCTCCTGGCGCGGGAATCCGTTGCCGGCAAACGGTTCCTCCTCCCGCGGGCGGCGCAGGCGCGGTCCGTGTTGCCCGAGACGCTGCGCGAACACGGCGCGGCCGTGGACGTGGTGGACGTGTACGACACGGTGCCCGAAGTGGAGGTGAGCGAAGCGGTGCGCGCCGACCTGATCGCGCACGGGGCCGACGCGATCACGTTCACCAGTTCAAGCACCGTGCGGTTTTTCTTCCAGGCGCTGGGCGACGCGCCCGCCCGGCAGATTCTCGCCCACGCCCCCGCGGCCAGTATCGGGCCCATCACGTCGGACACCCTGCGCGAGTACGACGTGCCCATCGCCGTCGAGGCGGAGCAGCACGACATTCCCGGCCTCCTCGCCGCGCTCGTGGCCCACTGGGGGCTCGCCCCTGCCGGCACGGGCGGGGCGTAAGAGACGGAAGAGAGTGGTAAACCCCCCGCGCATCTGGCACGATGGGGGACACGCGATGGTCGTGAGCTGATGTCGGATTCCCTGAGCAAATTCACCCTGCCCGACGTGGTGCAGGCGGAGCAGGCCGAGACGCCGCCCCCCGGCGGGCCCGTGCGGGTCCGGCTGGAACGGATCGCGGCCGCCGTCTGGCTGAAGCTGGTCCAGAATCCCCAAGCGGTGTGGGCGGCGCTGCCCGGCCTCATCTACGCCTTGGCCATCCTCTACATCCGCCCGTCGCTGTACGCGTTCTTCATCGTCGGCTGGGCGCGCCTGCTCCTGTTCGACCTGCCACTGCTCGGCGCGGGGGTGGCCGGGGGCTGGTTCGGCGTCAAGCTGGGACAGCGGCGGCTGAACAACCCCCACATGGGGGGCAGCGCGGCCTTCGCTCTGTGGTTGTTCCTGGCGCTGCTCCTGACGTTCACCGTGCTCGTTCTCACGGTGGATACCCGCCTCTCCTAACCCGCTGCGCCTGGGGCCGGATGCCGCGGGTCCCGCCCGTACTAGAATAGGGGCCCTATGGCCTTTCCGATTCAGCGCCTGCGGCGGCTGCGGGCGACCCCGGCCCTCCGCGACATGGTGCGGGAAACGGCGCTCGCGCCGACGGATCTCATGTACCCCATGTTCGTGCGCTCGGGCTCCGGCGTGAAGGCCGAAGTGTCGAGCATGCCGGGCCAGTACCAGCTCAGCGTGGACACCGCGGCCGCGCTCGCCCGCGACGTGCACGGGCTCGGTATTCCCGCGGTCATTCTGTTCGGCATTCCGGACACGAAGGATCCCGTCGGCGGCAGCGGCACGGGCATGGACAGCATCGTCTGCGACGCGATCAAGGGCATCAAGGACGCGGTGCCCGACCTGTGCGTGGTGACGGACGTCTGCCTGTGCGAGTACACGGACCATGGCCACTGCGGCATCGTGAGCCGGGACCCCGAGTCGGAGCACTTTCACGTGGACAACGACGCGACGCTCGGCCGGCTGGCGGAGATGGCCGTGTCGCACGCGCACGCGGGCGCGGACATGGTGGCGCCGAGCGACATGATGGACGGGCGCATCGGTGCGGTGCGTGACGCGCTGGACGACGCAGGATGCGAAGACACGCCCATCATGTCGTACGCCGCGAAGTTCGCGTCCGCGTTCTACGGTCCCTTCCGCGACGCGGCGGAGTCGCCGCCGCAGTTCGGCGACCGGAAGAGCTATCAGATGGACCCCGCGAACGCGCGCGAGGCGCTGCGCGAGGTGGCGCTGGACATCGACGAGGGCGCGGACATCGTGATGGTGAAGCCGGCGCTGCCCTATCTCGACATCGTGCGGCAGGTGCGCGACACTTTTGACATGCCCACGGCGGCGTACAACGTGTCCGGCGAGTACGCGATGGTGAAAGCCGCCGCCGCGAACGGGTGGGTGGACGAGCAGGCGCTGGTGCTGGAAACCCTCACGTGCATCAAGCGCGCGGGCGCGGACCTGATCCTGACGTACCACGCGCCCGACGCCGCCAAGTGGCTGGGGGCGTAGGGCGGGATTGACCGACCGAAGCACCGACCGCTCCCACGCCGCCTGGGCCGCGGCGCAGGCCGTCATTCCCGGCGGCGTGAACAGTCCCGTGCGCGCGTACGCCGGCGTCGGCGGCGAACCCCTGTTCATCCAATCCGCCGCCGGCGCGCGGATCACGGACGTGGACGGCAACACGTACCTGGACTACGTCGCGTCCTGGGGCCCGCTGATCCTCGGCCACGCCGCGCCCGCCGTGGTGGACGCCGTGTGCGAGGTCGCGCGCGGCGGCACCTCATTCGGCGCGCCGACGGAAGGCGAAACCGCGCTGGCCCAGACCATCGTCGAGGCGGTGCCGAGCATCGAGCAGGTGCGCCTCGTGAACAGCGGGACGGAAGCGACCATGAGCGCGCTCCGGCTGGCGCGGGGGGCGACCGGGCGCGACGGCATTCTCAAGTTCGAGGGCGGGTACCACGGGCACGTGGATGCGCTGCTGGTGCAAGCGGGCAGCGGCCTCGCCACGCTGGGGGTGCCGACGAGCCCGGGCATTCCGTCGAGCGTCGCCGCAACGACCTGCACGGCGCCCTACAACGACCTGGAGGCTGTGAGCGAACTGTTCGCGCAGCGGCCGGACGAGATCGCGGCGGTCATCGTGGAACCGGTTGCGGGCAACATGGGGATGGTGCCGCCGGTCGACGGCTTTCTGCAGGGCCTGCGCGACCTGTGCACGCAGCACGGCGCCCTGTTGATTTTCGACGAGGTCATCACCGGCTTCCGGGTGGCGCGGGGCGGGGCCCAAGCGCTGTACGGCGTGCAGCCGGACATCACGACCCTGGGCAAGATCATCGGCGGCGGCCTGCCCGTCGGCGCGTACGGCGCCTCGCGCGCGCTCATGAGCCACATGGCGCCCGCCGGGCCCGTGTACCAGGCCGGCACCCTGTCCGGGAATCCCCTGGCGGTGGCCGCCGGCCTCGCCATGTTGCGCGCGCTCGCAGGGCCCGGGCTGTACGACGCGTTGGAGGCGACGGGCCGCCAGTTTGCGACCGGGTTGCGCGCCGCGGCTGCTGAGGCACACGTGGCCTTGCACGTGAACCAGATCGGCAGCCTCTGCGGCCTCTTCTTCCGCGCGGGTGCGCCGCGCAATTACGCAGAAGTGCAGGACGCGGACGCGGACCGGTACGCGCGATTCTTTCATGGCATGTTGGAGCGCGGCCACGCCTTCGCGCCGAGCGCGTTCGAATGCTGCTTTGTCTCCATCGCGCACACGGCGGACGACATCGCTGCCACCGTCGCGGCCGCCCGCGAGGTGTTCGCCGGCCTCTAGGGCGCAGGCCTGGCCCCGGAAGGCGCGCCCCAGGCCCGGCCGGGCGCGGGATTTGCACGCGCACGCGAGGTCTGCTAGGCTCGCCGAGGTCTGACCGGTTGTGCCGGGTGCACAGCCGGTTTGCTTTTGAGGCCCGTCCCCCATCTCCAGACCCGGCCCGCGGCATCGCTGCCCGTGGCGGGTCAATCCGGCTGACGCCCCACGGCGCCGCCCCCTGGCAGGTCCGCACGTGCGGCTGAGCGAAATCCTGACCGAGTCGCTGATCCGGCTGAACTTTACGGCGCCGGACAAGTGGGATGCCATTCACCAACTGGTGGAGGTGCTCGTTGCGGAGGGCGTCGTGGCGGCCGAGCACCGCGACGCCGTGCTCGAGGTGGTGCTCGAGCGCGAGCGGTCGGTCACCACCGGCATGGAACGGGGCATCGCCATCCCGCACGCGAACTCCACCCTC
>CBDUXP010000083.1:0-15708 GCA_965371225.1 uncultured bacterium | reverse complement strand
CCCCCCCACCCCCCCCCGCGGGGCCCGGGGGGGCCCGGGGGGTGGCCACCCGGGCTGGGCGCGGTATGGGCGGCCCGGGACTCGTGGAGCCGCCTGGGACTAACGGACGGGGCGGCGACGGGCCCGGTGCCTGCGGAAATCCACCTCCACCAGCAGGATCGGCAGCGCCATGATGAGCCCGAGGGCCACAACGGCGAGGCCGCCGGACGTGAGGGCGTGGCGGCCCAGGAGGGCGACGAGGCGGCGATTCATCCCGCCCCCCGCCTACAGCGACTCCGCGAGAGCCACCAGGGTGCGGAGGGGGGCCGCCGTCGCGCCCGTCGGCAGGCCCGGCTCGGCCGAGTCGACCCACGCCACCCCGGCGATGTCCAGATGGACCCAGGGCGTGTCGCCCACAAAGTGCTCGAGGAACTTCCCGGCCACGATCGTCCCCGCATCGCGATTGCCCACGTTCTTGATATCGGCAATCTTGCTCTTGATGAACGTACCGTAGCGGTCGTCCATGGGCAGCTCCCAGACTTTCTCGCCGGCCGCGTCGGCCGCCGCGAGCACCTGGTCCAGCCACACCGCATCATTCGCCATCGCCGCGGCGTATTCGTGACCCAGCGCGATGATGCACGCCCCCGTGAGGGTTGCGAGATCGACCATGTGGGACGCCCCCACTTTCTCGACGGCGTAACACAACGCGTCGGCCAAGATGAGACGCCCTTCTGCATCGGTGTTGATGACTTCGATGGTCTTCCCGTTCATCGCGCGCACGATGTCCCCGGGCTTCGTCGCCGTGCCGCTGGGCATGTTTTCCGTGCACGGGCAGATGCCCACCACGTTCGCGGCGGGCTTGAGCTGCGCGATGGCCTGCATGGCGCCGAGCACCGTGGCCGCCCCGCTCATGTCGTACTTCATCTCTTCCATGCCCGCGGACGGTTTGATGCTGATGCCGCCGCTATCGAAGGTCACCCCCTTGCCCACCAGGGCGAGTGTCGTCTCCGACGATTTGCGGCCCTGGTACCGCACCACCAGAAACTGCGGCGGCTGCACGCTGCCGTTCGACACCGACACGTAGGAACCCATCCCGAGCTTCTCGCACTGCGCTTTGGACAGCACGGTAACGGACAGGCCGTAGCGCTTCCCCACCGCCCGGGCCTGCTTGGCCAAGTGGGTCGGCGTCATGGCGTTCGCCGGTTCGTTCTGGAGGAATTTCGTGAGGTTCGCTGCCTCGCCGAGGATGCGCCCGCGCTCCACCGCCTTGCGGGCCCGGGCAGCCTGCCCGCCCGGCACCCCGGCGATGGTCAGGCGCTCGATCTCGTGGTGACCGTCCTCTTCAGAGTTGCTCACCCAATTCTTCGGGTTGAACGACGCGAGCACTGCCCCTTCCGCAAAAGCCCCCGCCGCCTCGGCGGGATCGGGACGGCTCCCCTTCCCAAACACGTGCACCGCCACGGACTTCGCTTTCTTTCCCGCCGCGGCCTGCATGGCGACGTACGCCGCCTTGCGGATCGCGCCCGCGTCCAGGCCCGGCGCGCTGCCCGTGCCCACGGCGAGCACGTGCGTCAGCTTGGACCCGAGCGGCGGCCGGTACCAGGTGCAGTCCCCGAGCTTGCCCTTCAGCGCGCCACTCCCCACATCCTCCGCCAACAGGCCGCCGACTAACGCGTTCACCTCGCGAAGGGCCGGTGGCACAGTCGTCGTGTCCGCGGGAATCCCCACGATCAACACATCGGCGGTCTGATCCCTTCCGGCGGCGGTGCTAACGGCAATATCCATACGTGGCTCCTTCGTGTGGGGCAGCGGATGCGGGTGGGGGGATGGCGGAATCTTACCGAAGGGACTTCCGCCCAGGCAACCGACCGCACGGCTCCGGGCTGTTTGCTACACTTGGGCCCGCGCACGGCCCCCCCAACGCTCTTTATGCCCGCCTCACCCACGGTCCCCCGGGCCCGCTTGCATGCGATCCTCGACACGATCGCCCCCCCGCATCTCGCGCTGGACTGGGACAACGTGGGACTGCTCGTGGCCGGCGACGACCCAATCACGGGCGTGCTGTGCGCACTGGACATGACCGAGCGCGTCGTGCAGGAAGCCGTCAAGACCGGCGCGAACGCCGTGGTCGCGCACCATCCCCTGCTCTTCCACCCCCTAAAGCATCTCCGCAACGAGGACGACGTCCAGCGCACCGTAGCCGCCGCCATCCGCGCCGGCGTCAACGGCTTCGCGGTGCACACGAACCTGGATGCCGCGCCCGCGGGATGTAACGCCACGCTGGCCGGCCTGCTCGGCCTGCACGATGCCGGCCCCCTACGGGCGGACGTGACGGATCCCTGGCGCAAAATCGCGGTGTTCACCCCGCCGGATCACGTGGACCGGGTGCGCGCCGCCATGTGCACCGCAGGCGCGGGCGTCATCGGCGCCTATACCGAGTGCAGTTTTGAGACCACCGGGACGGGCACGTTCCGGCCCAGCGCGGCGGCCGATCCGTATAGCGGGACGCGCGGCGCGCTGAACCGCGAGCCCGAGGTGCGCTTAGAAGTGTTGGCGCCCCGCTCGGGCCTGGAACCGGTGCTCGAGGCGATGCGGCGTGCCCATCCTTATGAAGAGGTGGCGTACGACGTGTACGTGCTAGACAGCCCGGGGCAGGCCGCAGGCGTGCTCTGGTCCGGCGCGCTGCCGGAGGCCCTTACACCGACGGCCTTCTGCACCCGCGTGAAGGAAGCGCTTGGGGTGGACACGGTGCGGGCGGCATTCGGGAAGCGCCGCATCCGCCTCGTGGCAGTGTGCAGCGGCGCCGGCGGCGGCCTGATCACCGACTGGCCCGCGGCCGTGGCCGATGCCTACGTGACGGGGGACGTGTCGTACCACCAGATGCAGCGGGCCGTGGCGTTGGGCATGACCGTCGTGGACCCAGGCCACGGTCCCACCGAGCGGCCGGCCATCCGCGCTCTGGCCGCGCAACTTCGGGCCGCGCTACCCGACATCCCCGTGGCCGTGGCCCGCACCTCTACCGATCCCGTGCGATTTGTCTGAGCATTGGGAGTGGCTCGCTCATGGGCCGGAAGCCACCGCGGCCCTCGGCGAGGCTGTGGGCCGCCGGGCGGTCGGCGGGCTGGTCCTGGGGCTGACGGGACCGCTCGGGGCGGGTAAGACCACGTTCGCCCAGGCGGTCGCTCGCGGCCTGGGGGTTCCCCCCGAAGAGCCCGTGACCAGCCCCACGTTCGCCCTGGTACACCACTACGCGGGTCGGTTGCCGATGGCGCACATCGACGCGTACCGGCTGTCCGGCCCGGAGGACCTCCGGACCGTGGACGCGGACGAGTGGCTATCCGGCACGGGTGTCGCGGTCGTCGAATGGGCCGATCGGGTCCGGGCGGGCCTGCCGCCCAGCACCCTGTGGTGCCACATGCGCCATCATGGGCCCGAGAGTCGGGAGGTGCGGTTTCAATGGGATCAGCCCTTGCCAAATCTGACCCTTGCCTCCATTTTATGCCCTGCTCCCGCGCATCCCGGCCTGAGCCCCAGACCACCGCCGGACCACTAGGGGCCCGGTCAGGCAGATCGGCGGACTCCGCCATGCTGGGATGCGTGGCCATGTGGTACAATCTGTGCTAGCGATAATGGCATCTGAGCCATTGTCGAACTGACGACTACGTGCTATAATTCGCCCGCCGCCTCGAGGATTCCATGCAGAAAAAGCGCTCCACGCGCAAGCGCGCCGCCACTCTCGATACTCAGGCCCCACCTGCAAATGCGAAAATCTGTGAGCAGTGCGGGTTCATCAACAGCTTTAAACGCGTCAAATGCGAAAAGTGCAGCGCCCTCCTGCCTGAAGGCAACTTCGAACGTTCCCGGCGCATGCGGGAACAATTGCTGAAGCGTGAGCAGCAACTGGCCCTGAGTTCCACGCTCTTCACCGACAAGCCGATTGTTGCGGAAGATTACGACGATGGTGGGGAGAATGATCCCATCAAGGGGCGGTCGCAGCGCAAGGGGAAGGGGGCAGCCTCAGCTCGCACACGGGTGGATGGGAATAATGCTGACGCCGCCAATGGCAATTCGGCTAAGCGTTCTCCCAATGGCGAGGACGATAGCCCGGACGACTAGCGGGTCCGCGGTCGGCTCCACCGGTAATTGACCGGCCTAGGGGGCCTTGGTAGTATGCTTTTTTAGGGGCGGGGTTTCCCGGGTGGTTGCGTGTATCAAGGCTTCTATGGGTTTCTTGAGAAACCCTTCAATATCACACCAGATCCGAAGTATCTGTACCTGAGTGCGCAGCATCAGGAGGCCATCAGCCATCTGCTCTACGGTATTCAGGAGCGGGGTGGCTTCATCGTCATCACCGGCGAGGTGGGCACGGGCAAGACCATCCTGTGCCGGTACCTCCTCAGGCAGCTCGATGACCGGACCGAAGGGGCCGTCATCCTCAACCCCAGCCTGTCTGAGCTCGAACTCCTCAAGGCCATCAACGAAGACTTCGGCATCCACTCGATCGGCACGACGAAGAAGGATCTGCTGGACGAACTGAATGCCTTCTTGCTGGAGCGCCGGGCCATGGGGTTCAACATGGTCCTGGTCATCGATGAGGCGCAGAACCTGGCGCCGGCCCTGCTGGAGCAGATCCGCCTCCTCTCCAATCTGGAGACCGAGACCGAGAAGCTCATCCAGATCATCCTCCTGGGCCAGCCGGAGCTACGGGACCTGCTGGCCCGGCCGGACCTGCGGCAACTGACCCAGCGCATCACGGCCCGGTACCACCTGGGCCCCCTGAGCACCCGCGAGGTCGGCGCCTACATCCAGCATCGCATGGGGGTGGCCGGCAATGCGGAGGCCGTGCACTTCAGCCGGGGCATCCTCCGACGCATCTTCGCCTTCTCACGCGGGACTCCGCGCCTCATCAACGTCGTGTGCGATCGGGCGCTCCTCGGTGGATTCGCCGCGAATTCACGGCAGATGACGCGCGGCCTCGTCAAGCAGGCTATTCGGGAAATCACCGGCACCGCCCACCGGCCGCCTCTGTGGAAATCCCCGTATCTCACCCGCGCCGCGGCCGTCGCTGCCGTGGCGGTGGGGTGCGTGGCGCTCGGGTGGGCGGCAAACGGCTGGTACCTCCCCGGAAACAACCCCCGGCCGCAGGCGCCGGCCGCGGCGCTGCCCGAAGCCCCCGCTGCCGGGATACCCGCAGAAGCGCAGGCGACTCTGGCCTCTGCGCCACCACCGGCACCGATCAGTCTGGCCCCCAGACCAGCCCTCGCCTCACCGCCGACAGCGGCCCCGGCATCCCCGCGGCCCGCCGAAGTGACAGGCGCACCGGTTCGGACCGTGGCGCCGGCGGAAGAGCCCCGTCTCAACCTGGCATTGGCCACCGCCCCGATGGCGCCCGCGCTGGAACTGCTCCCGACGACGATGACGCCGGCCCCGCCGCTCGTGCCCGCAGCCTCGAAGCCCGTGGCTCCAATACAGCCGATCCCGGCGGCCGCGGCGCCTCCGAGGCTCGAGGTCACCAAGCCTCACTCCCTCCCGACCCGGCCCGTGCCGGTGACGCCGATGGCCAGCGTCGCGCCCCCCTCCGAAGCGGCGGAAACCCGACGACTCATCAGCAGTCTGTTCGAGCCGAGCGAGAGCCGAGTTCGCAACCGGGCCCCCGCGGTCATCAAGGCGGCATTGATGCGTCAGAAGCTGCGCCCCAGCCTGGGTAAGTTCCCTCCCGCCCCGGCCCCCCTACCGCGGCCCCTCCCCACCGCGGATCTTCGGTTGCAGACCGCCAGCGCGGTGGCGCACCTGGTGGAAAGCCTGCAACCCTTCGATTCGCGTCTCGACGCGGCTCAGGCCCTGTTCAGCCTGTGGGGCCGGGATTTCCGACCGCCCAAGGAGGCGAACGATCCGGACATCACCGACTATTACAAGCTGGCGCTGAATCAAGGTATGCGGTGCAGCGAACTCTGGGCGAACTTTGACACGCTGCAACAGATCAACCTGCCGGGCATCCTCGAGGTCTTCAGTCCCGGCGCACCGGCCTCGCGGTACGTCGTGCTGGCGGCCGTGCACGGGGACGGCACGGGAACCATCCTGTGGGGCCCCACCGCCGCGGCTCGGGTGGATCTGGCGGCGCTGGATGAGTGCTGGCGGCGGCGGGCCTTCCTGTTCTGGCAGGAAAGCGAACCCTTTGGCGAGGAAATTTTGCGCGACGGCGATGCCGGGGACGCGGTACAGTGGGTCCAGGCCAGCCTTGAGGAACTCGGCTATCTGACTCATGGCATCACGGATGTGTATGACCCCGAAACGCGGCAGGCGGTCATCCGATTTCAAAAGGCCTACCACCTCCTGCCGGACGGCGTGGTGGGCCCGCGGACGCGGATGGTCATCTACAGCCGGCTGCTGCAGTACCCGACCCCGAATCTGACCCCTATGCGGGAGACGCCCCGTGAGCATTATTCACGACGCACTGCGGAGACAGCAGGCTGAGCCGCCGGAACCTGGTGGCCAGGAGGCGGGGGGGCGCCAAGCCGGCCCCGGGGCTCCGGAGCCTGCCGAACCGCCGGAAGACGAGGCGACACCGGCGCCCAGCGGCCCGGAAGAAGGACCTCACGCTATGACTGACGACACGTCCAGTGAGTTTGACGATCTGGAATTCGATGACCCGAGCCCGGAGGGAGATGAGGCCGCGGAATCCGCATCCCTCGAGCAGGGGGGCGCGGAGCTGGCCGATTTGGATGCCCTGCTGGACGAGGATGCGTCCGAGCCCGAAGCCCAGGACAGTTCACCGCAAGCCCCTCCCGACGAGTCGGCACAGTCCAGCGAGAGCGTGATCGATGAACTAGACGCCCTGTTGGATGACGACCTGCAGACCGACACGGCAGGTGACGACCCCGAAGCCCCAGAGGCGGCACCGGCAAGTGACCAGGCTGACGAACCCGGAGACGACCTCCCGGCTCCGGTGGTGGACGAGACCGCCGCGAGCGTTCTCGACGATTTGGATGCGCTCTTCGACGACGAGCCGGCGGCGGACGCGGCAACTGACGCCGGGAACGCGGAGGCGGAACCCTGGGAGACTGGCGGCGCGGACGTGGAATCCGGCCCGGTGGCGGACACACCGGCGGCGACGGAAATATTGGAGCCCCTAGGATCCAGCGATGCCGAGTTCGACGCCATGTTCGACGACGATGCCGCGGTCGACACGGCGGGCGAAACGGCCGCGCCGGAGAGCGATGTGCGCACCACCGCGGACACCGATGCCGGCGCGGAGGCTCCTGCGGACGGCGAACGTGAAGAGGCTTCGGCCTCGACTGATGACGAGTTCGACGCGCTCTTTGACGATGACGGCTTTGACGACTTGACGGACATCGCGTCGGCGCCAAGGGATGCCGCGCCCGCGGAAGGTGACGTGGACACCGGCGCGGAAACAGCCGCGGCCACGGCTTCAGTCGACGACGACTTGGACGCCCTCTTTGAGGAAGACGATGGCTTGGACGACTTCGCGGACTTGCCGTCGGCGCCAAGCGCTGACGCAGCCGCGGAGGCGGCGAGTGTCGACAGTGAACCGCCTCTGCTCGAGCCGGACGCGATCGAATCGGACGACGCATTTGATGAAGCCGAGACCGGCGCGCCCGCGCCGACCAGCCTTGACGTGCCCGGACCGGCTGAGGTCACCATCCCCCTCGACGTGGTCGAGCCCGCAGCCGGTTCGGAAACGATGGACGCGGCCGATGACGAACTCGGGGTCGATGATCTCGATCTGGACGACATACTCGACGGGGAACCCCTCGATGAGGCCGCCGCAGCCGTCGCCACGGAACCGCCCGAGCTTGACGAGCCGGCCATCGGGGCGACGGAGGTGCTTGAGCCAACGGAGGAGACCGACATCGCCGCAGTAAGTGCGGTGGTGAAGGAAGCCGTCTTCGGCGAGGGTGATGCGGAGGAAATGGGGGCTCTGCCGGGAGATGAAGACATCTTTGGCAGCGTGGACGCAGACTTCGTTTCGGCTGAGCTGGACGGCAGTCCGGCGGAACTGGCGGGCGTCGTGGACGCGGGAGGGACCGCACCGCGCGGAGGAGGCCTGGCGCGGCTGGGCCTGGCGGTGCTCTCCCTGACGTTCGTCACCACCGTCGCCTGGGCCGTGATGACCTATCTGGGGGTGAGCCCGGCGCGCGAACAGGTCGCCAGTGTGCCCGCGCCGACCGCACCGATCGCCGCCGCGCCCGAAGCGGCTGCACCGCCGCCACCGCCACAAGTGCCCGCGGCCGCGCCCGAGCCAGCACCCGCTGCACCACCGGCACCAGCGGAGGCTCCGGCGCCTGAACCCATGCCGATTTTGGCGCCCGACGCTGAGCCGGCGTCGGTGGAAGAGGTCGCCGCCGCGGAACCGGAACCGATCGTACCGGTGCCAGAGCCCGCCCCGACCGCACCTGAGCCGGAGGCGCCCGTCATGACAGCGGCTGTGCCGGACACCACGCAGCCGGTTCTGCCCCAGCCACCTGCGCCGGAGCCCGTGGCGCCTCCCGAGAGAGTGTCCGCCCCGGAGCTTGCTCCCGCGAGCCCTGCAGTGACCATCGCAGCAGCGCCCATGCCCGCGCCGGAACCCGTACCCGCCGAACCGGTGGTGGCGCCCCCCGAGCCGGCCCCTGAGCCTGCTCCCGCAATGGCCGCGCCGGTCGTGGCAATGGCACCGAGGCCCACGCCAGCACCGGGACCGGCCGATCCGGTGGACGTGGTCCGGTCACGCCTGAAGATCCACGCCATTCGGTACTCGTCGGACGATCCGCGCGCGATCGTGAATCTGCAGCGGGTGTTCGAGGGCGATACGATCGAGGGAGCGAAGGTCGTGCGGATTCAGCGGGATCGCATCGTCTTCGCCGCGGCTGGCGCGCAGTTCACCCTGCGGTTCTAATTACAGCCCGCCAAACTGCGCCACGATATCGGGGTTCGGGATGGCGGTGAGTTGCGCCTTGCGCGCCACCAGAAAATCCTGCAGCGTCTGCGCACGCCGCTGCTGCTCGAGCTGCTGCCGAAGCCTCGCGGCCTCCGTCGAGAATTCAGCCGGGTCGGCGGGAGCCGCCTCACGTACCTGCAGCACGAGCCACCGCTGGCCGTGCATGAGCGGTTCGCTGATCTCCCCCGGTGTGAGGCGGAAGGCGGCCTCCATGAACGCGGGCGGACGACCGAGGTTGGGCACAAAGCCCGCGCGGGTGAACAGCTCGGTTTCCGTAACCTCCACGGCGAGCGGCGGCGCGAGCGCCGTGAGGTCACCCGCGGTCCGCGCGGCGGCGACGACTTCGCTCGCACGCGCGGCAGCCATGTCGCCGGCCCCCTCGAGCCGGAAATCAGTCAGCACCCGGCTGCGCACCTCCGCGAGGGGCGGGAGGTGCGCGTCCCTCCGTTCGAGCACTTCAGCGATCACGAACGTTTCGGACGTGTCGATGACCCCCGTGGTCTCGCCCGGGGCCAAGTCGAAGGCCTCCGCGAGGATGTCCCGCGCCGGGCCCACGCCGGGGATGGTGCCCGCTCCCTGCGCGAGGGGCTCGGTCTCCGTTACCGTCAGGTCAGCGGCGGCGGCCGCCTCGGCCAGGCCGCGAGCCCCCCGCTCCTCCCGAAACGTGTTCGCCGCGTCAAACAGGCCCGCGAGGGTCTCGATGCTGGGCGCGTCCTGGATCAGGATATGCCGGGCGCGCACTTCCGGGCCGGTATCGCGCTCGCGCCGGTCCTCTACCTTGATGAGATGCCAGCCGAACTGGGTGGCCACGGGGGCGCTGACGCGGCCGGGCTTCAGCGCGAAGGCGGCCTCCGCAAACGCCGGGACCATGCTCTCCCGCGTGAAGTAGCCGAGGTCCCCGCCCTTGGGCGCGGTGGGCCCTTGCGAATACTGGACCGCCAGCTCGGCGAAGTCGGCGCCGTCGCGCAACTGCTCCTGGATGGTGTCCAGGAGGGCGGTCACTTCCGCCTCGTCCGCCTCGCTCGGCTCCTTGGGCCACTGCACCAGGCCGAGGCGCACCGTGGCGGCGGCTTCGTACCGCACCTGCCGTTCGTCATAGAAGGCCTGCAGCGCGGCGTCATCCACGGCAACCGCCTCGGTGAACGCGGCCGGATCGATCGCCGTGTAGGCGACCCGGCGGCGGGCGTGACTGAATTCGTACCGAGCCCGGACATCGGCGGGCGACACTTGCACCGAGCTGCGCAGCAGATCAAAAAGCTGTTGCCGCTGGAGCCTGTTGCGGGCACGCTGTACGTTGGCCGCCCAGTCCACGTCCTTCCGCCGCACCATCTGGTTCCAGCGCTTCGCGTTGAAGGAGCCGTCATCGTTCCGGAACGTGGGGTCTTGCTGCAATTGGGCTTGAATCTCCGCGGGGGCGACCGTGAGTCCCAGCTCGCGGCAGGCGGTGCGCACCACGTAGTCGTCCAAGAGCGTGTCGATGGCGGTACTCACTGCCAGCTCGGGGCCGATCAAGCGTTCGGCCTGCTGCACCGCGCGGGCGAAATCGCGGGGGGACACGTCCTCGTCATTGATGCGGAGGGCGACGGCGGCGCCGAGACTCCCGCTGCTCCCCGAGCCCGTGCCGGTGCCCCACATGACGAAGGCCGGGGTGATGATGAAGATCGTCCCCATCAGAATGGTTTTCATATGCCGTCGCAGCAGAACAAAGAGCATGCAGGGAGTCCTCGTGTGGGCCGGGGTGCCCCGGCGGTTCGATTATAGGGCCGGGTCCACAAGCGAGCAACACAGCCCCACGGCCGACGCGCCCGCTTTGACAGCCCTCCAACCCCATCCTACAATTGAAGTGGCGTAGGATACCGGGAGCCACATTCATGAAACTTGGGGAATGGGTACAGGCCTGGCGGCAGGGGCCGGACGAGGAGCCGCGCCCGCGGGGCACCAGCACCGACAGTCAACCTGCGGTCACCGCAAGCGCGGTGGCCACGCTGCGCGCGGCTTTGGCCGCACTGGAAGAGAGCGCGGCCTCGCCGGCGGCGTTGGCCGAACAGGACGCCCGGCCAAGCATGGAGGCGCTCCTCGTCACCCTGAAGGAAAGCGCTGTGAAGCTCGGCGTGCCGCACCTGGAGCACGCCGCGGGGCAGATGCGCGTGTTGCTCCGCTGCGTGCAGGACGGGACGCTCGAATGGGATGCGACGGTCGGGGCGGCGATGCACGACTGCCTCACGTTCCTGCTGCGCCACGTGATGAAGGGCAGCCGGCTGCCGCGGCAACCTGCGGAGATGGCGCGATGGAACGACACCTATCAGAGCGTCATGGCCCGCTTGGCCCCACGCTCCGGGACCGCGCCTCCGGAAGCGGCACCCGCCCCGCCTGCGGAGCCGGATGCGGCGACCCAACTGCCCGAGCTGCCCGCGCGGGAGGATAACGGGGACCCCCACGTCGCGGATCGGCTCGAAAGTCTGTTGCGGTCCAACCCTGCGCTGGACCCCATCGCACCTGAGCCGGCACCGGAACCAGAGGCACCGGTGTCCGCGCCAGTCCTGTCCGGACCGGAGCCACCGCCGGCGCCCGCGGCGGCGCCGCTCCCCCTTGAGCCGGCAGCGCGCCCCACCGCGACGGCAGCCCCGCCGCCGCTGCCGCTGACCATGACCACCCCGAGCGATCTGCCGCCCTTGCGCCGCTTGGGCGCGCCGCTGCGCGGCGAGGAGCTGGATTTGGATGAATTGGAGCGGCAGCTGCGGGCGGGCTGTACGCACGGAGCCGTGAACCCGCCGCCCGCCTGACTGGCCGCTGCGCGACCCGGACCGGCCGGGGCTGCGCCCACGCGGGGCGCTAACTCACGAACTCGATGATCGCGAGCGGGGCGTTGTCCCCTCGGCGTGGGCCGAGCTTCAGGATGCGCGTGTACCCGCCCGGCCGGTCGGCAAACTGGGGCCCCACCTCGTCGAACAGGCGCCGGACCACTTTCGGGTGGCGCAGCTTGGCGATCGCCTGCCGCCGGGCGTGCACGTCTCCGCGCTTGGCCAGCGTCACGAGGGGCTCAACATAGCTGCGCAGTTCCTTGCACTTCACCACCGTGGTCGTGATGCGCCCATGCGCGATCAGGCTGGCGGCGAGATTGGCCAGGGTCGCTCGGCGGTGGGCCGAGTTCCGCCCCATTTTGCGGTGCCCGTGTCGATGACGCATGACCGTACCCGTCCTACCCCAGCGTTGGCACCGGCGGCGGCGGCGGCGGCGGCGCGGGGGGGTCGAGGTCCGGCCCCATGGTATCCGGCGGTGGGGGGCTGGGGGCGTCGAACGTCATGCCGTAGCCCAGGCCCATGCTTTCGAGGACGGCTTTAATTTCATCGAGGGACTTTTTGCCGAAGTTGCGGTACTGCAGCATCTCCGGTTCGTTTTTCTGGACCAGCTCCCCAATGGTGCGAATTTGCGCGCCCTGGAGACAGTTCGCCGACCGCACGGACAATTCGAGATCGGCGATGCTGCGGTTGAGGATTTCCTGAAGTTCGGGGGCAATACCCTCGGGCAGGGCTAGCGGCTCCTCGACCGCGTCGTCGGTGGCCACGAAGATGCTCAGATGCTCAATGAGGATGCGCGCGGCGTTCGTGATGGCTTCTTCGGGCAGGAGGCTCCCGTTGGTCCACACGTCCAAGATCAGCCGGTCGTAGTCGGTCCGCTGGCCGACGCGCGCGTCCTCGACGCGGACGTTGACCTTGGTCACCGGGGAGAACACGGCGTCGATGGGCACGGTGCCGAGCGGCTGCTTCGGCCGCTTGTGCTCCGACGCGGGCCGATACCCGCGCCCCCAGCCCAACTCGAGTTCCATGCTGACGCTGGCGCCCTGGTTGAGGGTCATGATGTGCTGATCGTTGTTGAGGACGTCCACGCCCTCCACGTCCAGCAGATCCCGGGCCGTGACCGCCAACTCGCCATCGGCCTCGAAATCCACCGCGACGGGTTCGCGGGATTCCATGCGCAGATTGACGCGCTTGAGATTCAGGACAATCTGGGTCACGTCCTCCGGCACGCCGGGCACGGAGGAGAACTCATGTTGGACGCCTTCGAAGCGCACCGCCGTAATGGCGGCGCCCTCGAGGGAGCTGAGCAGCACGCGGCGGAGCGCATTGCCCACCGTGACGCCAAAACCGCGTTCCAGCGGTTCAATAATGAACTTCCCGTATTGGTCGGTCGACCCGTCGTCGTCCCGAACCCATTTCGGCATTTCGAAGCCTTCGAGCATGGAGTGCCGTTCCTCTACAGTCGCGTGCGGGTGAGTGCCGTCGCCTATTTGGAGTACAGCTCCACGACGAGCTGTTCCACGACCGGAATACCGGCGTCATCTTTGCCAGGTAGCCGGACGATCTGGGCGGTCAAGGTTTCGAGGGAAAAATCGATCCAGTCGGGCAGCCCGCGTTGCAGTGCCTGCTCCAAATTGTTCCGGATGGTCTTGTTGTCACGGCTCTTCTCCCGCAGGGCGATGGCCTGTCCGGGCCGCACGCGGAAGCTGGCCACATTGACCCGGCGCCCGTCCACGGCGATGTGCCCGTGGCTCACCAGTTGGCGGGCCTGCCGCCGGGACGCGGCGAAGCCGATGCGGTACACCGTATTATCCAGCCGGCTCTCCAGCAGTTGCACGAGCAGGTCGCCGGTCACGCCACGTTTGCGGTCCGCCAGGGTGAAGTAGTTCCGGAACTGGCGTTCCAGCAGGCCGTAGACGCGTTTCATCTTCTGCTTTTCGCGGAGCTGCAGCCCGTAGTCCGAAAGTTTCGTACGCCGCTGGCCATGCTGGCCGGGGGGGGCATTGCGCCGCTCAATCTCACACTTCATGGTGAGGCAGCGCTGCCCCTTCAGGAACAGCTTGACGCCTTCGCGGCGACAGAGCTTGCAGACGGGACCGGTGTAGCGTGCCATGATCGCGGTCCTACACTCGGCGCCGCTTGCGGGAGCGGCAGCCGTTATGCGGCATGGGCGTGACGTCCCGCAGCAGGGTCACGTCGAGGCCGGCGGCCGCGATGGCGCGAATGGCGGACTCCCGGCCGGCCCCGGGCCCCTTGACCAGCACTTGCACCTCGCGCATGCCGCGCTCCATGGCCTTCCGGGCGGCCTGGTCGGCGGTGAACTGTGCGGCATAGGGGGTGCTTTTCCGTGAGCCCTTGAAATTCGCCGCCCCGGCACTGGACCAGGCGACGACGTTGCCCTGCGTATCCGTGATGGTCACGATCGTATTGTTGAACGTCGCCTGAATGTGCACGTACCCGGTACTCGCGGTGAGCTTGGCCTTCTTCCGCTCTTTGACCCGCTTTTTTTTCTGTTTCTTCTGTTGCGCCACGCGCGTGTCTCCTCCGCTCGACGAGCGGCTATCGTCTCTTCACACGGCCGCGCTTGGGGCCCTTGCGCGTCCGGGCGTTCGTATGCGTGCGCTGGCCGCGCACGGGCAGGCCGCGGCGATGCCGCACCCCGCGATAGGAAGCGATGTCCATGAGCCGCTTGATATTGCCCGCCACCTCGCGGCGCAGGTCGCCCTCGACCATGTACCCACTGGTCAGCGCGGCCTGCAAGCGCTGAACCTCCGCCTCGGACAAATCCTTCACCCGGATGGAGGGCTCCACCTGCGCCTGGCTGACGACCCGACGCGCCACTTGTCGACCCACCCCATAGATATAGGTGAGGCCTACATCCACGCGCTTCTCACGCGGCAGATCCACGCCGACCACTCGCGCCATCGTTCCCCGCCTTCCCTAGCCTTGCCGTTGTTTGTGCTTCGGGTTCTCGCAGATCACCCGCACCACACCCTTGCGGCGCACGACCTTGCACTTATCGCACATTCGCTTGACGGATGTCCGGACTTTCACGACGCTGCTCCCCGAGCGCCCCGCCCGACGATCCGGCCCCGGCCGGCGTCGTAGGCGGACAGCGCCACTTGGACGCGCTGGCCAGGCCGCAGATGCACCAGCCGGACCCGCGCCTCATCGCTGAGGTGGGCGACCAGGGTGGGCCCCGCATCCGGGTCCACGCGGTATAACGCGTGCGGCAGCACGTCCACAATTGTTCCCATCACGAGTTGTTCCGTACGCTTCACTCCACGCGCGTCAAGACCGCCGGCGGCCCATCGGCGCGGATGGCGATCGTGTCTTCGAAGTGGGCCGCCCGCATTCCGTCGCGCGTGACGACGGTCCAGCGATCTTCGAGCGTGCGCACTTCATACGTTCCCGCATTCACCATGGGTTCCAGCGCGAGACACAGTCCCGGCCGCAGCCGCGGACCCCGGCCCGGTTCCCCGTAGTTTGGTACCTGGGGCTCTTCGTGCATCCGCGTGCCGATGCCGTGGCCCACGTAGTCGCGCACCACATTAAACCCTTGGGCCTCCACGTAGCTTTGCACCGCATGGCCGATATCCGACAGCCGGTTGCCCACGACCGCGGCGGCGATGGCTTCGTCGAGGGAACGCCGGGTGACGTCCAGCAGGCGCTGGGATTCCGCATCGATCTCGCCCACGGGAAACGTGCGGGCCATATCGCCCACATACCCGCGATAGGTCAGCCCGATATCGATGGTCACAATGTCGCCGGATTCCACCACCGCGGTTTTGCTGGGAATCCCGTGCACCACTTCCTCATTGACCGACGCGCAGATGGAGGCGGGATAGCCCTGGTAGCCCTTGAAGGTGGGCACGCCGCCGCTGGCCCGCAGCTGCGCCTCGGCTTGCCGGTCCAACTCCCACGTGGACACGCCAGGCTGGATGCTCTCGCCCAGTTCCTGGAGGATGGCGGCAACGAGGCGGCCTGCCTCCA
>CBDUXP010000082.1:0-15717 GCA_965371225.1 uncultured bacterium | reverse complement strand
CGGCTGTCCAAGGACGCCCGAAGTTCCGGCACCACGATCCCGTCGAAGTCCGTATACGCCACGTCGGGCTGTGCGAGCGCGTACAACAGCGTCGGCACGATATCGACGGTGCGGGACAGGGGGAACGTGCCACCCCCAGCCGGCGCCGGCAGGTCCGGGCCCGCGATGGCGAAGACCGTCTCCATCTCCCGGCGCAGAATGCCGCCGTGGCGCGTCTTCGCCTGCGCGTTGAACGAGGCGCCGTCCTTGGGGAGCAGGATGACCGATCCACTGTTATCCAGCTCCATGATCTGACTCAACTGGACCACCGCGTCTGAATAAAACGCCCCGGCACACGCCGCGAGCCACGCGCGATCGTCCACCGGCGGTTCGCCCACCAGGGCGGCGGTGCCGGAGTATTCGGCGTAACCGAGGGGGTCCTGGCCGTGGAGGACGTCATAGCTGTAAGTGACGGGCGTGGTGGGATAGCGGGTGATACGCGCCTCCCCCGCGCCGTTGAACACGCGCGTCCGCCGGGGCGCACCGGCCTCGAACGGCTCGTCCCGAACGATGGCGAAATCGCATTCCGGAATCGCATTGAACGCGTCGACGAGATTGATGGTGCCGCCATCGATCTCGTAGGCGAGCAAGTCCGCATACCCCAGCTGCTCGGACCACAGAGCGTGAAGATCGTCCCCCTTCCCATTGCGCTTCACCAGGTCGATGTGCACCGCCCCGGCGCCGGTGGTTCCCATGACCATGTTCGCGCCGTACACGCTGCTGTGCGCGCCGACGACCGAGTCCAGCCGCTTGAGCTTCGGCGTCTTCACGCCCAATTCGTGCGAGATGAATTTCACGCGCAGCCCTTGGCGCTGGAAGTGCGCGTCGAGCGGCACGTAGCGCGGGTCCGTGGGGGCTTGGCCATGGTCGGCGGCCAGGATGAAGTACGTCTGCTCATAGAGGCCCGCGTCCCGATACAGCCCCACCAGCCTCCCGAAGGTCGCGTCGGCATCGCGCAGCGTCTGCTGCACCGTCGGGTGCTCGAGCCCCAGTCCATGCCCAAGCTTGTCCGTCTTCCATTCGTAGTACGCCACCAGGCGCGGAATCTGGCGCCGGATCGCGCGCTGCCGCGGCGACAGGGTGGCGAGCGTGCTGCGCAGGATGTTGCCCGGCGCGGTCGGGTTCACCAGGGTGAGCAGGTTGGCATCCGCGCGTGGATTGACGAGGTTCACCGCCGCCTTCAGCGGGTGGACTCGCTTGTCGGGACTCAGGGTCTTCTCGAGATAGGCCGTGTCCTTCGCCTGCCGCAGGGGGTCGAGGAACGAGGCGATGATCCCGCGCTGGTAGTGGGCCCCCGCGCTCACCTGCAGCCCGAACGAAATCGTGCGCTCGTTCGGGAAATATTGAAACACGCTCTTCGTGCGCCGCAGCAAGTCGCCCTGATAATTCAGGAGGTCCAACCCGATGTAGTTGCGGTAGGCGCCCGTCTCGCGGTTGACCCATTGGAAATTCGGAATACCGTGCGATGCGGGAAGGTCGCCGGTTAAGAGCGACGCCATCGCCGAGAACGTAATGGGGGGGAACGTGGCGGTGTGGTGCTCGCTGTGGAATCCGCGCCGGTAGATATGCTCGTCCAGGTGAGGGAGGTCGCCCGCCGCCCGCAGCCGGTCGAACAGCTCCACGGGTACCCCGTCGATCACCATCAGCAACGCGTACGGCCGCTCCGCGTCGCGCAGCATCGCGGCGTCGGCCGGATCCGGCTCGGCGGGGGTTCCCGGCACCTCCCCGGGCGCGTCGCCGGTGGGGGGCGGGGAGGCGGCATCCGCCACGGGTCCCGGGGCAAGGAGCAGGACCGCCGGCAGGAGGAGGGCCGGCCACCAGGCGCCGCGTCGACTGCTCATCGTCCGTCCCCCTCTTCGGCCACCATGTCCCCCCTCCGTGGTCCCAAACGGGAGCGCACGCCGGCTCCTAGCCTACTGCGCACGGCCATGGGGAGCAACGGCGTTGCCCATTCGCGCGCCCCCCCCCTAGAATGCCTCCGCCATGAGCACCGCGGTGCTGGTTATCGAAAACGGCCCCAGCCGAGGCGAACAGTTTTCCATTGAGGCGCCCGGCGTGCGCCTCGGGCGCGGCGCGGACAATCATGTGGTGCTCGAAGACGACGCGATCACCGAACACCACGCCCGCATCGACGTGCGGCGCGACCGGTACCGCCTGCTGGACCTGGGGTCGCTGAATGGCACGTTCGTCCACGAGGCGCGCGTGCAGATGCAAGAGCTGCACGACGGGGACCGCGTCCAAATCGGCCGGGTGCGGCTGCGCTTCCGCGTCGGCAAGACGGGCCCGGCCCTCACCACGGAACCGGGTGTCGACACCGCCGACGCCGCGGCGATCCTCCGGCGCTTCCGCACGACCACCCCCGCGCCCCGGGATCCGCGCAGCCTCGCCGCCGCCCACAGCCATCTCCGCACCATCCTCGAAATGAGCGAACAGATGGCCATGTTCTACGACGTGGAGGAAGTGCTCCAGCACGGGGTCGACATGTGCGTGCAGTCGCTAGCTCCGGATCGTGTCGTCTTGCTGATGCGCGATGGGGCCAATGGCGAACTGCAGCCGCGCATCACGCAGTCGGACAGCGGGCCGCCGCAGATCAGCCAATCGATTCTGCACCAGGTCGTGCAGGATCAGCAGGCGGTTCGGGTGTTGGATGCCATGGCCGACGAGCGGTTCGCGGGGAAAGAGAGCGTGGTGCGGGAAGGCATCCGGTCGGTCCTCTGCGTGCCGGTCCGCGGGGAAGCGGGCGTGGTCGGCGCGTGCTACCTCGATCGCGTGCACTCCGATGAACCCTTTACGATCGAACAGTTGCAGCTCGCGACGCTGATGGCCAATGTGCTGGGGCAGCGGCTGGACCACATCCGCCTCTACCAGGAGACGCTGGAGGTGGCTACGCTGAAAGTGTTGAATGACGAGATGGCGGCGACGAACGCGAAACTGCGCGAGTTGGAACAGTTCAAATCCGACATGGTCAACATGCTCGTGCATGACATGAAAGGCAGTGTCGCGACCACGATGATGAGCCTGGACGTGATCGGGCTGGATGCAGATGGGGGGCTGACAGAGCAAGCGCGGCAGTACGTGGGGATCGCGAAGCGCAATCAGCGCAAGCTGAACGAAATGATCATGAACCTCCTGGATCTGGACCGGCTCGAGGAGGGCCGGCTGATACCGGAGATTGAGCAGTTCGACACGCACGACTTCCTGCGCCGCGTGCTCGAAACCCTGGGCCCGTACGCGCGCGGCGCGAAGATGTCCCTCAAGGTCAAAGCTCAGGCGAATCTCACGTGCTGGAGCGATCCGGCGCTGCTCGAACGCATCCTCCTGAATCTCGTGATGAATGCGATCAATCATTCTGATCCGGAGACCACCATTACGATCCAGACCGGGGCGGCCGGCGCCGACCAGTTCACCATGGCCGTCGGCGACGAAGGGGAGGGGATCCCTCCGGAATTCCACGACCGCATCTTCGAGAAATTCGTGCAGGCGGACGTGCGGGAACTCGGCTTGAAGTCCGACGTGGGCCTGGGCCTGGCCTTCTGCCGAATGGCGGCGCAGGCGTTGGGCGGCGACATCAGTGTCGCCAGCGAAGTGGGCAAGGGCAGCATCTTTACGGTGACGGTGCCGAACGTGCGGCCCACCTAAGCGTTCGGGCCGCGCCCCATGAAAATCGGCATCATCGGCCTGCGGGGGGCCGGCAAAACCACCGCGTTTTCCGCCCTGACCGGCCTCACTCCCGCCCCGGCCGCGGGCGGCAAGCTCAGCGTGCAACTGGGCCACACCCCCGTGCCGGACTCACGGGTGGATTGGCTGACCGACCTGGTTCGCCCGAAGAAGACCACCTACGCGGGCATCGACTTCGTGGACATTGCCGGTATGGCGGCGGAACCGGGCCAGGGGCTCGAGCCCGAGGTGCTCACGCATCTGCGCGCGGCCGATGCGCTCGTGCAAGTCGTGCAAGCGTTCGAGAATCTGGCCAGCCCGTTTCGCAGCGGGCCCCCCGATCCCGCCGGCGACCTGGCGGAACTCACCGGTGAACTGCTCTTGACGGACCTGCTCGTCGTGGAGAAGCGCATGGAGCGGCTGGTCAGGGAGCAGCAGACGGGAACGGTGGAATTCGCAGCACTCGAACACTGCAAGGCTGCCCTGGAGGCGGAGCAGGCGCTCCGCACGCTGGCCCTGTCGCCGGAAGAAGCAAAGGCCGTGGCGAGCTTTCAGTTCCTCACCCGCAAACCGATGCTGGTGCTGGTGAACGTCAGTGAACTCGAGGCTGCGGCTCCGGTGCCTGCGGGCGTCGCGGAACAGTTGGGGGATACGGGCGCGGAAGCGCTCACCCTCGCCGCGGCGGCTGAGGCGGAGATCGCCCAGCTGGAGCCCGAAGAGCAGGCGGCGTTCCTCGCGGACCTGGGGGTCAACGAATCGGCGCGCGCCCGCTTCATCCGCGCCGCCTATGCCCTCTTGGACCTCATTACCTTCCTCACGGTGGGGGAGAAGGACGTGCGCGCCTGGCCGATCCCCAAGGGGACGACGGCGGTGGACGCCGCCGGCACGATCCATTCGGACCTGGCGCGGGGATTCATCCGCGGCGAAGTGGTCGCCTTCTCGGATTTTCAGCAGGCGAAGAGCATGGCGGGCGCCAAGCAGGCGGGGACGTTCCGGTTGGAGGGAAAGACCTACGTGGTGCAGGACGGGGACATCCTGCACGTGCGCTTCAACGTGTAGGCGCGCTACTCCGCCACGTACGCCGCGACGGCTTTATCCAGGTACGCGTAGGAGCGGCGGTAGCTGGCCCGCAGGGCCTCCTGCGATGGCACGCCGTTTCCGAGTGCCCGCAATAGGTCCAGCAGATACCGCGACGAGTAGCGTGCACGCAGGTAGTCCACCAGCGCGAAAGATGCGGCGTTGAGCAGGAGCAGCCGGTCCGCGCCCGTCTGGATGATGTCCACCTGCTCCAGTGAGGCGGTCGGTGGCAGGGCCGCGCGCCGCAGGCGATGGCGGTGGGCATCGGTGAAGTCCTCCGAGAACCACTGCGCCAAGCCCTCATTGAGCCAGTACGGGCAATTATCCTGCGTCAGCTCACCGATGGCCAGGTGCGCGTATTCGTGAAACACTACGCGCCGCAGGTGCGACGTGCTGAGCCGCCCGGGCGGCACGCGGATGCGAATCTTCCCGTCGTACAGTCCCGCCACGTGGGACTGCGCCTGGGTAACCGCATCGAACTGCGCGGTCGTATAGAGGATCACTTCCAGCGGCCGCTGCGGATACACCTGCAGCTCGCGGCCGATGTCGCGCCGCGCGTCGCTACACAGCCGCAGGACGTGGTAGCCGGCATCCTCCATGCGATCGCCTTCATACCGGACCGTGAAGAACTGATTGCGGTCTTGTTCGAAGTGACCCTCGACCGCAAGTTCGCGCTTCGCCTTGTGTAAACGCTCCCGGAGGTCCGTGTCGCGCGGCGTCCGTCGCAACACGCCTTCCCACTCGCGCACGGCGGCCGCCAGGTCCCCCGTGCGGTAATACAATTCCCCCAGCATCGTTCGCGCGTCGGTGTCCTCCGGATGCTCGCGCACGTAGGGGCCCAACTCCGCCTGCGCCTTGGTGTAGTTCCCGCGACGGTAGTACAGGTTCGTCAGCCCCGCGTGCGCCGACTCATTACCGGGCGCCAACTCCAACGCATACCGAAAATGCTGGATGGCCGCGGCATCCCGCCGCGCCTCGTCGAGCGCGGCCCCGTACGCCGCATGCGCGTTCGCCAGGTTCTTGATGAGGACCGGTTCCTCCGGCTGCAATTCATAGGCGCGCGTGAACCGGTCGATCGCCTCCTCATGGGCCCCCGCCTCGTAGAGGGCGAGCCCTTCTTCGTTGAGTTGCGCGGCTTTGGCGGCGGCGGCGGGCTGCGCACCGGCAGGTCGAACGCGTCCCGCACATACGAGCAGCACAACAGTGCACAACGCGAGTACGCATCGGCGCATCGCGGCATGATACCACGCAGCGCGTGCTACACTGCGTTGGTGTTCGATCTGTTGATCGCGAATGCGACCGTGTACGACGGGAACGGAGCGCCAGGTGAGCGCGGTACGCTCGCGGTCCAAGACGGGCGCATCGCGGAGGTGGGCGCGCACGTGACCGGCGACGCGCGCGAAGTGATCGACGCGCGGGGGCGGGTGCTCTGTCCGGGCTTCATCGACGTACACTCGCACAGCGACTTCACGATCCTCGTCAACGGGGGCGCCGACAGCAAAACCCGCCAGGGCGTGACCACCGAGGTCATCGGCAACTGCGGGTACGCCGCCGCGCCGTTGCACGAGCCGTGCCGCACGCACATTCAGCACTCGTGGGCCGCCGAGCCCGCGCTGCAATTGGACTGGCGCGAGTATCCGGAGTACGTGGAGCGGGTGCACGCCACCGGCACGGCCGTGAACCTGGCCGTGCTCATTGGTCATGGGAACCTTCGCGGCTCCACCGTCGGCTACGAACAGCGGCCTGCGACCGCGGGGGAACGGGACCGCATGCGCGGTCTCCTGGACGACGCGCTGAACGCGGGGGCTTTCGGGTTCAGCACGGGCCTGGTGTACTCGCCCGGCTGTTTTGCGGACAGCGACGAGCTGCAGGACCTGGGCCGGGTGGCCGAACACCACGGCGCCGTGCACGCCACGCACATGCGCAGCGAGAGCGCGGAAGTGGAACGCGCCCTCGACGAAGTCATCGCGATCAGCGAAGCTACGGGCTGCGCGCTCCAAGTGTCGCACCTGAAGTGCAGCGGGCCGGAAAACTGGCACAAGCTGGATGCCGTGCTGGGGAAAATCGAGGGGGCGCGCGCAGCCGGGCTCGACGTGTGGGCCGACCGGTATCCCTACACCGCATCCAGCACCGATCTGGACGCGGTGCTGCCCGCGTGGGCGTTCGAGGGTGGGCACGAAGCCGAGCTGGCCAGACTGCGCGACCCGGCCACGCGCCGCCGGCTGCGGGATGAGATCCTGCGCGACCACCCCGACGACGCGTACTGGGAGCGCATCGTCGTGGCGGGCGTCTTCGGGGACGCGAACAAGCATCTCGAGGGCAACACCCTCGCCGAGATCGCGGCTGACCGCAACGAAGACCCGTGCAACGCGATGTTCGATCTGCTCATCGAGGAAGAACTCCGCGTCGACTCGGTCCGGTTCTTCATGGACCCGCAGAACCTGCGCCGGATCCTGACGCGCCCGTATGTGATGATCGGGTCGGACGCGTCGGCCAAGGCTGCACACGGTCCGCTGTTTCGTGGCAAGCCCCACCCGCGGACGTACGGCACGTGTGCGCGGGTGCTCCGCGAATTCGTGGACGACGGCACCCTCAGCCTGGCGGAAGGCATCCACAAGATGACCGGCCTCCCCGCGCAGCGGTTCGGTCTCGCGCAGCGCGGCCGGCTGGCGCCGGGTCTCGCGGCGGATCTCGTGTTGTTTGATCCGGTAACCGTCGACGACCGCGCCACCTATGGAGAGCCGCACCAGTACGCCGCCGGCATTGCCCACGTGTGGGTCGCAGGCGTACCGGTGGTGCGCGATGGTGCCGTCACCCCTGCGCGGCCCGGTCGCGTCCTCCACCGTCGCAGCGGCTAACTCCTGGTATACTATTGGCTTATGGTGCCGATCATTGGCATTTCGCTCGGGCTGGATGACCGCGGCGAGTGGCGCACCGGGCGCGATTACGAATACATCGACGCGGCGTATGCCAATTCCATCGCCTCGACCGGCGCGATTCCGGTGTACATCCCACTGCAAGCCGACGCCGCGCGCCTCATGGATCGCCTGGACGGCATCCTGATCCCGGGCGGGGACGACATTCTGCCGCCGCCGGGGAGCCCGGCGTACCCCATCCAATTCAACCCCGTGTCGCAGGCGCGCATCGATACGGATCACAACCTGATGACCCAAGCGTTGACCCGCGGGCTGCCGGTCCTGGGGATCTGTTATGGCATGCAGCTCATGGCCCTACACCATGGGGGCACGCTTCTGTACCACATTCGCACCGACGCCCCCGGGGCCCGGGAGCATAAACTCCCCGAAACCGACGGGCGCCACGACATCGCGATTGAACGCGGCACGCGATTGGCGACCATCCTCGGGAAACAGCCCGAGGGCGTCAACAGCATGCACCACCAAGGCGTGAAGAACGTGGGCCACGGGATGCAGATCGCGGCGCTCTCCAACGACGGCATCATCGAAGCCATTGAACGCGAGGGCGACCCGTTCTGCGTCGGGGTGCAGTGGCATCCGGAAAAGATGTCGGGCCGGCATCGTACCGCCCTGTTCGAAGCGTTCGTCGTCGCCTGTGCGCAGTCGACCGGCCATTAATTCCTGCCGCGCGGCGGTCTTCCTGCTCCTCCTGTGCCTCGGCGCGCCACGCAGGGCGTCGGCCACCGTGCGCTTGGCGTTGGCCGAAGATCCCACGACCCTCGATCCCGTCCAGATCGTAGACGTCTCCGGCGCCGAGGTGGCGGCGAAGGTGTACGCCGGCCTCGTGCGGTTCACACCGGACGGCGACGTGGTTCCCGACTTGGCCGCCTCCTGGACCGTAACCGAGAACGGGCGCGTCTACCGCTTCCACCTGCGCGACGGCCTGACTTTTCACAGCGGCCGGCCCCTGACCGCCACGAGCGTGGTGGCGTCGTTGGAGCGCCTGGCCACGCCGGCCTCCGGCTCGCGGCGCAGTTGGCTCCTGGATCGGGTCGACGGCGTCGCAGCGTTTCGGCAGGGGCACGCGCCGCACGTCCGCGGCCTCACCGCCGAGGATGCACACACGATCCGGATCACGCTCACCGAACCCTTCGGCATCTTTCCCAGCCTGCTGGCGATGCCGAACGCGGCCATCGTCGATCCCGTCGTCGCTGCGAAGGGGCCCCGCGCCTTCGCGACAGAACCCGCCGGCGCGGGCCCCTATCGCCTGGCCCAGTGGCAGCGGGGGCGCGTGCTGGAGCTGGACGCGTTCGGCCGCTACCACGCCGGGCCACCGCGCAACTCCGAAGTGATCTACCACATCATTCCGGAACCGTTCTCGCGCGTGGCGCTCTTCGAACGCGGGGAGCTGGACATCCTCGACGTCCCGGCTACGGAAGTCGCGCGGTTTCAAGCGGACGCGCGTTGGGCGCCGCTCCTCCACCGCGTGACCGGCCTGAACACGTACTACCTGGGCATCAACTGCGCGCGCGGCCCGGGCCGGGACCGCACCTACCGGCAGGCCCTGAACCTGGCGATCAACAACGAGCAGATCGTGCGCGTCCTGCTGCGCGGATTGGCCACACCGGCGCGCGGGCCGATTCCGCCGAGCCTGCGGGGCGGGGGCGCGAGCGACGCGGCCTGGGAGTACGATCCGGCCCGCGCCCGACAACTGCTGGGACGCATCACGCTCCCGAGCCGGCCCCTGCGCCTGTACGTGCGGGCGACGCAGGAGGCCATCAGCATCGCGGAGGCGTTACAGGCCTATCTGTCGGAAGCAGGCCTGGAGGTGGAGCTGGTGCAGCGCGAGTGGAGCGCGTTGAAGGCCGCCATCGTGGAGGGGGAGGCGGACTTGTTTTTCCTTTCGTGGTACGCCGACTATCCGCACGCGGAGAATTTTCTCGCGCCCGTCTTCCACTCCGCGAACTGGGGTGCAGGGGGCAATCGCGCGCAGTATGCGAGCGCGTCGGTGGATGCGCAGATTCGCGCGCTGCAGGGAACCGTGGACGCCGGGGCGCAGCGGCAACTCATCGCGGCCATCGCCGGCACCGTGGTCGAGGATGCCCCGTGGGTCTTCCTGTGGCACCAAGATCGCCTGTACGTCAGACAACCGTGGATCACTAATTTCACGCCGTCCGCCATTCCGAACGGCGATCCGATGCTGGCCATCGAGTCGCAGCTCGTGCAGCGCGGGGGCGTGGCAGCGCCCAGCCGTTCCCGGATCGGCCCGCTCGTGCTGCTCGCGCTGGCCGGCATCACCGTCGTCCTCATCGCGTCGCCCGCCCGCCAGTACGCCGGGCGCCGGTTGTTGATCGCGGTCCCGACCCTGCTCGGGGTCACCCTCATCACGTTCGCGCTGCTGCGCAGCATGCCCGGGGATCCCGTCTACGCCCTGGTGGGCCAGCAGGCGGACGAGGCGACCATCGCGCAACTCCGCGAGGCGCTGCAGCTGGACGCGCCCCTCCCGGCGCAGTACGTCAGCTACGTGGGCCTGCTGGCGCGCGGCGAACTGGGCCGGTCGTACTACACGGGGATTCCGGTGGCCGAGGCGCTCATGGAGAAGCTGCCCAACACGCTGCGGCTCGCCGTCGCGGCCATGGTGGTGTCCGTCCTGGTGGGGAGCACGCTGGGCCTGGGGGCGGCGGTGCTGCGCGGGCGGTGGGGCGACGTGCTGTGCTCTTCAGGCGCGCTGGTGGGGCTGTCCGTGCCCACATTCTGGCTTGGGCTCGTGCTGGTGTATGTGTTCGCCTACCGCCTAGGCGCGTTACCGGTCGCCGGGATGGGCCGCGGGGAGCTGGCGTATCTGGTGCTGCCGGCCATCACCCTCGGCACGCAGTCGGCCGCGTTCGTCGCCCGCGTGACGCGAACGGCCCTGCTCGAGGTGTTTTCGCAACCGTTCCTCACCGCGGTGCGGGCGAAAGGCGTCCACGAGTGGCGCGTGGTGCTCGTCCACGCGTATCGGAACGCGCTGCTCCCGCTGGTCACCCTTTTCGGGGTGGACCTGGGTAGCTACCTCAACGGCGCCGTGCTGACGGAAACGATCTTCGGCTGGGACGGCATCGGCCGCTACGCGATGACCGGCGTCTTGCAACATGATTTTCCCGTCGTGCTCGGCACCGTCCTGTTCGGCGCAGTGATCTTCGTCGTGGTCAACCTCATCGTCGACGTGTCGTACGCGGTGCTGGATCCTCGCGTCCGGCTGCAGCGGGGGGCCGTAACATGAGCGGCGCGGGCCGCCTGACGGCCTACGCGGCCGCCGGCATATTGCTGGTGATGGCCGGGCTCGCGCTCGCCGGGCCGGCGTGGACCGGCTACGATCCGCTGGCGGTGGACTTCGACGCGTCGCTCCACGCACCCTCGCGCGCCCACTGGCTCGGCACGGATCAACACGGGCGCGACGTGCTGGCGCGCATGATTGCGGGCGCCCGCCTGTCCCTGGCCATCGGCTTCTGCGCCACGCTGCTCGCGGTGGTCATTGGCAGTGTGGTGGGCCTGACGGCCGGCGTCAGCGGCGGGTGGATCGACATGGGCTGTGTCGCGGTGACCGACGTGACCATGGCGTTCCCCAGCTTGCTGCTCGCGTTAGGCATCGCAGTGGTCATGCCCCCGGGAGCGGTGTCGATCCTGCTGGCGCTCGCGCTGGTGGGGTGGACCACGTTCGCACGCCTGTTGCGCGCTCAGGTGCTCGTGTTGCGCGAGCAGCCGGCGTATCAGGCGGCGCGCGCCGCGGGACTGCCCGTGTGGCGCCTAACCCTGCGCCACTTGTTGCCCCAGTGCCAGTCGCTCGTGGTGGTCGCTGCCACGGTCAAGCTGGGGGGCTTCATCTTGGCCGAGGCATCATTGAGCTTCCTCGGCTTCGGCGTCGCGCCTCCCTCCCCGTCCTGGGGCGGCATGATCAGCCTCGGGCGCCACTTCATCGCCACTGCCCCCTGGATCGTGGTAGCGCCCGGAGTCGCCGTGGCGCTGACGATCTTGGCGTGCAACATCCTGGGGGACCGGCTGCGGGACGCATGGGACCCGAGCTTCGCGCTGCGGGAGAGTGCCCGTGGTACGTAAGCCGGGAAGGCACGCCTGATGCCCGCGCGGGACACGGCCGGGCTCCGCCGCCGCAGGAGCCGGCGGTTCTGGTTCGGCGTGCTGTACACGGTGCTCATCTTCGGCGGGGGCGCAGCATTGGGTTTCTGGCTCGGGCGGACCCATGGGTTGCGCTTGGGTTACGCGGCGGGGCGGCTGGTCGAAAAGACCCGGTGAGGAGGAACGTCATGGGCAAGTCGCGGGCGTGGTGGGGGCTCATGGGGTTGGCGGTGCTGGACCTCGTCTCGTTCATCCTTCCCGTCTTCAGCCTCTACACGCTGGTCTGCGGGTTGGTCTGGCCCGAGGGGCTCCATCGGGCCGCTCGATGGCTGGAAGCGGCCGCCGAATAGCCGATTCTGCTTGTGACACCGGTGCGCATCAGGTATCCTGGATGCTGGAGACCACCGCCGGTATAACGCGGTCGGAAGGGGTCGTATTGAGTTTCGTGCTCGTGGCGGGGGCGGGGCTGGTCGTTCTCGCACTGTGGAATGTGTGGCGGCTTCAAGTGAGCACGCCAGAACCGGCCGCTGAATCGGCGTCCCGCGCGTTGGAACGGCAACTCATGAAACCCGTGATCTTGAGCGACAAACCCGTGCGCCCGTCGGGCGACGCGGCCGATGCGCCTCCGCCCTCGCGCGCCGGGGAACCGCCCGAGATGGGCTGGGACCTGGCCCGTGCGACCCCGATCCGGACCGGTGACTCGCTGGGCGTGCAGAGTCTGGGCGCGGGAGTGCACCTGGGCGGCGGCGCGCTCGGGGCAGCCGTCAGCACCGCCCAGGGCACAGTCACGATTCCCCGCGTCCGGCTCGCCCCGGCCAATTCCGGAATTGCCCCCCCGCCGACCGGAATCACCGCGCCGATCCCGTAACTCGCCCGTCTGGAGCATCAGAGCCGTATGTCAAGAACACGGAGAGCGTTGGTTGTCGAGGATCAGGAGAACTTCCGCGAGTTCCTCACCGTCGCGTTAGAGCGTCTCGGGTTCGAGGTCGTAACCGCGATCACGGGGAAGGTCGCGCTCCGCCGTGTGGACGAACACCGCTTCAGCCTGATCACCCTGGACTTGATGCTGCCTGACATGGACGGCTTCGCAATTTGTGCGGCCCTGCGCGAACACCGCCGCACCCACCGCGTCCCCATCATCTTCTGCACGGCGGTGGGGACGGAGAAGGCCCGCATGCAAGCGATGGATGTGGGCGCGTCGGATTTCCTGGTGAAACCGATCGGCATCGAGGAGCTACGCGAATCGGTCAATCAATACGTGCCGCTCGAAGACGACGGGCCAGTCGAAGAAGACTGAGCCGCGAACCACGCCACGGAGGTGGCGCTGAGGGAGCCCGCCGTGCGGCGACGCCCATGGTGTTGGTGTGTCGTGTGGCTGGTGGCGGGCACGTTCGTCAACGCACACGCCGGCCCTGACAGCGCGTGGATCACCGGCCTGTTGGCCGCGATCGGTGCGCTCATTTGCACGGGGTGGTGGCCGCGGTGGCGCTGGCCCGTCGCCGCACTGGCCATGTTCTGCGCCGGCAGCGTGCTGGCGCGCGGGGCCGAGTTGCGCACGCGCGTGCCCGATCCGCTCGCGCTGCTGATCGCCACACCCGGCTCGCGGCCCGTGACCGTCCGCGGGGTGGTTGAGCCGCAGATTCGCTGGTCTACGGATGGTACGCGGGTCCGCGCCGGTCTCCGCGTCGAGGCCGTCCGGGTCGACGACGCGTGGGCGCCTCTGTCAGGGCGGGTCTGGTGGTCGTGGTATCGGCCGAATGGATCGCTGGAGGCGGGCACACGGGTGCAGGTCGCGGGCCGCTTGCGGGCCGTGCGCGGTTTCGTGAATCCCGGCCTCTTCGATTACGGCCGGTATCTCCGGCGCCGCGGGTATCACTCGCAACTCTCGGCGCACGGGTCCGACGCGGTCACCGTGCTGGGACGCGGGCACCTGCCGCTCCGACAGGCCGCGGTGGGCGCGGTGCGGCGGCACCTGAGCGCGGTCGTCCAGCGTATTCCCGCGTCGGAGGACGGACGCGGCTTCCTGCTCGCCGTCTTGGGTGGCGACCGCCGGTGGGTGAGTGCGGAGCTGCGCGAGGCAGGCCAGCTCACGGGCACATACCATCTGCTCAGCATCAGCGGCTTGCACGTGGGGATCGTTGCCGCCGGCGTGTTGTTGGCCGCCCGCGCCGCCGGCCTGCGGCGCCGATGGACCACCGTCGTCGCCATCGGATTCATTGCGGCCTACGCCACGCTCACCGGCGGCGCGGTTCCGGTGGTGCGCGCGGCGCTCATGTTCAGCCTCGCGCTCATAATGTTGCGATGGCGGCGCCCCCCGGACGGCCTGAGCATCATCGCCGTGGTCGCCGCCGCGGTGCTGCTGTTTGACCCACTGGCATTCCACGCGGCCGGGTGCCAGCTCTCGTTCGCAGCGGTGGCGGCGCTCCTCGTGGTATACCGCCCGCTGTCCCGCCACCTGTACGACTGGGTCGCGGCGCGCGTCGAGCCGCCGTGGCGGTGGCCGGTGCTCGCCGTCGCCCACGCGTTCCTCGTCCCTGCGATCGTGCACCTGGCCATCGCGCCCATCCTGCTGTGGCATTTCCAACAGTTGCCGGTCGTCAGCGTTCCGGCAAATACCCTGGCGACCCCGTTGCTTGGCGTCGTGCTGCTGACGGGCGCTCTCGCGGCGGCGGGCCTGAGCATTCATCCCGTGGTCGGCGCGGTACCCGCGTGGCTGGCGGCCGGCGCAACGGAGATGCTGCTGGGGTGGATCAAACTCATGGCGCGGCTGGCCGCCACGGTGACGGGCGTCGCCACGGTGCCACCCCTGCCCGTGCTGGCGGCGTACGCAGTGGCGCTGCTCTCCGCGTGGTTCCTGCTGCGGTACCGTCCCCTCTGGCGCGCGGGCACGGTGGCCGCCAGCCTGGTGCTGCTCAACTTCGCGCCGGCGCGCCCCGCACCGCGTGCGCTGGAGATCACGGCGCTCGATGTAGGGCAAGCGGATGCCACGGTGCTTCGCTTTCCCACGGGAGAGGTGATGCTCGTGGACGGGGGCCGGCGGTCGCGCACGTTCGACACGGGTACCGCCATCGTGCTGCCGTACCTCTTGCGCCACGGAATACGACGCGTGGACTGGCTGGTGGCTACGCACGGGCACAACGACCACCTGGGCGGTCTCATCAGCGTGCTCGACGCGCTGCCGGTGGGCGAAATCTGGACAAACGGCAGCGCGCACGACACGTGGACCACGCGGACGTTCGGCGCGCGTGCGGTGCGCAGCGGGCGACCCGTCGTCCAGGTGCAACGCGGGCATACGCTCCGCGTGGGCGACCACGTGGACGTGCGCGTGCTCAATCCGACGGCGGTGCCGCGGACAGGAACCAGCAACGACGAGAATGACAACAGCATTGTCATTCGCATCGATTACGCGGGGGTGGCGGTCCTGCTCGCGGCGGACGCGAGCGGCACCCTGCCCGACGCCATCGCGGCGGGAGCGCCCTGGCCCGAGCGTGTCGTGCTGAAGGCGCCACACCACGGGTTCCCGCGGCCGGGCACCGGCCCGGCGCTCGCGGCATTACGGCCCACTCTGGCGTGGGCGTCCCTCGGCGCGGTCTGGCCCCCCCGCTGGCCTGTCCCCGGCCTGCACGGCGCCCAGGCCACGCGACGCACGGATCGGCACGGCGGCGTGCGCATTCGCATCGAACCCACCGGCGCGATCACCGTGCGGCCGACCATCGGTGAACCGCAAGCGTGGCCGGAGAAGGCAGAGAACCACCGCTTGGCGACAGTGCAAACGCGCACGTTGCGATCCACTGGGGTAGGGGCCGGTCATTAGACCGGCCCGCACGTCAGCCTCGGTGTGCGCGAACGGGCGGGTCGAAGGGGAAAGCGGTTGCGCGAAGCTCAGAGCGGGATGCCGGGCTCGGCGGCGACAAAG
>CBDUXP010000081.1:0-16145 GCA_965371225.1 uncultured bacterium | reverse complement strand
CCGCTGCATCCAGCTGGAGACGGACGTGCCGGGAACGTACAACGTGCCGGACACCGCATTGGCCAGCGACATGTAGGTAAGACCGTACTGACTCTTGAAGCTGGGGTAGACCATAAAGTCCTCCGGCTCCAGGGCGGGGTCCGCGGCGACCGCATCCGCATACCCTTGATACGCGAATTCATCGAACACAAAGTGGTAGACGTTGCCCGGGAGTGGGGCACCTGCCGACGGGACGGCCCCCTCGCGCCCGGAGTCCTGCTCCCGTTGCAACAACGGTGGCCGCCGTTGTTGCGCCACGGTCAGGCCATGGCCGAGGATGCCCTGCGCGAGGAGCACCACGGCGATCACCGCAAAGAAACGCAATATCACGGTCAGCCGGGGGACGCTGAGCGCCACGGCGACCGCCACGACCACCGCCAGATCCGCCCCGGCGATGGCGAGCACATGCATCCCGGGCCGCGCCGTAACCTGCGCCACCACGTTGAACGAGAGGACGCAGAGGCCGAGGGCCAGGACGGTTCTGGCCACCCTGCCCCACCCACGCCGCGTCTGCGCCCGCCGAAAGGCGGGCACGAGCCCCACCGCGCTCAGCAGAAATCCGGCGATGAACCCACCGACCGTACCGGGGTCGTACGGCACGTCGGCCAAGTTCCGCAGGAGGACGTTGTTGCCGGCGTTCACGAAGAGCACGGTCGGCGTGAACAGAGCCGCTAAAGTGGCGATGCGGAAGTCCGTGCTGAAGAAGCGCGATACCGGCATGACTTATTCGCGCAGCGGCAACTCCTCCCGGAACTCCCACCGGCCATCGACCATGACAAACTTGCGCAGCGGCCCTTCCATATTCCAGCCCCGGCCGAACGGATTCGAAAAGAAGACGCGCTCCCGGTCGGCAGCGTCATCGAGCGCCTGCAGGGGAATACCAGGGTACGCGTCCGTCGCCAGCCCCACGTGGTGCAGGACGGTGGGGACGATGTCGAGCGTCAGCGCCGGGGCGGCGGACTCGCGCGCCTCCGTCTGACCGGGCAACTTCAGCAGCAGCAGGGCCGAGCTGCGGCGGGCGATGGCTACGGGATCGCTCAGGAACGCCGCCGACTTGCCGCGCAGGCCAATCATGACCAGTTCCTGGCGGTCGAGAAAGGTCGATCGGATTTTATCGCGCGTCTCGCGCCAGAGGCCGTGGTCCGCGTGCACCACGATTAACGCCTCATCGAAACGATTCAGTTCCCGCAACCGGTCCGCAAAGCGCTGCACCAACCGGAGACCGCACGCCGCTTGCGCAAGGTAGGCGGCCGTCTCTGTGGTCCATCCTTCGCCTTGGTATACGCAGGCGTCATCGAGCAGGTAGGGCCTGTGGGGCAAAATGGCGTGAAAAAACACGTACTGCCCCCGGGGCGGCCGCCGCGCCTCGGCCTCGAGGAGTGCCTCGAATCCCACCAGGGAGTTCGCCGCATAGTCGCCGGGCTGCAGGGGTATCTCGTCCAGGGTTCCGCCCGAGGCGGCGGCCGCATCGCGCCCGGCCAACCGGCGAACCGCCTGCGTCAGGGAGAACGGCCGGCGCGGCGGCGGCAGGGTGGCGTCCGCATCGGCCGGCACTACGTCCCGGCCCAATCGCACCTCTACCGACCGCGGTAGGATGCTGAGGAACCACAGATCGATCAGCGTCGCCCGGCCCATGTACGCGACGAGGGGAGCCGGGATGCAATGGGTGGACCGCGGCGGACAATGTTCCGCGAAGAACGGGTAGAGCGCCACGCCCACGCCGGTGCGCTCCAGTTCCGCCCAGAGGCCCCCCGTAAACCCTTCCCGCATCCACGCCGCCGCGGACTCTTCGGGGGAATACAGGCGGCCGAGCAGCGCGTTCGGCACGGACATGGCCGTGTGCCCGTAATGACTCGTGAACCCGGGGTAGACCGTGAACTGATCGGGCCGTAACTCCGGGTTCGCCGCCACCACCTGCGCATAGGTCGCGGACTGAAACCCGTCCACCACGAAGTGATACACGTTGCCCGGTGGCTCGTCGGCGGTCGCACCGCCGCCCGGGCTTCGCTGATGGGACAGCTCCACCCGGGCGCGCTGCTGATGAGCGAGCATCCAGCCGTGCCGCAGTAGCCCTTCGGCAAGAAGCGCCACGGCGATGACGGCGCACACGCGCAACAGATAGGCGACACGCGAAACGCTGAGGGCCGCCGCGACCCCCATCACTACCAACACATCCGCCGCGATAATGAGGCCGGAGGGGACCCCTGGGCGCGCCGTAAAGCGCGAGACTGCACGGAACAGCAGCACGCACAAGCCCAGTGCGAGCGCGCCCCGTACGATCTCGGCCCACCGGCGGTTCCCGTCTGCGCGCACGAACGCAGGAAAGAGGGCGCACGTACACAGTAGAGCGCCGGCCAAAAACCCGCCGACTAAGTGGGCGTCGTAGGGGATGTCCTGGAGATTGCCCAAGATCACACCGTTGCCGGCGCTGATGAAGAGCACCGTCGGCGTGAACAGGGCGGCCAGGGCGGCCGTGCTGGAGAAGCGCGATACCGACATGATTTACTCGCGCAGCGGCAACTCCTCCCGGAACTCCCACACGCCATCGACCATGACAAACTTGCGCAGCGGGCCCTCCATGTTCCAGCCCCGGCCGAACGGATTCGAAAAGAAAACGCGCTCCCGGTCGGCAGCTTCATCGAGCGCCTGCAGGGGAATACCAGGGTACGCGTCCGTCGTCAGCCCCACGTGGTGGAGGACGGTGGGGACGATATCGAGCATTTGGGCCGGGGCAGCGGACTCGCGCGCCTCCGTCTGACCGGGCAACTTCAGCAGCAGCAGGGCCGAACTGCGGCGGGCGATGGCCGCGGGATCGCTCAAGAACGGGGTCCCCCCGCCGAGCAAACCGAGCGTCAGCACTTCCGGGCGCCCGAAGAGACCCGGGGCCGCGAAATCCGCGGGTTCACGCCACAGGCCGTGATCGGCATGCAGCACGATGAGTGCGTCGTCAAAGCGCCCCAGTGCCTTGAGGCGATCCGTGAAGCGTTCGATCAGCCGCAGGGCGCATTCCGCTTGCGCCGGATAGGCGATGCGCTCGGGCGCCCACCCTTCCCCCCGGTACCCGCACTTGCCGTCCAACAAATAGGGCTGATGAGGCAGGATGGCGTGAAGAAACACGTACTGCCCCCGGGCCGGTCGCCGCGCCTCGGCCTCGAGCAGGTCCTCGAACGCGAGCACCGAGGTGGCCGCGTAGTCGCCCGGGCCGACGCGCACGCCCCCCCCCTCCACATCGGCGGCCCGGCGCGTGGCAAACACCCCGCCGAGCGCGGTGGTGATGGAGAAGGGCCGCGTCGGCAGGGGCAGGGAAGAGTCCCACACCGCGGGGACGACCTGCCGGTGCAGGCGCGTCTCCACGGACCGCGGCAGCATGCTGAGGAACCACAGATCGATCAGGGTGGACCGGCCTAACCGCCCGGCGAGCGGAGCCGGGATGCAATGGGTGGATCGCGGCGGACAATGTTCCGCGAAGAACGGGTAGAGCGCCACGCCCACGCCGGCGCGCTCCAGTTCCGCCCACAGGCCCCCCGTAAACCCTTCCCGCATCCACGCCGCCGCGGACTCTTCGGGGGAATACAGGCGGCCGAGCAGCGCGTTCGGCACGGACATGGCCGTGTGCCCGTAATGACTCGTGAACCCGGGGTAGACCGTGAACTGATCGGGCCGTAACTCCGGGTTCGCCGCCACCACTTGCGCATAAGTCGCGGACTGAAACCCGTCCAGCACGAAGTGATACACGTTGCCCGGTTGCGCGTCGGCGGTCGCGGCCGGCGACGCGTTCGGCGGCTGATGTACGGCGGCGGCGGCAGCGCTGCGCAATTGCCCGAGACGGAGCAGGTGCCGCACGGTGCCCTCGCCGAAAAGCACGGCGCCGGCGACGGCGCAAACCGGCAACAGTACCGGCATCGGCGCGCGCTCGATCAGGACGCCAATGGCGAGCAACAGCGCCAAGTCCACCCCGACTACCAGCAGCGGATGGAGGCCCGGGGCTTGGGTAAAGCGCCCGGCCACGTTGAACACCAGAGCGCACACCCCCACCACAATCACAAACCGCACGGTGAGGCTGAAGCCGGTACTCCGTGTCGCGCGCAGGAACACGGGAACCAGTGCCAGCGTGCTCAGGACAAAGCCGGCGAGAAATAACGCCGTCGTGCCGAGATCGTAGGGAATATCCAGCAGGTTGTTCAGCACCACGTTGTTCCCCGCGTTCACGAACACCACCGTGGGCGCAAAGGCGGCGGCCAGCAGGGCGGCGGCGCGCGCGGGCCCGGGTGCAGGCGGGACCGGCGTGCTGGACTCGCTCGTCACGGATGAAACCACTTGCAGCGCTCTACCGTAAGTCTCGTTCAGGCGGGCGGGGTTGGACACTCGGCTGCCCGTGGACCGACCGGGCTCCCCCACCTGGCCGCCAGGGGCTGTCGCCCCGGAGCGTTCGCTATACTATCGCGCGATCCGGGGCGGTGCGAACGCGGCAGCGCACGCATGTCAGCGCTTGGGATACACTGAAGGGTCCGGACCGACCGCACCCGGAGACACCATTATGATGAAGAAGCTTATTGAAGAACGGCGAAAGATGCTCGGGGACTTCGAGATCATCGAGTGGTTCGATACCGACGCCATCGCCGAGATGCGGGCCAGGACGCAGGTGGATGCCCCGCTCGAGGTGCGCTGGACCTGGGAGTACGGCAGCGAGGCGGAGGAGCTGCGCAACCTGTACGAAAAGGGCAAGGTCAGCCAGTGGAACGCGGAAACGGACCTGGATTGGGACATCCCCGTCAGCAAGGACGAGTGGATCATGGATCCGCAGATGTCCGGCATGGCCCAATTCTGCAAGATGATGGGGCACGACGAGGCGACGCAGAAGGCCGCGGCGTTCGATGAGATGGGGTTCACCCTCGCCCAGCTCCTACACGGGGAACAGGGCGCGCTCCAGATTTGCGGCCAGCTCACGAACGCCTGCACGTTGATGGACGAGAAGTGGTACGCCGGCAGCCAGGTCATTGACGAGGTCCGCCACATCGAAGCCATCTCGAAATTCATCGAACGCAAGATGGGCACGATCTATCCCATCACCCCCACCATCAAGCTGCTGCTGGACATGCTGCTGGCCGCGCCAACCGCCGCGAAGAAAACGCTCGGCATGCAGACCCTGTTCGAAGGGATCGCCATGGGCGTGTTCAGCCAGATTCGCGAAGTCGCCATCAACCCGCTGCTCAAGGACATGATCGCGCGGGTGGAACAGGACGAGGCGCGCCACGCGGCCTTCGGGGTACTCTCCATGCGCCGCATCGTGAAAGACGCCACGCCCGAGGAAATGGCGGACATGGAGGACTGGGCCTTCAGCATCCTCGAAGCGTTGAACGCGAGCCAGGCGATCGACACCGTGGCCTTTCTCGGCCCCAAGTACGGGCTCGACCCGGAAGCCGTCGCGATGATGGTGACCGCGATGCCGGAGTTTCCCGAATTCAACAGCGTGACGTACATGCATACCGTCCTGCCGAACCTGCAGCGCTTGGGTCTGTTGACCGAGCGCACGGAGGCGGAGTATCGCAAGCGCGGTATGCTGTACGGCACCCGGGGTGAGGTGGGCCCGGTCGCCTTTCCCGGCAGCGGAGACGCGTAACGGACCGGAACCGGCGTCGGTGACGCCACACGCATGCGGCTGACCCGCGGGGGCGGGGACGGGGCTGCACCATTCGCCACCGTGCGGAGGGGAGAAGAACACGCCCATGAATTTTGAGTACTCGGACAAGGTGAAAGACCTGCAGGAACGGGTCACCGCGTTCATGGACAAGCACATCCATCCGAACGAGGGCACGTTCTGGGCCCAGATCGGCGAGGGGGACCGCTGGCAACCGACGCAGATCGTGGAAGACCTCAAGCAGGTCGCCAAGAGCGAAGGCCTGTGGAATCTCTTCCTGCCGGAGAGCGACCGGGGCGCCGGCCTGACCAACCTGGAGTATGCGCCCCTGTGCGAGATCATGGGCCGGTCCCCCATGGCCTCGGAGGTGTTCAACTGCTCCGCGCCGGACACGGGCAACATGGAAGTGCTCGCGCGGTACGGCACGCCCGCGCAACAGAAACAATGGCTCGAACCGCTGTTGGAGGGCACCATCCGCTCCGCTTTCGCCATGACGGAGCCGGCCGTGGCCTCGTCCGACGCGACCAACATCCAGTCGAACATCGCGCGCGACGGCGATGAGTACGTCCTGAACGGGCGCAAGTGGTGGACCTCCGGGGCGGGCGACCCCCGCTGCCAGATCATGATCTTCATGGGCAAGTCCGCCCCCGGCAGCCCCGACCGGTACCGGCAGCAGTCCATGATCCTCGTGCCCATGAACGCGGACGGCGTCACCGTCGAACGCATGCTGTCCGTGTTCGGCTACGACGACGCTCCCCACGGGCATGCGGAAGTGTCCTTCAACGACGTGCGCGTGCCCGCCTCCAACATGCTGCTGGGCGAGGGCCGCGGCTTCGAGATCGCCCAAGGGCGCCTGGGGCCCGGCCGCATCCACCACTGCATGCGCACCATCGGCGTGGCCGAGCGCGCGCTGGAGGCCATGTGCAAGCGGCTCATGTCGCGGACCGCGTTCGGCAAGCGCATCGCCGAACACAACGTGTGGCACGAGCGCATCGCGAACGCCCGGATCGAGATCGAACAGTGCCGCCTCCTGACCTTGAAAGCCGCCCATATGATGGACACGGTGGGCAACAAGGTCGCCCGCATGAATATCGCCATGATCAAAGTCGCGGCGCCGCTCATGGCGCTGCGCGTCGTCGACAACGCCATTCAGGCGTTCGGCGGCGGCGGCGTGTCGGGCGATTTCCCGCTGGCCAAAATGTGGGCCAGCCTGCGAACGCTGCGCCTCGCGGACGGGCCGGACGAGGTGCACCGGAACCAGATCGCGCGGCTCGAAATGAAAAAGTACCTGAGCGAAGTCAGCGCGGAGCCGGACACGGCGGACATCCCGCGCCGCTAGGAACGGGGGGGGACGAACATGCAGAACGGCGCACTATTCGACATGACCGGCAAGGTGGCGATCGTCACCGGCGCTACCAAGGGCATCGGGAAGGCCATCGCGGAAGCGTTGGCCCAGGCCGGCGCGAAAGTGGTCATCTCCAGCCGCAAAGGGGACGTGTGCGAGCAGGTGGCCGGCGCGATCCGGGAGGACGGCGGCGAGGCGATCGCGGTTCCCTGCAACATCACGCACAAAGAGCAGTTGCAAGAGCTGGTCGACAAGACGCTGGGCCACTGGGGGCAGATCGACGTGCTGGTCTGCAACGCGGCGGTGAATCCGTACTTCGGTCCCATGCAGAACATCGAGGACCGGGCGTTCGACAAGATCATCGGGTGCAACGTGCGCAGCAACCACTGGCTCTGCCAGATGGTGGTTCCGCAGATGGCCGAACGCGGCGGCGGGAGCGTCATCATCATTTCCTCCGTCGGCGGCCTGCGCGGCAGCCCCGTGCTGGGGACGTATGGCATCTCGAAGGCGGCGGACATGCAGCTTGCGCGCAACCTGGCCAGCGAGTGGGGCCACAGCAACGTGCGCGTTAACTGCATCGCCCCCGGCCTGATCCGCACCGACTTCGCCCGCGCCCTGTGGGAGAACCCCGACATCCTCGCCCGCACCACCGAGCGCTACCCCCTGGGCCGCATCGGTGAACCGGTCGAGATCGCCGGGGCCGCCGTGCTGCTGGCCTCGCCCGCCGGCAGCTTCATCACCGGCCAGACCATCGTGATCGACGGCGGCGCCACCAGCACCGGCGGCTAGCCCCGCCCCGCCGGGGCCCCCCGACTGATACACTTCCGCCGGAGCGCCGGTCCGCTTGGCCGCCATGCCCGGGGGGTCACGGCCCGACAGCGCTCCGCCTGCCCGGCGTGATTGGAGGGGCCCTATGGATTTCGATTTCAGCGATACCACCAAGCTGCTGCTGGACCAGATCGGCAGCTTTATGGATGAGCACATCTACCCCGCCGAGAAGGTGGCGCAGGAGCAGATCGACGCCTCGGGCAATCCGCACCACATCCCCGAGATCATTCCCGAGCTCCAGGCGAAAGCCAAAGCGCTGGGTTTCTGGAATCTCTTCCTGCCGGACAACAAGTGGGCGGCGGGCCTCAGCGTGCTGGACTACGCCCCCCTCTGCGAGCTGATGGGGCGCAGCCCCATCGCCTCCCGCGTATTCAATTGCCAGGCCCCGGACACGGGCAACGCCGAAATTCTCGCGCAGTTCGGCTCCCAGGACATTCAGGAACGCTATCTCCAACCACTGTTGGACGGAGAGATCCGAAGCTGCTTCTCCATGACCGAGCCCGGCGTCGCAGGGTCGGACCCTACCGGCCTGGAGATGCGCGCCGTCCGCGACGGGGACGAGTACGCGCTCAACGGCGAAAAGTGGTTCACCAGCGGCGCCATCAACGCGGCCTTCGCCATCGTCATGGCGGTGACCGACCCGAAGGCGTCGCCCTACGCCCGCGCCACCATGATCGTGGTGCCCACCGACACCCCCGGCTTCAACATCCTCCGCGCCGTGCCCGTCATGGGCCACGTGGGGGGCGGCGGCCACTGCCACATTCGGTACGAGGATTGCCGCGTCCCGGTCACGAACCGCCTCGGGGAAGAGGGCGCCGGCTTCATGATCGCGCAGGCGCGCCTCGGACCCGGCCGCATCCACCATTGCATGCGCAGCATCGGCATGGCGCAGCGGGCCTACGAAATCATGGTGCGCTACGCGAACACCCGCGTCGCATTCGGCAGCACGCTCGGGGAAAAGCAGTTCATTCAGGACTTCATCGCCCTGTCGAAAATGGAGATCACCCAGGCGCGCCTGCTCACGTTCTACGCGGCGTGGAAGATGGACACCGTGGGCAAGCGCGGCGCACGCCAGGAAATCTCGATGATCAAGGTCGTCGGCCCGAACATGATGATGCGCGTGTGCGACCGCGCGATTCAGGTGATGGGCGCGCTCGGCGTGACGGATGAGACGCCCGTGGCTGCGTTCTGGCGCGGCGGCCGCACCCTGCGCATCGCCGACGGGTCCGACGAGGTGCACAAGATGGTCATCGCCCGCCGCGAGCTGAAGGCCTACACCTAAGCGCGCGGCGGCCGCCGCGGGACGCCGAAGAGAGGGACGCCGTGGAAGTACCGCTGCTGATAACGGATTTCCTGACGCGGGCGGCCAAGCTGTATCCCGAAAAGACGGCCGTGGTGGACGGCGCGCGGCGCTACACGTACCGCGAGTATCAGGAGCGCGCCCACCGCCTGGCGCACGCGCTGCTGCAGCTCGGCATCACGCAGGGCGACCGCGTCTGCATCCTCAGTCCCAACTCCCACTTCTTCATGGAGAGCTTCTATGGCGTGGCGCAGACCGGCGCTATCCTCGTGCCGCTCAACTTCCGCCTCACCCCCGCCGACCACCAGTACATCCTCAATCACGCGGGAGTGAAGGCCGTGCTCGTGGATCACGAGTACACGCACGTGGTGGACGAAATCCGGCCCCACCTTCCCGCGGTGGAGCATTGGATCGTCGCGCAGGACGAGGGCGCGGCGCCCGACGGCTGGCAGAGTTGGGAGGCGCTCATCGCCGACGCGCCGACGACGCCGCCGCCGCCCGTCGAGATCGACGAGAACGACGTGGTGTCCATCAACTACACCTCCGGCACCACGGCCCGGCCCAAGGGCGTCATGCTCACGCACCGCAACTGCTATATCAACGCGTACAACTTCATCGCGCACCTGCGCATCACGCACGACGACGTGGAGCTGTGGACGCTTCCCATGTTCCACTGCAACGGGTGGGGCGGGCCGTATGCCGTCACGGCCATGGGGGGGACGCACGTAGTCCTGCGCGCCGTGGATGGCGCCGAGATCTTCACGCTCATCGAGCGCGAGGGCGTGACGTTCGCGTGCATGGCGCCGGCCGTGCTTAACACGATCCTCACCTATCCCGATAAAGCGAAACACACCATCGCCACGCGCCCCCGGTTTACCGTGGCCGGCGCGCCGCCCCCCGCGGCGTTCATCCGGCGGCTGGAAGAAGAGCTGGGCTGGGAGTTCATCCAGATTTACGGCCTGACGGAGACCGCCCCCATCCTCACCGTCTCTACGCCCGACTTCTACACCAAGCCCGACGACTACACCCGGCGCGCGCAGGCCGGCGTCGAAGGCATCGGCGTGGAGATCCAGGTGATGGACGATCGGATGCAACTCGTGCCCAAGGACGGCGAGACCGTGGGCGAAATCTGTGCGCGGTCCAACGTGATCTTCAAGGGCTACTGGGCCCAAGAGGAAGAAACCGCGGCCGCGATGGCCGGCGGGTACTTCCACACGGGCGACCTCGCCGTCTGGGACGAGTACGGGAACATCACCATCGTGGACCGCGCGAAGGACGTCATCATTTCGGGCGGCGAGAACATCAGCTCACCGGAGATCGAAGACGCGCTCTACAAACACCCGGCGGTCCTGGAGTGCGCCGTCATCGGCGTGCCCCACGAGAAATGGGGCGAGACCCCCAAGGCGCTCATCGTGTTGCGCGACGGCCAAACCACCAGCGAGCAAGAGATTCTCGACTTCTGCCGCGAACACCTGGCGCACTTCAAGTGCCCCAGTTCGGCGGACTTCGTCGACGCCCTCCCGCGCACGGCCACCGGCAAGCTCCAGAAGTTCCGCCTGCGTGAGGAGTACTGGCAGGGCCACGACCGCCGCGTCCACGGCGGGTAAGCCCGCGCCCCCCCCCAGCTAGACCGGGGCCACCGCCTCAAGCCGCGGTTCCCGCGCAGCCGGCAGATGCGCGTACAGGTCCGCCACCAGGTCGGTGCGGGTGGTGCGAAAGCCGGCATCATCCCACAGGTTCCGCTGCTGCAAGGGATCTTCCGTCAGGTCGTACAGCTCCCCTTCGGTGCCCGCGTATACCGAACCCTCTTCGTATGCGGTGCACACGAGTCCGTCCCTGTAGATGCTGCGCAGGCGCATCGTGATGCCCCCCATCTCGCTGTCCCATTCCGTCAGGACGCGCTCGCGCTGCTGCTGCTCCGCCTCTGCCGCGCTGACAGGCAGGGACTGCCCTTGCATCCAGTCCGGCACGGGCAGCCCCGCGATGGCGCAGAAGGTCGGGGCCAGGTCCACATGCCCCACGGGGCGATCCACCACGCTCGGCTGCATCCCGGCGGCCGGCGCGGGGCGCCAGATGAGCGGCAACCGCATGAGCGCGTCCACATGGTACGGGCCCTTGAACAGCAGCCCGAAATCTCCCTGCAGCTCGCCGTGGTCCGTGGTGTAGAGCACGTCCGTGTCGTTCGCCCAACCGCGCTCCGCGATCCGCGCAAGGACGCGGGCGCACGCTTCATCGATCAACTCATTCTCCACGTGCGTCAACGCGTTGATCTCGCGCACCTGGTCCGCGGTCATGGCGGCGGGCACGAAGGCCGGCGGCACTTCGTAATTCGACACGAACCGGCCTTCGTACCACTCCCGCCAATGGCGGGGCTTGCCATCCAGCACCGTGCGCGCCCGCTCGGGCTCCAGATACCCCTCCGGCAGATCCACCTCGCGCCAGCTCACGCGGTCCACCTCCGATTGCGGCGGGTCCCACGGATGGTGCGGATCGGGAAAACTCATCCACACGAACCAATCCGCGTCCGCATCGAGCGTATCCAAGTACGCGATGGTCCGGTCCGCCACCCAGTCCGTGTGATAGTGCTCGCGGGGGATGGGATTGTGCTTCACCTGGCAGGCGCCGGTCGCCCCGCCGCCCGCCTCGTTCATCCGTAGCTCGTCGTTCAGCACCGGATAGTACGCCGCGATCTCCTCCGGATACGTATGGCGCATCCAGCGCGCGTAGTGCGTAAACCCCTGCGGCGTGTGCGTCGCCAAGTCCATGTGATCGAATCCGCGATGCGGGCCGAATTCCCCGAGGCGCGCCATCCGGTTTTCGTAGAAACGCAACTCCGCATCGAAATACGGCTCGAAATGCGCCTTGCCGATGAGCGCGGTGCAATAGCCACCCGCATCGTGCAAGTGCGCCGCCACGCTCGGCGCATCCACCGGCAGCGGCACCCCGTTCATCCACACCCCGTGCGTCCGCACGTACTGGCCCGTCAGCATGGTGGCGCGCGAGGGCATGCACACCACGCTCTGGCAGTGGGCGCGTGTGTAATTCACGCCAGCCGCCGCGAAACCGTCAATGGTGGGCGTCCGCGCAAAACGGCCGCCATTGCACCCCAGCGCGTCGAAGCGCTGCTGATCCGTGGTAATAAAGAGGATCTTCCGTCCCATACCGCTGCCCCCTCCCCCGCCGGGAAAGCCAGATTCTACCGGACCGCCGGTGTCCGTGCCACGCGCGCCACGCAACTGCGGGCTCCGCGCGATACACTGCGGAACGCAAACGGCAAGGGGGGCCGCATGGGATCCACAGCAATCGGTCTACTGCACCCGGGCATGATGGGCGCCACGGTGGGTGCCGCCGCGCGCGAGGGGGGCGCGGAGGTGTATTGGGCGTCCGCGGGCCGCAGCACGGCAACGCGGGAACGGGCTGACGGGGCGGGCCTCACCGACGGCGGCACGCTCGAGGCCGTCGTTGCCCAGTGTCCCCTGCTCCTGTCCGTGTGTCCTCCGCACGCGGCCGTCGAGGTGGCGCGCACCGTCGCGAGCACCGGGCTGACCGGGATCTACGTGGACGCCAACGCCATCGCCCCGGCGACGACGCGCGAGATCGGAACCATCATTGCGGACGCGGGCGCCGAGTTTGTCGACGGCGGCATAATCGGTCCCCCGGCGTATTCGGCGGGCACCACGCGCATGTACCTCGCCGGGGCGGAGGCGCCTCGGGTGGCAGCGCTCTTCACCGACACCGCGCTGGAAGCGATCCCGCTCTCCGGACCCGCGGGCGCGGCCTCGGCGCTGAAGGTCTGCTACGCGTCGTACACCAAGGGCACCTCCGCTTTGCTCCTGCTCATCCGCGCGCTGGCCACGGCGGAAGGGGTCGACGACGCGCTCGTGGAAGAGTGGGCGCGCTCGCAGCCGAGCCTTGCCGCGCGCTCGGAAGCCTCAGCCCAAGCCACCGCACCGAAGGCGTGGCGATTCGTCGGCGAGATGGAACAGATCGCGGAGTCGTTCGCCGCCGCCGGGTTGCCCGACGGCTTCCATCGGGCCGCGGCCGACCTGTACCGTCGCCTGGAAGGCTATAAGGATACGACGCACGCCCCGGCGTTGGCGGACCTCGTCGCGACCCTGCTGCGCGCGTAAGGCGCTTACGCCTCGTACCGCTGATCCAAGTCCACGTACTGGCCGACGTCCAGAAAATCGTTGAACCGCTGGAACGCTCCCAGCGCATCGCGCACACTCGGGACCGTCCCCGACTCCTTGAAATGTCGTAGCGTGTCCATATTGGCGCGGATGGTCGCGCCGAGGCAGAGCCCGGGGTAAATGGCGATCGCGTAGCCCATGGCTTCCAGGCGGTCTACGGGCAAGGCCGGCGTGCGCGGCGACATGTTTATGAGACACGGCACCTGGAAGGAACGCGGAATCTGTTCCATTTGTTCCTCGGTCTCCGGCGCTTCCACGAACAGCACGTCCGCTCCCGCGTCCACATAGGCGTGGGCCCGGTCCATGGTGGCGTCCCAGCCCTCGACCGCAAGCGCGTCGGTCCGCACGATGATCGCAAAGTCATCCGAAGAGCGCGCGTCGACCGCCGCGCGAACTTTGGGCACCATCTCCGCCGTCGGGATCACCTGCTTCCCCGCCATGTGGCCGCACCGCTTGGGCCACGTCTGGTCCTCGATGTGCAACGCGGCGACGCCCGCCTTCTCGTACTCCCGCACGGTCCGCGCCACGTTCAAGGGATTGCCATAGCCCGTATCCGCGTCCGCGATGACCGGGATGGTCACCGCATCCACGATCGCCCGGGCGTTCTCCAGCATCTCGGTCATGGTCAGCAGCCCGATATCCGGCAAGCCCGGCATCGCCGCAGCCGTCCCATAGCCGGTCATGTACACGGCCTCGAACCCGGTGCCCTCCACCATCTTGGCCGTCAGCGCGTCATAGGCCCCCGGCATCACCAGCAGCGGCGGCGCCGCGATTCGCTCCCGTAAGGTATGGCCTGCCCCCATCGTGGTCCCCCTTTCGATATCCGCCGCTCCCCATGCGTCGAGCGGCAGGTGATGTTACCTCAGAGCCCGGTTCGCACCGCCTGCCTCCTCCCAGGGGCAAACGGTGAGGCTCGCGTAAGTGACTAATCAACACTATCCGGGTGAATATTCCAGGTCCGGCCGCGTCAAATGCAGTAACGGTCCGGAAGTGCGCACCGGGAGAGAGACCTTCCAGGACCGTCAGGGAAGGACGGGCCGCACATGACATTCGAGGAGCCCACCAGGAGCGAGAGCCGACCCCCCGGGAGAGCACTGGGGACGACCGAAGGCCAAGACGGGGCGCTGAACTGTAGCCAACCTGTCAACCGCCAGTCCTGTGGGGGACAAGCCCCGGACCCTGATATAGTTACGACCATCGACGACGGCGTGGCCCCTACGCCGAGGACGGGACCTATGAGCACGAAAACCTGCGCAACCTGCGGTAAACCCATTCCACCAGGGCTTACGGCCTGCCCCGCGTGCAGTGCTGACGCGCCAACTGTCGAGGGCGCCACGGCGCAAACACCCCTGTCCGAACAACCCACGATCCATTCCCAGTCACCGGCCTCCGGCCAAGCCGAGGACGTACCCCAGGCCGTCGCAGCCGCCGCCGTGGTCTCGGCCACGGGGGGATGGCACCCCACTGCCGGCCAACTCCTCAGCGACCGATACGAGCTGGTGCGGGAAGTCGGCCGCGGCGGGATGGGCCTGGTCTGGCTGGCCAACGACGTGGACCTGAACCTGGACGTGGCCATCAAACTGCTGCCGCCCGAAGTCACGCAGGACCCGCGTGCCCAGCAAGAACTCAAGAAAGAGGCGCAGCGCAGCATCACCCTCAGCCACCCGAACATCGTGAAGCTGCACACCTATCGGGCGGAGGGGGACCACCAGTATCTGGTGATGGAGTTCGTGGACGGTCCCACGCTCGATACATACCTCCATGAAGCCGGTCCGCTCACCGAGGCGCGCGTCGCCGAGCTGCTCATGGACGTGTGCGCCGGTCTGGCGGAAGCGCACCGGCAGAACGTCATTCATCGCGACATCAAGCCGCACAACCTGCTGCTCGGCAAAGACGGGCGCGTGAAGATCTCGGATTTCGGCATCGCCCGGGCGATGACCGACAGTACCGTGCGGGCCACGGGCAAGACCGTGGGCACGCCCCTGTACATGAGCCCGGAGCAGATTCGCGGCCGCGCGTGCGATGCGCGGAGCGACCTCTACTCCGTCGGCGTGACGGCGTACCAGTTGCTGTGTGGATCGGCGCCGTTCAAGACTGGCGAGATTGCCTACCAACACCTCAACGAACCGCCGCCGCCGATTCCCGACACGGCCCCCAAGCTGTGGCCCATCATCGAGAAGCTGCTCGCGAAGGATCCCGCCGCCCGCTACCAGGATGCGGAAGAGCTGGCCGAAGCGCTGGCGGACACCGGCTACGTCCGGCGGTCGCATCTCGGCGCCCGCCAAGAAGCTGACAGCAAGGCGCCCGTCTTTTCCTGGATGAATACATCCACCCGAGCGAGCACCGCCGCATCCACCGCATCCCCGTCGCGTACCTCCGCCACGACCACCGGCGCCGACGCGGCTCCGGAGCGTCGGAGCTGGCTCCCGGCCCTGGCGGCGTTACTCGCCATCGCCCTGGCCGGCGGCTTGGTCCTGACCGCCATCCGCAGCGGCGGGTCCGATTCCGAGCCGGAGCGGCGCGAGTACAGCGAGGCTCAAGAGACGGTGGAGCCGGCGGCGACCCCGCCCGCGGCCATCGCACCGCCGGCGCCCGAGCCCACACCGGCGATCAGCCCGGAAGTAGAAGTAGTAGATGTAGCCCCCGAACCGATCCCGATGGTGGCGGCGACGCCTGAGCCCGAACCGCTGCCACAGGAACCGGCCGCGCCGGCCGCGACTCCGCCCCCCGCCCCCGCCCCCCGGCGGGTGACCCCCCCGACCCAAGCGGCCCTCAACACCCGGGAGGCGCGCCCCTCCAGGGCGC
>CBDUXP010000080.1:0-16168 GCA_965371225.1 uncultured bacterium | reverse complement strand
GAAGCGCGGCGAGAAACGCCGCGAGAACGGAATCGCACAGACGGAGCGCGAGAAAGAAGAGGGTCACGACGACCCCCACGTGAAGTGCGAGCGAATGCGCGTGAAACCCGGATCGATCCCACCCGAAGAGGGCGTAGTCGATCGCCCACGAGAAGCTCGCGAGGGGTTGGTAGAGATCGTGGTGCGGCGTCGTCACGAGCGCCTTCAACGCCGCTGTGCGCGCGCTGCCTTCGAGTGTGAGGGCGCGCACGCGCGGCTCCCTCTTTGCGGGGACCCGGCCCGGTTGGGGGAGCTGTCCCCCGCCCGGGCGGGGCGCGTCGGGAGCCGCGCGCGGCCGGCGCTCACCCTCGCGGCCATGGCGGGCCCCCCCACCCAGTCGGCCCGGGGCGGGTTAGCCTGCGCCACCTGCCACCGGGAGCACCAGGGCCGGTCATTCGACCTCACCCGGTTGGCTGACGCGAATTGTCAGGTCTGCCACCGGGTACGGTTCGCCGGCTTTCCCGACGGGCACCCGGAATTCGGCCGGGTCCAGCGCCAACGGCTGGGCATGCGATTCGACCACCGGGCACACAAGACGGACCACTTCGGGGACCAAGCGTTCACCTGCGCCCGGTGCCACCAGCCCGACACCATCGGCCGCGCGATGGTCCTGAAGCCGTTTGCCGCGTCGTGCGCCGGCTGCCACTACCAAGGCCGCGGGGATCATCACGGGGAGAAGATCACCGCATCCGAACCCCTCATCATGGTGCAGCTCCCGACCCTGCTCTGGACCGGGAGCGACCACTGGGCCAACACGGTGGGGGTCGCCGAAGAAGAGCTGCCGCCGCTGCTGCACCTGCTCCTCGCGGGAGACGACACGGCCCTGGAGGCGCTGCGCAGCCTGGCGGAGGACGCGGACGGGTACCCCGCGGACTGGGAGCCGGACGACGAAGAGTTGGAGACCCAGTTCGAGGAGGCGCTTCTGCGCCTGGTTCGCGAAATGGCGGGGGGCGATGCGGCGGCCACGCGGCAGCGGTTGGCCGCGGCGCTGGGAACCTCGCCGAGTGCGCCGGAGGTGCTCGCGCTGGCGGAACAGTTGGGCTGGTCGCGCTTCGCCATGCGTGGCTATCAGCGGCGCTGGTTGCCCCACCTGGGCAAGACGGGTGTCGCGGACCAGTCGAGCCCCGCCACGCCCGGATGGCACGTGAGCCCCGAGGACGTGGCGGTGGTGTACCGGCCGTCGGGCCACGGGGATCCGTTTCTCAGCCGGTGGATCGATGCGCTGGCCGCGCATGTGGCGGACCCGCCGGACAATGCAGACGAGGCCACCGTGCTTCGCGCGCAGGTGCGCCAGCAGGTCTTCGACGTGCTGGCCTCCAAGGAAGCCGGCGGGTACGTGCACGCCACCTGCCTGCGGTGCCACAGCATGGAGCGCACGGCGCAGGGCGCCCGGGTCAACTGGGCGGCGGCAGGGCGCGCAACCGGCGCCACGGGCTACGCCACGTTCACGCATCGGCCCCACTTAATGGTGCTGCAGAAGCCGGGCGCCTGCATGGAATGCCATGAGATGGCGGCGTCGGAGGCGGAGGCCGCCGGCGAGCAGGCCAGCCGGGCGTTCATGCCCCACCGCAAGGGGCAGTGCCTGCGCTGTCATACCCCGGGCCTTATCAAGCAGGATTGTTTGACGTGCCACCAGTACCACCTGGCCTGGGAGCAACACAGCCCGCCTCCCGAAGGCGGCCCGCCTCCCGAAGCCGGTCCCAGCCAACTGGCGCGTAGGCCGTGAGGGGTGGCGGAGCGTGCTGCTTGTCGGGTGCGCCCCGCTTCGGCTAAAGTACCGGCGCTGAGTGACAGGAGGGGGGCAGTTTGTGAGTATCTCTATTCGGTGGGGCACTTCCTGCGCGTCTGATCGCGGGACTCGATACATCTCGATCTTGGGGCTCGTGGCCGCGCTGCTGTGTTGGGCGCCGGCCGCGGGGGCGGCGGATGCGCCGGCGGTGGATCCCGCCGACCGATACCCGTCGGCCACCACTTGTGGCGAATGCCACCCGCAGCAATACCGCGAGTGGTCCATCTCCCAACACGCCTACGCGCAGATGAGCCCCGTGTTCAATGCGATGCAGGGCACCCTCAGCCAGCTGACCAACGGGACCCTGGGCGACTTCTGCATCCGCTGCCATACGCCGGTGGGCATGAACCTGCGCGAACGCGAGTTCATGAGCAACATCGACCGGTACCCCACCTCGCGCGAGGGGGTCACCTGCGTGGTCTGCCACCGCGTCAGCCAGACGTACGGCAAGATTTCCGGCCGGTTAGCGCTCGTGGAAGGGCCCCTCACCGCCCCCATCTACGGCCCGACAGGGAACAACGCGGAACTGCAGCGCGTCATCAAGGAGGGGGGGCTGATCACCGACCCGAACAAGGCGGGGCGGCAGGTGCACGGGGAAGTGCGCGAATTGCCGGCCATGCGGACCAGCGGCTTCTGCGGCTCCTGCCACGACGTGGTGGAACTCAACGGGTTCCGGCTCGAGGACGCCTTCAGTGAATGGAAGAACTCCCCGGCGGCCCGGAACAACGTCTCCTGCCAGGACTGCCACATGGGCAAGGAGCCGGGTAAGACCCTGGCGCATCCGCTGCATCCGGACTTCGAGCGGTTGAACTACGCGTGGGGGCCCGCCGCGGTGGTGGGCAGCATCAAGACCGCGCCGCGCAAACTCACCAACCACATGTTTGTGGGGCCCGACTACTCCGTGTTGCCGCCGGCCTTGTTCCCGCTGAACATCCTGGCGATCAAGGAGGAGGACGAGAAGGACGACCCGACGGCGCGGGGGTTGGCCACGATCCGCGAATGGCTGGAATTCGACGTGGCGGCCGGCTGGGGCACGGACGATTTCGAAGACACGGAGCCCGACGATGACGAGTTCCCGGAACGCTGGGCCTCGATCGACGACCGGTACGACGCGCGGGCGATCGTCGAGGAAAACCAGGAACTGCTGGACCTCATCGCGGCTGAGCGCATCAAGCTCTTCCGGACGGCGTACCTCATCGACGACATGGTGATCGACCGGGCCGACGAGCGGGGGCTGGCCTGGCGCATCAAGCTGGCCAGCGGCACTGATGGGCATAACGTGCCCACGGGCTTCGATGCGGAGCGGCTGGTGTGGATTCACGTGTGGGTGACGGACGCCGAGGGCACCACCATCTTCGAGTCCGGCGACCTGGATCCCAACGGCGACCTGCGCGACACGCATTCCCTCTACGTGCACAACGGCGAACTGCCGCTGGACAAGAGTTTGTTCAGCCTCCAGGGGCGCTTCCTGACCTTCAGCGTGCGCGGCCCCGAGCAGGAGCGCGTGCTGGCCGTGCCGATCACCTTGACGGCGCTGCGGTTCTTGCAGCCGGAGCGCCGGTCGAGCGCCCTGATCGGGCGCCACTTCGGCGCGCGCAAGCATCGGCAGGGGCTCCAGCCGGGCGCGTCCCGGTGGGGCAAGTACAAGATCCCCGGCCGCGATCTGACGGGCAAGGGGCCCTACACCGCCCACATCGAACTCAAAGCCGCCATGGCGCCGGTGAACCTGCTGAACGCCATCCGGCACGTGGGCTTCGATTACGGCATTAGCGCGCGCGCCGCCTCCACGGCGCTCGTGGCGGGGCACCAGGTGGTGTGGGAACGGGAACTGCTTTTCCACGTGCATGCCGGCGGCGGGCGGGCCGAGGCCGAGGCGGCCCCCACCGCGTCCGGTGAGTAAGAGGATGGCTGTGGACTAGGGAGAGCACTCCCACAATCGCGGGCGCGGGGCCGGGGGGGCCTGGAAGCCGTATGGCGCCGCACCCGAGTAGGACGAGCATTATGAGGGAGACGGGGAGCACACGCGTACGGGGGGGGCTGTTTTGCGCCCTCGTGACCGCCGCCATCTGCCTGGCTGGCCCGGCAGGGCTGCCGGCCTTTGCGGAGGAGGATGCGCACCACGGCGAGGTGGAGGGGGACGGGGAGTGGCATCCCTGGGAGTGGTTCAAGACGCTCGGGTATTACCCCTTCGGGCCGCCGGGCGCGCGGACCAGCCGCATTTCCGATGAGTTCGTGCCCACCGTGGATCCGGAGGCCGTGCCCGACCGCCCGCTGCGCCTCGAGATCGGGGATCGCTTCGTGGGGACGGGGAACATCCGACGCGGGTTGGAATTGCCGGGTGGCGGCGTGTTGCAGCCGTCGATCCTCGTCTCGGGCCTGTACCGCACCGCGGTGCAATCGTTCGACAACGGGGACATCGTGTTCTCGGAGTACGCCAATCGGCTGGACATCTTCGCGAATATCAAGCTCACGAACTCGACGGAGCGGATCGTGGTGGGCATGCGGCCGCTGGACGACAATTTTCCCTCCGCGAATCCCACTACGGGGCAGTTCTCGGGATACAACTTCCGGCCCGACAACCGGGGGTTCGATACCGATTCCACCAACCACTTCAATGCGGACATCACGTCGCTGTTCTTCGAGGCCGAACTCGCCGAGCTGATCCCGAACCTGGACATGCGCGACCAGTCGCCGCTGGACATCCATGTGGTCGTGGGCCGCCAGCCGCTCTTCTTCCAGGAAGGCATCCTCATTTTCGACACCATGGATGCTTTCGGCATCACGAAGAACCAGATCGCGTTTCCGTACGGCCAGAACCTGCAACTGTCATTCCTCTGGGCCTGGGACGAGATCAACCGGGGCAACAACATGGAGGTGGATGACACCCACCTGTTCCTCTGGTCGGTCATCGCGGACTTTACCGCGACGACGGTGAATTTCGACGTGGTGTACGTGTACGACGAAGGGGACAACGATTTCGCAATGGAGGATCCGGATACGGACGGGATCTACGCGGGGTTGAGCTTTGTGCAGCGCATCGGCAAGGTCCAGACGGCCTTCCGCGCCGTCATGTCGCACGCCTTGGATGACCGCATCCCGAAAGGCATGGCGCCGTCCTCCGTGCTGGACGACGGGGTCGTGCTCTTCGCGGAAGCGTCGTACACGCCGGCCTGGACCGAGAACCTGCTGTACGGGACCCTGTTCTGGGCCATCGACAATTACACGCCCGCGGCGCGCATGCCGGGCACGGGCGGCCCCATGGGCCGTGCGGGGATCAACTTCGCCGGGCAGGGGCTCGGCCGGTTCGCCGCGCCCGTGCCGAACTTCGCCCAGGATGTGGTCGGCGGCGCAGTGGGCTACCAGTGGTTCCTGGACCATGGATTCCGCAAGAGTCTCCTCGCCGAGTTGGGCTGGCGGAAGGACACGAACGATATCAACGCGGGCGTGGGCGCGCTGTCCCTGCGCTATCAGCAGGCGTTCGGCCAACGCGTGCTGCTGCAGTTGGATTTGCACGGCTCCGTCGCCGAGGCGCGCGATGAGGGCTGGGGCTCGCGCGTGGAACTGCGGTACGCGTTCTAAGCAGCCGACGCCGGCCGGGCCGCTGCGCGACCTGGGCACGATACTGGGAAAGAAGGGTGCGATGAAACAGCAAGGTATGGCGAGGACGGGCGGACGGCGTCCCGGCTCGGTCCTCGGGCGCACGCTGGTCGCGGGTCTGGTGCTGGGCGGCCTGGGCCTCGTGACGCAGCGGACGGCGTCTGCGGAGGCGGTCGCCGGGCTGACCGAAGCGCAAGAGATGGCGCGGGCCGCGAAGATCGTCGGGCCGGAGAAGTTCGACAACAACTGCGCCACCTGTCACGCGCTGGAACACGAAGCCTGGCTCCATACGCGGCATTACGCCACCTTCAAGGACCGCCATCGCTCGCCGAAAGCGAAGACGGTGCTGGCGAACATGGGGCAGCGCAGCATGAAGCGCGCCGGCCAATGCCGCCAATGCCACTATACGAACATCGTGAAACCCAACGGGAAACTGTCGGCTACGTGGGGCGCGTCCTGCGAATCTTGCCACGGCCCCGCGAAGGACTGGAACGATATACACAACAAGGTGGGGGGCGATCCCAACGGCCAGACCATCCAGTGGGGCGAAGGGAAGAAGGGCAGCCCGGCGGCGCGGGGCGCGCGGCTGAAAGTGGCCGAAGCCAAAGGCATGATCCACTCCAGCCGGATTTACGATATCGCGACGAACTGCTTCGGGTGCCACACCGTTCCCAACGAGCAGATCGTGAACACGGGGCAGCATTTGGCCAGCAGCCAGGAGTTCGAGCTGGTCTCCTGGAGCCAGGGCGAAATCCGCCATAGCTTCGCCACGTCGGCCGGTGCGCCGGATGCGCCGACCAACCGCCCGGCGACGGCCAACCAGCGCCGCCGCCTCTATCTCGTCGGCCAGATGGTCGATCTGGAGTACAGCCTGCGCAACATCGCGGGCGTGAAGGAGACGGGCGGCACCTTCCATCAGGCCATGATCGAGCGGGTCAACCGCGCGCGCGGGAACCTCACCCAGGCCCTGGGAGCCGTGAACGTGCCGGAACTGTCGGCCGCGGTGAACGCCGTCCCCGCCAGCGTCGACACGTCCACCTCCATCAGCGCCGGCCTGGCGAATCAGTTGGGCGCGGCATCCCAGACGTTCGTGCAGAAGTATGACGGTTCGGGGTTGGGCGGCATCGACTCACTCATCCCCACCAGCGTCAAGGGACAGGTGTACCAGCGCTAGGCCGGCCCGGCCGCTGCCGTCTCGCCCGCCAGCGCCTGCTCGATCCACCGTGGCCCCGCCGGGCGTTCCGCGCACCTGAACGGAGGTTCGGCCACCCTGTATAACTGGTGGCGAAGCCCTATGGACGCACCGACTGTTCTCGACCGGATTCACACCGTGGCCGCCGAGTTCGCCACGCAGCACGTGGAGCGCCAACAGCGCCGGCACTTAGAAGAAGCGGATTTCGCGCGCGTGCGCGACGCAGGCTACCTGGGAGTCGGCCTGCCGGTTGCGGAGGGCGGCCTGTTCGAAAGCTTCGCCGCCTCCACGCGCCCCACGTGCGAAATCCTCCGGACCCTCGCGCACGGCGATCCATCCGTCGCGCTCGTCTGCGCCATGCATCCGGCGGTGCTGAGCTTCTGGCTGTGCACGGAGGAGGTGCCCGAACCCGATACGGCGGCCTGGCGCGCACAGCGCACGCAGGTATTCGACAGTGTCCGCGAGGGCGCCCTCTGGGGCACGATCACGAGTGAACCGGGCAGCGGCGGGGACATCATGAAAACCCGCGCCGTCGCGCGGCGGGACGGGGCAGACGGCCCCTACCGCTTGACGGGCGAGAAGCACTTTGGCAGCGGGTCGGGCGTGTCCGCGTTCATGACCACCACGGCGGTCGTGGAGGAGGAACAGGTACCGGACCTCTTTTTCGTCGAGATGCGCGGCGCACCCTGGGACGGGTCGACCGGCGTCACGCTCCTGCGGGAATGGGACGGGCACGGGATGTGCGCGACGCAAAGCCACGCGTTCCGGTTTGAGGGGTTTCCCGCCACGCGCATCGCGTGGCCCGGCCAGGTGGCGCAACTCGCACCCCAATGCGGCGCCTTTGCGAACTGTCTCTTCACCGCGGTGATCGTCGGCGTCGTGGAGAATGCGGTCGCGGCGGCGCAGGCGAAGCTCGCCCCGCGCAGCGACGCGCTCCGCCCGTACGAACAGGTGGAGTGGATCCGCGCGCAGAACGATGCCTGGCTCATCCAGCAGGCCTACGCGGGCATGCTGCGCGCTACGGAAACAGAGGCGTTTCTCCTGCCCACCTCTCTGCGGGCGAAGACTGTGATCGCGGAGCTGGCCGAGGCGCTGCTCGGGCGCATCTGCAAGGTGCTCGGCGGCGGGACGTTCTCGCGGAGCGCGCCCTTCAGTGGCTGGGCCCAGGACGTGCGGGCGCTCGGATTCCTGCGGCCGCCCTGGGGATTGGCGTTCGACCAACTGAACGCCGTCGCCTGGCTCTCCTGAACGCCCTTAGCGGAAGCGGGGCGGCCGCTTCTCCATGAACGCGTTCACCGCTTCGGCGTGCTCCGGCGTCTCCCAGCACACGCGCAGCAATTCGGTTTCCCGGCGCTGCACTTCGCTGAGGTCCGTGGCCGACCCGTTGCGCGTGAGCAGGTCCTTGATCATGCGCAGTTGCGGCGGCGCGTTGCCGGCGATCCCGCGCGCGATGTCCAGCGCGCAATCCAGCAGGCCGTCGGGTGGCGCCACCCGTTCAACGAGCCCCGCCGCCAATGCCTCGTCTGCGGGGTAGAGGCGGCCGGAGAGACACATTTCACTCGCGCGCCCGAAGCCCATGCGCTGCACGAGGAAATGCGTACTGGCCAGCTCTGGCACCAGCCCCACCTTGATGAAGAGCATGCCGAAGCGCGCTTTCTCGGAGGCGACGATCACGTCGCACGGCAGGATCATGGTCAGGCCCACGCCCACCGCCGCGCCGTTCACCGCCGCGACCATGGGCTTGGAACGCCGCATGAGCGCCACCCAATCCAACCCCGCGGGCATCCCGCCGTCCCCTTCCGCGGTGTTGTCACCGGGGTCGACCCCGTCGATGCGCTTCTTAAAGGTAACTTCCATGTCCGCGCCCGCACAGAACCCCCGCCCGGCGCCGGTGAGGATGATCGCACCAATGCCGTTGTTCCCGTTGGCGTCCTCGATAGCGTCGGCCAATTCAGCCGCCATCTGCGGCGTCCACGCATTGAGCCGGGCCGGCCGGTTCAACGTGATGAGCGCCACGTCGTCCCGCGTTTCGTACTGAATCTGTTCGTATGCCATGACGGAATTATTCTCGGGTATGCGAGCCGGCGTCAAGGATTGCACCCGCCGTGGCCGTGAATCGCCCGTCACCACGCGGTGGGCGACGCCTCGGACACCGGGGCGGCAGGGACGGCCGGCGGCTGCAACGGCCCTGAACCGCTCCCATCGGCGCTAGGCGCACGGGAAGTGCGGGAGGACCTCGCGATGCAAAAGGTCCGTGGCCTGTTGCGCCGCGGTGCGATCTGCGCCGGCCGTGGGACCGATGAGGATCACCTTGTCGAGGCCCAGCGCGGCGAGCGCTTCGAGCCGCCGCACGCACGTGTCGGGCGGGCCGACGATCGCGTACGTGTCCACGAACTCCGGCGTGAGCGTCGCGGTTTGTCGCGAACCCACGCGTGTGTGTTCGCGCATGTCGTAGGCGCCGTGCAGGTTCGTGAGCACCTGGCGTTGGGCGGCCGAAACCGGACCCCGCACCACCCCGTGCATCACGGAGAATCGCGCGAAGGTGGCCAATCCGCCACTGACGAGTTGCCGCGCCGTGGCCAGGTCCGGGTGGCAGACCAAATTGATGTACGCGCCGAACGCGATCCCGTCGGGATCAAGCCCGGCATCCGTCCGGGCTTGGCGCGCCCGATCGATACCCCACTGCAGCCGGTCGCGATCGGCGCCCACCGCAAGGGTCACACGCTCCGCGTGACGCGCGGCCGCGGCGATCACCTTCGGCCCCGTCGCGGCGACCTCTACGGGCACCTTGGGGTGGCGATGGGGCAGCCAGGTGATGCGGCTGGCGTCGGGCCCGTCCGCCAGCCCCAGTCCCGCGACCTGTGGGGCCATCTGCTCCTGAAATTCGAGCGCCTCGAACGGCACCGCTTCTCCGCGCAGATAGCGCTGGAGAATCTCGAGATACCGCTCGAATGCGTGCACGCGGGCCGGAGAACGGCCCAAGTGGGCCAGGGCGGAATCGCCCCGCCCGATGCCCAGCGTCGCCCGCCCGCCGGAGAGGGATTGGATACTCGCGATGGCGGACGCGGTGACCGCGGGGTGTCGCGTCACCGAGTTCGTAACCCCGGTACTCAGTTCCAAGCGCTCCGTCGCACCCGCCGCCACCGTCAAGGCAACGTAGACGTCCCCCGACAAGTTCTGCGAATCGACCACCGCCAGCCCGGCCCACCCCGCCTGCTCCGCGCGTTCCGCGATCTGCGCGATGTGTCGCGGCGACGCCGGCGTCATGGACCACAGTCGCAGCGTCATGGCCTCCCCCTTCACGTGCCGTCACCCGCTCGGTTCCCGCGCGGCCAAGCGCGGGGTCCACGTGCGCATACCATACCCGGGCCAGGGCCCCGTGTAAAAACGCGGGAGGCACCCGGACCCACGTTCTCGTTGCGAACCGGAACTCGGCGATGCCACGTCGACGTGGCACCATCTACGTCAGTGGGGAGGGCGGCGCTGGATGCCCTGGTGGCTGTCGAACTCGGCTTCCACCTGGTCGGGCTCGGCAGCGTTGTGCAAGACCAGGTTCCGCAAATGGTGGAAGCTCTCGTCGCCGGCGATCACGTCGAACTGCAGGGCCATGCCGCTGTCATCGGCGCGCACGACCTTCCCGCTGGCGGTGATGGATAGCGTCTGGGCGGAGGCTTCGAGCCAGAGCGTGACCTCACACGCCGTCTCTACCGGGAGGGGATCGGGACAGGAGATGAAGACGCCGTTCAGGCTGACATCGGAGACGGAACCCGTGCGGACCGACTGATTGGGCGCGACGACTTGGGCCTGAATATGGACGGGCGCCCGGGTGAACTCGCGTTGGTTATCGGCCTCTGGCACGGGTGTCCGTCCTTGCGCTATCCGCTCGCAACCTCTGAGCTGGCGGCGCCGCCAGGGGCGTTCGCGGTCTGATCGACCAAGCAGTAGCAGGAGGACTTTGGCACAGAGGCGGACTCCAGGCCCGCGTCCAGGGTGAGGGGCGTTTCGGTACTGCCCAGGAAGACGTAGCCATCGGACCGCAGCAGGGTCTGGATTTTGGTCAGGATGCCCTTCCGGGTATCAATATCGAAGTAAATGAGGACGTTGCGCATGAAGATAATGTCCATCCGGGGCAGCAGGGACCACGGCTGGATCAGATTCACGTGCTGGAAGCGGACCATGTCCCGCAGCTCTTTCTTGATCCGCCATCCCCCGTCCTCTTCTTCGAAATACTTGATGAGCATCGGCACCGGCAGGCCGCGGTTGACTTCCAGTTTGGTGTAGCGGCCTTCCCGGCAGCGGCTCAGCATGGTTCGGGAGATGTCGCTGGCAATGAAGGTCAAGTTCCAGCTCTCGAGGGCGGGGAAGTGTTCCCGCAGGAGCATGGCGATGCTGTACGGTTCCTGGCCGCTGGAACTGGCGGCGCACCACAGATTCAGGGCCTGCTGGGCGCGCCGCTTCTCCATGATCTTGGGGATGATGTGTTCCCGCATCGCCTCGAACGGATGGAAGTCGCGGAAGAACGATGTCTCGTTCGTGGTGATCGCGTCGATGGCTTCCTCGCCCAAGCCCCCCGCCGGGGTGGACTTCCTCAGCTCAGCCACCAGGTTCTCCAGGGACCCGAAGCCATGCTTCCGCACGAGGGGTTCCAGGCGCGTGTTGATCAGATAAGCCTTGTCGAGGTTCAGATCAATCGCGGCGCCGTTGCGCACGAAGTCGCACACGAACTCCAGGTCGGCAGTACCCAGGACGCTCTCGGAAGGATCGGGCATTGTTCGGGGCCGTTACCCCGCCAATTCCTGAACGCGGTCGCGCTGTTCCATCACGCGCCGCGCCACCTCGGGGCCGATGCTGTCCAGGGGCAGCACGCGCTCGGCGAGACCGGCGTTCGCGATAAAGCCCGGCATCGCCCAGACCACACTGCTCGCCTCGTCTTGGACCCAGATGATCCCTCCGCCATTGGTGATCAGTTCGGAGCCGAGCAGCCCATCTTTCCCCATGCCGGTCATGACAATGCCGAGGACGTGCGGACCGTAGCGCGCGGCCACGGACCGGAAGAGGACGTCGGCGGCGGGACGGCAGGAATTTTCCTGAGGCCCCTCGTGGAGGCCGATCGTCGTCTTCGTACCGTCGGCGTTGAGGACCATGTGGAATCCTCCGGGGGCCAACCACGCCGTGCCCGGCTTCACGACGTCGCCCTCCTGGCCTTCGTACACGTCGATAGCGCTCTTGGCCGAGAGGCGATCGGCCAGGGACTTGGTGAAGACGGGCGGCATGTGTTGCACAATGACGATGGGGACCGGAAAGTCCCGGGGAAAGGCGGGCATGAGGTCCCCCAGAGCGTTCGGGCCGCCAGTGGACACGCCGATGGCCACGATATCGATTCGGCGCCGTTGGGCGGGTCGGCGGCGGGGCGCGACCGGCGGGGGTGCGACCGGGGCGGGAGCGGGGGCTGCGGGAGCTGCGGCCGCGGGGGCCTCCGGCGTGGGAGCGATCGTCACGAAGGCCTTGATCCTGGGGATCAGATGAGCCCGGACGTGCTCCATGGCCTCGGCGAACCCGCTTACGTTGGACGGTTTGGTGACGTAGTCGTTGGCGCCTAGCGCCAAGGCGTCCAGCGTCGCTTCGGCGCCGCGCTCGGTGAGCGTGCTGAACATGATGACGGGCAACTTGGGATTGGTCTTCCGGATTTCCGCCAAGGCTTCCAAGCCGTCCATCACCGGCATTTCCACGTCCAGCGTCACGATGTCGGGTTGGACCTGCGCGATTTTCGCCAGGGCGATTTTGCCGTTCGCCGCGAGGCCGACCACTTCCAGATCGGGATCCGACTTGATCACATCAGACAAGATCTTGCGGATGCCTACCGAATCGTCGGTAATTAGGACTCGGATTTTACGCACTGCTATTCCCTATTCCGTCCGGAGCCCCAAGATCGTGAGCTTCTCCAGAATGGTGTCTTTCTGAAACGGTTTCATCACATATTCGTCCGCGCCGGCTTCGAGCGCTTCGACGACCTGTTCGGTGTGCACCTCGGTGGTGACCATCATGAAGCGCACGCCGTTGTAGGCCGGGTCGGTCCGCACCGTCTTGATGAACTCCAACCCGTCCATCTCCGGCATATGCCAATCCACCAGCGCCACATCCACCTGCCCCATCTCGCGGAGCCGTTCGAGCCCTTCGCGGCCATTCTCCGCCTCGGTCACTTCGTACCCTGCCTCTTCCATGATCCGCCGCAGCATTTTGCGGACGGTACTGGAATCATCGAGAATTAACGTGCGCATATGCGCCTCCCTCGTGTGCCCGACCCACCGCCGCACCTCTGCCCTGGCACGCGCGCGGGACGACTTTCTCGGTGTTCACCCACCCAAGCGTCCCGCAGGTCATTCCAACCACACGCAGACACTCTTGGGGCCTTCATCCAAGCGAAACAGTTCGCCGGGTTCAAAATCGTTCTCGACCGCCGCCGCGGCGATCGCCTGGACGTCAATCTCGCGGGCCTCGAGCTTGGGCTCGAGATCCGGCGGGAGCAGGTTGGCCAGATTTGCGGCGAGTTCCGCGCGTAAGGTCACGTCCGCCTTCACGCGCTCGAACTCCGTGACCCGGATCCGGAGATGGGTGGACTTGATAATCACGGTGCGGGTGTCATCCATGGCGTGGGCTCCTCTGGGGTGACGAGCGCACCGCCGCCGCACGGTGGAGCGACCACGCGCTACACCCGCCCGCGACTGGGCCCGTCTTGTTTAACGTTCGATGTCGTTGCACGCGACATTAACCTCCGCGCCGCACGCTACTCTTGCCACTATCACGTCCCGGCATGCATGGAGCCCCCGCCTCCGGCAGATCGCGGTGTGGACCCCTGGCGCGCGTGGCCAAGCGTACCTGCCGCCGCACGAGCCAGGGGACCACTCTTATCCTTCCGGTGGTGACCGGGCGTCTGTGTCAACCATCGTGTCGCTGTCCTTTCCCGAGCGGTGCCGGTTATTCGGACTTGGCGAGCAGCGCCGTCAGTTCCGCGGCCAGCTTGGCCAGCGTGGTGGTCGCGCTCATGGCCTGCGTCACGCCCTCGGTCGTGTTCTGGGCCGCGGTCGCGACGGAGGTGATGTTCTCGGCAATATCGGCGGCACCCTTGGCCGCTTCGCTGATGTTCCTGCCGATCTCACCCGTAGTGGCGGTCTGCTCCTCCACCGCACCCGCGATGGTGTTCTGGATGTCGTTGATCTGGTTAATGATGCCCCCGATGGCGCCGATCGCATCGACCGCGCCCCGGGTGTCGGCCTGGATGGATTCGATCTTCTCACCGATATCCTCCGTGGCCTTGGCGGTTTCCTTGGCCAGCTCCTTCACCTCATTGGCCACCACCGCGAACCCCTTGCCGGCTTCCCCGGCGCGGGCCGCTTCGATCGTGGCGTTGAGGGCCAGGAGATTCGTCTGCTCGGCGATCGAGGTAATCACCTTGATCACTTTGCCGACCTCCGCGCTGCTTTGGTCCAGGCTGCTCATGGTCGCATTCGTGGACTCGGCCATGTCCACCGCTTCCTGAGCCACCTTGGCCGCTTCCGTCGCGTTGGCCGCGATCTCCTTGATGCTGGCGCTCAACTCCTCTGCGCCCGTGGCCACCGTTTCCACGTTCTTGCTCATTTGCTCGGCCGCCGCGGAGACCGCATTAGCCTGCGTAGCCGTCTCTTCCGCATTCGAACTCATCTGCGTATTGACGGCCGTCAGTTCCTCAGACGAGGAGGCCAAGGTCTCGGCCGCCTGGCCGACCTGCCGTTCCAGAGAGAGCTTCGCCGTGATGACCGTCCACGTGACCATGGGCCCGAGATAGTTCCCGTGCTGGTCGTTGATCCGGCTGACCAGGAGGTCGGCCGTCTCCGGCCCGATCTGAATCTGCGCCGAGATCGGGAAGTTCGACGCGTCCGCCAGGATCCGCCGCTGGTACGCCGGATCCTTGTGGAAGATGTCGATGCTGGAACCAACGACCTGGGCCACGGGGATCGGCAGGTACTCCTGCAAGGTCCGGAGCGTGGCCACGGAGGCGGGGTTCGCGTACGTGATGTTCAGGTCGATGTCGGCCATCAACACGTTCGTCGGCGAATTCTCCACCATGGCGGTGATCCGCGCCTGCTCCGTCTCCATCTTCAGCTTTTCCGTGATGACCGTCCACGTGACCATGGGCCCGAGGTAGTTCCCTTCGTTATCGCTGATCCGGCTCACGAGCAGGTCGGCCACCTCCGGGCCGATCTGAATGTTCGCCTGGATCGGGAAGTTCTTCGGGTCCGCCAAGATCTTCCGCTGGTACGCCGGGTCCTTGTGGAAGATGTCAATGTTGGCGCCCAGCACTTGGTCCACGGGGATCGGCAGGTACTCCTGCAAGGTCCGGAGCGTGGCCATGGAGGCGGGGTTCGCGTACGTGATGTTCAGGTCCGTGTCGGCCATCATCACGTTCGTCGGCGAATTCTCCACCATCGCCTGCAGCCGTTCCTGTTCGCTCTGCAGCTTGAGCTTCTCCGTGATGACCGACCAGGTGACCATGGGCCCGAGGTAATTACCCTTGTCGTCGTTGATCCGGCTGACGAGCAGTTCCGCCACTTCCGGGCCGATCTGAATGTTCGCCTGGATCGGGAAGTTCGACGGGTCCGCCAAGATCTTCCGCTGGTACGCCGGGTCCTTGTGGAAGATGTCGATATTCGACCCCACCACCTGGTCTACCGGCACCGGCAGGTACTCCTGCAGGAACTTCAACGTCTCGACGGACGCCGGGTTCGCGTACGTGATGTTCAGGTCCGCGTCGGCCATGAGCACGTTCGTCGGCGAGTTCTCCACCATCGCCTGCACCCGGGCCTGTTCCGTCTGCAGCTTGAGCTTCTCCGTGATCACCTCCCAGGTGACCATGGGCCCGAGGTAGTTCCCTTTCAGATCCTCGATCCGGCTCACGAGCAGGTTAGCCACCTCCGGGCCGATCTGAATGTTCGCCTGGATCGGGAAGTTCTTCGGATCCGCCAGCAGCTTCCGCTGGTACGCCGGGTCCTTGTGGAAGATGTCGATGTTCGACCCCACCACCTGGTCCACCGACACCGGCAGGTACTCTTGCAACGTCTTCAGGGTGGCCAGGGACGCCGGGTTCATGTACATGATGTTCAGGTCCGTGTCGGCCATGATCACGTTCGTCGGCGAGTTCTCCACCATCGCCTGCACCCGGGCCTGCTCCGTCTCCAGTTGCTCCTTCTCCGTGATGACCGACCAGGTGACCATGGGCCCGAGGTAGTTCCCGTTCGAATCCGTGATCCGGCTTACCAGCAGATCGGCGATCTCCGGCCCGATCTGAATCTTCGCCGAGATCGGGAAGTTCTTCGGGTCCGCCAAGATCTTCCGCTGGTACGCCGGGTCCTTGTGGAAGATGTCAATGTTCGATCCCACCACCTGGTCCACCGGCACCGGCAGGTACTCTTTCAGGAACGTCAACGTCTCGACGGACGCCGGGTTCGCGTACGTGATGTTCAGGTCCGCGTCGGCCATGAGCACGTTCGTCGGCGAGTTCTCCACCATCGCCTGCA
>CBDUXP010000079.1:0-17224 GCA_965371225.1 uncultured bacterium | reverse complement strand
CATGGTGCGCTTCGTGGAGGCGCTGCCGGATACGAATCCGGACGACATGCAGCTCCCGGATTCGTACTTCCTCCTGACGGATCGCCTGCTGATCTTCGACCACGTGAACCACAAGATTCTCGTGGTTGCGCACGCGCACGTGACCGACGATGTGGACGCGGCGTACGACCAAGCGCTGGCGGACATCGAGACGCTCACGGCCAAGCTGCGGGCGCCCGCGCCGCCGCCTGAGGTGGAGCATCCGGAGGCGCCCGTGCGCGTGGAGATGACCTCGAACATGACCCCGGAGCAGTACCAGGAGATGGTGTGCCGCGGCAAGGAGTACATTCGCGCGGGGGACGTGTTTCAGGTGGTGCTCTCGCAACGGTTGCACACGCCGGTGACCGCGTCGAGCTTTACCCTGTACCGCGCCTTGCGCTCCGTCAATCCCTCGCCGTACATGGTGTACCTGGACACGCCCACGTTCGCGCTCGTGGCGGCGTCACCCGACATGCTGGTGCGCGAAGAGGCGGGGACCGTCACGCTGCGGCCCATTGCCGGTACGCGGCCGCGGCAGGAGGCGGGGAAGACCGAGGAGCAGATCGCCGCAGAGCTGCTCGCGGACCCCAAAGAGCGGGCGGAGCACATCATGCTTGTGGACTTGGGCCGCAACGACGTGGGCCGCGTCAGCGACCTGGCCAGCGTGCGGGTCACGGAACTGATGGTGATCGAGCAGTACTCGCATGTCATTCACATCGTGAGCAACGTGGAAGGGACGCTGGCGGCGGGGCAGACGGCGTTCGACGTGGTCCGGGCTTCGCTCCCGGCCGGGACGCTTTCGGGCGCGCCCAAGGTGCGCGCCATGGAGATCATCGAAGAGCTGGAGCCCCTGCGGCGCGGGACGTACGGCGGCAGCGTGTGCTACTTTGGCTTCTCGGGTAATCTCGACTCCTGCATCATCATCCGCACGATGGTGGTGAAGGACGGCATCGCGTACGTGCAGGCGGGGGGCGGTATCGTGGCCGACAGCGATCCGCTGCGCGAGCACGAGGAGTGCATGACCAAGGCGCGGGCCACGGTCCGCGCGATCGAGCTGGCGGAAAACGGGTTGGTGCTGTGATTCTCATCATCGACAATTACGATTCGTTCACCTACAACCTTGTGCAGTACATCGGTGAGGATCGCCAGGACATGGTGGTGCACCGGAACGACCGGATCACGCTGGCGGAGATCGACGCCCTGCAACCCGATCGGATCGTGATTTCGCCCGGCCCCTGCACGCCGAACGAGGCGGGCCTCAGCACCGAGATCGTCAGCACGTTCGGTCCCCGCGTGCCCCTGCTCGGGGTGTGCCTCGGCCACCAGTGCATCGGGCAGGCCTTCGGCGGCCGCGTCATCAGCGCCAAAACCCTGATGCACGGGAAGACCTCCATGATCCACCATACGGAGGCCCCCCTCTTTGCGGGGCTGCCGAACCCGTTCGAGGCCACGCGGTACCACTCCCTGTCCGTGGAGCGGGAGACGCTTCCGGATTGTCTCACTGTCACAGCCTGGACCGATGATGGCGAGATTATGGGGTTTGACCACACCACCTATCCCATATATGGGGTACAGTTTCATCCCGAGAGCATCCTGACGGCGGCCGGCAAGTCACTCCTGCGCAATTTTCTCGCCTGCGGAACGCCGGCACGAGCCGCCCCTCTATAGTAGAATCAGCGTTTCATGCGGTGGTAGCGCCGCTGCCCGCCTGACCCCTTCCCGCGGCCCCCACCCAGGGCCAGCATCGCTAAAGTGGTAGTGGCATTTGACTTAGCGAGAAGGTGAATGCTAAGGTTGGTTCACCTGAGGATCTGCTGCGGGACATGCGAGTGGCATTTCAGGGGCGAGCGAGATTGCGCATGTGGACAGATGGAAGCGCCTGTGGGTTCGTGCGGCGCCGGCGTCGCGTCGAGGAGGGACGCGAGGCATGACAAAACGTGAACTGGTCATTGAGGTTGCGAAGAAACTCGGCTTCACGCAAAACGATGTGGCCCAGGTCATTCAGTGCACCCTCGATACCATCACGGAAGCGCTCGCCCAAGGTAAGCGGTTGGAAATTCGGAACTTCGGAGTGTTCGAGGTCAAGACGCGGGACGCACGCATCGGCCGAAATCCGCGGACTGGCGAGGAGGTTCCGATTCCCGAGAAGCGGGTCGCGACCTTCAAGCCGGGCAAAGAGATCAAAGAAATGGTGGAGAAGGGGATTGTGCCGCAGCCCAAGCCACCGCATCCCGGTCCGCCTACGCCCATCGGGTTAGTGCAACCGGCCACCGCCGGCGGGGCGCCCGAACCCTCGTCGTTGTAACTTCAACGCTGAATACAGCTTAACTTCGCACGCGCGGCCCGCACGGTCGCGCGTTCGTGGTTTATGCTAACGCGGGTGACATGGCTATCTCATTTGATCGACAGCAGTTACGGCTGTACGTCATTACCGACCGCGGCTGCATGGGCGCGCGCGATCCCGCCCACGCCGTGGGGGCGGCCATCGAAGGTGGTGCCACGCTCGTGCAATACCGCGAGAAGACCGCGAGTCGTAACACTATGTACGAGACGGCGTTGCAACTGCGCCGCGTGACTCGCGACGGGGGGATCCCGTTCGTGGTGAACGATTTCGTCGACCTTGCGCTCGCCGTGGACGCCGACGGCGTGCATCTCGGACAGTCCGATTTACCCGTGGCCGCCGCGCGGGCCGCGGGCGGGGACCGGTTGTGGTACGGCGTGTCCACCCACTCGCCGGCGCAGGCCCTCGTGGCAGCTCAGGCACAGCCGGCCTATATCGCCATCGGCCCCGTGTTTCCCACCGCCTCCAAGGCGGATCCCGACCCCGCGATCGGTGTGGACGGCATCCGTGCCGTCCGGACCGCGCTACCGGACGTCCCCCTCGTGGCCATCGGTGGTATTAGCGCCGATACCATCGCGGCCGTGCGGGCTGCAGGTGCGGACGGCGTCAGTGTCATCCGCGCGGCGTGGCAGGCCCCGGACATTGCGGCCGCGTGCCGCGCACTCGCGTATTCCGTGTAATTGTTGGCCCGAAAGGGCTGTGCTACACTAGCTTTCGCGCGCGACAGCCCCCACAACCCCTGTTCCGCGCACGCATATGCTAGGTCTAGGCGCACCCGGACCCTGGGAACTCCTCATCGTTCTGGCGATCGTGCTGGTGATCTTTGGGCCCGCCAAACTCAAAGGGCTTGGCAAAGGTCTCGGATCGACCATGCGGGAGTTTCGCGACGGGCTCTCCGGGAAGGACGGGGACGAAAAGGTGCCACCCCCTGCCGAGTCAAAGTCATCAGCTGACGACGACGGGCTCTCCGGGAAGGACGGGGACGAAAAGGCGCCATCCCCTGCCGAGACAAAGTCATCAGCTGACGACTAATGGCCGACGTCCAGATGACGTTCACGGAGCACCTGATGGAACTCCGGACGCGTCTCATTCGGGCTTTGGTTGCGGTGATCGCGTGCGCCGGCGTGGGCTACGTCTTTCGCAACGAAATACTGCAGGTTCTCGTGCGTCCGCTGGCCGACCTCACCGGCGAAACGCCGCTCCAAGCGATCACGCTGCTCGAGCCGTTCATGGCGCCCCTCCACTTGGCCGGCTATACGGGCCTGGTGCTGGCGCTGCCCTATGTGATCTATCAGACGGTCATGTTCTGCCTGCCCGCGCTGCTGCCGCACGAACGGCGCGTGGTGCTCGGTTCCATCCTCGCGGGGGTCGTGCTGCTGTACGGCGGGCTCGCCTTCGGGGGGATGCTCATCGTGCCCCTCGTGGTCCGGTTCATGGCCGGGTTCATGGACCCCGAACTGGTGCGCACCGCGTTCAGTCTGCAGAACTACGTGGACAAGGTGTTCCAGATCATCCTGGGCTTCGGCGTCGCGTTCCAGTTGCCGCTCGTGCTCTTCGCCGTGATGCGGCTGGGGATCGTGACGCCACAGACGCTCGCGAAGCAACGCGGCTTCGTCATCGTCGGCCTGGTCATCCTCGCCTCCTTACTCACTCCGCCCGACGTGATCAGCCAAGTGCTCCTCGCCGGGCCCCTCTGGGTGCTGTTCGAATTGAGCCTGCTCCTGGCGCGGGTGCTGCCGCCGCCCCGGTCTCCGGGGGCCGACGAATAATGCGGCGCACGCTCGGACAAACGACGCCCCGCGAGCGATCCCTCACGGGATGGGGACTCGTATGATCGGCATCGGCCCATTCGAGATTCTCTTCGCCCTGGTGGTGCTGCTCATCGTGGTCGGCCCGGAGCGCATGCCGGAGGTGATTCGCTTCTGCGCCCGCCTCGTGCGCCAAGTGCGCGAGGCCGCCAGCGAAGTGCGCGAACACGTGGAGGGGATGGCGGAGGCGGCCACCCTGCGCGACGAGGTGGACGCGGTGCGCGACGCCGTGCACGCCGCCGACGTGACCGCAGACCTGCGCCTCGTGACAGAAGAGATTCAGGCCGCCACGGTGCCCGCGCCAGCCAACCCCGGCCCGCCGGCCGTGCCCGATGCCGCCGAGCCTGCGGACACGCAGGCACCCCTGCATCCCGAATGAGCCGCCGCCCACCGCCGCGTTCCGCCCGACCCAGGCCGCGCACTGGCCACGAGGCGGCCAGCATGCTCTTGCAACAGCAAGCCCCCCCCCGCCCTCGTGGGCGCCCCGGCTCGCGTAAGCACCGGGTGGGCGGGGCGGCCGCGCCCGGCGCGCGCCGGACGAGCGCGGCCCATGGGCTGGACGTGCTCGAGCCATACCGGCCGCCGTGGGGCCGCCTGCTCGGCTGGTCCCTCGCGGCGCACGTGCTGGCGATCGTGGGCATTCTGGTGTGGCCGTATGTGAAGCGGAATCGCGATCTGACGCTCCCCCCGGTGGTTCAGGTGGACCTGGTTCAACTGGCGAAGCCCAAACCACCGCCGGCGCCGAAGCCGAAGCCCAAGCCGCCGCCGCCCAAACCAAAGCCGAAGCCGAAACCGGTGGTAGCGCCGAAACCGGAGCCGAAGCCCGAGCCCAAGCCTGAACCGAAGCCCGAGCCCAAGCCGGAGCCGAAACAGGAGACGCCGCCCCCGCCGCCGGAACCTGAGCCGGTGACCCCGCCGGAACCCGAACCGCCGCCGCCCCAACCGCGGACGCAGATGGAGGCGGAGGTGGCGGAGGTGCCGCCCGAACTCGCGTGGTACCTCGAGCAGGTGCGGCGGGGCATCTGGGCGCAGTGGCTGGATCCGGGTGGGCTCTTGGGACCAGGGATCCGGGCGAGCGCGGTGATCCGCTTCGAGTTGGAACGGTCGGGAAAGCTAAAGGCCACCCCCACCGTGCTGCGCGGCAGCGGGCATACCCTCTTCGATCAGTCCGGGGTGCGCGCCGTCCTCCGCGCCGCGCCCTTCCCCCCGTTTCCGTCCGAGTATCCCGACGCGACCCTCGGGATCCGTTTTGCCTTCGTATATGGAGAGGATGAGTAGATGCGCCATTGCCCTGCCCCCCTGCCCGCCCGACCGTGGAACACACCCGCGCCCCGCACCCGGAGGCGGCACCGCGCGGCGGTGGCAGTCGGCGGACTCGGCCTGTGCCTCCTCGCCGGGCGTCCGCTTCTGGCGCAGGACATGGAACTGGAAATTCGCCAGTCCGGCCGGCGCACGGTGCCCACGGCGATCGCCCACTTTCGGGAACCGGACGGGCGCGACGTGGGGGGCGTGGGATCGACCCTGCGAACGGTGTTGCAGAACGATCTAACCTTCTCGGGCATCTTCGTCGTGCGCGACTACCCTCCTCCGGCGCAGGGGCATGACCTGGCCGCGGCCAAGCTGAAGGGCTTGCAGTGTGTCATTCTCGGCGAATACCGGCGGGAGGGGGACACCGTCGTCTGGGAAGTCCGCGCGTTCGATGTGGCGTTCGATCGCCAAGTGGTCGGCAAGCGCTACCGGGGCCGGCCCGCCGGCCTGCGCACCTTCGCCCACACGTTCGCCGATGAGGTGGTGCAGGCCTACACGGGCAAGCGGGGGGTCGCCATGACGCAGATCGCGTTCCTGTCCCTGGATCGGGGCGCCAAGGAGCTGTATTTCATGGACTACGACGGCGCCAATCCCCGCCAGATTACCCGCCTGCGCGACCTGGTGCTGGCCCCCGCGTGGGCGCCGGACGCGACGGAGCTGTACTACACCTCGTACCACGCGGGCAATCCGGACCTGTACCGGGTCACCTTGGCCACCGGGGCGTTCGAGCGGGTCGCGGGTTACAACGGGCTGAACACGGCCGCCGCCGTGTCACCGGATGGGCGGGAGCTGGCCCTGGCCCTCAGCCGGGACGGGAATACCGAGGTCTACGTAATGACCCTGGCCACCAAGCGGCTCCGGCGCTTGACCTTCTCCTCCGGGGTCGACACGCAACCCTCGTGGTCCCCGAACGGACAGGAGTTGGCTTTCGTGTCGGACCGGGGCGGAAGCCCGCAAGTATTCATCATGGACCGTGAAGGCGCGGACGTTCGGCGAATTTCCTATGGAGTAGGGTATACTACATCGCCAGTGTGGTCCCCCCAGGGAGATCGAATTGCGTTTGTCGGTCTCGCGGACGGTGTCTTCCAACTCATGACGGTTACGCCGCGCGGCAGCGGCTTGGTACAACTGACTTCCGGCACCGCGAACTCCGAGGATCCCTCGTGGGCCCCGGACGGACGGCATCTGGCGTACAGTCGGTCCGCCAACAAGCAGGCCAGCGAGATTTGGGTCATTCGCGGCGACGGCACCGGCGCACGGCGCGTATCCAAGCGCGGCGTGCCCTGCACCGGGCCCGCGTGGTCCCCCTACCGATAACCGGACAGTGCAAGCTGGTTCGGGCCAACTACTGAAGGAAAGACCTATGCAATCACGGGTATGGCGATTGGCGTTCACCGTTGCGGCCTGCGTGCTGCTCGCAAGTTGTGCGCGGGACCAGTCGATCAAGCCGGCGTTCCAGGGCGACGGCGGGCAAACCTCGAACATCGGCACCGGGCGAGGGGTCCTCGACGAATCCGAGCTGGGGCCGGACGTTGCCTCGGCGGGCTCCATGCGCGGCGGGCGTCTCCGGGGCGATTCCAGCCTGGACACCGTCTACTTCGAGTACAACAGCGCCGCCCTGCAGGGCGCGGCACAGGACACGCTCGATGCGAACGGCGCCTACCTCCGCGAGAACACCACCCTGCGCGTCCAGATCGCCGGCCACTGCGACGAACGCGGCACGCTGGAGTACAACCTGGCGCTCGGCGAGCGGCGGGCCCAGTCGGTGCGCAAGTACTTGATCGGCAAAGGCGTCAGCGCCGACCGCCTCTACACCATCTCCTATGGCGAGGAGCGGCCCGCCCGGCGCGGGGGTTCGGAGTCGGCGTGGCGCCTGAACCGGCGCGCCCAATTCCAAGTCGCCCGCTAAGGCCTAGGTCCGCCATGGCGCGAGTCGTTACGGCCGCCGCCCTGATGGCGGCGGTGCTGCTGGGTGGTCGGGTGTTACCGGTCCGCGCACAGCGCGTGGATCCCAACGCCTATCGGGCGCCCGCCCGCACCCGGGCCACCGAGGAAGAGAGCCGGCGCCTGCTGCGCAATCAGGCGGAGATTCGGGCGGCGCTTGAGGACCTGCGCACGGACGTGCAGGTGACGCAGGCGAAGGTGGACGAGCTGACCGGGCAGTTCGCGCTGGTCCTCGCGGAACTGCAGAATCTGCGCGCCGCGCTCGCCGATGGGAATGGTGGGCGGGCGACGGCTGCCGCCCCCTCCGGGAGCCTGTTCCCCCGGCTGGCCCGCCCGCAGCAGCCCGGCCGTACGCAGACGGCCCCTCCGCGGATCAGCGATAGCCCGAGGGACCGTCCCCGGCCGCCGCCCACCGCCCGCGCGCCGGGGCCGCCTGCGCCGCGCAGGCCCCCAACCGAGCCGGACCGCAGCACCACGATAGCCGCCGTCCCGGCAGCGGCGGTGTCGGAGGAAGAGAAGTTCGGCGTGTACGAAAGCGCGCTGAACGACTACCACAGCCAGAACTATGCGCTGGCGCGCGACGCGTTCGCGAGCTTCCTGGCCCGCTTCCCGAAGAGCACCTATGCCAACAATGCCCAGTTCTACATCGGGCAGTGTTACTACGCCGAGGGCAAGTTTGCCGACGCGGTGGCGGCGTACCAGTCCGTGGTGGATCGTTATCCGGGCGGGACGAAGGTGCCGAGCGCGCTGCTGAAAATCGGGTACGCCCGCGAGAAGCTGGGCCAGACGCCCGAGGCGAAGCTCGCCTTCCAACAGGTGATCGACGTCTATCCGTTCAGCAGCGAAGCGCAGTTGGCGCGCAATCGACTCAAGCGGCTCTAAGCGCCCCGCGGTTGCCCTGCCCCGGGGGCGGTCGTATACTGGCGGGCCGCGGCCGGTCGGCGCGGGCGCTTAGCTCAGTTGGTTAGAGCGCTGCGTTCACATCGCAGAGGCCACTGGTTCGAGTCCAGTAGCGCCCACGGCGCCCGGCGCGCTTGACCCGCCGGGGGAACCCCGTATAATCGGAAGCTGCTCTGGGCCGCCGCTGGGGCTCGCCATGGGTGGTTAGCTCAGTTGGTTAGAGCGCCTGCCTTACAAGCAGGAGGTCACTGGTTCGAATCCAGTACTACCCACCGGGGCCGCGGATCGCACCAGAGCGTTCGGTAGCATCTCGCCTGTGGGGGCGTAGTTCAGTTGGTTAGAACGCCGGCCTGTCACGCCGGAGGTCGCGAGTTCGAGTCTCGTCGCTCCCGCCAGGGCATCCCCCGTCGCACCTGCGGCGGGGGATGCGAAGCTTTGGCCCCGAGACCGGAGGGGGAGTTCCACCGGCTGCTGTGAGAGAGGGAATGGTCGATGGGTGATTTTGCCGTCGATACGGCGCTGGAGGGGAGCAACGGCCGGTACCGCGTGCGGCTGGCTCCCGACTGGCAGAATCCCATTGGCCCACACGGCGGGTATCTATCCGCCGTGGCGCTGCGCGCGGCGGGCACGGCGGCGCCGGACCGCTTCCCGGCCTCCTATGCGTGTCAATACGTGAGCGTAGCCCAGGGCGAAACCTTGGATGTGGAAGTCACCACGCTGCGCGAGGGGCGCCGCGCGACGCCGGTGCGCGTGACCCTCCTGGACGACGGCCGCACCGTGTTGACGGCGCAGGTGTGGCTGCTGCGCGAGGGGGCGGGCCTCACGCACGAGGCTGCACCCATGCCAGAGGTACCCGCCCCCGAATCCTTGCCTACGCTGCAGGAGCTAATGGCGGGGGCGGCCGAAGGGCAGGGGCCGCCGCCGTCGCTCTACCTGAATTGGGATCACCGGCCGGTGGAGGCGTTCACCGCTGCGGCGGGCGCGGCCCACCCGCCGCGAATACACGCGTGGGTGCGGTACATTCCCACCGCGACGTTCGAGGATCCGGTGCTGGATGCGGCGCGCACGGTGATCCCCATCGACAGCTTCATGTTTCCAGCCGCTACGCGTCCGCACGCGCCGCATCCCGGGACGTCGCCCTATGGCATTCAGAGCTTGGACCTCACCGTCCAGTTCCACGCGTATGCGCCCGATCAGGCGTGGCTGCTGTGCGAGGCGGACGTGCCGGCATCGGGCCGGGGCATTGCGGGCGGGTATGCACGCGTGTGGGCGCAGGATGGCCGCCTGCTCGCGTCCGGCACCAGCCAACTGCTGTGGCGGCGGATGCGCCGGCCGTAGTCGCAACTGCCGGTGGCCGATCTGTGGCACCGGGAAAGCACACTGTTTCTTGACTTCTGCCATTCCCCTGGTACAATTACGTCTTACTTTCGAAGGAGAACCAATGCTGGCAAACACCTTACACACGCGGAGGCAAGGGCACGCGCCGATTTTCGGCTCGTGGCACGGGCCCCCGGGGGCGGAGCGTTGGTCCTGACGGTACGAAAGTACACACACCGGTTTGGCGGCGCCCCGCTCCCTATCAGGAGCGGGGCGCCTTGCTTTTTAGGCCACTCTCCCACCCGGAGAGCGACGAAGGGAGATCCTTACCATGGATCGTGTTGAGAATCTGTTCGAGGACGCCGTCTACGTAGAGACCGTCTACGTGGAGGGCGTTGATGTGCGTCCCGAACGTGAGCCGTTCGATCTGGGTGCGTGGTTGTTCCGCGCGTTCGGCGGCCGGCTCTACGAAGAATGGTTTGTCGACAATGAATGGGCGACCACCGTGTGGGGCCAGCGCTGGTTCGACACCGTGTTGCACCCCTGGGGCTAACGGCATGGGCGACCTGGGCATCGATTCGGCAATCGAGGGGCGGGGCGGCCGCTACTGTGCGCACCTGAGTCGCGACTGGGAGGCCATGGGCCCGCACGGCGGGTATCTTTCGACCATCGCCCTGCGGGCCGCCGGCGCGGAGAGCGGCATGGCCCGCCCCGTCAGCTACTACTGCCAGTACCTGAACGTGGCGCAGTTCGCCCCCGTGGACCTTGAAGTGACTGTCCTCCGGCGGTCCAAGCGCACAGCGGCCGTGCAGGTGGCCATGCGGCAGGAGGATCGTCCGATCCTTCAGGCGCAGGTGTGGGCCGTGGCGGATGGGCTGCCCGGCTTGACACACGAGGACGCGCCCATGCCCGACGTGCCGCAGCCGGAAGAGGTGAAGCGCGGCCGTGACTTGCTGGCGGAGCAGGGTGAGGTAGACGATGGGGCCGGCGCGAACATGGATTGGCGGCCCATCGGCTGGCGCCGGCCCGAGGAGATGCACCTGCTGGAGCCGGTAATTCGCGGGTGGACGTGCTTCGAGCCGACGCGGACGTTCGACGATCCGTTTTTGGACGCGGGTCGGCTGGCCTATGTGGTGGACACCCTCTGCTTCGCGCCGGCGGTGCATCGCCTGCGCGTGCCGTGGGAGGAGAATCCGTTCGTGGGCCCGAGCATGGACCTGCTCGTGCACTTTCATGCAGATGCGTCCGACGCGGACTGGCTCTTCCACGAACACGACTCCGCCGTGGCCGGCGCCGGCGTCGCACACGGCGCGGGACGGGTCTGGTCGCGGGACGGGCGCCTGCTCGCGTCCGGCGGGAGCCAGTGCATCTGCGTGCCGAATCCGAGCTACACGGGGGGCGGACGTGATCGCTAAGCGTCGTTCGAGAGGAGGGACGGTGCGTGGGTGACTTTGCGCGGGACACGGCGGTCGAGGGGAACGATGGGCGGTACCGGGCCGTGCTGTCCGAAGACTGGAACATCTGGGGCCCGAACGGGGGCTACTCGGCGGCCATCGCACTACGGGCCGCGGGTGCGGCCAGTGAGCTGACCAGACCGGCGAGTTTTAGCTGTCAGTTTCTGGCGGTGCCGAAATTCGGCCCGGTGGAGCTACACGTGAAAACCCTGCGCGCCTCGAAACGCGCGGCCGCGCTGCGCGTCTCCGTGCTGCAGGACGACCGCCACTGCCTGGAGGCGTTAGCGTGGCTCGTGGTGGACGGCCATCAGGGCCTCGAACACAACGTGGCCGAAATGCCCGAGGTCGCCGGGCCGGAGGGCGTGCCGTCCTTCGAGGAGCGTTTTAAGGAAGCCGAGGGCACGGGACATGCCTTCTGGGACAATCTTGAAGCGCGCGAACTCACGTGGGTGCATTGGGAAGACCGGAAAGCGGCGGAGCCGCGCTGGCAGGGCTGGCTGCGGTTCCGGCCGACGCCCACCTTCGCGGACCCGTTCGTGGACGCCGCGCGGAGCCTGCTGCTCATCGATACGCTGCTCTGGCCCGCGGCGTGCAAGGCGCACGTGGATATCACGCACCTGGCTCCGACGCTGCAGGTGGACGTGCAGTTCCACCAGGCCGCCCCGGAAGAGGAGTGGCTGCTGTGCGACGCGCACACGCACATAGGGGCCGGGGGCCTGCTCGGCGGCACGAGCCGCATTTGGACACGCGACGGCCGTCTCCTGGCCTCCGGCAGCGGCCAGCTCTTCTGCCGGCCCATTCCCAAACCCTAGCCCGTCCCTCCGTGTCGAGCGCGGGAGTATGATCGTGGCGTGACGCGCAAGTACGAAGTGGCGATCGTCGGCGGCGGCGTGATCGGACTCTCGATCGCGTATGCGCTGACGGAGCGGCAGCCGGGCCGCCGGGTGGTGGTGATCGAGGCGCAGACGGGCTCCCGCGAGGCGTCGTGGGCGGCAGCGGGCATGCTCGCGCCCTACAGCGAGTTCGACGCCGAGTCCCCCTTTTTCCGCCTCTGTCGCGACAGCGCGGACCTGTACCCTGACTTCGTGAGTGCGCTCCGGGTGGAATCCGGCATGCCGTGCACGCTCGTGGACACCGGAAGCCTGGTGTTGCAAACGGCGGAAGACGATCCTCGTATCTTTGAAACGAAGGCGCGATTTCTTGACACGCTCGGCGTGGCCTATGACGTGCTCGAGGGCGCGGCGCTTCGCGCGTTCGAGCCCGCGCTGGGACCAGGCACGATCCGCGCGCTGTGGCTGCCCGAACGGTCTGTGAATAACCGGCAGTTGTGGAGTGCGCTCGCGGCCGCGTGCCGGCGCCGCGGCGTGGATCTCCTGCTGGGAACGTCCGTGAGTGGGGCCCACTGCGCGGACGGACGCGTTCACGCTCTCGACACCGGAGCCGGGATCGTCGAGGCAGAAACCGTCGTGCTGGCCGCCGGCGCGTGGAGTCAGTCTGTCGGTGACCTGTTCGGCGTCTCGCTGCCGGTCGTCCCGATCAAGGGGCAGATGCTGCGCTTCGACGCGCCGGACGGCACGGTGCGGCGCACGCTGCACCGGAGCGGGGTCTACATCGTCCCGCGGCCCGGGTTCGGCATCGTCGTCGGTACCACGGTGGAAGACTGCGGGTTCAACCGGTCGGTCGAGGACGCGACGATTGCGCGGTTAGTGCACGAGGCGGCGCAACTGCTGCCGGCGCTCGCCGAGCGGGCCCCCGCGGAAACCTGGGCCGGCCTCCGGCCGAAGTTGCCGGACGGCGCGCCGGTCCTCGGTGTCGCGCCGGGGTATGCGAATCTGCTCCTCGCCACGGGCCATTTCCGCAACGGGATCCTGCTGACTCCGTTGACCGGACGCATCATCGCCGAACTCATCGACCAGAGCTGCACGCGTGATTTGGAACCGTTCGCGCCGGTCCGCCTCGCACCGGCCTGAACGCCGCGCCCGGGCCTGCCGGGCGTGATAGGCTCTGGAACCTGAGGAGGATCGCGTGTCGGAGCGGCCGTGCATCGCCATGCTCACGGATTTCGGCGACCGGGACGCCTACGTGGGCATCATGAAGGGCGTTATTGCGGGCATCTGCCCCGCCGCCCGGGTCATCGACCTGACGCATGGAGTGCCGGCACAGGACGCGCGCGAGGGCGCGTGGCAATTGCTGAGCGCGTACGCCCATTTTCCGGCGGACACCGTTTTCCTCTGCGTCGTGGACCCGCAGGTGGGCACCCAGCGGAAAGCGCTCGGGGTGCGGGCGGGGAACTACACGTTCATCGGGCCGGACAACGGCCTCATGGCGTGGGCGATGACGGCCGCGGCCGGCGAGGCGATGCCTACCGCCCACGTGCTTGAGAACCCGGACTATCGTCTCCCGGACGTCAGCGCCACGTTCCACGGCCGTGACGTATTCGCGCCCGCGGCGGCGCACTGTGCGGCCGGGGTGCCGCTGGCGGCCTTCGGGCCTGCGGTGGAGGGGTGGGAGACGCTGGAATTTCCGCAGGTGGAATCGTCGCAGCCGGGCGTGCTGGTGGGGTCCGTCGTGCACGTGGACCGTTTCGGGAACATCGTGACGAATATCGCCCGGGAGGCCCTTGACGCTATGCGCGCGGCCGACCCGACCAAGCCCGTGGTGCTCCAGTTTCGCGGCGCGCATATCGAGAACATCGTCACGGCCTATGCCGACGCGCCCGCGGGTGAAATCATCGCGCTGTTCGGGAGTACCGGCTATCTCGAGCTGGCGATCAACGGCGGCAACGCACAGCACCGATTCAACGCCACCATTGGCGAAGCGATCACGGTGTACCAGTCGTAGCGCGGGGCCGGGCGTCCGCGCCGGCGGATCGCGCGTTTAGAACGTGGTCGCGGGCTCGCGGTACTCGCCGAATACGCCCTTGAGCGTCGTGACCATCTCGCCGACGGTGGCGTACGCTTTCACCGCGTCGAGGAGGGTGGGCATGAGGTTGGCCGTGCCCTCGGCGTCCGCCCGCAGGCGTGCCAGCGCGGCCGTAACGGCGGCGCCGTCCCGCTCCGCGCGCACCGCGTTCAGGCGCTCCAGTTGCGTGCGGACCGAGGTCTCGTCGAGTCCGTGCAGGCTCATGTCCTTCGGGGGTTCCGGCATGGTGTACTGGTTCACGCCGACCACGATTCGCTCGCCGCTTTCTTCCCCGCGCTTCTGGCGATACGCTTCGGTGGCGATCTCTTGTTGGATCAGGCCCGCCTCGATGCACCGGGCCATGCCCCCCCGCGCCTCGATGCGTTCGATCTCGCTGCGGATGGCGGCTTCGTATGTATCCGTAAGCTGTTCGATGTAGTAGGAGCCCGCGAGGGGATCGACGGTGTTGACTACGCCGGATTCGTGTGCCAGCACTTGCTGGGTACGCAACGCGAGGCGGGTCGACTCTTCGGTCGGGATCGCGTAGGCCTCGTCCCACGCGCAGGTGAACATGCTCTGCACGCCACCGAGCGCCGCCGCCAGCGCCTGGTACGCCACGCGCACCACGTTCACCTCCGGCTGGGCGAGGGTCAGCGTGCTGCCGCCACAGACCACGCCGATTTTCATCTGGCAGCTCTTGTCGTTCTGCGCGCCGTAGCGCTCGCGCATGTACGTGGCCCAGAGCCGCCGCATGGCGCGATACTTGGCCACCTCCTCGAAGATGTCCGTATAGGTATAGAAGAAGAAGCTGAGATTGGGGGCGAAGTCATCGATGGGTATGCCGCGCTTCAAGACCTCGTCGATGTAGGCCAGGCCGTCGGCCATCGTGTACGCGGCTTCTTGGATTGCGGATGCGCCGGCATCGCGGTAATGCGCGCCCGCGATGCTGATCGCATTGAACTTCGGGATGTGCCGCGCGCAGTACTCGACCGTATCGGCGATCAGGCGCAGGGACGGCGCAGTGGGAAAGATCCACGTGCCCCGCGCCGCGAATTCCTTCAAGATGTCGTTCTGGATGGTGCCGCGCAGTTGGTCCGGCGCCACTCCCTGCTCCTCGCCGACTGCCACGTACATGGCGAGCACAATCGCGGCGACCGCGTTGATGGTAAACGAGGTCGAAATCTGGTCCAGGGGAATGTCGCGGAACAGCAATTCGAAGTCGCGCAGCGTGTCGATGCTCACGCCCACCCGGCCCACCTCGTCCTGCGCGAGCGGATGGTCGCTGTCCAGCCCGATCTGCGTGGGGAGGTCGAACGCGACACTCAGGCCCGTGGCGCCGCTCGCGAGGAGATTCCGATAGCGCGCATTCGATTCTTCGGCCGTGCCGAAGCCGCTGTACTGGCGCATGGTCCACACTCGGCCCCGGTACATGGTCGGGTAGATGCCGCGCGTGAAGGGATATTGCCCGGGGGCGCCCAGCCGCTCTGCGTAGTCGGTCGCTTCGCCCTCCCGCGGGCCGTATACCGCCTCCACGGGAATGTCCGACCGGGTCTTCCGTTCGCCGTCGCGCGACCCGTTATCGCGATTCGCCACGTTAGTGCCCCTTGAAGTCGGGCTTGCGCTTCGCGAAGAACGCCTCGACGGCCTCCTCGTGGTCTGCCGACGCCCACAGGGTACAAAACAGCTCGGCCTCGTAGTCGATACTCGCCGCGAGCGGCATGTCCTTGCCCACCTGCAACGCGCGTTTCGTGAAGCGGACGGAGAGCGGCGCATTGGTCGCCATCCGTTGCGCGAGCACGCGCGCCTCTTCGAGCGCCTTGCCGGGCGGCACCACCAGGTCCACCAGCCCCAGCTCGTACGCGTGCCGCGCATCGATCACGTCGCCCGTGAGCAGGAGCATGAGCGCGCGGGAGCGGCCCACAATGCGCTGTAGCCGATTGGCCCCACCCCAGCCGCACATGATGCCGAAGGCCACTTGCCGGAACCCCATCTGCGCGCGCTCGTCGCACACGCGAATGTCGCACGCGACCATAACCTCGCACCCGCCGCCGAACGCATATCCGTTCAGTGCCGCGATCACGGGATAGTCCAGCCGCTCAATCCGGTTGAGGATGTGCTGCATGCGCAGGGACATGTCCCGCCCCTTGTAGATCGTATCGAGGGTCTGAAAGTACTTCAGGTCGCCGCCGGCGACGAAGGCCTCGTCCCCCGCGCCCGTCAGGATGAGCGCCGTCAGCTCCCGGTTGCGCTCGAGCCCGTCGAGCAGGCGCTCGAGTTCTTCCATCGTGTCGATGTCGATGGCGTTCTTGACGTCCGGGCGGTCGATGGTCACCACCCCGACGCGGCCATCCTCTTCGTATGAGATGTTCTTGTAGCTGGAACTCATTCGCTGGTTCACACGCGTGCAGTCCGCCGCAGGCCTGCGGGACGCCGTAGCCCTGTAGTGTACGCGAAGAACAGACCCCCGCGGAAACGGCTGCGCCGGCCCAGGGACGGCCTGGACCGGCGCGCGGGCGGACTCCAGCTGCGGGGTGCGACGGGGGAGCCGGCGCGTTGCCTAGTCCCCGGTGGCCGGAGCCGTGCCTCGCAACTGGGCCAGGGCCACGTCCACTTCGGCCTCGCCCACCGTGGGCGGCGCCCAGCGGCCCGCGCCGCCGCGGAAGGTGGCGACGCTGATTTCGGCCGCCGCTTCGGCCTCCGCCTCGTGGGTGTCCACTTGTTCGGCAACGCGATCGAACGCCTCGAACGCCTGTGCGTCCAGGAAGCTGTTGCTGTCGGCGATGCCGGCCAGGGTCGAGTGGACGTCGCGCTTGGCCAGGGCCACGCGTTTGCGCGCCACGAGCACGTCGCGGCGGCGCACCGCTTCATCGATCTTGGCGTCCAGTTCGCCCAGCGCTTTCTTCAGCGCGCCGACGCACTCCAGTTGCTGGTTCCACTGCCGGTCCAGCTCCTGGGCCCGGCGCTGGGCCACGAGATACGCCCGCACGGAGTCGCGCGCCGACGCATCGGGGATGTTTTCGGATCCGCCCGACCCGGAACCCGGCTCCGCGCCTGCGGCGCGACCACCTTCCCCTCTCCCTTCGGCCTGCACCGCTGCGGCAGCGGCGGCTTCGGCGCGATCGGCGTCGGCGGTGGCGGCGGTGACGAGGCGCGCGAGCTTCTTCTCGGCGGCCACCGCGTGAGCGACTTGGGCGCGGGCCTTGGCGGCCTGATCTTCCATGTCCGACAGACAC
>CBDUXP010000078.1:0-17583 GCA_965371225.1 uncultured bacterium | reverse complement strand
CGCGGTGGACGGGGTGCGGACGCAGGAGTACGTGCACGGGCCGGGGGTGGACCGGCCCTGGGCGTACCTGGAGCACGACGGCGTGACCACCCCCCGGTACTACCACACGGACCACCTGGGCAGCGTGCGGGCAATCACTGACGACAGCGGCAAAGTGGCGCAGGCGTACACGTACACGAGCTTCGGGGAGGCGACGGAGTGCACCTTCCCCTTCCCCTTCCAGCCGTTCCAGTACGCCGCGCGCGAAGCCGACGAGGACTCCGGCCTGTACTACTACCGCGCGCGCTACTACAATCCCCGCGCCGGCCGCTTCATTTCCCCCGACCCCCTCGGCGCCGCAGGAGGGAGGACGAATCGTTTCCTGTATGTGGGGAATTCACCAACCAGGTTTATGGATCCACTAGGATTGGATGCCATAGACGTTCGTGTTACGGAGGATTTCGTTCGGCTCATCAACAAACAATTTGATCTGGGATTGAATTTCCGCTTTACGGATGTCATTCTTAAATACCTCGAACCTAAGCTCACGAACCTAGCAGGAAAGATGGTTTGGGTCAATCTCTTTGGTCAAACATCCGGCCATGATATTCTGCTTAACTCGTGGTACTTTGGCGATATGTTGAACAAGAGATGGCTTTGTCAGCTCTTAGATACATTTCTTCACGAAGCGCTTCACTTGGGGCAATCCAGAATTGAGTCGTATTCAATGGACGCTCAGGACAAGATCTGGCAGGAGACTTGGGGCATAACCCGCGCTGACATTCACCAGGATCTGGATGATCAGGCGTACGAGTGGGCCAATTTCTTTTTCCCCGCGTTTTACCGGTTCTGGCAGAACCGGAAAGCCGAAATCCTTGGGCTCCCGAGAGTAGTTTAGTGGAACGTCTAAGTCACAGGTACACGCGTGATATTGGCGTTTCGCTCGCCTCCATGTTGTTAGGCTGCGGAGGAGAGCCCAAGGTTGAGCCTGTATCCCATTTCGCCGGTGGCTCGGGAAGCCGGTGGGCATTCGAGCAAGTAAATCTGTATGCACCTGCACTTGCGCAGAACGTAAAAGCTGGGGAGCCTGCGAGCATCCCCGAATTAAACGCACTTAGGGACGGAGAAGGGTCCGTTCTCGTCGCCTTCGGAGGTACTGACCAGGATCCTGATAATGTCGACTCAATGGCTTGGGAAGTGCACCGCCTCTACTTGGAACTGCCAGATGCTAAAATCGACTTGCCGCGAGTATATAGAATTCCTGACGAGGCTCGCGTACTTGTGTCGCATAGCTGGGCGATAGAATATTCGACTTGTTACGGGTTGGCGAACTCAGGCATCGCACACGTCGAGCCGGCCGATGATCAACATGTACGGCTGCACCTGCGGGCTGATGTTTTGCTTTTATGCCCTGGGGAACCTGGGTGGAGTCCGCCCAACGGTGACCTACCTATGATCTCACTAACCCTGGATGAGCGATTGCTCTTTGAACGCAAATCTAGGGACTTCCTCATCGAAATGCCTTACCCGTTTGTTTCTGCCGATGGCACATCCAATCTGCAGCGTGAATAGTGAGCGATTCCCCGGTCGAGGCGGAAGTGTGTACCTAGTAGAACCCTAAGTACGGCTTTGGTATGGCTGATGTGGTTGGTGCGGGGCCGCTGGCTGCGGCAGGTGCCGCTATTGGGGCTAGTCGCTGTATCTGGCAGCGAACTATTTCTTGGGCGCGTCGCGGGCCGTGAATTTTCCAGCGTGAACCCATTGCTCCGTAGCGCGACGGAGTGAAGCACCGGGAGGGAGTGGGCAGGATGGGCATTGGGCTCGCGCGCGATATCGTGCTGGCGCTCTTAATGGCGGTGCTCTACGCGTTGGCGTTGCCGCCGGTGGGATGGTGGCCGCTGGGGTGGATATGTCTGGTGCCGCTCATGTGGGCGGTGCGGGGCCGGCCGCTGCGGCAGGTGCTGCTGCTGGGCGCCATCGCCGGGTGGACGTACGCGGTGCTGACGGGCTGGTGGGTCTGGGTGGCGGCGCACCACCAGTTCGATACGTCCTCGCTTGTCTCGACCCTGTTCCTGCTGCTCATCGTGGGTCCCGCGTGCGGCGTGGCGCCCCTCATCGCCGCGCCGGTGGCCGAGGCGGCGGCGCGCAGCAGGCCGTAGGGAAGCCGTTGAATTCTAGGGTCTCTCCCGATAGAGTAGCGCGGCCGTTTCGCTGAAGCGCGGCCGGAGCCGGAGAGCACCCCTATGGCATACACGACGATCATGAAGCTGGCCCGCAGCATCGCATTTCCCCTGGCACTCATCATGCTGGCGGGCGCGTCCCGTCCCAATGTGGCGCACGCGGTGATGGTGTCCACCGATGAGGTCATCCACGAGCTGGCAGTCGAGGACGGGCGGGCGCGTGTCCGGGACTTCCTGGCGCGGGCCGACGTGCGCCAGCAGATGGCCGCCCTCGGGGTCGATGCGGCTGAGGCGGAAGCCCGCATTGCGACGCTGTCCGACGCCGAGGTGCAGCAGATCGTAGATCGGCTGGATCGGCTCCCGGCCGGCCAGAGCACCGCCGGCGTGATCGTGGGCGCGATCGTGCTCGTCTTCCTCATTTTGCTGCTCACCGACATCATCGGCTGGACGAATGTGTATCCGTTCGTCCACAGCCCCTAGTCGCTGCCATCGGCCTGACGGCGCGCCCGTAGTGCGATGGCGCCGCCCGGGGACCGGGGCGCCGGTACGGTGGGTCACCCTGCTTTTATGTTGTGCCGGGGTGGGGTGCGCCAGACTCCAGACTGCGGCGGTCCTGGCCCAGCCGGGGCCGCTCCCGCGCCAGGCCCAGGTTGCCGACGTGCCCTTCTTCCCGCAGGAGCAGTATTACTGTGGCCCTGCTGCGCTGGCGATGGTCCTCACCTGGTCCGGCCTACCGGCCACTCCCGAGGAGACGGGGAGCCAGGTGTATACCCCCGGGCGCAAGGGCACCCTCCGCACGGACGTGCTCGCGGCGGCCCGCCGGCAGGGGCGGCTCGCAGTGCCCGTGGGCGACTTGCAAGGACTCCTGGCCGAAATCGCGGCGGGGCATCCGGTGCTCGTGTTCCAGAACCTGGCGTTCAACTGGTACCCCCTGTGGCATTTCGCCGTCGCGGTTGGGTACGACCTGGACGCGCGCGAGATCGTGTTGCACACGGGACTGAGCGAGCGCCGGGCCGTGCGCCTGAGCACGTTCGAGCGCACCTGGGCCCGCGGCGAGTATTGGGCCGTGGTGGTCCTCCCGCCGGACAGACTGCCCGCAAGCCGAGACCACCGTGCGATCTTGCGGGCGGCCGCCGGTCTGGAGCGCGCGAAACGGTACGCCGCGGCGGGCGCCGCCTATGAGCGAATACTCGAACGCTGGCCACAGAACTTCGGTGCTCACATCGGGTTAGGAAACGCAAGGTATGCGACCGGCGACCTGCCGCGGGCGGAAGAGGCTTTGCGCGAAGCGACCGTGCAGCATCCCGACCGACCTGCCGCGTGGAACAATCTGGCGCACGTGCTGGCCGAGCAGGGGCGGCGTGCGGAAGCTCTGGCAGCGGCGGAGGAGGCTGTGCGGCTCGATGGCGGCGCGACCCCGGCCTACCAGGCGACCTTGGAGGAGATTCGCGGTCTTCAACCCGATGCGGCTTCCCCATGACGCAGGATCCGCCGGTCGGCCTCCGACAGCTTCGAGAACACCCTGAGGCTAACAGCTAGAAGTACCACTGCCACAGCGAGATAGACGAATATCGGTCCGCGGCTTGAACCGCTGAGATAAGCGGCCGCGGCGCCCAGGGTGGGGCCCAGCGTCCGCGCCGCACCGATCATGGCCTCGTGCCGGCCGCCGGCGTGTCCGGCCGTGGCCGACGCGCCCAAGCCGTAGAAGAGACTGGCCGCGTACGTGAACGCCAGCGCGGCGCCGATTGCCACGAAGGCCACCAGGAACCCCGCCATCCGGTCGGTGAACGCGCAGAGCAGGAGCCCCGCCCCGTGCAGCCCATACGCGGCGTAGAACCAGCGGCGCCGGTACAGCCAGCCCCGCCAGCGCATGAGCACCAGGAACGCCACGAATTGCGCCCCCACGGACGCCGCGATCATGCTGCCCATGCGCCCCTCGGGAAAGCCGAGTTCGGTGCCGATGGTGGGGAAGACGAGCCTGACCGCGTCCCACACGGCGAACGAGCCGAAGTTGGCGAGCCACCCGACCAGCGCAAAGGTACGGAGGCCGGCGCTGGAGAGGGGAATGCCCGACGCCGCGGCGCTCAGGCCTTCGGTATCCCTGCCGGCGTCCGCCGAACGCTGCCCCGCAGGCTGGGGCATGACCACGATCGCCAGGACGGCCACCGCCGTGAGGCTCATGGCCACCCAGAGCCCCAGGCCGCGTGTGTACCCCAATTCGACGAGCCAGCCGCTGCTGGCCCACGCCACGAACATGGAAAGCGTCCAGGTGACGTTGAAGAGCGCCTGCGCCCGCGTCAGCAGCGCCGGGGCGGTGCGCTCCACCAGCCGCGCGTGCACGCTGGGCCAGAACAGGGCCATGCAGAAGCCGCCGGCCGCGAAGATGAGTGCGAGGCCGGCCGGGCGATCGATGAAGGGCGCAGCGAGGAAGAGCCCCAGCATCCCCACACCGGTCAGACGAATCAGGCGGCGCGCACCCACCCGGGCGATGGCCGGCCCGGCCACGTAGCCCGCCGTCAGCCCGTAGACCAGCCCCTCCGCACCCCCGAGCAGGAGCACCAGGCCCGTATCGGCCCCAAGGCGGATGGCGTAGAAGATCAACGCCGCGCGGCCGAGCACGAACCCGTAGTCCGCCAGCAGCGCGATGATCAAGACGAATACGGGCATGGGAGAGGACCTGTCCGCAGATTACGCAGATGGACGCAGACTATGCCTGTTACCAGCCCCGCAAAACTATCTGCGTCATCTGCGCAATCTGCGGATCAAGGGCTCGGTCTTCTATGACTTTCTTTTCCAGGCGCCCGGGTTGACACAGTAGGGGGGGTTGCGGCCGGCGGCGAACGCGAGGAGGTTGTCCACGGCCAAGTCGGCCATCTTGGTGCGCGTTTCCAGCGTGGCGCTGCCCAGGTGGGGGAGCAGCGTCACGTTCGGCAAAGCCGTCAGGCCGGCGGTCACCTGGGGCTCCCACTCGAACACGTCGAGCCCCGCGCCCGCGATGTCCCCCCGCAGCAGCGCTGCCAGTAACGCCCGCTCGTCCACGATGGGACCCCGCGCGGTATTGATGAGGAACGCCGTGGGCTTCATGGCCCCAAACTCCGCCGCGCCGAACAGATGCCGGGTCTTGGGGCCGAGCGGCACGTGGACGCTCACGTAGTCGCTCTCCTTCAACAGCCGCCGCAGCGTCACCTGCTCCGCGCGATGTTTCCGCAGGACGGAGGGGGGCACGCGCGAACGGTTGGCGCAGAGCACGCGCATGTCGAATCCCCGCGCGCGGGCGGCCACGGCGCGCCCGATGCGGCCCATGCCCACGATACCAAGCGTCTTGTGGTGCACGTCCGTGCCGAGCATGAAGGTCGGCTCCCACCGCTTCCAGCGGCCCGCGCGCAGGAACTTGTCGCTCTCCGGCACCCGCCGGGCGACGCTGAGGATGAGCGCGAACGCCAGGTCGGCCGTCGTCTCGGTCAGCACGCCGGGGGTATTCGTGATGAGGATGCCGCGCGCGGTGGCGGCTGGCAGGTCGATGTTGTCGTAGCCCACCGCGTAGTTCGAGTAGAGGCGCACCCGGGGCAGGGCGTCCATGAGCGGCCCGTCGATCCGGTTGGTGAGCATGCAGAGGACGGCATCCATGCTCCGCGCGCGGCCCACGAGCTGCTCCCGGCTCAGCCCGCCACGCGTCTTCGCAATCGTGACGTCGCACACCGCGGCCAGCCGTTCCACCGGCCCCGGCAGGAGGGGTTGGGTAATCAGAACGCGCAGTGCCATTGGCCGGTGGGAGGAAGTTTACGGGAAACCGTAACCGCAGATGAACGCGGATAAACGCAGATGGACCGACGAGATTCCCAAGCAGGCGCCGACCACGATATCAGTGCACGGGGATTATCCGCGTTCATCTGCGTTCATCCGCGGTTTCCGTTCTGGGTAGGTGGCAGAAAAAAATGGCCCTATGCGCTGTGGTACAATTCTGGGCTAACCACGCACAAAACGCGAAAACCCCCGCGTGTGCCCTCCCCCATGCCGCACGAGCCCTACGACTTTGCCAGCATCGAAGCCAAGTGGCAGCAGTACTGGCGCGCCGAGGGGCTGTTCAAGATGGACCCCGCCGCGCCGGGGGAGAAGTTCTACTGCCTGATGATGTTCCCGTACCCGTCCGCGGATCTGCACGTGGGCCACGGGCGGAACTACATCATCGGGGACGTGCTGACGCGCTATAAGAAGATGCGCGGCTACAACGTGCTCGCCCCCATGGGTTTCGACGCGTTCGGGCTGCCGGCCGAGAATGCGGCGATCAAGGAGAACATCCCGCCTGCCGAGGGCACCATGCGCAACATGGACCGCATGAAGGCGCAACTCGTGTCCTGGGGCGTGGAGTATGACTGGGACCGGGAAATTGTCTCCTCCCGACCCGACTACTACAAGTGGACGCAGTGGCTGTTCCTCCAGTTCTTCAAGCAGGGGCTCGCTTACAAGAAAGCCGCCGCTGTCAACTGGTGTCCGCAATGCCAGACCGTGCTCGCCAACGAGCAGGTGATCGATGGTGCGTGCGAACGGTGCGATACCACGGTGACTCTGCGGGACCTGGAACAGTGGTTCTTCAAGATCACCCAGTACGCCGAAGAGCTGCTGGACATGCGCGAGCTGGACGCCTGGCCCGAGCGGGTGCGCGTCATGCAAGCCAACTGGATCGGCCGCAGCACGGGGGTCGAGATTCAGCTGCGCCTGGAAGCCACAGGCGAGCCGCTACCGGTGTTCACCACGCGCCCGGACACCACCTGGGGGATCACCTACGTCGCCCTCGCGCCGGAACATCCGCTGGTGGAGCAGGTCATCGCGGGGACGGAATACGAGCAGCCGGTGCGCGCGTTCGTCGAGCAGGCGCAGAAGATGGATCGCATCGAACGCACCTCGGAGCACATCCCGAAGCAGGGGATCTTCACGGGCGCCCACGTCATCAACCCCGTCAACGACGAGCACGTGCCCCTGTGGGTGGCCGACTACGCGCTCATGGACTACGGCACCGGGGCGGTCATGGGGGTGCCCACCCACGATCAGCGCGACTTCGAGTTTGTGAAGAAGTACAACCTGCCCCTGCGGGTAGTCATCCAGCCCGACGGGGAATCGCTCGACGCCGAGATCATGACCGAGGCCTACGTGGCGCCGGGCGTCTGCGTGAACAGCGCGCAGTTCTCCGGCATGCCCAACGACGAGGCCAAGGCCGCCATCGGCGCGTGGATGGAGCAGGAAGGCATCGGCGAGCGCAAGGTGACGTACCGGCTGCGGGACTGGCTGCTCTCCCGCCAGCGCTACTGGGGCGCGCCGATCCCCATCATCTACTGCGAAAGCTGCGGGACCGTGCCCGTACCGGACGCGGACCTGCCCGTGCTGCTGCCCGAGAACGTGGAATTCCGTCCCAAGGGCGAATCGCCCCTCGCCGCGTGCGCGGAGTTCGTCCAAACCGCGTGCCCCTCCTGCGGCGGGTCCGGCCGGCGCGAAACGGACACGATGGATACTTTCGTGGACTCGAGCTGGTACTTCCTGCGGTACCTTTCCCCGCACGACGACACGCAGGTCTTTGACTCCGAGCTGGTGAACGCGTGGCTCCCCGTGGACCAGTACATCGGCGGGATCGAACACGCGATCCTGCACCTGATGTACGCCCGCTTCTTCACGAAGGTGATTCGCGACCTGGGGCTGTGCAATTTCAACGAGCCCTTCCGCAACCTCTTCACCCAGGGGATGATCGTCAAGGACGGCGCGAAGATGTCCAAGTCCAAGGGCAACGTGGTCAGCCCCGACGCGCTCGTCGAGCGCTACGGCGCGGACACGCTCCGGCTGTACGAGCTGTTCATCAGCCCCCCGGAGAAGGACGTGGAATGGAACGATTCCGCCATCGACGGGCAGCTACGCTTTCTCCGCCGCGTGTGGCGGCTGGTGCAAGGCCACCGCGCGGACCTGCCGGGCCCGGAAGCCACGCGGCCTGATGATATCCAGCGAAGCCAGGAAGACCGGGATGTCCGGCGCATCGTCCACACGGCGATTCGCCGCGTGACCTTCGACATCGAAGAACGGCTCCACTTCAACACCGCCATCAGTGCACTCATGGAAATGGTGAACGCCCTGCAGGACGCGTCACTGGACAAGGTCCATCCGGCGGTGTTGCAGGAGGCTTTCGACACCCTGGTGCTCCTCCTCTCGCCGTTGGCGCCGCACGTATGCGAGGAACTGTGGCGGCACCTGGGCCATCAGGACAGCGTGCTCCGGGCGGCGTGGCCCCAGTGGGACGAGGACGCGACCGCCCAGGACACGGTGGCGCTGGCGGTGCAGGTGAACGGGAAGGTGCGCTCGCACATCACCGTCCCCTCCGGTGCCGATGCCGCGGCCATCCAGGCGGCCGCCCTCGCTGACGCCAAGGTGCAGTCCTACCTGAACGGCGGCGAGGCCCGCAAGGTGATCGTCGTGCCGGGCAAGCTCGTGAATGTGGTGGTGTAGGGCAGCCGGGACCGGGGCGCTGCTTTGTGCGGCGGCGCTGCTCTGGCCCCAGGCGCTCCTGGCCAAGGACGCGGAAGTGGTGGTCCACAGCACCGGCGTCCGCCCGCTGGCCACTGCGGCCGTCGACCGCCTGCCCCGGGCCATCGCCGTCACCCGCGACGAGTCCTACGCCTATATCGCGAACTTCAACGCCGACACCCTGTCCATCCTCGACCTGGAGAGCTTGCAGGTCATCAGCGGCCTGGACGTGGCGGACGGCCCCATCGCCCTCGCGTTGGCTCCGGACAATACCCTGCTGTGGGTCGTCAACTTCTACAGCAACGACGTGTGGGTCGTGAACGTGGTGACCGACACGGTGGAGAGCCGCGTGACGGTCAACAACGGCCCTCTGGCCATCGCCCTGGCGCCAGACGGCGCGACCGCCTATGTGGCGAACAGCTTTTCCAGCTCCATCAGCGTGATCGACGAAGCGACCCGGGCCGTCGTGAACACCCTGTGGGTCGAGGACTTTCCCCAGGCGCTGACGGTAACGCCTGACGGGGCGCATCTGGTGGTCGCCTACGGGCAGAGCGAGACCGTGGACCTGCTGGATGCCGCCACCGGCGCGCGGCGCGCCCGCGCCAGCGTGGGGAGTTCCGTACACAGTCTGACGGTGGTCGGCTCCCGCGTGGTCGCGGCCTCTACCGAGGCGGCGCATATCTCCGTGCTGGACGGCACCACCCTCGTCGAAGAACGCCGCATTCCTCTCGCCCGCGGCCCGCGCAGCTTCACCCCCGGACCGGGGACCGACGACGTGTACGTGCTCAGCGCGGAGGGCCGTGCGATCACCCTCTGCGATGTGGCGACCGGTTCTGCGCGGGCCCATCGCCTCGCTGACGGGGACTATCTGGCCGTGGCGCGCGCGCCACAGCGCCGCCGCTTGCTGATCACGCGGGCGGAGCCGGATCAGGTAGACATCTGGGCGCTGCGGCCGGACGGTGAACTCACGGAGCACGCTGAACCGCGCCCGCCTATAGCTGCACCGCTGGAGCCCGAGCCCGAGGAGAAGGCGGATCTGCCCACCGTGCAGCCCGCTCAGCCTGAGCCGGACATGGTTGCAGAAGATCTGGACGAACCCAAAGACGCTGGGCTACTGGTCGCGGCTGCCGTACCGCTCCCCGGAGAGGTGGCAGAGCCTGAGGCGGAGCCACCCATTGAACAGCCGCAGAGCGCCGCCCCGACGGCGACCGACGGGGACTCCGCAACTGCCACTGCGGATGAAATATTGCTGGCGGCTCCTCCAGGCTATACCGGAACTCGGACACCATATCCTGAAGAACTACAACCACTTGCGCCTCAAGTAACCGAAGGACCTGCCGCGCCGGCCAACGGGGAAGGGAACACGGCACCTTCGACGCAGCCGGTGCGCCAGGGGGACGTCCCTCCGCCCGAGCCGGCCCTCCAGAGCGGCCCGCCCGCGACCCCACCGTCGCAAACGCGCGCCGCCGGCCGGTCCCTGTTGGCGCGGGTTCGGGAACCGCTGGACCGCCTGCGCGGCAAATCGGCGAGCCCCGGCCCCGCGATACCGGCCTGGGGCGATGGGGAAGCAGTGATTGCGGTCAATACCTCCCACCGGACCTTGTCCATCCTCGATCCCCACCGATCCGCCGTGGTGGCCGAGATTCCGCTCCCCGATCAACCGCACGGAGTCGCCACCTCCCCTGACGGTCGCTATATCTACGTGGCCAATCGGCGGCGGAACCGGGTGCTTGCCTTCCCGCGCGACGCCATGGACCATCCGGTGGAATGGCCGCTGGAGGCGGCGCCGGGCGCGCTGGCCGCCAGTGAGGATGGCCGCCGTCTGTGCGTGGTGCTGCCGGATATCAATCGCGCGGCTGTGCTCGACACCGCCACCGGCAGCGTGGTGGGTTCGGTGGCGACGGGCGATTGGCCACAGGCCGTCGTGGTAAATCGAGCTGGGACGCGCGCGTACGTGGCGAACCAGCGGGACAATTCCCTCACCGTGCTCGACTTGGAAACCCCCGCCGTGGTGGCGACCTGGCCGGTAGGCCTGGGGCCGGTCGCCGTGACGCTGGCCGGGGAGGAAGCGTGGGTGGCGGTGGTCTGTTCCATCGACGACAGCGTCCAGATATTCGACGCGGCCACCGGGACGCACCGCGCCACCGTGGAAGTCGGGGACCGCCCCGAGGCGATCACCCTCGCGGCGGACGACACCACCGCGTACGTGGCGAACTTCCTCGGCTCCAGCGTATCGGCCATCGACCTCACCACGGGGGAGCTGAAGGCCACGATTCCCACGTCGCGGCATCCCAGCGGCGTGGCCTTGAGCGCCTCGGGCGAGTACTTGTACGTCGCGAACAGATTCGCCGACACCGTTACCATCCTGCGGCTGCCCAGCGGCCAACCCGTCGCGACCGTCCCCGTCGGTGCCGGGCCCACCAGCCTGCACCACCTCCCGTCGGTGTCCGCGGGATAACGCGGGTGCGGCCCGGGACGCGCACAGGCGGGCTGGCGTGGGTGCTCGCACTCCTACTGCTCGGCGCTACACAGGCGGCCCATGCCTACGCCCACGACAGCCATGACGCCCTGGCGCGCGCGGCGTTGAACCGGCTGCCGCCCGCCGCCCGCGCACGACTGGCGCCACACGAAGCCCTGCTGTTCCAGGGCGTGGCCGCCGCGGCGGCCGACGCGGATGCTCCCGATGTGCCGTGGGTGGACCCGACCGACCGCGTGCAACATGCGACCGCCGCCGCGACGAGGCTCCGCACTCTGCAGGGCGAGGCGACGCCGTTCCTCGCGTTTGCGCTGGGACGCCTGGCCGTCGATGTGGCGCACATCACTCTGCCGTATGGCCTCTATCGGGGGCGGCATGCCCCGCCGTTCCTTAGGCAGTACGAAGCCCTGTTCGAGTCCGCGACGTTGCGACCTGCCAGTGCAAAGCCGGCTCCGGCGGATACCGGCCCCCACTTGGCCACCGCCGCCCGCCGCGCCGCCGCCCGCCAGGCACTCGTGCGAGAGGATGCCGCGCGCGGGTTTCCGGCGGAGAGTCCGACGGCCCGGGCTGCGCCCCAGGTTTTCGAAGTAAGCGCCGCGCACATCGCACAGGTGTGGCTCGCCGTATTGGACAGCGCCAGTGTGGACGAGCAGCCCGCGGCCGCGACCCTCCGGCTCAGCCTGGACCAAATTCGTTTCGGGGTACGCGAGGCCAGTTGGCCAGACGTGCAAGCCGGCTTGGAGCGGCTGGCGGACGGCGGCCATACCGTGCCCCTGACCCCGGGCAACGTGGGGCCGGGCTTCTTCGTGATGCACGAGCGCGGGGCCGAGTGCAGTCTGTACGCGCTCGCCGGGCGCGTGGACCCCCGCTCGCGCCGGGTGGGGAAGACGCTGGCGACCTGCACCGCACGGGCCGCCGCGCCGCCTCCACAACCCGTTCCCGCCGCGCCCGGGCCGCCGCCGGCGGGGCTGTCCTCCGCGGACCGCACGGGCATCCGCGTGTTCCGGCACCGCGGGGGCACGGTCTACCTGACGAATCGGCATGACGAGATGGGGGACGCCTTCGTTCCGCTGAACTTCGAACCCATCCGGCGCTACGTTCCCCCGGAACCCGTGGCGCAGCCCACAGCCCGCCCCCCCGCGGACCTCGAAGCGATCGTGCAGTTTTACGCCGGCGAGTACGCGGTGGACAGCGCACTCGTCAAAGCGGTGATCTACGCGGAGTCCGATTTCGATCCCAACGTGGTCTCCCGCGCGGGAGCCCGCGGCCTCATGCAGCTCATGCCGACCACTGCGCTGGAGATGGGGGTCGAGGATATCTTCGACCCGATGCAAAACGTCGCGGGCGGCACGCAGTACCTGGCCATGATGCTCAAGATGTTCGATAATGACCTGACCCTGGCATTGGCGGCGTACAACGCCGGGCCGGGCACGGTCATGCGCTACGGCGGCGTTCCGCCCTACGAAGAGACGCGCCATTACATCCCCAAAGTGCTGGCCCGCGCCGAGCAGTACCGCAAGACCGGGGAGGAGGTCGCGCTGCCGGCGGTGGCCGTCGCGGCGGCGAAACCTGATCCGGCCTACCTGCCCGAGGATCCCGTCCTGGCGAGCGGGGCGGTAGTCGTGCTGCGCAACGGGCTGACCATGCGCGGCCTGCGCGCGGTGGACGTGGAGAACGGCGTGCGGCTCGAGGTGGACACGGGCTGGATCCTAGTGCCGAAACGCAACGTGGAGCGCGTCATGCGCGCGACCGGCTGACGTGCGCCGCACCGTCGCCCTCGCGCTACTTTTGTACGCGATGCCGCTCCCCGCGGCCGCCGCCGACGTGGCACCCCAGCGCGTCACACTGCGCGTCTGGGATTACCCCCGCTGGCCGGCCTCGCCCGAGAGCGTGGACCGCTTCCACTGGATACGCGACCAGCTCGCCCAGTTCGAACGCACACATCCGCACGTGCGCGTGGACTTCACCCGCCTGTCCTGGGAGTACGGGCCGGACAAAGTTCGCGTGGCAGTGCTGGCCGGGGTCGGCCCCGACCTGATCGCGGGCACTCCAATGACGGAGTTCATCGCGCGGGGGCTGGTGGAACCGGTCGACCCGTTTCTCACCGAAGCGGACCGCGCCGACTACCTGCCGGCCGCCCTCGACGCGTTCACATGGAACGACCAGACGTGGGGCTGGCCCTGGTACCAGACCGGGACCATCCTTCTGCTGAACCGCGCGCGGTTCGCGGAGGCGGGGGTTCCCCTGCCGGAAGCGGGGCGGTGGTCGCAGGCCGCATTCGACGGGGCGCTCGCACGCCTCGCCGAGACGGAAGGCGGCGACCCTCGGCATGCGCTCGGGTTTGCGGTCAAAGGCGGACTCGGCATCTGGCCGTGGCTCTTCGGCGACGCGCCCACCATCCGCGCCGACGGGCACGTGACGCTAGACGGTGCGGCGGTCCGGGCGGGCACGGAACGATTGCAACGCTACATCGCGGCCGGGTGGGCGCCCCCCGGCAGCGGCGGGCTGCCCGCCAGCGCCGTGTGGGAGGCGTTCGCCGTGCGGCAGAGCACCGCGGTGGCTCCCTTTGGCGTGTGGGCCATCCCCGCGTTGCGCGAGCACGCGACGTTCCCCTTTGCGGTGGTCCACTACCCGGACGACGCCCCCACGGTCGTGGCGGTGAGTGGGTGGATGGTACTGCGCCACGATGCCCCCGCCCGCCGGGACACAGCCATGGCGTTGGCGCGCCACCTTACCAGCGCCGAGCGGCAGCGGGACCTGCGACCGTACGGCGTGTTTCCGACGCGGCGCGCGGCGGGCGACCTCTATGCCCAGGATCCGGAGATGACCCAAGCCGCGGCGGTGCTGGCCGCGGGCCGGCCCATACCGCTACATCCCCGCTGGCCGCAAATTGAAGATGCCATTGGCACCGCACTGCAACAGGCGCTCACGGGCAAGCGTCCAGTCGCCGACGTGCTCGCCGACGCGGCGCAGCGGCTGAACGCCACCATCGCGGCTTCGGTACCGGTTCCAGCGGCAACGCGAGCGACTCGGTTTCGCGGCGGCACCTATGGCGTGGTCGGCAGCGTGCTGCTGGCGGCGGGGCTCGTCCTCGCGGCCGGTCGCGGCCGGCGTTGGCGGCAAGCCCTGTTCGTCGCGCCGGCGGCCGCAGTCATCGGGGCGTTCATGCTCTGGCCCTTGGTGTGGAGCGTCGCCCTGTCGTTCGGCACGTACGACGTGGCAACCGGCTGGTTCGGGGACTGGGTGGGGCTACGCCACTACGCCAGCCTGGTCGGCGACACCACCTTCCGGGCGGCCATCCGCAACACGGTGGTCTACACGGCGGTGGTCGTGCCCGCCCAGGTAGGGATCGCGCTCGTGCTGGCGAGCCTCATCGCCCCGTTCGGCGAACGCACACGCGCCTGGTTTCGCGGCGCGTTCTACCTGCCCGGCGTAATCTCGGTGGTCGTACTGAGCCTGGTGTGGCGCTGGATCTTCACGGAAGAAGGGGGCGCGCTCAACGGGGTGCTCGGTTTCTGGGGCGTAGGCGCGGTGCGGTGGCTGAGCGATCCCGATATCGCTTTGTGGAGCATCATTCTCACGACCATCGCGCGCCCGCCGGGCGGGCCGATGCTCATCTACCTCGCCGCGCTGGATGCGGTGCCCCGTCCGTTGTATCAAGCCGCGGCGCTAGACGGCGCCCGCGGCTGGCAGCGCTGGCGGCACGTCACGGTGCCCCTCGTGTCGCCGACCACGGGCTTCCTGCTGATCACCGGCATGATCGGCGCGTTCCAGGTGTTTGCGCAGGTCTACGTGCTGACGGACGGGGGGCCGGGCACCGCGACCACGGTGCTGGTCCACCAGATTTACACAACGGCCATGCGGGACTTCGCCTTCGGTCGCGCCTCGGCCATGGCCGCGTTGTTGGCCGTACTGCTGGCCGCGGGCGCCTACGTCCAGACGCGGCGCCGCCGCACGGTGGTGGAGTACTAACCCGTGGGCAGCCGCAAACGCCTCCTCGGCGGTGGGCTCCTTGTCCTGGCCCTGCTGGCGGCGCTGCCGCTGGTGTGGATGGTGGCCAGCAGCCTGCTCAGCCGGGAAGCGTTGCAGACCTTCCCCCCCGATGTCCTGGGCGGACCGACGGTGCGGAACTACGTCCACCTGTTTCAACAGGCCGAGATGGTGCGCTGGTTGTGGAACACGGCGCTGGTGTGCGTTGGTGTAGCGGTCGGGCAAATGGTCTTGTGCGGTCTCGCAGGCTACGCGTTTGCGCGGGGGGATTTCCGCGGGCGGCGAGTGGCGTTCGGGCTGATCGTCGGCACCATGATGGTGCCCGGCCAGATCCTGCTCGTGCCCCTGTACGCGCTCGTGCTAGAATTTCACTTGTTGGACTCGCTGTGGGCGGTGATTCTCCCGGCCCTGGCGAGTCCGTTTGGCATCTACCTGGTCCGGCAGTACTGTTTGTCTCTCCCGCAGGCTCTGGAAGATGCGGCGCGCCTCGACGGGTGCGGCGTGTGGGGCGTGTACCGCCACGTGGCGCTCCCGCTGGCTACCCCCGCCATCGCCATCGTCGGTCTGTTCGCGTTCCTCGCAGAGTGGAACGCCTTCCTGTGGCCGTTGATGGTGCTGCATTCGTCGCGCCACTTCACCGCGACCGTTGGCCTCGCCACGCTGCAGGACCAACATCTGTTGGATCACGGCTTGGTCATGGCCGGCGCCACGGTGGCGGCGATCCCGGCCTGCGTGGTGTTCGTGCTCTTCCAACGCCGCTTCGTCCAAGGCTTGCGCGCGGGCGCGGTGAAGGGTTGACGGTGCGCGGCGCACGCTGGGCGGCCACCCTGCTGGCGCCGCTGCTTGCCGCGATTCCGGCTCAGGGTGCGTCCATAGAGCTGGACCAGAGCGATCTGCGCCGGCAGGCGTTCATGGCGCAGCCGGACCTGCGCATCGAGTTGGTGGAGGCCACGCCGTCGCTGACCCTGCGCTTCCCGGCGGCGGGCACGGCACATTTCAGCGATGGCCAGGTTCTGGAGATCGCCGCGGGGAGCCGCCTGCGCTGTGTGCTCCGCGATGGGCAGGAACCCGTGCGCCAGTACGCAGTGGGCGTGCGCACGTTTCAGCGCACCAAGGTGCTCCAAGCCAATAAGGCGGCCGCCGAATGGCAAGCCAAGGGCTATTCCGTCCGCGTGCTCGAGGCGGGGCAGGTATTCAAGAGTGGCGCGGGCGCGGTGCTGGCCGACACGCGCCTGTACTGGGTGGTGCTCGGCGGGTTTGCCAGCGAGGGGGACGCGAAAGCGCTGGAGCGGCGCATCCAAAAAAACGGGCACGGCGCCTGGATCGTGATGGAGACCCTGCGGCGGGCTGCCGGCACGATAGAGATTAAGGCTGCGAAGGGCGCCGTCTTGGCCGCGGGGCCGACGCCGGTACGCTTCACGTGCTCCGATGCGATCGAGGTGGCCAATGTGCGCTTCGGCCTGGGGTTCTGGGGGCGCGGCCACCGGGAGCACCGGCGCTTCCCGGGGGAACTGGAGATGGACGCCACCGAGAAGGGGATGGTCACGCTGTTCAACGCGGTCCCGATCGAGGACTACATCACGGGCGTGGTGCCGGTGGAAATCAGCGTGAAGGCGCCGCTCGAATCGATGAAGGCGCAGGCGGTGTCCGCGCGCACGGAGTCCCTCGCCAAACTGGGCATCAAGCATTTTGGGGAGCCGTTCCATTTTTGCGCCAGCCAACACTGCCAGGAATACGGGGGGCTAACGCGGGTGAACGCCGCGACGAAAACGGCGGTGGATTCCACGCGTGGGGTGGCGCTGATGCAGAGCGGGCGGTTTGTCGACGCGGTGTACAGCGCCAATTGCGGCGGCCACACGGAACATAACGACAAGGTGTGGAGCGCCAATCCGAATGCGGCGTTGCGCGGGGTGCTGGATGCGCCGAGTAGCGGGGTGCCCTTCGCGTCGCCGTTGACGACGCGTTCGCTCGCACGTTGGCTGACGTCCCACCCGCAAACCTACTGCGGCGATCCGCGGGTGGGGGCTCCGGGCAAGTTCCGCTGGCGAGTCAGGATGAGCCCGGATCGCATCAAGCGGCACGTGAACCATTACTATCGCGTGGGCAATATCCAGAACCTGCGGTTGCGCGAGCGGGGCGTGTCCGGGCGGCTGCGGCGGATCCAGATCATCGGCGACCAGGATCGCGTGACCGTGCGCAAGGAGCTGAATATCCGCCGCGTCCTCGGCGGGCTCAAGAGCGCCATGTTCCTGGTGCACATTGACCGCGGGCCCGGCGGCAAACCCACACGGTTCACGTTCACCGGGGGCGGGTGGGGCCACGGGGTCGGCATGTGTCAGAACGGGGCGATGGGCATGGCCTTCGAGGGTTTCAAGTATCCCGCGATCCTGGCCCACTACTTCAGCAACACTTATTTGCAGCGCGTGTATGACTGAGCCGCGCGTGCGGTTCGGG
>CBDUXP010000077.1:0-17807 GCA_965371225.1 uncultured bacterium | reverse complement strand
TCGAGGTTGGCGCCCATGGGGTCCTTGAGGGCCGCGATCAAGAAGGTGGGTGCGTTGGAGTGGGAACCGGCGGGCAGGTCGCCGCCCATGGGCACCCCCTTGTCGTAGCCGACCGCTGCCACGTCGCCGACCAGGGCATCGGCGTCGGTGAAGTTCCAGCCGCCAAAGAAGCGCACGCTCATGCGCGGACCGGTCGTGGCGTAGGTCTCACGGCGCCGCATGGCCTCGAAGAGCGCCTCGCGGGTGTTTTCGGTTGCCCAGACCCCGGCATACCCCGAGGCGGCCTGTTCCCAGCCCCACGTGGTTCGATTCGGATCGGTGAGCGACTCAATGATCTTGTGTTCCCACCGGTGGCCTTCCGGCTCGAGCACGGTGAGTTTGCCCCAGAAGTTTGACTCGTCCGCAGAGGCCATACTGGTGTGGGCATCGGTGCTGCCGATGAGACCGAATTTGAAGGGATTGGCTCCCAGCTGGTCTTCGAGTTTCAGGCCGAGCTTGAGCGCCTCGCGGCCATACTCGTGCCGCAACATGTCCACAGTCTTGCCGCTTTCCGGAAGGCCGCCAAGCAGGTTGCCCTTGTCCCACGTCTCATAGTCCGCGAACTCGTCGGTGGGCGAGAGGAGGGGGTGCGCCTCGCCGTCGCCCTTGATTTGCGTGATTTCGTAGAGGCATTCCCACTTCGCACGCTGTTCCGCATAGGCCGTCGTCAGGGATCTCCCCTTCCGCGTCGATTCGGCAAACATGTGGCCGTTGCTCACGTTCCCGTTGTGGGCGATGGCGAGGATCTGACCGCCGGTCTTCTCTTCGTAGCTTTCAAGGTAAACCCACAGGTCCTCCGGATCTTCGCTGTCCAGGGCGGAGAAAGGCAGGACCTGGTCGGCCTTGCTGGCGTCGTCGCGGAAAATCACGACACGGTGCAGGTTGTCGCCGCCCGGGTGGCTGGTCCACTCGTAACCGATGAAGGCGGTAAAGACACCCGGGGTGTACGCCTCGTCTGCGGCGGCCGTGATGCGGTTCCACGGTGGCCGGCGTAGCGAATCAGTCTTGAGTTCGGGTACACCGCCCGCCTGGAAGGCTTCGCCCACAAACTTGATCGCTGCCTGGTAGGCGGCCTCGCCGCCCGCATTGATCTCCTTGAAAAGATAGGCCCCCCACTCCGTTTTCAGCGCTTCGACGCTGCCCTCGCGCACCATCGGTATGAACCCCATATACTCCGAGTGGTCGCTCACCACGAGAAAGTCGAGGGGGCGGTCTAATCGCGCCTTCATACCGTTGTGCGCCGTGACGGTCCCACCGCGCGCGAATGCATACGCATCGGCCGGGCTGAGTTTGATATTGCCTGTCAAGGAGGCGTCCGGAGAGAAGGACGTGTGGAGATGGGTGTCCCCCCAGAAGACGCGACGCGGGACAGGCTTCTTTTCGCCAATGCCATAGTCGGCATGGTCGGCTGCGGATACAGGAGTGGCAGCCACGAAAGTCACCACCAGCATGAGTACCGTTTTCAATAGTTTCATGATGCTCTCCATGCAGCTATCTGCGTTGGGTACTGCGCAAACGTCCTATGTTCCCGGCGTGTACCAGATCGGCGAGGTGTAGGCACGGTCCTGCACGGTCATGCGGACATGCTCCGGCATGGTGATGCCGAAGCGGTACGCGTCGTAGGCCGACCACCGGGGCTTGGGGATCTCGATCACGCGCACGTAGTAGAACGCGCGCTCCTTCGGATCGAAATCCGGGTCCACCCAGTGTGCCGCCAGCAGCGGATCGCCGATGGTGTTGGTGTACGTCGCGTTCGGCACATCCACCGTGCTGCCCACCGGTGTCTTGCAGCGGCCGTCCGCGCCAATCGTCCGCCCGTCGGAAACGGCGACGTCGTAGATTCGCTCCTGCAATTTACCTTTGCCATCGAGCCAGCCTTTGATGACCTGCACGCGGTCGAGGTTGGCGTTGTCGGGGTCGCGCACCGCGCGGATCATGAACGTCGGCGCTTTGCCGGCGGGCGCCTTGCTGAGATCACTGCCCATGGGGACGCCGCGCGCGTATCCCTGGTCCGCAAAGTCCGGGCGCTCCACCTCGTCTGCCGTGAAGTCCCAGCCACCGAACACCCGCACCAGGATCCGCGACCCGGTAGTGGCGTAGACTTCCTTCCGCTCCATCGCGTCGAAGAGTGCCTCCCGCGTATTCTCGCGCGCCCACACGCCGGCCAAGCCCGAGGCCACCTCTTCCGAGCTGTAGCTCGATAGCTTCGGATCGACCGCCGACCGGATCACCTCATGCTCGTACCGATGCGGCGACGGCTCCGTCTTCGTGAACTTGCCGAAGTAGTTGTCTTCCCGCGTCGTGGCGAGGGAGGTGTGCGAATCCGTCGAACCGATCAGACCGAACTTGTACGGATTCGCTCCCGTCTGACTCTCCAATTGCAGGCCCAGCTTGAGCGCGGAGCGGCCGTACTCGTGCTGGAGCATCCAGTCTTCCTTGGGCTTCGTTCCCGCAATGTTCGACTTGTCCCAGTTCTCGAAATCCGCGAACTCGTCCTCGGGGGACAACAGCGGATGCGCTTCCCCGTCCCCCTTGATCTGCGTGACCTCGTAGAGGGGCTCCCACTGCATCCGCGTGTCAGCGTAGGCGCGGGTAATCGGCTTTCCATTCAGCCGTTTGTCCGCAAACATGTAGCCGTTACTGAGATTTCCGTTGTGGGCGATAGCCAGGACGTTGCCCCCCGTCTTCGCCTCATACCCGGCGAGGTACTTCCACAAATCCTCCGGGTCCTCGCCGTCAAAGAGGGAATACGGGAGTACTTGGTTCGCCCGGGCCGCAGCGTCCCGGAACACGACCACGCGATGCAGGTTGTTGCCATCCGGCAGCGAGCTCCACTCGAATCCGATGAACGCCGTGAACCGGCCCGGTTCGTTGTATTCGTCCGCGATCGCCGTGAACCGCTCCCAGATGGACCGCTTGACACGCTCGTTGCGAATCAGCTCCTCCCGCCGCGTCGCGCTCCCGAGGATCTCGATGAACGCGTCGTAGGCCGAGTCCGGTCCTGCCTGGAACATGTCGTGCCAGCGTTTGCCGTACGGGTCCGCCAGCAACACCGGATCCGAACGCCGGATCATGGGAGCTAGGCCGATGTATTCCGCGTGGTCCGTGATCACCAGGAAGTCCAGCGGCCGGATGAGCTTTACCCTCAGCCCCGAGCTGGAAGTGACCTCCTCGCCGCGGGCGAACCGGAATCCTTCCGCCGCTCCAAGGGTGTTCCCCACGAGGCCCGCGTCGGGCGAGTTCGAGGTGTGGAAGTGCGTGTCGCCCCAATACACACGATCCGGAATGTTCCGGTCCACATAGGGCGAATAGTCTTGCTCGTCGCCCCTTATGTCTTCCTTATCAACGGTGAATTCCTGGGCGAAGGCCCGGCCGCCTGAGGCGAGCCCAACACCTGCCACGAAGAGTGCAATGGCCAGTACACGTCGATACATTGGTCCCCTCCTGCCATGCGCGTGTCTTCACCGTTCACGCGACGTTTACTGTTTCATCCGGTTTCCACGATCGCTAGGTCGATCCCGTATATTCGCTGGAGGAGACCGGCATTCTGCCCACCGTGGAGCGGTGCAGGCTTAGACTTGCCGACGACGGCGCTACGCACCTGTCCGTCACGGTGAAGACGAGACCATGAGACGGTCACGCGGGAATGCGTCGAGAAACCTCGCCTGCCCCCTCCACTCCGGCGCACATTGTATTGGACCGTGTGATAGATTGTGAGGCGACGGTTGGGGGAGCCGAGCAGGTCTGGACAATCCAGACTACGTGTGGAGGAGGGGACATGGAGCCACACCGATTCGTAGTGTCTTTGGTGACCGCATTTGTTTTTGCGGGATTAATCACGTTCCCCGTGGTGGCACAACAAGATGCTATCGAGTCACCTCCGGGTGACGATGCCGGCGAGTGGGCGGACCTCGATGGCTGGGAGTTCGAGATCGCGCCGTATGGATGGTTCGCTCAGGTGGACGGAGACATGGAGGTCGCCGGCCGCACGGTGGGCATCGATGTGGAGTTCAAAGACATTCTCGAGGTGCTGGACTTTGGGGGCTTCCTCTATGCCGAGGCACGGCATGGACCGTGGACCCTGTTCGTGGACGTTGCCTACCTCCAAGCCTCGGACGACGTCCGGCTGCGTGGCCCGGGGCCCATCGGACTGCAGTTTGGCCTGGATGCCGAAGTGGAGATGGCTATCGTCCAGTTCGGTGCTGCGTACCGGGTATTCGACCGAGACCTGAATGTCGGCGGCGCGGACCGGCGGGTGTTCGCCGACGTGCTGGGCGGTGGACGTTACTGGTACTTCAAGACGACCATCGATCCGCTGAACCTGCCCGACTTCGACAAGACTGAAGAGTGGGTGGAACCGAACGTCGGGGCCCGCGCGGGCATTGACCTGTCGGACACGCTCACGCTGAGTGCCCATGGGGACATAGGGGCGTTTGGCATCGGTGAAGCGCCGGAGCTGACCTGGTTGGTGCAGGGGCTTCTCAGTTACCAGCTCAACGACACGTGGTCGCTGCACGGAGGCTACCGGGTGCTGGATGTGGACGTGGACGACTCCAAAACTCACATCCAGATGCGCGGCCCCATCGTCGGCCTGTCCTACCGCTTCTAGGCCCACTTCCCCCGGGCAGACACCCTTTCCATGTCGCGATCTCGGTGACCCAATGAGGTTCGCAATGCAACAGATCCAGTCCTGGAATACGTACGACACTCTCCTTTACGTGCGCCGGCTCGGTGTCGCAGCCGTTGCCTCCCTCTGCGTGACCGCGGCCCCGCCCGCCGCACGCGCCCAAGACGCGCCTGCCAGCGCGCCGTCCATCGAGCCTGAGGTGGTGGCCATCGTCGGCCGCATGGCCGACTTTCTGAGCGGTACGCCGGCCTTCGAAGTCGAGGCCAATGTCACATACGACGCGCGGCAAGCGTCGGGCGCCATGGTGCAGTTCGGCCGATGGCAGCGTGTGGCAGTCCAGCGACCGAACAGGCTGGCGGTGGACGTCGAGCGGGATGACGGCGCACAGCGCACGGTCCAGTACGACGGTACATCAGTCGCGTTCTGGTATCCGGATGACAATGCCTACGGGCGGCTCGCAGCGCCGGACACTATCGAAGGCACGATTGCCTTCCTGGAGGCTGAGTTTGGTGTCGAGATGCCCCTGGCCGACCTGCTGCATCCCGACGGGCGCGCCGCGGTGCTGCCGCAAGTGGAGTCCGGGCACGTCGTGGGCCGTCACTGGGTGGGCGATGTGCTCTGCGACCACGTCGCGATCAGCAATCAACGGGTCGACGCGCAACTGTGGATCGCTGCCGGCGATGCCCCGCTGCTCCAGCGACTCGTCATCATGTATAAGACCCACCCGGGCAACCCGCGGTTCTCCGCCCAATTCAGCAACTGGAATCTTGAGCCGAAATTCGGGGAAGACACGTTCCACTTTGTACCACCGGACGACGCCGCCGAGATTCAGGTGTTGCAACTACCGCAGCAACCGGGGCCCGCCAGCAGCGAGGCCTCATCATGAGCCGCTTTCCGTTCAGGCAATATCGTGGCTGGGTGCGCGCCGGTCTGTTGACCTGCCTCGCCCTCGTATTAGTGTCTGACGTGGCCTGGGCACAGCGCCGAGGCGGCGGCAGTCGCAGCGGCGGCGGGCGTTCGAGCGCGTCGCGGTCGGGCGGGGGCTCGTCACGGTCATCCGGCAGCCGCGGGAATACGCGACAGAGCTACTCCCGGAGCAGCCCGGCCCGGTCCGGCTCGTGGAACAGCGGCAACCGCAGCCGCTCCTCCCAGCGTTCCGGGGACCGCCGCGATTCTTACGGCACAGGAAACCGCCGCACGGGCGGCCGCGAGAACTACGGCGGACGGACGGCGGGTGGTCGGTATCAACAGTCCGGCACGCTTCGAGACCGGGAGCCGCGGCGGACGGATCAGCGGACGGCCCGGGGCGACCAACGCGGGGATCGGCAGTCTGACCGGACGGACCAACGCGGGGATCGGCAAGGCGATCGCACGGACCATCGAGACGACCGCGAGGACGGGCTGAAGGACCGCCAGCAGGACCGTCAGGATTACATCTCAGATCGGCAAGACGAGCACTGGGCGAACCGCCATCACGCGCGCGAGGATTGGCAGGACTTCTACGAGGACAACTACTTCCACCACGGGCATCACGCGGCCCACTGGGTTGCCGGAATTGGGTTCCTGTACACAGCAGCCAGGTTCGCCGCACTGCCGTACACGTCCACGGTTGTTGTTGTGACTGGTACGACCTACTACGTCTCCAACGGCGTCTACTATCAACAGGTGTCGTACCAAGGCCAGGTTACCTACGTCGTCGTTACGCCCCCTTAAGTTGGAATGTCCGCATTTCATGCTGGCCCACTTCAGAACTGCGGCGTGGTGCGGTGCCCGCGGTCCTACACCACTTCGATCTTCAAGCGGTTCCGGCTGCGACTCACCGTGGTACTCCCAATCGCCCTCGCTGCCATCGGCTGCGCCCACTATCCTCCGACACAACGATTAGAACGCGGCGCTGAGGCGGCGCTTCTGGCCCGAACCCGAGAGAGTGTAACGGCCCGTTCGCCAGAGCTGCATCTGCTCTTGACCTTTTCCGGTGGGGGCACACGGGCGGCCGCACTCTCCTACGGAGTCCTGGAAGAGCTTGCGCGCATTGAAATGCCTACGCCCACCGGACCGCGCCGGCTTGTCGATGAGGTGGACGCCATCTCCGCTGTGTCCGGTGGGAGCTTCACGGCCGCGTACTACGGTCTCTACGGCGATCGCATTTTCGAAGATTTCGAAGCGAAATTCCTTAAAGCAAACGTACAGGGCGCGCTCATCCGGCGAATGCTGCTGTTCCCACGGCACTGGGTCCGGCTTCGATCGCGATGGTGGGGTCGGGGTGATCTGGCGGCGGCCTACTACGATCAAATCTTGTTCAACGGGGCAACGTTCGAAGACATCTGGGCGAATGGTGGGCCGTTCATCCAGATTCAGGCGACGGACATCACCACCGGGGCACTGTTCAGCTTCGTACCGGGGCAGTTCGAGCTCATTTGTGCGGACCTCGGCGCGTTCTCCGTCGCACGCGCGGTCGCGGCTTCGTCCGCCTTTCCCGGAGCCTTCACACCGATAACGATCCAGAACTACACCGGACAGTGCGAGTCCTGGGCGGCCGACCTCGTCCGCACGACCTTGCAGGAGGAGAATCTGTCTCGTCGCCGCTTCTATACAACGTTGGAAAGAAGTGAGTACCTGGATGCAACAGAGCAACCGTACATCCACCTCATGGACGGGGGCATTGCGGATAACCTGGGCGTACGGGGGCCGCTGGATATCGCCACGATCGCGGGCGGCATCCGGGAACGAGCAGAGGGATTGGGATTGGAGCAGGTCAAGAAACTCGTCGTGGTGGTAGTGAATGCGCAGCAACCGCAAATGAAGCAATGGGGGCGGCGTGCTGCCCCGCCGGGAATGATCGCGACGCTTGGTGCCTTAAGTGGGTTTATGTTGAACCGGTACGCGTTCGAGACGGTTGATCTCCTGGAATTCAGTCTCAAGCGCTGGGCTGACGAATTGCGACAAGACCCCCGGTGGCTCGATCTCGATGTCTACGTGGTGGAGGTCAACCTCGCCGCGCTGCAGGAAGAGCGGCAGGCAGGTTACGAGAGAGACCGGACTGACCCGCGACCTCACCCAATCTCGGAAGAACTTTTAGGTCTGATACCGCGGAGTGTGCCAATGGTTCCGACAAGCCTGGCTCTTCGCCCGGAAGCAGTCGACCTGCTCAGGGGCGCATCGCGCCGCCTCCTCTGGGAGTCCCGCGAGTTTCGCCGTTTAATTGAAGACCTCGGTGCCACGACCGTAACCGCAGCCGAGTAGGCGGATACTGAAACTGCCGCAAGGGGCTCAAGAAGGCCCACGCGCGAGGCTACATCGTGGCGCGCGGCAGCGACTTGAGAAAGGCGAGCAGATCGCGGTTCACCCGATCCGCGCATTCCGTCTGCGGATGGTGCCCGCACTTGGGATAGATCCTCACGGTCGCGTGCGGGAGCGCCTCGCGGAAACGTTCCGCGTGTTCCACGGGGAGCACCCGGTCCTCCCTGCCCCACAGCACCAGCGTTGGCACCGTAATCTCGGGAATGCGCGCCGCAATATCGCCCCAGTCCGTTGCGCGGGCGCGGGCAAGGACTCCGTTATTGCCTCCCTTGGATCGCAGGGGCTTGTAGTAGGCGTTGACGGCCTCGCGCGTGACGTACTCCGGATTGTGATACACACGCCCGAGAAACGCCCGAATCGCAAGGCGGTCTCGTGGCTGCCGCAGCGGCCCATGAGTCATCATAAAGGCGACGAACACCTTCCTATTGAGCACTCGCCTTACTGCGCGGGGCGTGTCTTCGTAGTGCAAGAACCCCGCGGAATCGATCAGCACCAGACCATCGACGCGTTCGGGATGCATGAGCGCCACGCGCATGGCGACTGTCCCCCCCATAGAGTTGCCCACAAGGACAGCTGACGGAATTCCGAGCGCATCCATGAACCCGAGGACTTGGTCACGCAGGTCGTTCAGGGCGTACCCCTTCTGTGGCTTGTCCGACGCGCCGAATCCCTTCAGGTCTAGCGCATAGACCGAGTGGTATTGGGCGAGCGGATAGATCGTGTTTCGGTACGAGTACGTTGAGGAGGCCAAACCGTGAATCAAGATCACGGCCTGTTCCCCGTTGCCAGCACGTTCGTAGTACGTGTTCACGCCGCCCGCAATCACAAACGCCCCGATATCGGCATGAGGCTTGGTCGCCACCACCTCGTTGGTGGTTGCACATGCCGCCGCGCCAAGTGTCACACAAACGGCGACAAAGACTTGAATTCGGAAGCGCCTGATTCTGCCTTGCACATTCCAAGAGGTCTCGTTGACCATAGTTAGGGCGCTCACTGAACCGGAAGGTCCTCAAGGCGGGCCAAGACCCCACCAACAAACGTGACGGCGAAAAGCGGGATGTCGTTCGAAGCTGACTCCCAGGTCGTGCCATTGTCGCCTTGCGTCACACGGTATCGCAGGGGCAGGGGAATTTGCATGATGTCAAGGGTCTCCCCGGCCCGCGTTGCATTCAGCAGTGCCTGCCGATCATCGGCAACTGTACGCAAGAATAGCCGCAAATCGGAACCCGTTTGGTTCTGCGCGATTCCCACGTCCCCCTGTGATAGAACACCAAGCGTGTACCTCGCCTCGGGCGCAGGGGCGGACCGGGTCCGCAGGGCAATCACGCCCAGTGTGCCGATGAGCGGATCGCGCGCGTCCCAGCCGTCTGCCCAGAATGCCGCTTCCGACAGCGACCCGATCTGGTATCCCCTCAAGCGGTCCATTCGCCGCTGATTTTCCGGTTGCGACAGCGCGGCGGCCCGGTCGGCGTCACGTCGCTCGCGATTTGCGCGGCGGACATCCATATCAACCTGCGCCGCAGATGCCTCGGCGGTGCTCGTGGACGTTGGCAGTGCCGGAGATGTCGCACAGCCGACCGAAAGGCAGAGCACTGCCCCGACGTGAATGGGACGATTCTGCATTGCATCCTGCATCCAAGCGAAGCAGTGCCTGACTACCGCCATTGTCCTACCCTCCATCAGGTTGATCATCCTGAGCGGATAATCATGAAATGCATCTTATGATGATGTCAAGAGGGGTAGTACCGGTTTCGCGGAGCGCCAGGAGTGATTCAGAGAGCCTGGGCTTATTGGGATGACTCCGCTACGCTCCGGCTCCCCCCGGACGCCCTCCCGGAAAGCTGGGCCACCCCGGAAGTGAGTGATCCGGCCCCTAGACTGCTGTCCTCAGTCAGTGAGGATGCGATGAAGAAGACCCGGGACTCGGAAGAGCAGATCGCCTTTGCCCTTCGCCAAGCGGACACGGGGACGCCGGTGGCCGAGGTAACTCGGAAGCTGGGGATCAGCGAGCAGACGTTATATCGCTGGAAGAAGCAGTATGGCGGCTTCGGCGCGGCCTCGGCGTCGGCGCCCCTCCTGCCGCCGCCCATGTACCTACAAGTGGCGGGGCTTCGGGTTGCTGGATAGACTGGGCCCATGACCTGGCAAGGCTCGGTTCGTACGTGGACGCACGCCGATGTGTCGTTTGTGCAGGAGATGGCCCTTGCAGCCTTTTACTCTGAGCCCACCCAGTCCATCCCTCCTTTGGCGGAGGCAATCCAGAACCCTGCGGTCGCCGCATGGGTACAGGACTGGGGCCGCGCTGGGGATGGGGCCGTCATCGCGGAGGATGGCCCGGGCTCACGGGTGGGGGCAGCCATGTACCGCGTGTTCACACAAGAGAATCGCTCGGACGGTTTCGTGCATCCGACCATCCCAGAACTTGCAATCGCTGTGCGCGAAACATGGCGCGGACAGGGAGTTGGGACAGCACTCCTCCACGCGCTTGTCGCGCATGCCAACGCAGCCGGCATCGCACGCCTGTACCTGATCACTCACATCGACAGTCCCGCGCGTCGGCTATATGCGCGGGTGGGCTTCGAGGAATTCGGTGTCCTCATGGGGGCTGACCTTGCCGGGGCGAACACCGCCTAAGACACCTGCGCGACACCCGGCGATCCAGAGGACGCGGCGCGCAAGAGAAGCCGTCCAAGTAACTTTGACGTTTCCCGGCGCAGAGTTGGGCTGGGGCGGAGAGTGCTGGCGTGCGTTTGCGCCTTCCGCTACACCCGCAGTGCCTCGCACGTTCTGCACAGCACGAAGCGGTTGAAATACAGGCACGGCGGACGTGTTCGGCACGGTGGCGGAGGGGCGGTGCAGCGCTACGTCTAGGACCGGGAGAACCGCCTGACCAGCATCTACTACGACGCGGCGGCGCTCGACGCCCCGTCGCGCTTCACGCCCAGGCGCGCTCGCCGGGCTGGGGCGGATCGGCGGGGGGCCCGGCAAAGCACTGCGCGATCGCCATCCATTGGGTCGCCGCGGCGCCGTGGACCTGCAGCTGGGTGTCGGCGATATTGCGGCCCTGGCTGACCACCCGGCAAAACTCGACCGCTTCCCCCTCCACCCGATTCTCCGCGCCGGGCGCGTTCCACTCCCACGTGGCTCCCGAGGGCGCCGTCAGACACACATAGGGCTCGGGGCCGGGGATCTCCACCCCGCGATTCATGAAGGTCCAGCCGTACGTCTTCACCCCAAGATGCGCGATGTTCTTGATCCGATCCGTGTGCGTCCGCGGAGCGCGCATGAGATCGTAGATGTCTTGCCCGTGGGCCCAGGTCTCCATCTGGCGCGCGGTGGTGAACATGCGCACGCCCATGTCGGGACCGAACCACTTGAGCCGCCGCTTCGGATCCGCCGCGCCCAAGCCTTCGCACATCTTCAGCACACCGTCGTACCAGAGCATCAGCAGCGCGGCGCCGTCGGCTTCGTCCGTCTGCTTTTGCACCTGCGGCATCAACTCCTCCGCAGCGGCCAGGTAGTCCGCGGGCTCCTCCAGCGCCAGCAGCGACATCCGATCAAACATATGCAGATGCGCCACGACCTGGTGGGGAGTCCAGGTCTTGAACGGCGTCGGGCGCTGCCAATCCCCGGCCTCGAGCGTTTTGAGAAACGCGTGCAAGGCGATCCCCTCCTCCTGCAAATCTTGGGCTTGCTGCAACATCGCTCCGCCTCCTCCGCCCGCGCGTCCCGGGTCCCGGCGCACCTCTTCACCCGGGCAACGATGCATCGACGTCCCAGCCGGGTGTCGGAAATGATAGGGACTTCGCACGGGGAATAACAATCGCCCAGGCCACGCGGGGAGGCCGGGCGCCGTCGATACCTGAACCGGCAGCTGGAATCCCAGCGAGATCCGGCTGAACCCGCGCCGGGCCCTCGCGGCCCGTTCCCACGTTCGCTCCCCCCTGCCCGCGAACCGGGCCCGGAACCCCCACCTATGCGGGACTCGACGGCTCCCCAAAAAAGAACTTGCATTCTCTCATAACTGATGATATTATCACTTATGATTATCTAATCACAGCAGCCGCAGCGGTTCCCCGCCGGGGCGTTGCGGAGATGCTCGGGAGGAGCGGATGAGCACAATCACGCAGGAAATCAGCGCGGAGGAAATCGTCCGGCGCGCGCACGACCTGGTACCCGCCTTGGCGGAGCGGGCGCAGGAGTGCGAGGCGCTCCGCCGGATGCCCGACGCGACCATCGAGGCGTTCCGGCAGGGCGGCCTCTTCCGCATGGTGCAACCCGCGCAGTGGGGGGGGCTGGAATTGCCGTTGGGCACGGTGATCGACGCGGTGGGGGAGGTCGGCCGTGGCTGCGGTTCGAGTGCGTGGTGCCTCACCATCCTCGCCGTACACAACTGGTTCATCGGCCTGTTTCCCCAACAGGCGCAGGCGGACGTGTTTGCCGACCATCCCGAGGCGATCCTCGCGGCGGTGTTTTACCCGGGGGGCACGGCCACGCCGGTAGACGATGGGTTCCGCCTCTCGGGCCGGTGGTCCTTCGCCAGTGGCTGCGATCACGGGGACTGGATTGCGCTCGGCGCCCACGTGCAATCCGATGATAGCGATGACATGCCGGACATGCGCAGCTTTCTCGTGCCGCGGTCCGACTTCGCGATTATCGACGATTGGCATGTGGCCGGCCTACGCGGCACGGGCAGCAAGAGCGTGACGGTAAGCGACGTTTTCGTTCCCGCGCACCGTGTCTTGCCCATGATGGCGGCGGCCATGGGGGTCGCGCCAGGCAGCGCGGTGAATACGGCGCCGTTATATCGCCTCCCGTTCGGGGGCGTGCTGGCGTTGGTGCTCGCCGCGCCGGCGCTCGGCATCGCCCAGGGCGCACTGGAAACGTTCCGCGAGCGCGCGCGTTCTCGGGTGCGGGCGTACGCGCTGTCCGACGCGAGCGAGGCGCACAACACGCTCATCCAGATGCGCCTCGCGGAAGCCACGTGCGAGATCGACGCGGCCCACTTGCTCGTGCAGCGCGAGGTAACGGAGATGACCCGGCGCACCGAGGCCGGGGAAGAGACGCCGCTCGAGGTCCGCGCGCGCTTCCGCTTGAGCGCCGCATACGCGACCGAACTCTGCAAACGTGCGGTGAATCGCCTGTACGCCGCGGCGGGCGGGGGCGCGGTGTACGACACGAGCCCGCTGCAACGCGCCGTCCGCGACCTGGGCACGATCGGGGCGCACGTGGCGCTCAGCCTGGATGGCGCGGGGGAATGTTACGGCGCCGTGGACCTCGGATTGCCCCCCACCAGCATGCTGATCTAACCACCCAACGGATAGAAGGAGACTGGACATGCCCCGTGTTGGACATCTTGCCCTGTTCGTGAGTGACCTGGTGCGTTCCCGTGCGTTCTATGAGGACGTGCTGGGGATGCGGCATTCAGAAACGCATGGGCCGGCCGACCATCCCATGCTCGGCACTTTTGGGCAGACCGTGTGCTTCCTGAGCTTTGGCGAGGACCACCACGATGTGGTGCTCGTGCACGAAGCGGAAGAATCGGGAGACACTATTCCCGTGCAGGGCCATACCCTGATGCACGTGGCGTTCGCGCTCGATGCGGACACGACGACCGCGGCGTTTGCCGAACGCTTGCAGCAGCGAGACGTGCCGATCGTCTATGGGCCGACCCGCCACGCTGCGGCCCCGGACGGGGACGGCACCTGGGGCGGCAATCGGTCGGTGTACTTCCTCGACCCGGACGGCCATGTGCTGGAGGCCTACACGGACATGGAGCCGTATACGGGCGACCGGCAGGCGACCGCGGAAGCACAGGCGTAGCGCATGCCGGCACCCGCCTCGGCCGAGACCCGTGGCGCCCGGCGCCGGGCACAGACCCGCACGCGTCTCTTGGATGCCGCGCGCGAGGTGATGGGCCACAAAGGCGTGGACGCCACCACGATTCAAGAGATCACCGATGCGGCCGACGTGGGGTTCGGCTCGTTCTACAACCACTTCGCTTCGAAGGATGCGGTCGTGGAAGCGCTGTTTGACGACCTGTTCGTCAGGTCGGAGGCGCTCCTGGGCCGGGCGACGGTGGGCTACACCGATCCGGCGCGGGTCTTTACCGCGAAAGTGCGACTCTTCTTACGAGGCACGGAAGACAGTAAGGTCTTCGGGTGGTTCATCGTGCGGGTGGGCATGCTGCGCGAGCGGTTCCAGGCGGGGCTCAACTACCGGCTGGAGCAGGATATTCAGGCGGGCATGGCACAGGGCCGATTCGCCGTGCCGGATCTGCCCACGGTCCTGTCGGCGATCCGCGGCGCGGTGCTGACGGTGATTTGGGACCAGCTCGAGGGCGTCGCCGCACCCGATGCGGCGGAACTCATCGCCGAGTACTTGTTGCGCATGCTGGGCTTGGACCACGCCGAAGCGCACGCGGTGGCGCGCCTGCCACTGCCGAAGGTTGGGGTAGACACGCACGCCGCGTAGACTCAGGGGCCGGTGGCACGCGCCATCGACCAGGAGGAGGGGGTTCACTGTGAAACTTTGCACGTTTACGCATGACACGCACACCCGCATCGGGGTGGTCGTCGACGATCAGGTGGTGGACCTGTCGGCGGCAGCCCCCCAGGTGCCCACCGAGATGGCCGCCTTTCTCGAGGCCGGCGCCGCCGCCATGGACGCGGCTCGCGCTGCCGCAGAGACGGGCCCCTTACGCATTTCGCTGGCGGACGTCACGCTGGAGGCGCCGGTGTTGCGTCCGCCGGAATTTCTGGCGGTGGGCATCAACTACGCCGACCACGTGGAAGAAGCGGGGATGGACACGCCGAAATTCCCGGTCATATTCAACAAGCAGGCTTCGTGCGTAACCGGGCCGTACCATCCCGTGCACATTCCCCGCGCCAGCCCGTTCGTGGACTACGAGGGCGAGCTGGGGTTCGTGATCGGCACCCGGTGCCGCCACGTGTCGAAAGCCGACGCGCCGAAAGTGATCGCGGGGTACACCATTGTCAACGACGCGAGCGTGCGCGACTGGCAGTTCAAAGCACCCACGTGGACGCTCGGGAAGTCGTGGGACACGCACGGGCCCATGGGACCGTACATCGTGACCCCGGATGAGGTGGGCGATCCGCACGATCTCAACCTCACGACGACCGTCAACGGTGAGCCCCGGCAGGAGTCGAACACGAAGCAACTCATCTTCGACTGCTTCACCCTGGTGGAAACGCTGAGCACGGTCATGACGCTCCTGCCGGGCACGGTCATCGCCACGGGCACCCCCTCGGGCATCGGGGCGGTCATGAACCCCCCGAGCTTCCTCACCCCCGGCGACGTGGTCCGCATCGAGATCGACAAGCTCGGCCACCTCGAGAACCCGCATATCCCTGAACCGGACGACACGGGCCACATCGGGTAGGGCGGCATCTCGCCGATCCTGTCTGCGGGAACGGTCGACGAACTGGCGGGGCCCTACTCCCGAAGCACAATATCTTGTGCTGCTAGGCCACGGTCGTGTACGGTATAGTGGTCTTTGAACGCAGAACCCCCCAGCGGGGTTGAGATCGCGGAGACACTGTGGGCCAACATTTGAGGGGTGTCGGGGCGAATCCGCGCGCACCAGCGGCGGTGGATGGTGGCCGCCGGCCGGCCGGGGGCAAAGCGGGTGTGTGGGCGGACGGGGAGCCGACGTTCACCCGGGGAATCGCCCACGACGTGAACAACGCGCTGACGGGACTGTTATGTTCCGCAGAAATGGCGCTGCTGGCCCTGCCCGCGGACCATCCGGCCACGGAGCACCTGCAGGAGGTCTTGGGGGCCGGACAGCGCGTCCGCGCACTGGCGCAGCAACTGCTCGACCACGACGACCGGCCGAACCCGGAACGGTCGCCCACCGATTTTTCGCGAGCCGTTCGCGAAGCGCTGCGTCTCGTGCGCGCGCACCTGCCGGCGACCGTGGTCCTGTCCGAGGACCTGGCAGCCGATGCCGGGTCAGTCCTGGCCACGGACACGGAAATCTACCAAGTCGTTACGAATCTCTGCACGAACGCGGTGCGCGCGATGGGTGGCGGCGGGCGGTTGCAGTGTGCGGCGACACGGGGGGCGCTCCCGGTCAGTGCTCCGCAATCTGCGGCGGCCGCCTACGTGTGCCTCGCAGTCCGCGATACGGGCTGTGGTATGGACGAGGCCACGGTCCGCCGCGCGTTCGAGCCAAGCTTCACCACGAAGCCCGGTGGGGACGGCACCGGCCTGGGGCTCGCAGTGGTCAAACGCATTGTGGACGCGCTCGACGGGCACATCGTCGTTCACAGCCGGGTCGGGCACGGCAGCGAATTTCGCGTGTATCTGCCGGCTGCGGCCCAGACCCCGGCCGCAACGCATGGCCGTCCGGCGGCCGTGCTCGACGCCTGATCCGTTCGCACGGCGGTCCACCGCGCGTAACACCTGACTAGCGGCCGAACAGGTCTATGAGCGCTTCCACCGGATCGGGCGGTACCTCCGCCTCCTCCGGTTCCGTCTCAGCTTCCGGCTGCACCTCGGGCGCTGCCTCCTCCGGCTGGCTGCGGGCGGGTGCCTCTTCCTCGTCGGGCAGCCGCCCCACCCCCAGGCCCCCGAGGAGCCCCTCTGCTAAGCCCTCCAGCGTTCGCTTCCCTTGTTCCACCACGCTCCCCGGATCTTTCAGCACCTCTTGGACGATCCCGCCAAGGTCGGGCCGGTAGCTGATGTCATCCCAGGGCCCTTCAATGATGACCGGGACGGTGAGGCCTTGGCGTTCGACCCGGCCACCCTGGCCCTTCGTCGTGGCGACGATCTTCGGCAGCAAGCGGTAGCGCAATGTCTGCGCCGGCATGTCCACCACCCCGGCGCCGGTCAGCCGCAACAGTGGGTTGAGCAGGAGCAAGTCATCGTTGTACACGAGGCCGTTCTCGATGCGGAAGGAACCGGAGAATTCCGCGAAGTCCGTCTTCTGCGCCGTCCGGGCTTCCGGATCGAGAAACGCCGACGAGACGTTGCGAGCCATAGCACCGAGGTTCACGCGGTAGATGGCCCCGTCCGTGACCTTCACTTGTCCCGAGCCGTTAAGCCGTTGCACCATGTCGCGCTGCGTCCGGCCGGTAGTGGTCGTGGTCACGTCCAACTGCATGGTGCCCTCCAACCACTCGATGTCCGCCGCGCCCATCAACAGACCGCGCGCGTTGACGCCCGCGAGCGCAAAGCGTTCCTCAATCTTGGGTTCGGCCCACCGGCCGTCGACCACGATGCGGCCGGTGCCCCCGCCGCCGTACAGGCCCAGTTCCGTGAGGTCGGCGGTGAACACGCCGTCCTCGAGCGTCACGTGCAGCACACTGCGGTCCAGTTTCACATCCCGAAACAGGATGGCCCCGGCCGACAGGGTCAGGTGCGCGTTCAGCGCATGCAAAGCCCGCACATCCATGGGCTCGGTGCTCCATGCGCCGACGCGGGCAGGAGACGGCTCGGCTGCACCCGCGGGGGCGGCCTCGGCCGGGACAGGCGACGGCAGGTACAGATTCACGTCCAACTGGTCTACGTCCAACCGGCCGTGCACGTGGGGCTTGGCGCCGCTGGTGTCCACGCGTACGTCCCCCGTCGCGTTCATGTCATCCAGCTTTAGCGTTGCGTTCTGAAAGGCGACGGTCTTACCGGTCACGTCCAGCGTGCCCGCAATGCTGAGCGGCCCCAGGCCCGTCCCGCCGAGAGTGATGGGTTGCCCGACCCACGCCGCGGCCGCCCGCACGGACGGCATGTGCAAATCGATGTCCCCCTGCACGTGAAGCGGCGCGCGGCGCGTGACGGTGCCCGCGTAGGCGAGCGTCACGGGAGCGGATGCCACCTTGAC
>CBDUXP010000076.1:0-17878 GCA_965371225.1 uncultured bacterium | reverse complement strand
AGGCGGAGGCTGCCACTGCGGCAGCGGCAGAGGCTGACGCCCCGGCTGCCGAAGCGGAACCAACAGCTGATGCGCTGGCCGAGGCGGCTCCCGCGGAGGTCACTGCTGATGCGCCCGCCGCTGAAGCTGAGGCCCCGGCTGCCGAAGCGGAGGCTATAGAGGATGCCCCGGCCGAGGCGACTGCGGAAGCACCGGCTGAAGAGCCGGTCGCCGAAGCGCCGACCGAGGCCGCCCCTGCGGAAGCCACGGCTGAGGCGCCCGCCGCTGAAGCCGAGGCCCCAGCTGCGGAAGCGCCTGCCGATGACGCGGGCGACGCGCCGGCGGACGACGCGAAGGAAGGCGCGTAAGCCATGGGCCGCCGAGACGAGCCGGCCTACGCGGATGACGTGCCGGAGCACTTGCTCGAACTGGTGACGTACATGGCGAAGCATCTGGTGAAATACCCGGACGAGGTGGCGGTGGAGATCGTGGACGGGGAGCGGCGGCCGATCATCGAGCTGCGCGTGAACCAGGAGGATTTGGGGCAGGTGATCGGGCGGAACGGGCGCACGAGCAAGGCCATGCGGCTGCTGGTGAACGCGGCGGCGACGAAGGCCAGCGTGCGCGTGGACCTGGACATCATCGACGACGAGGACTAGCCGATGCTCGCCGCCGCGGATAAGGACCTGCGCATCGGGCGCGTGGTCAGCGTACAAGTGCCGAGGCGCGAGGTGCGCATCGCGCCGGAGACCGACGTGCTGGATCGGTTCGCACATCTGGCCACCGTGCGCTTCATCGACATGCGCGGCGCGCGTCAGGAGTGGGGCGTGCGCGCGTACCGGCCCGCCGGGCGCAACGTGGTGCTCACGCTGGACGGGCCCGACGAGGCGCAGGTGGCGGCGCTGCGCCAGGCGACCGTGGTCATTCCCGCCGCCGAGCGCGGCCATCTGCCGGCCGACCAGTTTTTCCTCGACGACGTGATCGGCGCCGTCGTGCTCGACCCGGCGGGCGCCACCCTCGGCGAAGTGATCGGCGTGATGGAGACGCCCGCGTATTCCCTCCTGGAAGTGCGGGGCGCGGACGACCGCGAGTACACCATCGCGTGCGTGGCCCCGCACGTGCACGACCTGGACGCGGCGGCGGGGCGCGTGGTAGTGGACCCGGCGTACCTGCTGGATGTTGACGGCCATGCGTATTGACGTCCTCACGCTCTTTCCGGAGATGTTCCCCGGCGCGCTGCGGGCGAGCCTGCTGGGCAAGGCGCAGGAGCGCGGCCTGCTCAGCGTGCACGTGTGGAACCTGCGCGATTTCACGACGGACAAACACCACACGGCGGACGACACGCCCTACGGCGGCGGGGCCGGCATGGTGCTCAAGCCCGAGCCCATCTTCGAGGCCGTCGACCGCCTGCGCGGGCTCAACTCGTGCGCGCGCATCGTCCTGCTGACGCCCCAGGGCCGCCCCTTCTCCCACGCCGTCGCGCGCGAACTGTCCGGCGCCGAGGACCTGGTGCTCCTGTGCGGCCGGTACGAGGGCGTGGACCAGCGCGTCGTGGACCACCTGGTGACCGACGAGGTGAGCATCGGCGACTACGTGCTCGGCGGCGGCGAACTGCCCGCGCTCGTGATTATCGAAGCGGTCACCCGGCTCCTGCCCGGCGTGGTCGGCAACACCCAGAGTGTAGCCACCGACTCGTTTACCGACGGGCTGCTCGGGATTCCGCAGTACACGCGGCCCGAGACCTACCGCGGCCGGACGGTGCCCGAGGTGTTGCGCTCGGGGAACCACGCCGCCATCGACCGCTGGCGACGCGGCCGGGCGCTCGCCAAGACGCGGCGCGTGCGGCCGGACCTGCTCGCCAACGCGGACCTGACCGATACCGATCGCCAACTGCTCAGTGAAACGGACGAAGCGGCGCGCGCGGATGACTCCGCCGCCGCGGAGGATGCGCCATGAACGTCATCGACAGCTTTGAAGCGTCCCAATGCCGGACGGACATTCCCGAATTCCGCGTGGGCGATACCGTACGCGTGCACCAGCGCATCACCGAAGGCAGCCGCGAACGGACGCAAGTCTTCGAAGGCGTCGTCATCGCACGCAAAGGCACGAGCAGCCGCGAGACCTTCACCGTGCGGCGTATCAGCTTCGGCATCGGCGTCGAACGGATTTTCCCCGTGCACTCGCCCCGCCTCGTGAAGATCGAAGTGACCGCCCACGGCCTCGTCCGCCGGGCGAAGCTCTACTACCTGCGCGACCGCATCGGCAAGGCCGCCCGCATCAAAAGCAAGCAGCTCCGCAAGGGTGAGAGCCGCGGGAAAGCCAAGGCCGCCGTGCCCGAAACCCCGCCCGAAGTCGAGAAAGTCGAAAGCGACGCCGCCGCGGAAGAGCCTGACGCGCCCGAAGCCGAAGCCACTGAGGAGTAGCGTCGGGATGCTGCTTAATGCGGCGCTCCGAACGACGTTCCTACTGCCGCGGCCCCCGCCCGACAACTTCGGGTGAACTTGCGCAATCCCCAGGTTTCGAATCTGCGAGATGATCGACATCGAGTGGAACAATGTCCACACCATAATCAGTCGGCTTCAACTTCGCCTCATGGTATGCGACTTCGCTCTCTCGCCGTTGCACCCACCCGATGATCTGGTCGCGGTGGTCTGGTAGCATCTTCGCACCGAAGATCACGCTAGTAAGGGCTTCAGATGGAAAATTCACTGACTCGCGCACCCGTCCGGGCACTATGAGCCTATACTCTTTCTCGTACGTCCATAATCGGGACTTTGTGAGGATGCTTCGCTTGAAGCGTTCGGAATTAGACTGAGTGAACGGTTTTACCACTGGGTACTCATCCTGATATGTCACAGGCAGAGCCATGCCCAGTGTCTTTTGGAGAATACCAACGTCGAATTTCAAGCAAAGACCGCGGTGACTGTCCGCATAGTGAGACCACATCAGGATGCTATCCGATACTGCGGTAAAACACGTGATACCCAGAATGGTCTCGACTAGTTGGTGTGTCGCGCTAAGCATGTCCTGCAAAACCGGATCGCGATCGCTGGCCTGTCGTGCATCGAGAAGCGTAAAGACCTTTGCTTTCTGCTGCTCGTAGGTCATATGGGGCTCTGTGTCTTCGAAGTATCGCATCAACCAGTCCTTGTATTGCCAGTCTTCACACTCTCCGGAAACGGCGAACTTTCCGTCAAACGGGTCATTGAAATCGGCCACGGACGACAACCATAGCTCGTTCCGCAAGAAGATCCGCTCCGTGTAATCGCAATCGTCATAAAAGCGCACGTACTTATACAGGCGCGGAGGATAGTCCGTGAAGTCCATAAGGCTCGATCTAGTGTGTCTCGCGTTTCACGCGGCGGGTCTTTTGCGGAACATGCTGCTTGGGTCTTCGCCCGGTGGGCCGCGCTCCCGCCGCCACAAGGCGAACCTCGGTCCGCGACCCCGTCGCTTCGGCAAAGCGCCGCAGGGTGGTGAGGCTCGGGGATCGGCGCCCGCTTTCGAGGCGTGCGATGGCGGATTGTGTGGTGCCCATGCGGGCGGCCACTTCTTCCTGCGTGAGTTTGGCGCGGGTGCGCGCGCGGATCAACTCCCGCGCCAAGGCAAATTCCGGCGCCTGGGCCGCGTACTCGGCCCGCACCTTCGCGTCTTTCAACAGCCGGCGTTTCACGCGGTTCAGCGATTTACTCATCCGTCCAACTCCTTCAGGCGTGCGCGGGCCAGCTTGAGATAGCGCACCGGCATCCGCTGTGACTTCTTCACGAAGGCCAGCACCACAACAAGGCGCTGTGGCGGGCGCGACGTGAACACGGCCCGGCCGATGCCCGAGCGGCCCCGCATTCGCATCTCGTGCAACCCGCCGCCCAACGGCGCCACATGGGGTTTACCCACGTGCTGTGGGCCAAACTCCTCCAACAACTCCGCAATGTGCAGGAACTTCGCCTGGAGGTCCGGGGCCAAGGATTCCAGCTCACGTTCCACCGTCCTGTTGAGCAATTCCAGTGCCCACGCCACGGCCCAAGTATACAAGTATAGCGGTTATGCTATGCTCGAATTATAGCATAAATGCTATGTAGATGCCACCACGCCCGAGGCGGAAGCGGAAGCCCAGGCCCCTGAAACGGTCGACGAATAGCGCGTAGCGGCGGGGCGGTAGAGCGCCCATCTCCCCAGAAGCTATACTCTCGCGTAGGCAGGTCGCACGCGGCGGCGAGCACGGCGTGCGAGGCTGAAGGGGGAGAACATGCGCGGAGAAACAGCGTGGGCAATTGCCCTCACTTCGATGTTGGTGTCCTGCTCGGTGGACCCACCTGCCGCGGCAGACGTGGCGCCCCCCCGGCTGGTGGCCCTGCGCGTGGATGCCGCGCCGTTGGTGGACGGTCAGGCGGATGATGCGGCGTGGCAGCGGGCGATCCCCTTGCAAGTGCCGGTGCGTCCGGCCTTCGTGCCGGCGGCGGGTGAGCCCCCAGTCGTCGACATCCGCGCGGTGCACACGGAGGGCCACCTTGCCTTCCTCGTGTCGTGGGCGGATACGACGCCGAGCACCACGCACAAATCGTGGGTCTGGGACGCCGAGGGCGGGCAGTACATCCAGGGTGACGATCGCGAGGACATGTTCGCCCTGGCGTTCGAACTCACCGGGCCCTTTGACGCCGATATGCTCGCCGACGTCGACGCCTCATGGGACGTGTGGCACTGGAAGGCCGCCCGGACGAATCCGCAGGGCTACGCGACGGACAAGACGCACGTGTACACCACCACGAAACCCGCCGGCAAAGCGAAGGAGTACGAGGCGCGCAACGGCCGGCCCGTGTGGATCGCCCGTCCTGAGGACGCCGGCGACAGCGTGGAACGCAAACAGCCGGCTCCGCAGGCGTATACCGGGGACCGGGTTCCCCACTATCTCCCGGGGTCCCCGACCGGAAGCGCGGCGGACGTGGCGGCGAAAGGCGTGTGGGCGGACGGCCGCTGGACCCTGGAAGTGCGCCGCGCACTGCGCACCGGACACGAGGATGATACCCAGTTCGACACGGCTAGGACCTACCGCATGGTGCTCGCGCCGTTCGATCACACGGGGGAGATGGACACAGCGTCGGGTGTCATCGAACTGGTGTTGGGCGAGGCGGTGACGCGGCAGACGTTTGAAGACGGTGCCGTTGGCGACGTGCCGGACGGATTCACCGCCGCGCACACCGGCAAGGGACGTCCGGGATCCTGGGAAGTGCGGGAAGACCTGGCTGGCCCGACCGGCGGGCGCGTGGTGGCGCAGATGGATGCCGACCGCACGAACTACCGCTTCCCGATCCTGGTTCACGACTCGGTACGGGCGCGTGACGTGGACCTCGCCGTGCGGTTCCGGCCGGTATCAGGCCGCGTGGACCAGGCCGCCGGGCTGGTGTGGCGCTACCAGGACCCCAACAACTATTACGTGGTCCGCGCCAATGCCCTGGAAGACAACGTCGTGATGTACAAGGTGGAGGCCGGGAAGCGAACCGACCTCCCGGTCACGGGGGCGGGTCGGTCGTACGGCGTCAAGACGCCGGTTCCGGCGCACGAGTGGAGCCGGTTGCGTGTGGTCGCCACCGGGCCGCGGTTTGCCGTGTATCTGAACGGACGCCACCTGTTCGAGGTGGAAGACGCCACCTTCGCCGAGGCCGGCTCCGTGGGCCTGTGGACCAAAGCGGACAGTGTTACCGCCTTTGACGACTTCCTCGTCATCCCTCTCGACGCGGGGTGAAGCCGGAGCGACCCCCGAGGCAGCGGAACGCTATACTCGCGCTATACTAGAGGGCCCGTTACCCGAGAGACCAATGACTAGCACAACAATCTTCGGACAGTGGCGCTTCCGCGACGCGTGGCGCGCGTTGGGCCGCCTGTGGGAGGATCCGGACGACACCACCGCCGTGTTCCAGATCATCGACGCGCTCCCCGGCCGCGCGGTCGAGCGCGCGTTCCGCCGCTTCCAACGCATTGAGACCGGCCAGCGGGTGCTGCGCGAAGAAATCGACCTCCTCGATGTGCTGCGCGACCGCGAATCCTTGCGGACCCTGCCCCCGGAGAGTCTCGGGCAGGCGTATCTGGAGTTCGTCACCAGCCGAAACCTGACGGCCGACGGGCTGGTGGACGCCAGCCTCGCGGGCACCACGCAGCGAAATGAGGACCCGGACCGCGCGCGCTTTGGGGCGCGCCTGCGCGACATGCACGACGTGTGGCACGTGGTGACCGGGTACGATTGCGACTTGCGGGGTGAAGTGGCGCTGCTGGCATTCAACTTCGCGCAGATTCGCACGCCCGGCATCGGGTTCATCGTCGCCATGTCGTACAAGGACACGGGCCCGGAGGAACGCCGTTTGATCCGCGACGCGTGGCGCCGGGGCCGGCGCGCGGCCTGGCTCGCCGGCGCCGACTGGGAAGCGCTCATGCCCCGCCCCCTGGCGGAAGTCCGGAACACGCTCCGCGTGGGCGATCCGCCCGTGTACGAACGCGTCTTCTCCGAACGCTCAGGTCTGGCCGCGCAGAACGCGTGAACGCCCAGGGCGGACGCGCGGCTCTGCGTCCCGGCCCGGCCCCATGATCTAATATAGGAAGCACTGGGCTGGGGGGCAGGTTCGAGGGCCGTGCGCAAGCAGTGCATCGCGAAGGGAGCGGTACGCAATGGCAATGATGATGGACGTCGAGTGGGAGGCGTGTTGCATCGAGCCCGTCCGCGACCGCGAGCTCGAACGGCACATCCGCCGGGAAGCGGGGTACGTTCCCGGCTCGATCCGGTATTACGCCCAATGTCCGTGGCTTGCCCGCTCCCGTGCGCGGTCAAACTTCCTTACGGCCAATCTCGTGCACGTCCCCCTCGAGCTGGCCGAAAAGATCGCCCTGGTCGTGGCCCAAGATAATTCCTGCCGCTACTGCTTCTACGGGGTGCGGACGCTGATGCGCCTGATGGGGCTCCCCGAGCAGCACATCCGACGGTTGGAGCAAGACCTCCTCACGGCCGACGTCGACCCGCGCGAGCGCGCGGTGCTGCTGTTCGCCCGCAGGCTCTCTCGCTCGAATCCCCTGTTGACCCCCCGGGATCTGGAGCCGTTGCAGGCCGCCGGATTCTCGGCCGAGGCGATCCGGGAAGTGGCCCTCCTGGCCGCCAATAGTTGTGTCTCCAATCGTTTGTCGACGTTTGTCGCGATGCCGCCGGGCGCCAACGAGCGGATCGGGAACGGACTCCTCGGGCGCCTGCTGCTCCCCATCGTCGGGCCGTCTCTGCGCGGCAAGTGGGGGGCCGGGAAGCCGGACTTCTTCGCCTCTGAGGTGGGCGATGCCCCGTTCGCCCCCCTCATCGTCGCGATGGACGGTCTGCCGTTGGGGCGCGCGTTGTGGGAGATCGTGGAGGGCGCGTGGGCTTCGGACATCCTGCCGCGCCGCAGCAAAGCGCTCGTCTTCGCCGTCGTGGCGCGGGCGCTGGGGTGTGAGCCCTCCGAGCGGGAGGCGGCGCGCCTGGTCGCCGCAGAAGGGATGACCGGCGCCGACCTGGAGCCCGTGCTGGAGCACCTGGGGTCGCCGCAACTGGACGCGGTCGAAGCCCAAATCGTGCCTTTTGCGCGCGAAACCGTCTGGTATCAACCGGCGCCGATTCAGCGCCGCGTGCAGGCCCTGCGGGAGCACCTGACGGTACCGCAACTCTTGGAACTGATCGGTATCGCCGCGGTGGCGAATATGGTTTGCCGCCTCTGCGTCCTCGCCAGCGAGCGCTGATGCCGGCGTGAGCGCTGCCGCGGCAGACAGCACGCGCTCATGAGCTAATATGGGAAGTTGACTGGGCTGGGGGGCAGGTTCGAGGATCGTGCGGAAGCGGTCCATGTCGAAGAGAGCGGGACTCAATGGCAATGATGATGGATGTCGAGTGGGAGGCGTGCTGCATCGAGCCGGTACGCGACCGCGAACTCGAACGGTACGTGCGCCGGGAAATGGGGACGCTGCCCGTCGGAATAAAGTATTTCGCGCACGTGCCGTGGATGGCGCGCTCCATGGCACGGACGAACTGGCGGGCGGGCATGCTGGTACACATTTCCAACTCGCTCAGTGAGAAGATTGCGCTGGCCGTGACGCAGAACAATTCCTGCCGCTACTGCTTTTCTTCGATGCGGCTGTTTCTGCGCATGACGGGGCTGCCGGAGCACCACATCCGCCGGCTGGAAGAAGATGCGTTCAGCGCCGACCTGGACCCGGGGGAACTGGCAGCCATGCGATTCGCGCGGCGACTGTCCCGGTCCAATCCCTTGGTGTCGCCGGAGAATCTCGAGCCGCTGCAGGCCGCCGGGTACTCGAACGAGGCCATCAAGGAGATCGCTCTCGTGGCGACGACCATGGACGGGACCAATCGCGCCTCCACATTTCCCGCCCTGCCACCCTCGGACTATGACCACATCCCCAAGGCACGGATCTTTCGCCCCGCGCTCCGGTTCCTGAGCCGGGGATACATGGCCAAATGGCGGCCGGGTGCGCCGGATTGCTTTGCGCCGGAGATACCGACAGATGCGCCGTTCGGTGCCCTGTACGCCAGGCTCGACGGCCTGCCGCTGGGCCGGGCGGCGTGGAACAGGAGCGCGGAGGCGTGGGCTTCGGACATCCTGCCCCGCCGCAGCAAGGCGCTGATCTTTGCCGTCGTGGCACGGGCGCTCGGGTGCGAAGCGTCGGAGCGTGAAGCCGCGCGATTGGTTGCCGCCGAGGGGATGACCGGCGCCGAGCTGGAACAGGTGCTCACCCACTTGAGTTCCCCGCAGTTGGATCCCATCGAGGCAGAAATCGTTCCTTTCGCTCGGGAAACGGTGTGGTACACGCCCGCTCCGATCCAGCGGCGGCTGCGCGCACTGCAGGAATCCCTCAGCACGCCGCAGCTCCTGGAACTCGTGGGGATCACCGCCATGGCGAACATGGTGTGCCGGCTCTGCGTCGTCGTGAACGCGCGCTGATGCCCGCCGGAGGAGCGCCGGCGCTCGCACTCCTGGGCGTCCTCCTCGTCCTTGCGACCGGACTGTGCTGGCATTTCCGCCGTGAAGCCGTGCGGCTGCACGGCTTGCTCGAGGGGGCCAGTGCGCGCCTGGAGCGGCTGCAGGTGGCGTTCGACAACTTTGCTCCCCCGTCGGTCGTCGAACGCATCATTGAAGGGGGACTTCCCGCGCGCGGCGAGAAGCTGGAAGTCACCGTCCTTTTCGCGGACCTGGTGGGGTTTACCTCCATGGCGGAAGACATGGACTCCTCCCGATTGGTGGAGATCATCAATGGGTACTTCGAGTGCATGAGCCAGGCGATTGCGGAGCATCGCGGCCACGTGTCCACGTTCATCGGCGATGGGCTGTTGGCCCTGTTCGGGGCCTTCGAGCCAAACCCCTGGCAGGGCAACGATAGCGTGCACGCGGCGTTGGCCATGCGTGCGGCGTTGGTAGCGTACAACCGGGAGCTGGAGGACAAAGGCTGGCCGACGCTGGCCGTGGGCATGGGGTTGCACCGCGGCACCGGGATCGCCGGGCTCGTGGGGAGCCGGGAGAAGAAGGAATTCACGGTCATGGGCCGCACGATCAATGTGGCAGCACGCGTGCAGACTCTCACCCGCGAGCACGGGGTGGACATCCTGCTGACGGAGGACCTCCACCGCACGCTGGACCCGCAGTTTGTGATCGCGGAGATCGGGCCGGCCACGCTCCGCGGCATTCAGGACCCCATCACCGTGTATAGCGTCCAGGGATACACCGGCCCCGGCGCCGACTGAGCGACCCCCACCCGGGCACGCGGCGCTGACGTGGTAGGATGCCGGCGCCGCAGGAGCAGGGTGGTCGGTGGACCGGCACCCCGCGGTGAGGCGCAACAGCGGGAGGACGCACGATGGCGACGAATTGGGAAATCAAAGGACCGAGTTTCAATAACTGCAATTGCGACTACGGGTGCCCGTGTCAGTTCAACGCGCTGCCGACGCACGGGGATTGCCGCGCGCTTTCGGTCACGCGCATCGATGAAGGCCGGTACGGCGACCTGAAGCTCGACGGCGTGACGTTCGCGTGGCTGCTCGCGTGGCCGGGGGCCGTGCACGAAGGGAACGGCACGCAGCAGCTCATCATCGACGAAGGCGCGACCGCGGAGCAGCGGGACGCAGTGCAAGCCATCGTCCGCGGGGACGACTGCGAGGCCGGCGCAAACTTCTTCCAGGTGTTCAACAGCACCATGACCACCACCCTCGAGACCCTGTCGCGACCCATCGAGTTCGAGTGCGACATCGAGGAACGGACCGCGCGGGTGCGGATTCCGGATCTGGTGGAGGCCACGGGTGAGCCGATCCGCAACCCCATCAGCGGCGCGACCCATCGCGCACAAGTCACCCTGCCTGCGGGGATGGAATTCCACACGGCGGAGTTTGCCAGCGGCACTACGAAAGCCACGGGCGAGATCACCCATGACTTCGGCGGAACCCACGCGCACTTCTCCATGTACCACATCACGAATACGGGCGTCGTCCACCCGTAGCCGCGCGCGCCCCGGCCCCGCCGCCGCGGCGCCGACTTCTCCATGACCGATACCCCGCTGGAAGCCGTGCTCAAGCGTGACCGCGCCGTGGTGCTCGCGGGCATCGTGGCGATCACCGCGCTCTGCTGGATCTATCTCGTGCGCATGGCGCAGGCCATGGCCACCATGCCCATGAGCGTGGGCGACGCCATGGCCATGACGCAGGTGCAAGCGTGGACCCCGTCTTATTTCGTGATGATGCTGCTCATGTGGGTCGTCATGATGATCGGCATGATGACCCCGAGCGCCGCGCCCATGGTGCTCGTCTTCGCGCGGTTCAACCGCACGCGGCAGGAGAAAGGCCAGCCGTTCGTGCCCACCGGCGCGTTTCTCAGCGGCTACCTTCTCATATGGTCGGCCTTCAGCCTGGGGGCCACGGTCCTCCAGTGGGGCCTCGACCGGGCCGCACTGCTGTCCCCCATGATGGTCAGCACGAGCCCCGCGCTGGGCGGCGGCATCCTCATCGCGGCAGGTATCTTTCAACTGACGCCGGCGAAGAACGCGTGCCTCACCCACTGCCGCTCCCCCATGGAATTTTTCATGACCGGCTGGCGCGACGGGGTGGCCGGCGCCCTGCGCATGGGGCTGGAGCACGGCTTCTACTGTCTGGGGTGTTGCTGGATTCTCATGTGCCTGCTCTTCTTCGGTGGCGTCATGAACCTCGTGTGGATCGCCACGATCACTATCTTCGTCCTGCTGGAAAAAGTGCTCCCCCACGGCCTGGCCCTCGGCCGCATCACCGGCGTCGCCCTCATCGCCGCCGGCCTCGTCGTCATCACGCAGGCCTAGCCCGCCGCCGCGACGGTGCTCGCGCCGTGCTACGGTACGGGCGTGCCGGACGCCGCGCCGTCGATCGTGCTCCACATCCAACCGGGGTTCCAAATGCCGGGCCGGCCGCGGTGTTTTTCGGGAACGCCGTTCGCCATCAAGGTGCAACGCATTCTGCAGTACAAAGGTCTCGCCTTCGCCGCGCGTGAGGTCGGGTGGGACGAGCGCGCCGGGTTTCTCGCGGACCGCACCGGCGCCGGCAAGCTGCCCGTGCTCGAGTACGACGGGCAGATTGTCGAGGACTCGACGGCCATCGCGCACTTCCTCGAAGAGCGGCATCCGGAGCCGCCCCTCCTGCCGGCGGACGTCATCCTGCGCGCGCGCTGCCACTTCCTGGAGGAATGGGCCGACGAGGTGCTGTACTGGTACGGCATCTACGAGCAGACGCGGCTCGGCGACGTGGACGCACAGGTGGCGGCGTACTTTCCCGACTTCGACAAGTCCGCGCTCGAGGCGCTCGCGGTCAACATGCGCGCGAACGTGGAGGAGAACCTGCGACGCCAGGGGGTGGGCCGCTACCCCGTCGAGAAGGTGCAGGCGGACATGCGGCGCAGCCTGGGCGGGCTCGTGGCGTTCATCGAGGCGGACGGCTTCGTCGCCGGGCCGGTGCTGTCGCTCGCCGATTGCGCGCTGTTCGGCCAACTGCACCGGCGCTTGGCGGGCACGAACCCGTGGTTGGAATCCGAGGTGGCCGCGCGCCCGGCGCTCCGCGACTGGCTCGCGCGCGTCGACGCTCTCACGTCGGGCGGCACAAACTCGATGTAGGGGCGCAATTCATTGCGCCCACCCGGGCCGGCGCTTACGTCCGTGGCTCCAGGAGGACGACGGGAATGCGGCGGTCCGTGCGCTGCTGGTACTCGGCATAGTCGTTGACCTCGGCCACGACCTCGTTCCAGAGCAGCTTGCGTTCTTCGCCGTCGATCTCGCGCGCCCGCACCGGGATGCGTTTCGCGCCCACCTGAATCTCCGCGTCCGGCTTCGCCTGTAGGTTCAGCCACCACGCGGGATGCTTCGGTTCGCCCAGGTACGACGCGATCACCACGTACGCATCGCCCCGGGCCAGGTATGTCAGCGCCCGCGTGCGCGGCTGGCCGCTCTTGCGCCCCGTGGTGGTGAGCAGCAGCACGGGCATGCCCAGCATCTTGCCGCCCACCAATCCATTCGTCCAACGATAGAGCGCCGGATGAATCTTCCAGAACAGTTCCACCGCTGCCGATTTCTTGACCGCCATCTGCTCTTCCTTTCGCGAGTTCCCCGTTCAGTTCCGTTCGCCGCGGGGCGGCGCATCATACACCGGTGGTGCGTCGAGGGGCGTGTCGTAGCCCTCCAGATGCGGCATGAGCCCCGCCTGGTCGAGGATCGCGTCCAGCCGGTCGCACTTGGCCGCCTGGTAGCGCGCGAGCAGTTCGGCGCGCGCTTTCCTCGTGTACGGAATCGACTCCAGTTCGATGGGCACGCCGCGCAAGTCCACGGGGATGTGCTGCCGTTCATAGCCCACCGCCGCGGCCCAGGGCAGGTACTCCCGCCCGATCTCCTTCAGCACGTTCAGCATCGCCTCGGGCACGTCGTCCGCCGCGCACCAATCGCCAAACTCGTGCTCGTGCGGTTCGCGCAGCCGGTCGGTCCAATTGCGCAGGCGCGGCGCGTGCGCGTCCATCAGCGCGCGGGAGGTGGGATCGAAATAGAAGTGCGCCACGCTCGCGCCGTACACGGCGAAGTCGGCGAGGGACGGCCGCTCCCCGAAGAAGTACGACCGGTCCGCGAGCAACCCGTCGAGCGCGCGCATCCACGCATCGAGCACCTCCACCCACGCGGACGCGGTCTCCTCGGTGACGCCGAGCTTGTGGCACCGCTCGGTCATCGCCGCCCGCACCATGCCCCCCGCTTCCTCCGGCGTCGCGTCGCCGTACATGCACATGTCCATACCCAGCTCGCGCGTCAGCAGCTTGGCATCCTCTTCGTAGAACCACCGCACCGCGATGGCCGGGTGCGTGTACCACTCGTCCGACGCGTCCTCGATCAGGTACGCCAGGAACTGCTGCACCGGGTCCGGGTGGAACACGCCGCGCTCGGGAAACACCCCGTCCAGGTAGTGGATCATGGGCGTGGTGTCCCACATGAACGTGCCGTCCGGCGTGCGCACGGCGGGGATGCCGCGCCGCCAGCCCTCCGCCTGCAATTGGGCGTAGCGCGTCGCGCTCATGCGCGTATACCGGTGCGGGATCTCCTTGTAGTTGAAGTAGCCCGTCGCCTTGCGCGTGAAATACGACCGCGCGGCACCGTAGATGGTGTAGTACGCCTCACTCATCGTGTTCCTCCGAAAAAGACGGGGCCGAGCCCCCGTCGGCACTCGGCTTCACTGCGCCTCTACCTTCTGTTTCCAGCTCAACGAGGAAATGGGAAAAATCGGGCCACCGCGTGCACTTAACTCCTGGTATTTTGTGTACGCGCGCATCGCCGCCGCATGATCCCCCAACTTCTCATATGTGTCGCCCAGCGGTTTGAGCGCCAACCAATCCTGTTGGCCTAAGCTCAGCGCAAGATTGAACTCGGTCACCGCTTCTGTCAGCCATCCCTGAGATTGCAGCACAACTCCCATCCAGAGGTGCGCTTCGCCATACTCTGGTTTCAGTTGTATAGCACGGCGGATCTCATTGATGGCCCGGTTGTGCTCCTCGAACAAAATGGCCTTCGCTAGCGCAAGGTGCGCCTCCGCATCATCAGGCGCCTGCGAAACGCGCGCTGCCGCCGCCGCAATCTCCGCACGAAAATCGCTTCGATCTTGATGAGTATGACTAACCCGGGGCCAGGCCTCTCTTCCATCCGCCCCCTCTTGTGCGCTGACTTGCAGGCGATCAATGGCCGACCGCGCCCTTTCAAAGGTGGGATCAAGGCGCAGCGCGCCTTCATAGGCCGCAAGCGCCTCATCCAGTTGTCCGACCTCAGAGAGAAGCAGCCCCAAGGTCAGGAAATGCCAAGCGTTCCGTGGTTCCTTCTGGATTAACTCGCGAAGTACCTCAACGGCCTCCGGCGTACGCCCGGCCGCCGCAAGGCTGTCAACAATCTGAATTGTAGTCCCACCGACATCCGCATTAATACTACGCCGCACTTCCCGGAATACTTCCACAGCTTCGCTGTGCTTCCCAAGCGACCGGAGCGCACGCGCATACTCAGTTAGCACGTCTACATCCTCGGGGAAGTGGACCAGCGCACTTTCATACGCGCGTACAGCAGCCCCACCACTCCCCAGGGTGTTAAGTGTCCGCCCGAGATACACATGGGCCGTCGCCTCGTCTGAGGCTATCGCGCCAGCCGCGCCTGAATACGCGTGCAAAGCCGCCCACTGTTGAGTCTCCCCCCACACTTCCGCTAGGACCGCGTAGTGATCGCGGGCAGCCTCTGGCGAGACTTTCGCCGCTTGCACGTATTCGCGAATCGCATCGGTAAGGGCGTCTTCGTGGACCATGGGCGGCCGACCTGGTGATCGCAGGATCGGCGCAACTTCAACATCGGGATATGAACCGCAATTTGGGAGCAACGTCAGTGCAGCGGAAACCAGAATCCTGCGCGCACCTGCCATTCTCATTCCTGTGGCCCTCCCCCGGAAGAAACCGGGCGCACCCCGGAACGCGCACAGCCTAACTCACGCGCCTTCCGGGCGCCCCACGCCGCGCGAGCCCCGGCGGATATACTCCGCTAGCCCGCCACCCCCTCCTCCGCGCACCGCCCATTTCCGACTCCATCCCAGCCGCCGCCCGCCCGGCTACGCTCGCCACCCTCAAGGCCCAGGTAGCGGCCGCGCCGCCGCAGGCCTGGGCGGACTGGATCGCGGTGCTCCGTGCGGACGGACGCGCAGGGGCCCAGCGCCTGGCCGCGTCCCTCGCGCACAAGCAGGCCCGGGCGGCGGCGCAGGCGGAGCGCCGGGACCGCCTCTGGGAGCTGGAAGCGGCGTGGCTGGCGAAGGGCGCCGCGCGCGTGGCGGGGGTGGACGAGGCGGGCCGCGGACCGTTGGCGGGCCCCATCGTGGCCGCCGCGGTGGTGTGGGCCGGACCGCCGGACCTGCCGGCGGTGGACGATTCCAAAAAACTCACTGCCGAACAGCGGGAGGCGCTGCTGGCCCCGATCCTGGAAACGGCGGCGGATTGGGGGGTGGGGATCGTGGATGCGCCCGCCATTGACCGCATGAACATTCAGCGCGCAAACTATTTGGCGATGCGGCTGGCGCTGAGCGATCTGGCGTCGCCGCCGGATGCGGTGCTGGTGGACGGCTTCCGGCTGCCCGACGTGCCCGTGCCGAGTGAGCGGGTGGTACGGGGGGACAGCCGGTCCTGGTCCATCGCGGCGGCATCCATCGTGGCGAAGGTGACGCGGGACCATCTCATGTCCATGTACGACGAACGCTATCCTTTATACGGGTTCGCGGCCCACAAGGGCTACGGCACCGCCGCGCACCTGGACGCCCTGCGCGCCCACGGCCCCTGTCCCATCCATCGCCGCAGCTTTGCCCCCGTCGCCGCCGCGGCCGGAGGCGGATAATGCGGCGCGCCGTCGCCCTCCTAGGACTCGCGGTGCTGTCCGTCGGCTGCGCCACGGGCCGCGGCGGGGCCTATGTCCACCAGCCCGTGACGGCGGGCGCCAAGGCGCGCGCCCACTTCGCGTCCGGGGTCTATGCGGCGCGGCACAAGGATCCGGAGGGCGCGCTGGCGCACTTCCAAGAGGCGGCGCGGCTGGACCCGGAGGCCGCCCGCGTACACCTGAAGCTCTCCCAGACTTACGTGCAGCAGGGCAATCGGGAGGCGGCGCTGGCGGCTGCGCAGCGGGCGACGGAGCTGAGCCCGGACGATCCCACCGCGCGCCTGTACATGGCGGGCCTGTACCTGCAACTGCGCCGGCCGGAAGACGCCCGGATCCAGTTTCAGGCACTCCTGGCCGCGGACCCGGATAACCTGATCGCGCTGACCGCGCTAGGCGAGATGGCTGAGGCGGACGGCAAGCTGTACGACGCCCTCCAGTTGTATAAGCGCATCGCGTTCCTGCAGCCGGACGAACCGGCGGTGCGCCTGCGGCTGGCCAACACCTACCTCACTCTGCGGGACGAGGAGGCCGCGCAAGCGGAGCTGGATGCCATGCTGCGCGATTTTCCGGAGAGCCCGGCGGTCCTGTTCAACCTGGCGACGCTCGCGCAGCGGCACGGAGACGAGGCGAAGGCAGCGGGGCTGTATGAACAACTCCTGAGTCTGCGGCCGAATCACTTCGAGGCGCGCCGGCGCTTGGCGCTGATCCACGCCCGGCAGGGGGACTACGAACAGGCCATTGCGCATCTGTCCACGATCCTGGTCCAGCAACCGTTCCGGTGGCAGTACCGCCTCGCCCTCGGCCTGCTCTACCTGCGCACGCAGCAGTACGACGAGGCGGGCGACGCGCTCCGTGCCGTGCTCGAGCGCGATCCGGAGAACCTGCCGGCGCACTACCTGCTGGGCAGTGTGTATCAGCGGCAGGGCAAGCGGGAGGAGGCGAAGGAGCACTACCAGGCGGTGCTCACCCTGGACCGGGACAGCGTGCGCGCGTACATCGAGCTGGGACTCCTGTACGGGGAAGACAACGAGCCGATGATGGTGGTCGACCTGCTGAAACAGGCGCTCACTATCGTTGACGCGCATCCGGGCCTGCTCCTGGTGCTCGGCGCCGCCTATCGCCAGATGGACGAGGCCGAGCAGGCCATCGCGCAGTTCGAACGGGCGGTGGAGCTGGCGCCGGAGAGCGCGCTTGCCCACTTCTATTTGGGGCAGATGTATGAAGGGGCGAAGCTGTATGAAGAAGCTGCGGTCCACCTGAAGCGCACCACCGAGCTGGAACCGGAGAACGCCGAGGCCCTGAACTGGCTCGGCTACATGTGGGCGGACAGCGGGGTGCACCTGGAGGAGGCGGAGGTGCTGATCCAGCGCGCCCTGGCCATCGAGCCGGACAACGGGTTTTACCTGGACAGCCTCGGGTGGGTGTACTACCGGCTCGGCGAGTTCACCAACGCGGTGGAGTACCTGGAGCGGGCCGTCACGCACCTGGAGGAGGCGGATCCGGTCATTCTGGACCACTTGGGGGACGCGTACTTCCAATTGGGCGACCTGCCCGCCGCGGCCGCCCAGTGGAAGCATTCCCTCGTGCAGGATGCCGCGCAGGATGCCGTCCGCGCCAAGCTGCTGGAGCACACTCCTGAACTAGTGGACGATCTCCCGCCGAAGCCGGACGCGGACGCGGAAGACGCCCCGAACGCCGGTGCGAAGGTCGCGCCTCGTGATCTCCAGATTCCGCTCCCGGGGGAGCCGCGCCCCGAGCGGCTGGAAATCGCCCCCGCCCCCGACGACTCCGCGGAGTAAGCGCCGCGCGCGGCGACGCGACATGGCGTAGGCGCCATGCCCTACGCGGGCAGACATGTCCGTGTAGGGGCGATCCTGGTGATCGCCCGAACGGCAAGGGCGGGTCGCGGAAGAGGGCGGACACGCAGGTCCGCCCCTACGAAGAATCC
>CBDUXP010000075.1:0-17931 GCA_965371225.1 uncultured bacterium | reverse complement strand
GTCACGGCGGTCCCCACCACCCCCGGACTGGGCACGCTCGGCGTCAACGAGAACGCCGGGATGGTGACCACCACACTGTTGCCGCCCGCGGTGTAGGCGCTACACCCGCCCGTGTTGCACGCGCGCACCCGGTAGTGGTACGTCCCGGTGCTCTGCCCGGTCCGCGTATACGTGAGCCCCGCCGGCGTGGCCACCGTGCCCGCGTCGCTGAAGTCCGCCTGCGTGGCCTCTTGCAGGTCGTACGCGTCGATCGTCCCGCTCCCGGCGGTCCACGTGAGCGTATAGGTGCCGTCCTCATCCGTCGCCGGCCCGGCCAGGCTGCCCGGCGCCCCCGGTGCGGGCGGGGGGACGACGGCATAGACCTGGTCGGGGGCCGAACTGGTGGCGCCGGTGCTCAGGTCCTTGATCGCGCAGCGGATGGTGGAGGTGCCCACGGCACTGGCGGGGAGCGTCCAGACCCACGGGTTCGTGCTGTAGTTCTGGACCAGTTTCCACGCCTGCCCCGTGCTCGGGCCCGTCAGCCAGAAGCTGTACTGGAACGGCCCCGCACTCGGGCCGCCCGCCGCCACGAACGTCACGGCGGTCCCCACCACCCCCGGACTGGGCACGCTCGGCGTCAACGAGAACGGAACCAGTGGTTCGGTGATCGTGTACGGGATAGACGAAGGTGCTTGGATGTCGAACCCGGCCACCTCGCGGGCGTTCACCGAAACCGTGTAGTCGCCCGCCGTCGGGGTCCACGTCCACGTGGGGCTGCTGTCGTAGTTCTGCGCGATCGTCCAGAGGCCTCCGACAGTTTTGACAAGGAAGCGATACAGGTGCGGTCCTGTACCGGGGCCGCCCTCGGCCGTCCACACGACCGGTACTCCGACCACGCCCGGCGACGGCGCGTCCGGCGTGAGGGTCACCCACTGCACCACCAGCGTGACGGTGCACGCATTGGGGGCGGCGGTGTACGGGCCGGCGCCGCCCACGTTGCGCGCACGGACGCGGTAGTAATAGGTTCCGTCCGCCTTGCCGGAAATCGTGGCGCTCAAGGTCGCGCCGGTGTACACGGTCGTCGCTCCCGCGAATCCTGGGTCCGTGGATTCCTGCACCTCGTATGTGTCGACCAGACCGGTGGCCGGCGTCCACGCAACGGTAAACCCTCCGTCCGCGTCCGTGAGTGGGACCGAGACGCTGCCGGGCGCCGATGGGGGCGGGGGTAGGGTGACGGTGCAGCCGTTGGCGCCGGCAGTATAGGTGCCGCCGCCCCCTGCGTTGGTGGCGCGCGCACGGTAATAGTACGTGCCGTCGGCTCGACCCATCAGCGTGACGCTCATGGTCGCGCCGGCGTACACGGTCGCTGCGCCCGCGAAGCCCGGATCCGTCGCTTCCTGCAACTCGTACCCGGTGATGACGCCGGTCCCGGCGGTCCACGTGATGGTGAACGTGCCATCGTCGTCAGTCAGCGGCACGGTCACGCTTCCGGGGGGACCCGGTGGGGGTGGATAGTCGATCGTGTAGGCGAGTGCGGTGGACGCGTGTTCTATGGCGCTGGAGCCGAGGTTGTGCACGCGCACGCGCACGGTGTTCGCGCCCACATCAGCGACACCCGGGGTCCACGCCCAGGTGGGGCTTGTGGCATACGGCCGCTGCACGATCATGGCGCCGCCCGTGCCCGGGCCCTGCAATGAGAATTCGTACTCGTAACTGCCACTGCCACCTTGGCCCGCGGCGGTGAACGTCACGGTCGTGTCCATCTCCTGTGGGCTGGCCAAGTCAGGCGTCAGCGTCACGCCGGTGGCCGGATCCACAATGGTCAGGGCGCCGGCTGACGAAACGATGCAGGCGTCGTCCACCGTCTTCACCTTCACCGAGTAATTGGCCGTGGCCGTCAGACCCGCGGGCACCGTCCATGTCGCAAATCCGACGTTCGACATGGGTCCGGCAATCGTGGCTACCTGGGCGCCCCCCCGGTAGAGATCCACTTGTACGTCGGTGCCTGAGGGGACGGCGCCGGTCCAGAAGACCGTCACCTCGTCGCCGCGCGCCCACGTGTCCCCGGCGCGCGGGGCGACCACCGTCAGGCCACAGTCTGTCGCCAGGCAGTTGCCGAAGACCAACGTATCGTTCGCGCCGTTCCCATCCCCCGGCAGGAGGTTCGTCGCGCTGGTCTGGAGCGCCAGCACGAGGCCGTCATCGCTGAGCAGGTTGTCCGTCTGGACGAAAGCGGACGTATCCCAATCCCCCTGCGTCCCATCGGGCGCGACGCTGACGCGGACGGTCTCGCCCGTGGCGCGATCGTGCACAAACACGTCCCACGCGAAGTTTGTGTCGCCGGGCACCAGGTTGGTGGCCAGGGACTGGAAGGCCGCAAAACGCCCGTCCCCACTGATGGAGATGCCATAGCTCACACTTGTCCCCTGAGTGCCGTCAGACGCCACGGTGACGCGCTCGGTGGTCCCCGTTTGGCGGTCGTGGACGAACACGTCCCACTGGTTGTTCGAGTCGTCGGGGACGAGGTTGTCAGCGGCGGAATCGAAGGCCACGAATCGGCCGTCCACGCTCATGGTGGGCCAGCCGCTGTTGTAAATGCCCTCGGTCCCGTCGGAGGCGACGCTGATGCGTTCCGTCATTCCGGTGCGGCGGTCGTGGACGAACGCATCCCAGAGGCCGTTCGTGTCGCCGGGGACGAGATTGTCGGCGATGGAATCAAACGCCACATACCGGCCATCCGCGCTTATGGAGGAGATATCGCTCCAGCCGTTGGCTTCCGTCCCGTCGGAGACGACGCTGATACGCTCGGTGGTCCCCATGAGGCGGTCGCGCACAAACACGTCGCCGGTCCCATTAGTGTCGCCGGGGACGAGATTGGTCGCCCACGAGGCGAAGGAGACGAACCGGCCGTCCAGGCTGATGGAATACACGTAACTGTAGGCGTCCCCTTCTGTCCCGTCGGTCGCCACGGTGATCCGCTCGGTGGTCCCGGTTTGGCGGTCGTGGATGAATCCGTCCCGCACGCCGTTGGTGTCCCCCGGGACGAGGTCGGTCGAGAAGGAATCGAAGGCGACGAACCGGCCATCCCCGCTAATCACCGGGTAGAAGCCGCCCAGGTCTGATTCGGTACCGGCGGAGGTCACGCTCACGCGCTCGGTGATGCCGGTCTCCCGGTCAAACACAAAGACGTCCCACCTCGCGTTGGTGTCGCCCGGCACGAGATTGGTCGCCCACGAATCAAACGCCACGAAGCGGCCATCGGCACTGATGCCTGCGCTAAAGGTGTCCTTGTTCGCCTGGGTGCCGTCGGACGCCACGCTGGCGCGCTCCAGGGCGCGGCAGCGTGATTGCGCCGCCGAACCAACGATGTCGTAACTCACGGTCGGCCCAACGGCGGCCGTGGCGGAGCCGACCAACCGCACTTCGATCTTGAACGCATGCGTGCCCACGTCGCCGGCACTCGGGGTCCAAGTCCACGTAGTACCCACGCCGAAGTTCTGGACCATCAACCACACCCCGCCCGTGGTCTGCCACGAAAAACGATACTCGAATGGTCCCGCACCGAACCCACCCGCGGCGGTCCACACGACGGGCGTCCCGACCGCGCCGGGACTCGGCGCGTTCGGGGTCAGCGACGGTGGCGGTGGGAGCGTAACCGAGCACGGGTTTGCGCCCGCGGTATAGGCGCTCGTCCCCCCCGTATTGACCGCGCGGACGCGGTAGTAGTAGTCGCCGACGGTCTTCCCGCTGATGGCGGCCGAGAGCGTCGCGCCGGTGTACACAGTTGCCGCGTCGGAGAAGGCCGCGTCGGTGGCCTCTTGTAGTTCATACGTGTCGATCGGCCCCGTACCGGCGGTCCAGATGATCGTGTACGCGCCGTCGATGTCGGTTGCGGGGACGGTGACACCTGCGGGGGGCCCCGGCGGCGTCGGCGGCGTCTCGATGGTGTAGTTCTGGGTGGGGCCGGTAGTGACTGTGGCGGACCCGACGGTGCGCGCGTCGACCTTAAGCGAATGAATGCCGAGGTCGGCGAGGATCGGCGTCCAGGTCCAGGTGCTTCCCACGCCGAAGTCCTGCACCATGACGAACGCGCTGGCGGGGGCCTGCTTCCAGAACCGGTATTCGAACGGCCCGGCGCCGGGTCCACCCGCAGCGGTCCAGACGGTCGGGAACCCGACGATCCCCGGGCTCGGTCGGCTCGGGGTCAGGGTGAGCGGCTCGCTAACGATGCTGTAGTTCACCGCCGTCGTGGCATCGACTAGGCTCGCCGTGCCTGCGCTCCGCACGTTCACCTGTACGGTATGGTCCCCAACGATGCGGCTCGTGTCCCAGGTCCAGGTGGCCATGGTCGAGTAGGCCTGCTGCACGGTCATGACACCGCCAGTGGCCGGGCCCTGGAGCGCGAATTCATACTCGTACGTGCCGCTCCCGCCCTGGCCCGCCGCCGTGAAGGTCACCGGCGTCCCCATCTCCTGCGGGCTCACCACGTCGGGCGTCAGCGTCACGCCGGTTGCGGGGGGGATGAAGAGGGTGCCAGTGATGACGAGCGCATAGGCCTGCGGCCCCGTCGGGACACTCGTGCCGGTGACGCGAATCGTGTAGGTGCCGACCGGGGGCGCGGTGTCGACGACCTGCTCGGTGGTATCGACGAGATTCACGCCGGTGGTCGCCGCGTTGCCGGGGCTTAAGGGGTCGAGCACCCACGGATACGCGACGGAGGCATCGGGCCGGGTGACCGTGAGGTCGAGATCGTTGATGATGGCCGTCGCGGCGATGGTGCTGCCCGGGGGGTCGGTCCACACGAGCGTCACCTTGAGCGGTGTGGCGGGGCTGGCGATGGTCACCATGTAGATGTCGACCTCACCCTGACTCACGTCTCCTGTCGACATGTTGTCGATCGCGTCGATGCTGTTGACGATGTCCACAGCGCCGAAGCCGGTGGCGTAATCCGGGCCGACCCGGTAGAAACCGGCATAGGTGCCGATGTCTTCTGCAGGTGTGAGATCCCGCGCTCCGTGGAGGAGGCAGGCCTTGGCCATGGCGGCGGTCGGCGGGGTGCCCCCGTTCAGCGCCTTGTACCGTTCGGTGAAGAGCACGAGGCTGCCCGTGACCGCCGGCGAGGACATGCTCGTGCCGCTCCAGCCGCCTTGATAGGAGTTACCCGGGTACGTGCTATAGAGGCTGACGCCGTCGCTGACGACATCCGGTTTGACCCGCCCGTCTTCGGGGGGGCCGAAAGAACTGAAGCTGGACATGCTGTCGTCGTGATCCACCGCGCCCACGGTGATCACGTTCTTGGAGAGCGCCGCTTCGTTGATGCAGTTGTAGGGACCGTCGTTCGGGTGGGTATCGTTCCACGTGCCCCCCCCCGGCACGTGCGTGTGGGACCCGCTGGCGGCCATATCGTTGCGGTCGTTGCCGGCGGATTTGCAGATGATTAGATCGTTGTCGTAGATGAGCGCGTCCCATTCGTTCGACATCGCGTTATAGTTGCCGAACTCATACCCGGAATACATGTAGAAGGCGCTGCCTTGCCAACCGCTGGGAATGCCGTAGGAATGGTTCGAGAGCTGTGCGCCGTAATCGATGAACGCGCCGCCGATCTCCGTGGTGTCATTACCGTTGAATTCGTGCGTGACGATCGTGGCCGCAGGCGCCATGCCTTCGGCGAGCGCACTGCCGGAGCCGTCGCCCGCGACCGTACCGGTCACGTGGGTGTGGTGGGAACCGACTCCCTTGCCTGCGGTATCGATGATCGTGGTCCGAGAGTTGTAGTCTGTGTGCGCCGGGAAGCTTTGGTCGCGCACGAGCACCGTCACCCCGGCGCCCGTGAGGTTGTACGGGCCGCTCTGCGCTTGGTCGGAGGTGGTGTACGCCTGGGCATTGCTGTTTTGCACCGCGCGTGGCGGCGACGCGCGGTCGAGGGCCGCCACGGTGTCAAGGGTTGCAAGGCTCATGGCTTGGTCGGGTGTCAGGGAGGCTTCCACAGCCATGCGCTGCCCATGCTCGACTTCCGTAAAGGCGATGCCGAGGGCCGTCAGCGCGTCCCGCACCTCCTGGAGCGGGACCCCCTCGTACAACAGGACACGGTACGGGACCGGGGCGTCCGCGAGCGGGGCCATGCCCGCCGGTACACGCCCGGTGGCGCGATAACCCAAAGCGGCTGTCACCTTGTCTTCGGGCTGGATACTCGCGAGGCCGGCGACGAGCGGGTCCGCCAGCAGCAGGGACACGGCACCGGGCCCGCAGTCCATTACGTAGGTGCTGTTCGCGAGGTAGTTGCGGACTTCGACACCCAACGTCAACAGGTGAGCGCGGTCGTCCACGGACAGCACGCGGGTAGTCTGCACGTAGAGATGTTGGGGCGCGTCGGAATCCGAGGCGAGTTCCCCACCGCCCGGCACGACGACCCGTGCTTTGAGGACGACCGCACGCTCGCGGCTTTCATCGTCCAGGCTATTCAGGAAGTCGCGGTGCGCGCTTCGGTCGAACAGCGTCTCGCGCGAGCTGCTCTGCGTGGCTCGCATCTGGGCCGCGGCCGGCATGCCGAGGCTGATGCACAACGCGCACAACAGGACGAACCACCCGAGGTGCACACGGCCGGGTTGGCGATGCGGAGGAGCGGATGCGGTGGCTGCGACTTGCGGCGTAGCCGGTCGGCGGGACTTCAGAGGCATGCGCCTTCAGGTCGCGTTGCTGCGCGACCGGTAGAAAGATTCCGTAATCTGTACTTCTTCGGCTAATAAGCTTACGCAATAGGCATGCCGGGCTACTGTTTCGTAATTCTGCCGCGATTCTGGGCGAATAACACACGATAATGGTCTGGTTGTAGCGTGAAAGATGCCCTTAGCTCAGAGCCTGTCCACCGCAAGCGCTCATTTTTGCGGAGTGACTGCCGCAAACAGGAATCCCGTGGCCGCAAGGGACACGATGCCCTGGCCAGCGCGGATTGAGCTTCCGGTGGCCTTCTTTCACGAGACAACGCCGGGAATCCCCGTGGACGAGCGGGGGTACCTGGTGGAACGGCGGTGGTACGTTGTGCGCGGCGATTTCCTGCTATTGTCCACGATCCTCGCGCCATGGCTGAACCAGTGAAGCAACCCGACGCGCGGCTGTCCAATGCGGAGGTGGGCTGGTACGCCCTGGGGAGCGCGCCGTGGGGGATCGGCGTCCTCGCGTTCAACTACCTGGTGTTCTACTACAACCAGGTGATCGGGATGCCGGCCTCGTACATTGGGGTCGGGGCGTTGCTGGTGACCGTCTTCGACGCCCTCACCGATCCCGTGGTGGGGGTGATCTCAGACCGGACGCGGGGGCGCCTCGGACGCCGGCACCCCTTTCTCCTCTGGGCCGCAGTCCCCTCGGCCCTGACGTTCTATCTCATGTGGGCGATGCCGCCGGGCTTCTCGCTCCCGGCGCTCATGGCGTGGCTGCTGGCGCTGCATCTGGCCAAACGGCTCATCGACACGTTGTACGCCGTCCCGTACCTGGCGCTGGGGGCCGAAATCACTTCGGACTACGAAGAGCGCACGCGCATCACCACGATGCGCGGCATCCTGTTCAACGTTGGGCGGTCGTTAGCCGGGATGATCCTGCTGTTGGTGTTCTTCCGGCCCACTCCGGAGTATCCCAACGGGCAGCTCAACCCCGCCGCGTATCCGCCGTTTGGCGCCCTCATGAGCGTGGTGATCGCGGTGGCGCTGCTTGCCAGTGCGTGGCGCACGCGCCACTGGATCCCCCGCCTCTCGACGGCGTCCGCTGGCGCCACCAGCCGGCTGCGCGATGTATTTGGGGAGTACCGGCAGGCGCTCGTCCATCGCTCGTTTCGCGCCGTGCTGTTCGGCAGCGTGAGCCGCCACATCGCGTGGGGCGTGGCCGATACGCTCGGCATCTATATGGCCACCTACTTCTGGCAGGTCAGCACGGACATTCTGTTCCTCTGGGGCGTCGGCATGTTCACCGGCCTCTTCATCGGGTTGCCGTTCTGGCGCTCGGTGGCGGCGCGTATCGACAAGAAACCCGTGGCCATCATCGGCGACGTCACGTATCTTGTGTTCTTCTGCCTGCCCTACCTGTTGAAAATCGTGGGTTGGTGGCCGGCACACGAGAGTCCCCTGTACATCCCGCTGTATATCTTCACGACCGGCTTCCTCGCCCACTTCGGGATCGCGGCGTCCGGTCCCATGACGGGCTCGATGCTCGGCGACATCACCGACCAAGACGAGCTGGCGCACGGCCGCCGGCGGGAGGGCGTGATCTTCGGCGCCGAGTCATTCACCTGGAAAGTCTTGACCGGCCTGAGTCCGCTGGTGGCGGGTATCGTCATCGACCTCGTCGGCCTGGGCGAGCAGGTGTCGCCCGAGGACGTGTCGGAGCGCATGGTCACCGGCCTTGGCTTGGCGCAGGGCGGCGTGATGACCGTCTTTTTCTGCCTCTCCGTACTGTTCATCAGCCGGTACGACCTGAACCGCGGCCGGCATGGCCGGATCCTGGCCGAGCTCGAGGCGCGCCGGGACGCGCGAGCCAGCAGTGAGGTGGCCGAGCCGCCGGCAGCCGCCGATTGACACCGGTGCGCGCGTGCGACGGGCGGACGGCCGCGGCGCTAACGTTTGCCCATTGCATCGTGGATACGGAGGGTGCGGGGGACGACGGCGACTTGGCGCGCGTGCGCGCGGCAAGCTACAGTGACGGCGACGTTGCGGAGATCATCGCGAACGTCGCGCTGACGATCTTGACCATCTACTTCAACCATGTGGGGGAGACCGTCGTCGACTTCCCGGCCGCCGCTGCGTTGGCCGGTGCCTAATGCCGGCTCGCGTGTCACTTCAGGACCCGCCGGGCCGGTACCCCCGCCGGCCCGACGGAGCACCGCTTCTCCCGAAGGGAATAGCGTCATGACTGCAGCGATCAGCGACATTGCCTTTACCCCCAGCGTGAAGGCCATCCAAGAACGCCTCGGCTCGCGCAGCGGCTACGTCAAGATGGAACAGCGCGGCGGGTGGACCGATACAGTCACGCCCGATTTGGCGGCGTTCATCGCCGAACGGGATTCGTTCTACTTCGGCACGGCCACCACTGACGGACGCCCATATATCCAGCACCGGGGCGGATCGAAGGGGTTCCTGAAGGTCATTGATGAACACACGTTAGCCTTCGCCGACTTCCGCGGGAACCGCCAGTACATCTCCATGGGGAACCTGAGCGAGAACGATCGGGCGTTCATGTTTCTGATGGACTACCCCAACCGGCGCCGGATCAAGATCTGGGGCCGGGCCGAGGTGATCGAGGACGATCCCACACTGCTCGCCGCCCTCGCAGACCCAGACTATAGTGGTGTTCCGGAGCGGGCATTCCGCTTCCGCGTGGAAGCGTGGGACGTGAATTGCCCCCAGCACATCGTTCCACGGTTCACGGACGAGGAAGTGGCGGACACGGTGCACGGTCTGAAGGCGCGCATTGCGGAGCTGGAGGCGGAGAACGCGCAACTGCGGGCCAACCCTTAGGGAACGGATTGCGAAGCGCCCGTGGCACCTCCCCCGAATGCTCGCTTACTTCCGCTGGCAACTGCGCGCACTCAGGCACGGCCCCGCCGGCAAGCGGCCGCGTGAGTGAGCTGGTGTCGCCCGGGGATTACTCCGACACCTGGGCCGAGGACAGTGCGTTGCGGATGATGAGGATCATCGCGGTCATGATGGTGACGATGGAGATGGCGAACAGGAAGAACATGATGTGGTTGGCACCTTCTTCATGGAACCCGACGCCGATGGCCAGTCCGCGCCCGCCGAAGATGGGCCCCAGCGTCGCGGCGATGAGATTGCCCCACCCGGTCACGATCAGCCCGTAGGCAACCCATTTCTGCGCGCGCGGGGTGAGCGTGAGGTTATGCCAGATGCCCGCCACGGCCAGCATGGTGAGGCCGTTGAGGATGCCCTCCATGTGCGCCATGCGCCACGCGCGTACGTCGCCGGGCAACTGCACGTCCAACCGCCAGGGGATGGGCCAGACGGAAACTGCACCCATGAGGAAAAAGAGAAAGCCCCAGCCCACCATCAGCCCGCCGAAAAAGACCATGCCCCCGTGTGCGATCATCAGCCGCTGCAGCCGCGCATCCATGGTCCCCCCGCTCATGCCGGCGTACCCGCCGCCAGGCGCGCCGTGTCCAGCCGCGTGAGCCGCCCGCCGTCCGCCTCGTAGCGTTCCACCCACGCGTCGGTCCACGCGGGATTCGGGATGTCCCGCGGCTCGTGGCCGGGTACGCAGCAGCGCAGTATGTGCGGCACCAGTGCGCCCAAGAACCGCAGCAGCATCTTCTGCAGGCGCCAGCGGCTGCGCAGGTTGCGCCACAGCCCGTCGTGCTTCAGCATCGCCTGGTACGCCTGGCGCGAGTATTTGATCACGTGCAGCGTGGCGAAGAACAGGCCGTGGATGCGGCACCAATAGCTGCTGCACACCGCGCGGTACACGTCGAGCGCGACGTTCTTGTGTTCGATCTCCTCGACGAAGTGCCACAGCACCAGCGACGACACGCTTGAGTCCGCGCCGCCGAACAGCCGTTCCCGGTCACGTACCAGCCAGTGGCCGATACCCAGGGCCATGGACTCGAACCCCGCGGTGTAGGCGAGGTGGAAGGCGAGCGGCTTGTCCCGCAGGAAGCGCGCGTAGTCATCCGCCATGCGCCGCTCGATGTCCCGCAGTTCGTCGTAGCCGTGACGAATAAGGATGTCGTTGAACTGGCGGTGCTGCTTGTAGTGGTGCGCCTCCTGGCCAATGTAGTCGTCCACCTCCGTTAGCAGCTGGGGGTCGGCGATGTGCGGCTTCGCCGCCTTCACCGCCTTGATCAGGTAGGGCTCCAGGTAGGGCATGCAGAGCGACGCGCCGTTCACCATGTGGCTCCACTCGGGCTCGGCCGGGTGCCAGTGCGGGTTGACGTCCTCCGGCACGCCGAAGTCCAGCTTGCGGATCGTGATCCCCGTATCCGGCGTCTCGGCGTGCGTGGTCTTCATCGTTCAGTCCTCCGTATGTGATTAGTTCGTCGACGGTTCGCCGCGGCGGGCGAGCGTGCCTGCCACCAGCGTCTGGGTCAGCGGTTCGATCAAGTCGTCCAGCGTGCGAGTCATCACCAGTTGGTCGGCCAGGTGCAGTGACACCAGCCCGTGCACGCCGGACCAGAGCACGTGCGCCGCGGTTTCTGCGTCGGCGTCCGCGGGGATCAGTCCCGCCGCGTGCGCCGCGCGGGCAGTGTGCACGCACGTCTCGAACGCCCGCCGCCGCTGGCGCGCCAGTTCGGGAAACGCGTTGCTGTCTTCCTGGCGCAGGTCCAGCAGCAACCGGTAACCGTCCGGGTCGGCGAGGGCCGCCTCGGTGTACGCGCGGACCAGAACGACAAGACCGGCCGCGGGGTCGGTCACGCTCGCAATCGCCGCCTCCAGCACATCAGCGAACCGGGCAAACGTCGCCGTGCGCAGGGCCACGATGATGTCGTCCTTACTCGCGAAATACCGGTAAGGCGTCGTGTAGCTCCAGCCCAGCTCCTTGGCGATGGCCCGCAGCGTCACCGCCGCGATCCCGCCCCGGGCGAACACCCGCATCGCCGCCTGGCAGATCTCCGCCCGCCCCGCGTCCACCTGCTCCGCCGTCAGCGCCAACCTGGCCATGCCCAATATTTAACAGTGTTAATTTAATATTGTCAAGTCCCGCCCGGCACAGGCATTTGTGCTGTGGCTAAGTCGTTGCCTAGTCAGGGCTTGTGTCGCTATTTGGATCGAGAATCAGCTTCCCCGATCGCGTGCGAGGTCGCTCGAGGGGGGCAAGTCTATCGGTGCGGGTCGAGGCACCTATTCGGTGTCGGCAGCCGGGTCGTGCGCATCGAGTTGCCACGCGGTCGCGATGTCCGTGGCCATCCGTTCCGCCATCAGCGTGTACCCACGGCCGGCTCGTTCAAAGTGTATGTGGTCGGCGTAGATCGTGTCCGCCACCTCCTCAAGCAAGGTGAGCAGGCTGAAGATATTGATCGTTTCACTGCGTAGCGCCAGTAGATGCCCCGTCATCGCCACGTAGGAGTCCGCATAGTCCAGTGGCCCGACCACCGCCGCCTCCTCGTCGGTTAACACCTTGCCGAACGCCGGGGCCGGCTGGATAAAGAAGGCGGTCTTCACACCCAGCCGGCTGCCCATCGTCTCCATCGAGCGGATGTAGTCCGCGTAGCGTTCAACGTTCCATTGCCACGCCTGTTCGGCGTCCCATTCGGCGGGGAGGGTGAACATGGACGCCTGGCGTTGACGGAGGGGATCGTCAACATCGGCAAGCGCGGTGGCCCACGCGCCGCGCGCCGCCTGGAAAAGGAGGTAGGCGAGATGCGATCGCTTGACGACCGGGGTCCCGCGTATGACGGAACGCAGGCGATTCACGGCCCACGCGCCGCCGAGGGCATCCACGCTGTAATTCGCGAGCGGGTTCACCTCTATGAAATTGTTCGCCGGTTTCTCGATCCGATCTCGAGAACCGAACCTGACGCCGGAATGTTCGTTGTAGCCGTCCAAAGTCACAAGACCATCGACGAACGGGCCGTAGATCGCGAAGAGAATGAGCTGCTGTGGATACTTCCAGGCGCCGTCCCCGCCGTTGAACACGCGAAACGGTTTGCCGGTCGGACTGCGGTACCGCGCATTCAGCGATACCTCGAGATGCTTGGGGCTGCCGGGATTATTCACCTGGCCGAGTTGCGCTCCGACGGACCCTCCGGTAAGCAAAATGGTGAAGTACTCGGGATCCCGCTGTAGGGGAAGCTCCTCCCCGAAGAGGCCTTGACTGTTTAACTGGCTACGTATGCCACACGGGGGGGTATCGTGGTGGACGAACGCCAGATATGGGTGGGGATATAACGTGTCGAGGTAGGTGCAGTCGTCCTCGGGGCGCTCGAGGTCGCGAATGAACTCGTTCGAGTTCCGTGCGAACAGTTCGGCTGTCGAGACGTAGCCCCCTTCCCGCACCGCGTAGACCACCTTCGCGGTCCCCTCAAGCACGACCAGTATCAAGAGGAACAGTAGGAGGAAGAACACCTTGCGTTGCGCTTGCATGATCACTGCCCCGTCGCCGCGCCGCGTCCCCGGGGCCGCTTACTGGTTTCGGTGGGCGGCCCTGAGGCGGGGGTCCACAGGCGCTTCGTCATCTCGGCAGGGCTCGGCTATGTCGCTTCGGCGGTGATACACAGATGCCAGCCGAATCGCCGCTCGCACCAACGGAAGAACGCACGCGGCATGTACCGAGCAAACCACGTGTGGCTGTACCGGTACTCCACGTACTCCGGTATGCGGTATGGGAAAATGTGGTCGACGAACATGGCGGTTACGCGAAATCCCTGCGCTTCGACAAGGGTCCATGCCCCCTCCTTGCTATAGGCATGGGTCACGGGGCATCCCGTCTGGGCCTCAGAATGCGCCGCCACCAACTCGTCCAGCTTCCAGAATCGCCCGCGCCCAAAGGTGAGCAGGATCCAAAACACCTTCCAGGACCAACGGTAGTACAGCATGAGTTTGAGTGTCCCCCCGAGCGCGAGATACTGACGAAGTTGCGCCAACGCACGCTCGGGATGGGGCGTGTGGTGAATCACCCCGAACGAATACACCAGGTCGTATGGCTGCACCGGCACCGTAGCCGATAATTCTTCACCGTTGGCCTGATAGAACCCGATCCGATCGGCGAGCCCAAACACCGCGGCGCGCCGGCGGGCAACTTCCAAGGATTGCCCGGACAGGTCCACCGCAGTGACCCGTGCGCCGGCGCGGGCGAAATTGATAGTGTCCGTTCCGATCCCGCACCCCAGCTCCAACACCCGCTTCCCTTGCCAGCGGTCGAACGCGGCGAATGGGGGAATGTGCGGTTCGACCCGGTACTTCCGCGACTCCACCTCGTCGAAATACTCGCGGGTGCCGACCGGTTTCGGCGAATGCCGGATGTTACACGGACGGGCATCCCAGTAGCGCTGCACCTCCACGAGCGGCACGGTCGGGAAACCACTCATGTCAACGCCACTCCGGTCATTCTGAGGGGGGGCATGGGCTGACCGTCTGGCCAGTCGGTAGGGCCAAACCCAGTTGCTCGTACAGTTCCCTGGCCCGGTCGTGCAGCAGGCCGAGAAAGAGTTCCTGCTGCCAGGACGGCCACGCCATGAAGCGCTCTTCCGGATCGGCCGTACGCGGGGGAAGGGGCGTGCCGTCGGGTCCGACACTGACATTGAGCCGCTCGGCCATCACGCTCCGCGCCGCCGCAGCGGTGAACTTCAACTCGCCGTCCGACAGATGGGCCAGCAACCGATTCACCTCCCGAAGATTCGTCGAGAGCCGTTCGATAGGGAAGACTGGGCCGGCCTCAACTTCCAGCTCGATCAAGTTCACCAGCCCCATGAGGTAAGCAAAGAACATCCGCTCTTCGCCTTCGGCCAACGCCCGCAGGTGTTCTGGAATGCCCGCAGAGACACGAACGTAGTCAATTCCATAGGACGCGACGCCTATCTGTTGCGCGTACAGCAGATAGGACTCCAGGCGCGGCACCGGATGGCGGGTGACAGAACACACCCGCAAGCGATCCCCAAACGCATCCTGGAGCAAATGAATCCGTTGGACGCGCACACCATGACAATCGCCGACCAACCGGTAATGCGCCCCTGCCTGGTCCACGACCAGCCGCAAATAGTCCACCTCACTCGGCACGGCCGCGGGGCCCAGCACGCTCTGCATCGACGCCGGCAGATGGTGCAAGCAAAACACCTGGGGGTGGGCGTTCAGGAGTTTGGCTAACCACACGGTACCGGTGCGGCCCCAGCTTACGACTACGAACACGTTTGACAGGCTCACAGGTACACGCCCTCCTAGTCCCTGCTGGCCACCGGCACGGCCGCGCCCGGAATCTGCGGCGGGGAGCCGGGGACCGTTTCGCGCAGCGGCACGTGGGCAAAGCCCCAACTGTCATCGTTGTAGACTACCGGGCGGCCCTGCCTAACCGAGGTCTGCATGTCGGCGATGCGGTCATGCAGGGCCTCAATCGTGAGATAGGGCACCCCACGGCGTTCCAATCGCGCGAAGAGATCCTCCTCGACCTCCGGAGTCCAGCCCGCTCCGTGGTCAATGTGATACGTGGCGCACGCGCGCGGGAAGCGCACCACCGGGATGCCATGAGCCTCCGCTTGGAACAGCAGGACGGAGTCCAAGTGCCAGGAGAAGATCTGCCACTCCGGGTACCCGTGCAACGCGTACCACGTGTCCCGATCCGCAAGCGTAAAATCGCCGCAGGCGTTCGTATGCAGCCGCACATAGGCGCGATGCACGCGCGACTGGAATGCGATGTGGGTCGTGTGGGCTTGCAGCCGGTTCCACCAAGGCGCGCGCCGTTCGCGGCGGAACACCGTGCGGCCTCCCAGGGCCAGCGCGATGGCGGTCCGCACCACGGCCGCGGCGCCGCGCCGCGTGCGCCGGTTATTCAGGAGCCGCCGGCGCTCCATGGGGTGCAGCAGGCCCCGTGCGTCTAGCCAACGCCGCATGGTCTGCACGACGGGGTTGTATGCCAAGTTGACCTCCTGCCGCACCGCGTGGCGCCAGCGGCGGATGGCTAGTCGCGTGAGTCGCAGTGGCAGCACGCGGTAGGAAGGGTTGCGACATACCCACGCGCCATTCGCGGGTAAAAACGTGCCATCCGCGCGATGCTGGCGAATGACATGCGCGTCGCAATACGCCAGCACAGCCGCAACCTCCGCGCTCTCCGGCACATCGCACGCCACGTCATGGCGATCCGTCCGGAAGATCACGCCGGGCCGAAGCCGGGTCTTCAACGTGCGCATGAGTGCGTCCGGAAAAAGAATGTCAATGTTCGTCGCGAGAATGTACGGGGCGGTGGCCCGCCGGATGCCGACGTTTTTCGCCAGCATCTGAAATAGCGGGAGGGCGTCTGCGTGCGCGAGGGTCTGGTGGAGCGACGCGGGTACGGCTATCACCCGTGGGTGAAAGTATCGCGTCGGCTCAGGCCAGTGCAGCGCCGTGGCCAGCGACGACCGGTCGGCGGGAGCGTTCCATTCCACCAGGATCAGTTCCACGGGGAGGGTATGCCGGTGTGCCTGCGCCGCCAAGCCGGTCACGAAATGCTGCATCCGAAAGAGCAGGTCCCCCCCGTGGTCGTCATGCCGCGACGTGACCACCACGCTCAGCTGCGGGCCTTCGGGGGCGCGCGTGGCGACGGCGGTCATGGCGTGCCGCTCTCGCAGGGGCGGATGGCCGCTGCCTGATGCCCGCCTACGGTGCACGCGCCTGGGCTCAGGCCATGTGCCCCGCGCGAACGGGAAGCCCGGCGACGCCGCACGCGGCCTGCCATATAATGGCCGCCACGCTGCGCGTATCCTTGCGCCGCCGGTGAGATCTCATTCCCGACGAACACCCGCTCATGCTCCAGATGCCGCGTTGGCGTGGCGTTCCGCCTGCCGGCTTCGTCGTGGACTGCTTTGGGATCAAGACGCGAGCGGAGTTCGAAACAGGCCTCGCGGCTCACGTCGAAAGCTACGGGCGGGATCCCGGCATCCGCGAACCTCCGCTGCCGGCGTTCAGCGAAGAAACGTTCGAGTGGGTGGATGTGCTCGAAGCGGTCGCGGCAGCGCGGGAGCGTTTCGTCATGATCGAGTTGGGCGCCGGGTACGGGAGGTGGCTGGTGCGCGGCGTCGCGGCGCTCCGCGTGCTGAATCCGCTGCCGTACGCGTTGGTTGGCGTGGAGGCCGAGCCGACGCATTTCGCCTGGCTGCGCGAACACCTGGACGATAACGGGATCGGCCCGGACGCGCACGATCTGATCCAGGCCGCCATGCACGTGTCGGCCGGGACGGCCATGTTTCACGTGGGGAATCCGGCGGGATGGTACGGCCAAGCGCTCGCGAAGGACGACGCGCCGGCGCCCGCCCCCCGCCGCAGTGGCCCGGTGGGCTTCCTGCTGCGCAAGCGCCGCCGCGCAAAGCGGGCCGCGCAGCGGGCCGCGACGGCTGCGTCTCAATCCGGACCGAACGGCCAGCGTCGGCAAGCGGTGCGGACGGTGACGCTGACCGGGATTCTTGAGCAGCATGCGCGCGTGGATCTGATCGATCTGGATATCCAGGGCGCAGAGCTGGCCGTGTTGCGTTCCGCCATCGAACCTCTCACGGCGACAGTGCGCCGGTTGCATATTGGGACCCATTCTGCGGCAATTGAAGACGGGCTCCGCGCTCTCTTTACCGCGCATGGTTGGACATTGCGCAACGACTATGCCTGTGGGACGGCGGCCGCCACGCCCTACGGCCCGATCACGTTCGGCGACGGAGTGCAGACCTGGGTCAATCCGCGCGTGTAAGGTCTCATCGCGCCGATGCAGCGACGGGCGTGTCGCACGGCTGAGTCGGGCCGGCCTCATGCGCCCACCCGTGACGTGCGAACCGTCGCGTCCCCGGTTGCCGCGACATCGTCCAAGATGGGCAATAGCTGGCGTTCGAACAGGTCCCGATAGAGTGCGTGCTCTGTCAGGAGCGCCGCGTGTGTCCCCTGGGCGGCTACGCGGCCCTCGTGGAGCAAGATCACACGATCGGCTGCCGTGATGGTGGACAGGCGATGCGCGATAATCAGGCTCGTGCGATCCACGGTCAGCCCAAGCAGCCCTTGGCAGATGGCTTCCTCGGCCATGGAATCCAGGGAGGACATGGCTTCATCCAACACCAGCACGCGGGGTTCGCGGAACACGGCACGGGCCAGTGCGATGCGCTGGGCTTGCCCGCCAGACACGTCGCTGCCGTGATCACCGAGCGGTGTGTCGTATTGCTGCGGGAGTTGCATAATGAAATCGTGCGCTTGGGCAATGCGCGCGGCGCGCATGACCCCCACCCCGTCCGCATCCGGCCGGCCGGCCGCAATGTTCTCGCGAACGGTTCCCGTGAACAGGACGGCCTGCTGT
>CBDUXP010000074.1:0-18311 GCA_965371225.1 uncultured bacterium | reverse complement strand
CCCCAGAAGCCGAGTTCGTGCGAGCGCTTGGCGACGCGCTTGAACACCTCGGGGGGCAGGGGCGCGTCCGGATCGAGGGCGAGTTCCTCCTGCAAGGCCCGGAGTTCGCCTTCGATAAATCGCTTGAGGGTGGCGCCCAGTTGCTGGACGGTGTCCGAGGTGGCTTGCTCCATCATGCGTCACCCCCGCCGCGGGGCCGAAAAAAGGAAACGAGCGGCAGGCACGGGCCGGGGCCACGCCCCAGGAGCCGCAGCCCCGGCCGTCCTACCGCTCGCGCGTGCAGCCGGCTGGCCGCACGGGAAGACGTCGTTTCGGTTAGAGAAACAGCGTCTTGAGCTTCATGGCAAGGCTCATGTCGCCTTTGATCTTGAGCTTGCCACTCATGAACGCCATCTGCCCGTCGAGCTTGCCGTTCAGCATGTCCAGCCAATCGCCCGCGGAGATGGTGATGGTGATGTTCGGATTGTCGGCCGTGCCCGAACTGACCGTGAGCGCGCCATCAGCGATGACCGCGTTCCACTGGCCGCCACCGTCGCCGGTGACATCCCACTGGTAGGTGCAATTCATTCCGGCGGCCTTCTCCGAGTTGAAGTTGGTCGTCATGGCATCGAAGGATTCTTGGACGGTCTCTGGCATGTAGGTCTCCTCCCCATCGGGGGTTATGTGTGGTCTACTTCGGTAGAACCTCTGCGCCCGGCCACCCCGGGGTGACCGGCGATGCGGCCGTCCTACCGCGTGCTTGCACGACGCTTCCGCCGTGCAGGACATCGTTGCGTCGCTCAGCCGGTGGCGGCCTCCTTGCTGCGCGCCGGTCTCCGTGCCGCCCGCCGCATCATGCGGGACTCCCCGCCGCGGCCGGGGCGTCGGTCACGCCCGCTTCGGCCAACGCCGCGATCGCTGCCGCGTCGTAGCCGAGGTCGTGCAAGACGGCGGCCGTGTGCTCGCCGAAGCCCGGCGGGGGCCGGCGCCACGCCTCGCACGGAGTACCGGAAAACTTGATGGGGGGGCCGAGTTGCGTCACCGTCCCCTCCGTGGGCGACTCCGCTTCGAACACCATGCCCCGCGCCTGCACTTGGGGGTCGGTGCAGGCGGCGGCGATGTCGTGCACGGGGCCAAAGCAGATGTCGTGTGGCGCCAGCAGCGCGAGCCAGTGCGCCGCCGGTCGCGTGAGGAAGAGCGCGCGCACTTCGGTCACCAGGCCGTCCGGGTCCGTGTCCAACTGCCGGGCCACCCATTCGGGCCGCTCCACCGCGGTGCAGAAGTTGCGCCAGAACTTCGGCTCCAGCGCGCCCAGGGTGACGTACCGCCCGTCCGCGCACTCGTACACCTGGTAGCAGGGCCATCCGCCGTTCAGGCGCTCACCGCCGCGCACCGGTTCGGCGCCGGTCGCAAACGCTTTGGCCGCGTGGATGGACAGCCAGCTCACCACGCCGTCCAACATGGCCACGTCGATGTACTGCCCCGCGCCCGTGCGGTCGCGGTGGCGCAACGCGGCGAGGATGCCGACCACGGCGTTCAGCGCGCCCCCGGCGATGTCGGCGACCTGCACCCCCGGCACCTGGGGCGCTCCGCCGCGCTGGCCGCCCAAGCCGAGGGCGCCGCCGATGCCCATGTAGTTCACGTCGTGCCCCACCTCATCGCGCCGCGGCCCGTCCTGGCCGAAGCCGGTGATCGAGCAGTAGATGAGCCCCGGGTTGAGCGGTGCCACGTCGTCGTACGCGAGGCCGAGGCGCGCGAGCACGCCCGGGCGAAAACTTTCGACCAGCACGTCGGCGTCGCGCACCAGCTCCTTGAGGATGTCGAGCCCGCGCGGGGCCTTGAGGTTGAGCCGCATGGAGCGCTTGTTGCGGCAGAGCGCGACGAAGTAGGCGCTCTGCGTGGCGTACAGCGGCTCGTTCCAGCGCATGTAGTCGCCGCGGACGGGCTCTTCGATCTTCAGCACGTCCGCGCCCATGTCCGCGAGCAGCAGGGTGCAGTAGCCGCCCGGCAGGAGGCGGGTGAGGTCTAGGACGGAGATGCCGTCGAGTGGTCCAGGCATGTTGCTGCGGCGCCTTACGCTAGCTGGCGGGCGTGGATATCCCGAGTCAAGGCTGGGATCGTCCCCCATGTGCCGGACAGCACCCTCGCTCGTAACCTCTTGTAAGCTCCACACTTACGACCAGGAAACGGTGGCCAGGCCCTGTCCCCTGGGCATCCTGCCCGGCCGAAGCGGTGCTTTGGCCCTGGGCGGGATTTATTCTGGCCGACCGGCCAGAAATATATACCAAGCCGGCGCCCGGCGTCAAGGGCTCGCCGGGCGCTCCCAGTCCAGCTCATGCCGGATGCGGGACCAATACGCTGCGAACTCGAAGTGCGGACTGTTCGGCGCGTCGTGGCACGTCACGCAGAACCCGGGCGTCTCCACCGTGCCGTACCCGGGGCCGGGCTTGGCCACGTGATTGCTGCCGGGCCCGTGACACGCCTCGCAACTGACGAACGCCAACTGCGGGGTGGCCTCGCGCGACGTGTAGCCGCCGACGAACGAGAAGCCCGTGGTGTGGCACCGGAGACAGTCGGGATCGAATTCGTGGTTGCGTTCGACGATGATGTCCATGGCGTGCGCGTGCTTGGCGGCGGCCCAGGCTTCGGACGCGCTCACGTGGCACTTCGCACACTCCTGCGGGCCCACGTACACGCCGCCGCTCTCGTACGGGCGGCGGGGCGTCAGGTCGGCGATGTTCAACTGTTCGAGATTCGCCTGATACACATCGAGGAGGGCGCGCATGGACGGGAGATCGGGAATGTGCTCGTCGATCCCCTCGTAGCGCGGCGCCACGTGCACGCGCCCATCCGTCAGGCGCACGTCGAACCGCGCGAGGTACTTAGCCTGCGTGCCGGGCGCCAGGGCGGGCACGCCCCGGAGAATGGTGGGCACCGGCTCGATGGGATCTTCGGCCTCATGGGCGATCACCACGCCGTCGGGCAGCGCGAGCCCCGCCGCCGCAAGGATCGCCTCGGTCCGCGCCGCGGTGGCATGCGCCAGGAGCAGCACCACGTCACTTGTCCGCCGCAGTTCCGCGAGCACGGGTTGCAGCGCCGCCGCGGGGGCGCGCACCTGCCAGCCCGGCGCCGCCTCCATGACCAGATCCGGATCGAGAAAGCCGGTGATCCCCACGCGGGTCACGACTCCGCCCAGGTCCAGGGGCACCACCACGTGCGTCCGCGCCCACGGTGCCACGTTGGCGGACACGTACGGCGTGTCGAAGTTGAGCGCCGTCAGTTCCACGGTTTGCGGATCGAGCAACAGGTCCGTCTCGCCGAAGGTCAGCGCCACCGTCCCCATCGCCTGATGCGCTTGGAGCGTCGTCTCGAACTTCAACTGACTGTGCAAGCTGGCATCGAGCACCAGGTCGCCGTTGTCCGCCAGCAACGTGCGCTCCCCGCGCGTGGCCCACGCGTGCAGCAGGCTGGCGCGGCGGGGCAGCCCGCCGTATTGGCCTTCGGCGCAGCCGCACGGTTCCAGCTCCCCAATCTGTTCGTTGGTGACCACGAAGCGAAACTCGCGCGGGCCGGCGGCCACCGGGACCGGCGCGGAAGCCGGGACGTCATCAGCGGCCGGCGCGACGGGTTGCGACGCGGGGGCCGGCGCCGGTTCGGACGTGAGCGCGGGCGCGGGCAGGTCAACGGATTCCGGCGCAGGGGAAGCGAGCGGTTTTCCTTCGACCTCGGAAGGGGGGGGCGCCCCGCCCCCGCACCCGAGGCGGCCCAGCAGCAGGATTCCCGCCACCAGAAGCAGGGACAGGCTCGGCGAGCCCAATGCCGCGGCCCGGCCGTTTGACCGCCATTTCATTCGCTCAGTAGCATACTGACACTCGGCGCACCCCGCCACGCGAACTCCCATGCCGTTTCCCTACTTTGGCCCGCCCCGCCCCCGCCTGTTCGCGCATCGCGGTGCCAGTGGCGTATATCCGGAAAACACGCACGCGGCATTTGAGCACGCCGTGGATGCCGGCGTCACCTATGTGGAAACGGACGTGCACGGCACGGCGGACGGGCACGTGGTTATCCATCACGACCCGACCCTGGAGCGAACGACGAACGGCACCGGCGAGGTGAAGGCGCATACCCTGGCGCAACTCCAGGCGCTGGACGCGGGCTACCGGTTCACGGACGATGATGGCGCCACGTGGCCGCACATGGACAAGGGGCATCGCATCCCGACGCTGCAAGCGATGCTCGAAGCGTTCCCGCAGGTCAAGTTCAACGTGGAAGTGAAGCAGGCGGACCCGCCGCTCTACCAGGCGGTGATCGATCTGGTCGCGGACATGGGCCGCACGGAGGACGTGCTGCTCGCCTGCGAAGGGGACGCGGTGCGCGACCAACTGGATAGCGTCGACCACGGGATGCCGCGCAACTACTGCGGGTCGGAGGTGCTCGAGTTCATCCAAGCCGTGAACGGCGGCGGCCTGGACGGCTATGCCCCACCGGCGCAGGCGTTGCAGATCCCGGAGGATTTCCAGGGTTTTCCCGTGCTGACGCCCGAGCTGCTCGAGGCCGCACAGGCCAAGGGCGTCGAAGTGCACGTGTGGACCGTGAACGCGGAAGCGGACATGCGCCGGTTGCTGGCCATGGGGGTCGACGGCGTGATGAGCGACCTCCCGTCCACTCTGCTGCAGGTCGCGGCCGAGACGCTGACCTCGTAGGGGCGCCATTCATGGCGCCCGCCTGCCTGGGCGCGATAAATCGCGCCCCTACGAAAGAAGGTCATGTAGGGCACGGATGCGAATCCGTGCCGGTCGCGGGTTTCGTAGGGGCAACCCTTGTGGTTGCCCACGGCGGGCAGGACTGGAACCGCAGATGCACGCCGATACCCGCAGATGAGAAAACCGTTGTAGGGCACGGATGCGAATCCGGGCCGCGGGCGGACACGCAGGTCCGGCCCTACGAAACCCATCGTCCCATATCTCCCGCGTAGGGACCGACCTATGTGTCGGCCCGCGCGCCCCAGTGCGGATAGGCACGGTGATTAGTACGGCAAGTCCGGTAGACTAGGCCCCTCATGCGCTTCGGGGAGGGGACGGGCCGGCAGAAGGCGCTGTTCGGGCTGATCGTCAGCCTATTCGTCTTGTCGGTTGGGGTGGTCATGCACACGCACTCGAAACACGTGGGGCACCCGCACCGCGGCTTCGGGTGGCTGGTCAGCCGTACACCTCCCGACCTGCTCACGCCTACCCGTGCGGACGTGGCGGAGCTGGGCCTCGTCTACGGCAGCCGGTGGGAAACCGTGAACGGTGTGCCGGCCGCCGACAAGCATGCCGTCGAGGTTCTGGGGCTCCTCAACCACGAGATCGGCGCAGAAAACGTTCTGACGATCCGCCAGCCGAGTGGCGCGCGCCTGGAACTGACGCTCCCCGTCGCGGCCGGGACCTGGGGAGACTGGTGGTTTCTCCATCGTGTGCACTACATCATCGGGACGCTGTATTTCCTCACGTGTGTCTTCTTTTTCCTCTTGCGCCCCTACGAAACGACAAGCTGGGCGCTCCTCTGCGGCGGCTCGTTCGCGGGCGCGCAGGTGTTCAAGTATTTCTCCGAGTTGGCTGCTCCCCACTTTTACACCGTGTTTTCCAGCGCCCTCCTTGGCGTCTGCACGGTGTCCGCATTTCATGGCGCACTGGCGTTCCCCGTCGCGCATCGGTTGCTGAAGCAGGCCCCCCGAGTAGCCGGCTGGCTCTACGTCGGCGCGCTGGCGCCCGCCGCCCTGTGGCTGGGGGCTCGCCTCGCACAAGAGCGGCGCCCCGATCTGGTAGGGGTCTTCATGGTCGCCGGATTGGGCCTGCTACTTCTCGGCATCGGCGTGTTTGTTGGCCGGCAGTGCGTCTGGGCCTTCGGCCGCCGGAATCGCACGATCCAACAGCGGGCGCGGCTGCTTGTCGTGGGCTTCGCCACCGCCTTTCTCCCGCTTGTCAGCGTGCTTATCCTCCAGGTGGCGTTCGGGCTATTCCCCGCCGTGGACCCACTTGTCGTGATGCCCGTCATGCTGGCGTACCCCCTCGCGCTCGGGTACGCCATGGTGCGCGACGACATGTTCGACGCGCGGATTGCGGCGCGGCGCGCGGGAGCGTACGCCCTGGCCGGCGCGGCGGCCGCGGGGCTCGTGTGGGCCGGGGCGCAGGTCCACGCGTTGTTGGCCGCCGCGTCATTGCTGCCCGTTCTCTATTTGGCGCCGCGCCTCAATTCCCGGCTGAACGGGTTGCTCTACCCGCGGCGGGCGAGCTTCCCGGAATTGCGCCGCACCATCGGGGATGAGCTGTTGGCCTGCGCCACGCGGGAGGATGTGCTGCACGCGTTGGCGGGCGTGCCGGCGCGAGTATGCGACACGGACAGCGGCGCGGCGTTTCTGTTGCCCGGCGTGACGGATGACCGCGAACACATCAGCGGCAGTGGCGAGTCGGACGTGTCGGCGTTGCACGACCTCAGCGTGGAACCCCTGGTGCAGATGCTGGTGGCTAGCCGCGAGACGATCAAACGGGAGAGCCTGCGCGTGGACACGCGTTTCGCGAAGATCTCGCAGGAAGCCCGCGCGTGCATGGACGCGTTGCATGCGAGTGTGTTGCTGCCCATCGAACGGGACGGGAAGGTCATCGGCGGGTTGGCCGTGGGGCCGCACGTGTCTGACGATGTGTTCGACCCCGCGGAGTTGGACCTGCTCCGTGAGTTATCTCATCAGGCAGTGCAGGCGCTCGGCGTCGCCGAACTGCGCGAGCGCAGCAGCGATCCGGGCAGTACCACAGAGCAGATCACACCCGCATTCGACACGGAGCAAGTCACGCTCCCCAGCATGGCGGGTGGGCGGTACGTGGCGCAGCATCCTTTGGGCGAAGGCGGCTTCAAGCGTGTGTACCTGGCGCGGGACACCATGCTGGAACGGGACGTGGCGCTCGCGGTGATCCGACCCGAACGCTTGTCGGAGTCCGGCCGCAAGCGCATTCTCCGCGAAGCCCAGGCTATGGCGCGGTTCGGCACGCATGCGCACATCGCGGCCGTATACGACATCGGCGAAGACGCGGGGCAGTTGTACATCGTGAACGAATACATGCCCGGCGGCAGCCTGGAAGACCGGCTCGACGGGGGCCAACTGCCGGTGCCCGACGCGCTGCGCATCGCCGTCGAACTGTGTGACGCGCTGGCCTCCGCACATGCCGAAGGGATCGTGCACCGCGACCTGAAGCCCAGCAACGTGTGGTTTACTTCTACCCACTTCGCCAAGCTTGGCGACTTCGGGTTGGCGCTGGCGCAGGAGGAGTCGCGCATTACGGAAGAAGGCGCGGTGGTGGGCACCGTGGCGTACATGGCGCCCGAGCAGACGCGGGGTGAGACGCCGGTGCCCCAGAGCGACCTATACGCGCTCGGGGTGGTGCTCTACGAGATGCTCACCGGCCGCTTGCCCTTCACCGGCCAACCCTCAGTCATCCTCGACCAGCACAAGCACGCGACGCCCGACCCGCCGTCGCAGCACAATGGTGCACTGCCCCCCGATTTGGACACGCTGATCCTGCATCTCCTCGTCAAGGCCCCCGCCGACCGCCCGCAAACCGCCGCCGCTGTCCGCGAAGCACTCTTGGCCGTGTCCGTGTAGGGCGGGGTAGGCGGTTGCGTGTGGCGCGGAGTCCGGGGGCCCGGTTGTTTCGCAGGAACAGAGGCAGGATCCCGGGCATGGCGGGTAGAAAACTTCCGGGCTGGGCGGATAAAAACTTCGGCCCTACAAGCTCAACCCGTCGTGGAACGTGGTGTCGGGGGGCAGCACGTCCAGCAGGTCGTCGGCCCGGTCGGCGGTGAGGGGGCTGATCTCGACGCGGCCGTTCACCTGGCCGTGGTCCCCCAGGGGGACGGAGACGCCGCACGCTTCCAACCATTCGCCGAACAGGTTGCAGAGCATCTGCTGCGCCGTGGCGGGCGAGTCCTCGCCCTCGGCGTTCTTGACCGGCGCGAAGTCTTCCTCTCGCCGCACTTCGAGAATGGCCGTGTGCTCGGCCAGGGCGAGCGCGTCAAAGATGAACGTTTCAAACTTGCGGCCGTTCTTGGTGGTGGGCGTGTGCGGCTGCCCGTCGATGTCCAGACAGGGCACCGACTTGTCGGCCACATGGAAGGGCAACTGCAAACCGCCCGCAGTGATGCGTTCCACGAAGTCCACGCGGAACACGTGCACCGCTTCGTTCCCCGCCCAGAACCGCAGCTGCCCGTCTGCCTCCGTCTCCTGGGCCTGCGCTTCGGACAATTCGCTGTACTCGATGACGCCGAGCCGGGCATCGATGGTGCCGAGCACCCCGACTCGCTCGTCCCAACTCGCCTTGGCGACCACCTTCGCGGACATGTCGGCCTGGGCGACGCGGTGATGCCCGATGAATCGCGGATCGCCCATCACGGTCAGCGCGTTGTCCACCTGAAAGTAGAAGATGTCGACGATGCCGCGGCGGCGCATATCTTCGAGCGCGCCGCTGTCGCGCAACGCAAGCAGCGTCCCCCCGTGGCCGTTCGGGCTCTCGTGGACGTGTCCCCTGCCGTCCAGGATGAGCTTGCCGCGCCGGTCCAGCGCCGGCAGCATGCCCTGCTGAAAGAACACCACATCCTCGCGCGGCAAATCGAAGTACCCGCAGTCCTCGAAGTACTTGCGCGTCACGGCGTCCGTCGCCTCGCTGGTCATGATGTACCACGGCACCGACCGCCCATAGCGCCGGCGCAGGGCCTGGATCTTCTCCGCATGCCACTGGAAGAGGCTTTTCCCTTCCACCGGCGTAATCGGGAAGGTGCCCTTCGGCCCGTCCCAGCCCAGGCGCGTGCCCTGGCCACCGGCGACCAGGAGGAGCGCCACCTCACCCGCGGCAAGCGCGGCATCGCCTTGAATGCGGGCCCGCGTGTGCGCGGCGAGTTCCGCGCCCGTGTGCGGGAGCCGGACCACCCTCGCCGGCGCGAGCTGATGCGGGGCGTCCGCCTCGGCAGTGTCGGCCAAGGCGGCGAGGCGCACCACCAGGTCCAGATCGATGGCCGCCAGTTGATCCAGTAACGCGCGGCGGTCCGCATCGTCCAGATCCTCCCACCAGTCGAAGCACTGCTCGTGCCCCGCCGCCGCGATGCGGTCGACGATAGCCTGGTCGGCGGGGGGGAGTCCGAGGGGAAGGGGCATTGAGCCGGGCCGCTACCAGGCGTCCACGTCCGTCAGACTCCGTTCCAGCCGGTCGCCGCGCCGGGCGAGGCGTTGAATCGCTTCGGCCAGGAGTTCCACCGTGGCGTCGGCCGTAAAGAGTGTCTCGGTCATCGCCAGGTGATCCCGCCCGCGCAGGCGCAGCAACCCGAGGGCCCCGCGCGTGATGCGCAAGTTCTGGCGCATGGCCCACGTGACGTGCTTCCGCGTCGCGGGTCCGATGACCGTGAGCAGGCGGATGCGCCCCTGGCCGGAGGAAGACGTTTCATTCGTAACGATCCGCACCTTCTGGTGGCGCGCGTTGTTCAGCGTCATACGCACCAGGTGGCTGCCGTCGCCCAGGGGTTTGTGTTGCGCGCCGACGGCCCGCGCGGCGGCCGGGACCAGCTCGTCGGGATCCCCGGCCGGTGCGGCCGGCGCCGCGGTCGTTGCAGGCGCCGCGTAGTTCGGCGTGGCGGGCGCGCCAGACTCGATCGCGCCAATCGCTTCCCGAACGGCCTCGCGCACCCAACTGTCCCCATCGTCCGCGTACCGCTGCAAGTCGGGCAGCACGTCCGCGTTCCCGAGCGCGCCGAGCGCAGCCGCCGCCGCCGTGCGCACCTTGTACTGCCGGTGGTCGAGCAAAGGCACCAGGGCGGGCGCGACGCTGGGGTCGCCCAGCCGCCCCAGAGATTCCGCCGCGTACTCCAGCACCCAATCGTCTTCGTCCCCGAGCGCGCCCACGAGCGCATCCTTGGCCCGCGGGTCCGCCGATGCGCCCAGGCCGCGCGCGGCGCTGCTGCGCTCGTAGTAGTCGCCGGTGGTGAGTTGTTCGATCAGGGTCTCGACGTTGGCCATGGCCGCCTCCCGCCCGTACGTCGAGGGGCATAGATGTGTGCCGCAGGCGGATATACTACCGAAATGCGGCGACAAATCTTGGGTGTCTCACTGTTGGGGTGTTGCGTCTTCCTGCTGGGGGCGGTTCCACTCTGGGCTGACTCCCATGTTGAGGCTGAGCCCGTGGTGATACGGCCCGGCGAGGACGATGACTCCGCCCGCAGGATCATCGACTCGCCGATCAGCCCCGGGAAGGCAGAGAGGCCGTATGCTCCGCTGCCGCCTCCGGAAATTTTCCGCGATTTGCCGACCGAAGCGGGCGGTGTCGTGCTGCCGGGCGCGGTGGAGGCGCCGGACCCGGCGGAGCCCATGACCGCGGAGCGGCTGTGGGCGCTGCTGGAACGGGAAAAGCTCTCCCCCGAACGGGAGCACAATCAGGTCGTGTTCTACGTGGGGAACGTGCGCGTGTTTTCCCTGGTGGACCCGCAGGCCGACCGGATGCGGTTCATGGTCCCGGTGCGGAAGCTGGAGGACGTGCCGCCGGAGGAGCTGTTGGAGATGCTCAAGGCGAACTATGCCGCGACGGTGGACCTGCGCTTTGCGGTGAACCGCGACGTGGTGTGGCTGCTGTTCCTGCATCCCCTGTCCAGCCTGACCGAGGGGAACGCGCTCAGCGCCATCAATCAGCTCGCGCACCACGCGCAGAAGCTGGTAGCCGAGTAGGCCGCGCCGCCCGCGGCCGGGGGGAGGGACGCGTGGACATCGCCATCGTCAACGGGACCGTCATCGACGGCACGGGCGCGCCGCGCGTGCGTGCCGACGTGGGCATCACGGACGACCGGATTGCGACGGTGGGGACGCTCGACGGGACCGCCGGCCGCACCATCGATGCGACGGGCAGGATCGTCGCGCCGGGGTTCATCGACGTACACGCGCACAGCGACTTCGTGCTGCTGCGCGAGCCGTTCAACCCCGAGAAGGTCATGCAGGGCGTGACCACGAACATCATCGGCAACTGCGCGCTCTCCCCCGCCCCGGTGAACGACACGGTACGCATGTTCTTCGAGCATTTGCTGCAGCATGTGTTCGGCACGATCAAGGTCACGTGGGACAGTTTCGACAGCTTTCTGCGCGTCTACGAAGATCAGGGCATCGGGCCGAACGTGAAGAGCCTAGCGGGGCTCGGCACGGTGCGGATGCACGCCATGGGCATGGAGAACCGGCCGCCCACGGACCGCGAACTGGGGCAGATGCGGCGGCACGTAGCGGACGCCATGGAGGCGGGGGCCGTGGGCGTTTCCACCGGGCTCGTCTACCCGCCGGGGAGTTTTGCGCAGACGGAGGAGATCATCCACCTCGCCAAGGTGGCGGCGGAGTACGGCGGCCTGTACGCGACGCACATGCGCAACGAGGAGGCGGGCCTTCTGGAGGCGGTGGATGAGGCGCTGCGCATCGGCGAAGAGGCGGACCTGCCCGTGCAGATTTCGCACCACAAGGCATCGGGCGAACAGAACTGGGGGCTGGTGCACGAGTCGCTGGCGCGATTGGACGCGGCCCGCGCGCGCGGCGTGGACGCCAGCTCCGACGTGTATCCGTACACCGCGTTCAGCACGATCCTCGGCCCTTTTATTGACCGCTTCGAGCAGTCCATAGAGGCGAACGCGGAAACGAAAATCCTGATCGTGGGCACGCGATTCGATAAATCCCTGGAGGGGCGATACATTCAGGACATCGCGCAAGAGCGGGGGCAATCGTCACTGGAGTGCGCGCGGGACATCAACAACACGGAGGAGGGCGCGGTCACCATCGTCGGCTTCGCCATGTCGGAGGACGATATCGAAACCGTGATGCGGCATCCGCAGACGATGATCGGGTCCGACGGCATGGAGACGGACGTGGGCACGCCGCACCCGCGCGCGTACGGCACCTTCCCGCGCGTGCTGGGCCGCTACGCGCGCGAGCGTGGGGTCCTGAGCCTCGAAGCGGCGGTGCACAAAATGACCGCCCAGTCTGCCGCGCAGTTCCGGCTCACGGATCGCGGCACCGTCACCCCCGGCGCCTTCGCAGACCTAGTCGTCTTCGATCCCGAGGCGATCATCGACACCGCCACGTATGAAGCGCCCCGCCAGCATCCGCGGGGCATCGATTGCGTGCTGATCAACGGCCGGGTCGCGGTGGCCGGCGGGGAGGCGCAAGACGTGCGCCCCGGCCGGGTGCTCCGCCACAATGTGGGCCAGTAGGCCTCCCGGCCCCCCAGGTGAGTGCCGGCTCAGTCCGGCCCCCTGCGCGCCCGGGCGCTCCCGAAAAGAGTTCGCCCGGCCTGCAAGGGGGGGGAGCAGGCCGGGCGAGGGGTGTCGTACGCGCGGTCGGGAGGGGGGGAAGGACCACGCGCCGAAGAAATCGTTTCGCCCCGTTTGAGAGGCAAGTCCCGGTTCAGAAACGCTATTCTACTACAGAATTCCCGATTTGCAAATGCTAATTCCGGCCTGAGCCGAAATCGGGACAATGGTACACTGACCCCAGCGCAGGGGCAACTCTATACGTAACATGCCTAACATCAACGAGTTATGAAGCAATTACTGCTCAAAAAGAACGAAGATCGGCGAATTCGCCGGGGCCACCTTTGGGTATTTAGTAATGAGGTGGAGAGCCTGGACGACTTCTCCCCCGGCGAAATGGCCGAGGTCCACAGCCGGAACGGACGCTTCCTCGGCATCGCCTACGTGAACCCCCACTCGCTGATCTGCGCCCGCCTCCTGACCCGCACGGCGCAGCCCATCGACCGCGCGTTCCTCGCCGACCGGGTGCAGACGGCGGCCCACTGGCGCGACCGCTACCTGGGCGGGGACGTCTACCGGCTGTTCTCAAGCGAGGCGGACGGGTTCCCCGGCCTTACCATCGACCGCTACGGCGCGCACTACGTGGTGCAGGCGCAAACCCGCGGCGCCTACGAACAGCTCGGCCTGCTCGTGCAGGTGTTGCGGGAACAGTTCGCGCCCGCCGGCATTGTGCTGCGCAACGACGCCCCCGTCGTCGAGTTGGAAGGCCTCACGCAAGAACGGCGCATGCTCTTCGGCGCGCAACCGGAGCCGGTGGACTTCGTGCAGGACGGCATCGCATTTCGCGCCGATCTCTGGGGCGGGCAGAAGACGGGCTTCTACCTGGACCAGCGGGAGAATCGGCTGGCGGTGCGACCGTACGTGCAGGACGCGGACGTGCTGGACGCGTTCTGCTACACCGGCGCGTGGGGCCTGACGGCGGCGCACGCGGGCGCGCGCAGCGTCGTGGGCATCGACTCGTCCGCCGCGGCAATCGCGCTCGCCCAGCACCACGCCGAAGTGAACGAGTGCGCGGACCGCTGTACGTTCGAGGAACGGGACGTGGACGAGGCGTTGCACGCGTTCGCGGCGGAAGGGCGACAGTTCGACCTCATCGTGCTCGATCCGCCGCCGTACGCGCGGCAGAAGAGCCACTTGCGCGCGGCGCTGGAGAAGTACCAACGCCTGAACGCGCTCGCGATGAAACTGTTGCGCGACGGGGGCGTGCTCGTCACGTGTTCGTGCAGCTCGCACGTGACGCGGCAGGATTTCCAGCACCGCCTGGCGCAGGCCGCCGACCGGACCGGGCGGCACATCCAACTGCTCGAGTTCCGCGGCCAGGCCCGCGACCATCCCGTCCTGCTCCCCATGCGCGAAACCGCCTACCTCAAGTGCGCCATCCTGCGCGTGCAATAATTCCGGACGGGGCCGCGCCGTTCTGCTAGCATGTGGGCGCCTGCGGGTCCTGACCCGCGAAGGAGGCGCTCATGGGGCTTCGTGACGAACTGCGGGATATCCGGCTTCCGTTCAAGGCTTCGGAGATGGGGCTCCCCCTGCTGGTGGGGCTGCTGCTCCTGTGGGGGGTGCTCGGGCAGCCCATCTATAAGGTGGAGCCGGACGAGCGCGGCATCATCACCACCTTCGGAAAGTTCACCAGTGACGTGCCCCCGGGCCTGCACATGAAGCTGCCGGCGCCCATTCAGATCGTCTACCGGCCGAAGGTGCAGGAGACCAAGCGCATCGAGGTGGGCTTCCGCACGATCGAATCGGGGCCGCCGGCGCGGTACCGCGACCCCATAAACGATCCCCGCATGCGCGCCGAGGCGGAGATGCTGACCGGCGACGAGAACATCGTCAGCAGCAGTCTCATCGTCCAGTTCCGCATCAAGGACGCGCCCGCCTATCTTTTCAACGTGCCGTATCCCGAAGCGGCGCTCCACGACCTCGCCCAGTCCGTGCAGCGCCAGGCCGTCGGGGACCGGCCGATCGACCACGTCTTGACGACGGGCAAAACGGAAATCCAACTGCAGATCCAGACCCGGCTGCAGGAGTTGACCGACCTGTACGGCCTGGGCCTGCACATCGATACCGTGAAGTTGCAGAGCGTGCAGCCGCCCCAGGAGGTGTCCGCGGCGTTCAAGGACGTGGCCACGGCGAAGGAGGACCGGTCCCGCATCATCAATCAGGCGCGGGGGTACGCGAACGAGAAGATTCCCCAAGCGCGCGGGGAGGCGGCCCGGCTGATGCGCGAGGCGGAAGCGTACCGGCAGACCCGCATCGCGCAAGCCGAGGGGGACGTGGCCCGGTTCATGGCGCTGGCGGCCGAGTACAAGAAGGCGCCCGAGGTGACGCAGCAGCGCCTGTATCTGGAGACCATGCAACGGGTGCTGCCGCGCGTGCGCAAGACCATCCTCGACGAAAACTCCGGCGTGATCAACCTCAACAATCTGCAGGCGACTGCGGGGGGCAAATAACCATGCGCCCGTTCAACATCCTCGCCTTTGTGATTCTGATCTTCGGCGCGTTCCTGCTGCTGGGAGGCGTGTTCTTCATGCTCCCCGAAACGAAACAGGCGATCGTGACCCAGTTCGGCCGTCCGGTGCGCATCATTGCGGGCAGTTCGGTGCCCGCCGATTACGCGCCCGAGGGGGCACCAGACATCCGCATCTCGCACGGCGCCGGGCTGTACTGGAAACTGCCCTTCATCCAGCGGGTCATCATCCTCGAGGATCGGCTGCTGGAATACGACTCCGAGCCGGAAGACGTGGTGACCAAGGACAAAAAGCACCTGGTGGTGGACAACTTCGCGCGCTGGCGCATCGTCGATCCCCTGAAGTTCCTGCTGCGCGTGCAGTCCGAGGCGGTCGCAACGCCCCGGCTGGACGATATCGTCTACTCGGTGGTCCGGGAGGAACTGGCGCAGAGCAATCTGGTGGAAATCGTGCGGACGACCAATCGCCCAGGGCTGCCCGAAGAGTTGGAAATCGGCCGCGAGCAATTACTGCACAAGATCCTGGTCGGCTGCGACTCGCAGGCGCGCAAGCTGGGCATTCAAATCGTCGACGTGCGCATCAAGCAGGCCGACCTGCCACCGGAGAATCGCAACGCCGTCTACGGCCGCATGCGGGCCGAGCGGGAACGCGTCGCGAAGGGGTATCGGTCCGAGGGTGAGGAGGAGGCGCTGAAGATCCGCGCCGAGACGGATCGCGACGTGCGCATCTTGAAGGCCGAGGCGTATCGCGACGCCGAACGGATCAAGGGCGAGGGGGACGGGCAGGCGGCCGCCATTTACGCCGAGTCCTATTCGCAGTACGCGGACTTCTACACGTTCACGAAATCCCTCGAGGTGATCGGCGCCGCCACCGGCGGGCAGGACCAACTCATCATCGGCATGGAAACGGGCGTGTACCAGTACTTGAAGTAGGCCCGCCCGGCCCGCGCGGCGGGGTGCCGCCGGAGCCTAGATGCGGCCGTTCGGCCCGGCCCACCGCTTTAGTGCGAGCGCGTCCCCGGCGAACTGGCGCAGTTGCCGTTGCACCGCTTCCAACGTAGCGTCCACCGCCTGCTGATCCGCCTGGGACCGCTGGGGGGAGTCCAGGTGCATGGTGATCTCGCGCACGGCCCGGGTCAATTGCGGGCGCAGACCCGCGAGCGTGTCATTAATAGTGCGCTCGATGCGCTCCAGCCGCAGCCGGGCGGGGTCGGGCAGCAAGTCCGGCAGGTCCGCGAAAAAATGTTCCGGACCCAGCAGTTCCAACTGTTCGGTGGCGTCTTCACGGCGCAGGGGCACTTTCGGCGACCGCCACAGCAGGTTGTCGATACTGATGGGTGACACGGCTGGCGGGGCGGTGTGGCGGCTCCGGTAGCGGCGGGCGAAAGCGGCGACGTCAGTGGGACTCATGCGGGCGGTTCCCCCTCTGGTCCGTGCGAACGAACCGACGCATAATAGGAATCGCTAATTCTCCTGTCAAGGGCAATTTTCGCCCCGGTAAGTTATCCACAACTCCCTTGGGGATAAGCAGTTGACAACATCGCCCACGGAGCACGAGGCGAAGCTGCCCGTGCCTCATTTGGCACCAGTGCGGGACGCCCTGGCCGCCGCCGGGGCCACCTTGCGCCACCGGACCGTGCAGCACGATGTGCTCTATGACTTTCCCGACCGCAGGCTGACGGCGCGGGACACCGCCCTCCGGCTGCGGCGGTCGGACCGGGGCGCGACGCTCACCTACAAGGGGCCGGCTGAGGCCGCAACCTTCAAGCTCCGCGTCGAACACGAGAGCGGCGTGGACGATGCGGACGCTGTGGCCGCCGCGCTGGACGCGCTGGGCATGGAGGTCACGTTGTCGTATCGCAAGCGGCGCGACACGTGGGAGCTGGACGGGTGCGCCGTCTGCCTCGACGCGGTGCCCGGGCTCGGCACGTTCGTGGAAGTGGAAGGGCCCGAGGCGGCCACCATCGCCGGCGTCATTCGGCGGCTCGGCTTGGACCCCGCCAACCACGTGACCGAATCCTATCCGTCCATGCTCGCCGCGCAATGCGCGCACGCGGGGACGGATCCGGCGAGGTTGCACGAACAGCCGTTGGCCGATGTCTGAACCCCGGTCCCGCACCCCCATCCCGGACGGTGGCCGGACGTTGCGCGTACAGGCGCGCCACCGCGGGGACACCCGCGCGGGGCCCCGCAGCGGCGGCGGTTAGTCGAGGACGCGCGCGGCCTTGCGCGTGTTGTTGACTGCGACCACGAGCATGGCCTGCATGTTGTCCGGGTGCGTGCTGGCGTAGGCGTACTCCACGTTGATCTTCTCGTGCGCCAGCATGTCCGCGATCCCCCCGAGCGCGCCCGGCGCATTCTCCGCCCGCACGAGGAGCACGTCACGGTCGGAATACTTGAAGCCGGCGTCGCTTAGCGCCTTGCGCATGCCGGCTTTGTTGTCGACGATCAGCCGCACCGCGCTCACATCCTGCTGCTCGCTCACGGACATGGCGAGCAGATTGACCCCGGCCTCCTGCAAGACGCGAGTCAACGTGGCGAGTTCCCCGGGCTGGTTCGGGAGATGGACGGTGAACTGTTTGTCCGTCTTCGTGCGATGCGGATGCGCGGCGTGGCGCTCGGCGCGCGCGGGGTGGCGCGTGGTCGGTTGGCGCTTCAGCGCCTGGTCCTTCTGTTTCCGTTTGCGTCCTCCGGTGTTGCCGCGCTTGCGTTGCGTTCCCCGGCCTGCCGTTGCCATGCGTCACGCACCTCCTTGCGGTCCCCCGGAGTGCCGCCGCCCCAGCCTCATGGTACCACTCGCGCGCGCCGATGCGGCGCGGTCAGTCGGCGGCCGTACCGGCGGGGGCTTGCGGCGCGGTCCCGGCGGCGATCCGCCCGTAGTACGTGCGCAGAATGAACTCGGCCGGTTTGTGCTGCGGCGTGAAGTCGCTGTCGTTCAAGCCGCCGAAGCGATCGTCGTCGCTCTGCCACTTCCACCAGTACACGCCCCGGAACCACGGCTCGTTTCCGAAGGCGCGGAACACGGCCTCGTAGGCGCGCGCTTGCGTCATGGCGCTCAGGGGCGCGTCGCTGACCCACAGGCCCGGCCGGCGGGCGGCGTCGGCGGAAGACCGGTAGCCGATCTCCGTGAACCGAATCGGCCGCTGCCACTGCTCGGCGAGCGTGCGCAGCCGGGCCACGAGCGGCGCCCAGGCGGTTGCCAGTTGCGGGAGCGTGGGGTGCAGGGAGTCCACCAGCGGGAAGTACGCATTGATGCCGATGTAATCCAGCGCGTCCCAGAACGCGATGTGTTCCAACTCGCCGTCATAGTGCGCCGCGTAGGTCAGTTCCCCGTCGTAGACGGCGCGCACCTTCGCGATAAGCCCGCGCCACGCCACCGGCCGCGCGCGCGTGGCCGTGACCAACTCCGTGCCGATGCACAGCCCCTCGATCCCCTGGTCTTGCGCCAGGGTAGCGGAGTGGAGGATGAACCGTTCGTACGTCGCGAACCAGGTGTCCCAGTCGGCGG
>CBDUXP010000073.1:0-18576 GCA_965371225.1 uncultured bacterium | reverse complement strand
GCCCGCATGCACGTCCACCGGATGAAGGTGGCGGCGACGTCGCGATCGGGCATCGGCGAACTGTACTCGACTCAGGGCGTGCAGCTCGGGTGGTTTCAGGTCGGGCCGGGAACCGCCGCCGCATCCCGGACCGCCCGTGGTATCCTCCGGCCCGGTGCAACCCGCTTCGCGCGTGAATCGGACGCCACGCCTTCCCGTCCACCTGCTGGTTGTCGGCGGCCTGCTGCTCGTCGTGCATCTGGCAGTGCGCAATCATTCCCTCGGGAGCCTGAACGAAGAAATCACGGCCCTCGACACCAGCTACCTCATGGATGCGCTCGCGCGCGTGACGGGCGGCGAGCGGGCCTATACCCCGGTCGTGTCTCACTACGGGCCGTACTGGATGGCGTACTTCGTGGGCATGATGAAACTCTTCGGAGTGTCGCTCGGCGGGGTGCAGTGGGGCGTGGCCCTGCTGGGGTGGCTGCGCAGCGTCGTGACGTACGCGCTCACTTCCCGCTTGGCCGGGCGGGGCTGGGGCCTGGCGGCGGTGGCCATCACGCTGGTGTCCCCGCCGGTGCGGGCGGGCACGCCGTACGGCGCCTACATGTCCAGCGTCTTTCTGCTCCTGTTCGCGGGCGCCGTCCTGTGGGCGCTCGCGGCGGGCGCCTCGGGGCGACGGTGGTTTATGGCGGGGGTACTGATCGGCCTGATGGTCGGCACCCGGTGGTCCAGCGCCTGCATCGCGCTCGCGGCGATCGGCATCGTCGGCGGAGCCACCGCGCTGCTCCACCCCCCGCTGCGGCACGGTCATCTCGTGGGCACGGTCGGCATTCCCGGGTTGCTGCTGGCCAGCGCGGGCCTCCTGTTGTGGCAGAACACCGCTATTTCGTGGATCGCCTTCGCGCCGCCCGCCCTGGGCGCCGCCGTGCTGGCGGGGACGGAGAGTTGGCGGCGCCGGGGCACGGGGCCCGCCTCCTGGCGCGCGTGGTTGGCGGCACCCGGCTGGTGCGTCGCGGGCATCGTGGCGGCGACCCTGGTGTGGCTCGTGCCCTTCGCCCTCAGTGGCGACGTCGCCACTCGGGTGCACGACATGTTCTTCCGGTACGCGGCCTCGGTGCAGGTCGGCCGGTGGTTCACCGCGCTTCGGCCGCCGTTGTGGGAGTACATGGAACTCTTCGCCCCCGCCCGACCCCGGCCGGGGATCATCGCGTGCTGGCTCCTCCTGTTCGGCGGGTGGGTGGTGCACGCGCGGGCCGATCCCCGGACGCGCTGGCGTCTGACCAGTGCGGCGCTGGTGGTGGGCGCCGTGATACTCGGCGTGGGCATGGTGCACGCGGGGGCGTTCGGCGCGAGCAAGCTGGCCGATCATTTTTGGCTCCGCCTCTCGGGGCCGGCGTACCTGCTCTGGTGCGTGCACCACGCGCGCCGGCCCGATACCGCCGACGCTTCCCCGCCCTGGTTGGTGCCGCTGGCGTGCCTGGCGGGTGTCACGTTTCTGGACGGCGCGCCCGTACCCGACTGGGTGCACGTGAATTGCGCGACCGCCGTCCTCATCGTCTTCGGGGTGGTCGCGGCTCACCAGGCGTGGCGCACCGGCAAGGCATACTCGCCCCTGTTGGGGCCGGCCCTGGCCGCGGCGGCGGTGCCCCTGGTGGCCGCGCATCTGCTGGTGGCGGCGAACTTGTGGTGGACGCTCCCCCTCGGGTCGTGGGACCTCGCGCGGCGCGACCTGGCTTGGCTGGACGTGCCGCGGGGGCAGGTGTGGGAGGAGGCGGCGGCGGTGCGCGAGCTGACGGCGAACGTGCAGTTCCTCCAGACCGCGCTGCCGCCGACGGAACCGTGCTTCGCCTTTCCCGACGCCCTGTACCTGTACCTCGCGGACCGGCGGTCGATTGCCGACGTGACCTACTTCCAGCCGGGCTACTCGGCGCCGCACGTGGATGGCACGTATGCGTCCCACCTGCACGAATCTCCGCCGGCGCTGGTGCTCGCCCGCTTCAATCCCCAGGGCATCCTGGACCATCCGAGCTACCTGGCCGAGGGATTTCCGCGCATCATCGACACGCTGGAAGCCGAGTATCGGCTCATCCACCAAATTGGCATGACGCGGTACTACGTGCCCCGCCGTGGGATAGGCCGGTAGAGGCGCACGCGTGGAACTGCACCCGGGACGCACCGCGCGGCGGACATGGAACCGACGCCCCCGGTAGGACACCCGCGCGCGACCGGCCCGCGGCTCGCGTCCCTCGGCAGGTGGCTCTGGCTGGCGGCGGCGGCCGCCGTGCCCCTGAGCACGGTGTACTTCGTCGCGCAAGCGTACTCACCGTTCCTCTACTCGGATCAATGGATCGCGCTCGAGTGGCTGCGCAAGATATACGACGGCACGGCCGGACTCGCCGCGCTGTGGGAGCCTCACAACGAGCACAGCATCGTCTTCCCGCGACTCCTGTACCTCGCGGACGCGCTCCTGTTCCACGCGACCAACGTCATCTTGGTCCCGGCGAACGTGCTGCTCCAGGGCGCCGCCTGCGTCACGATCGCGCGCGAGGCCGGACGCGCGGACGGCCTCCCGCGGCCACTGCGCGTGTTCCTGGCGGGCGTCGCGCTGATGTTGCTCGGCGCGGCCGTGCAAATCGAGAACCTGTACTGGGGATTTCAGGTCGCGTTTACGCTCGCGTTCACGCCGGCCGTGGCCAGCATCGTCTGTTGGGTGGCATTCGCGGACTCGGGCGCGCCGACCGGCCGGCGCAACTGGTGGTGGTTCGTGGGCAGCGTCGCGTGCGGCATCGTCTCCACGTTCTCCTTGGCGAACGGCATCCTGATTTGGCCCGTGCTCGTGGGCCTGTCGTGCGCCTACGGGTTTCGCGCCCGCGCCACCCTCTTTCTCGCCGGCATCGTGGCCGTGGTGGTGGGAGCACGGGTGGCTGCGGGTTTTCCCGGGACGGATGTTGGCGCGGTCCTGGCGGCGCCGGGGCGGGTCGCGCTCGTTTTTCTGCTGTACCTGGGGACGCCCTTTGCGTGGCTCTCCATCCCGGCCACGCGCGTGCTGGGCACCGTCGGCGTGGCGCTTGCGCTCGCGGTCGGCGTGAACGCGTTCTGGAGCATCCGCCGCCTCACCCGCTTCACCGCCGTCCATCTGGCGGTGGTGGCCTACGTGGTGGCCAGCGGGTTGGCCACGACCGTCGGCCGCCTCTGGCGCCCGCTCTCCTGGATTGTGTCGGACCGCTACGCCACGCCGGCCCTGTTGTTCTGGGTCGGCGTGCTGTCCCTCCTCATCGCCGAGGCCAACCGGCTCGGGCCGCGGGCGCGCCGCGTGGCGTTGGCGGCTATCATCGGACCGGTGCTCGTCGCCATCGCGTTCGGGCTACTTCCCGCGCACGTCCGCGCCGGGCGGGGAGCACGGTTGCTGGTCCGCGAATACGAACGGGCGACGCTCCCGCTGATCACCGGCGTGTACGATCGCGAGCAAGTCGGTCTCTTGTGGATTCAACCGGAGGTCCTGCCGGCGTTCGTGCCGTTCGCCCGGAACCATCGTCTGGGCGTCTTCTCGTTGGACTGGCCGCATCTCCTCGGGCGCCCGTTGGAGGAGGCCTACGTCGTGGTCTCGGCGCCACCGGCGGGGACCCGGGTCGGGTGCGTGGGCCGGTTCGAACGGCTCGTCGCGATTCCGCCGGACGCAACTCTGGCGGGCACGGCGACGGGCCACCGGGTGGTGGGGTGGGCGTGGGACCGTGCCGCGGCGCAGCCCCCGGCCCTCATTCTTCTGGTGGACGGCACGCAGACTGTGCGCGGCTTCGCCCTGCCGTACGTGCAGCGGGCGGACATCGCCGCCCAGTATGCGGGAGCCCTCCGCGGACGGCTGCGCGACGCAGGCTGGTTTGGGTATGTCACGGGGAACGCCGCCGGACCGCTGAGTGCCTATGCCCTGGCGGGAGAGGGCAACACGGTGTACCGGCTGGCCGGCCCGGGCGCCGGGTAAGCGCGCCCACCGCAAGCCCCGTCCCCCTGCGCGGGCGTCCGGCGCGTGCGCACCGAATCAGAACGCGAACGCTGGCACGTGCTCCGGGTCCGCCGTCCAGGGCGTGGTGTAGTACATGCGGCGGTCCCGCACCAGGTCCGCCGGCAGGTCCTCCAGGGGCACGCCGGGAAAGGCGCGCGCGGACGCATCGATATGCTTGAGCATCGTCGGGGCGAGATCGATCATGAGCGGTGCCTGCGCCGACACGAACGCGTCCGTGGCGCCGGGAAACTTGACGAGCAGCAAGGCGTTCGCCCGGAGCGCCGCCATCTCCCAGGTAAGTTCCTCGCGTGAAAACCACCGCAGCGTTCCCCCCGGCGGCGGAGCAGTCGGTTCCGCAAACTCTTCGATCCGCTCCGACCAGGAATCGGGGCCGAACCACTCGGGGTATTGTCGCCGGAGCCGCGCCCCGGCCGCCATCGAAGCGCCGTGATCCCCGTGAATGATGATGAGCGCCGCGTCCAGCCGCCCGAGGTCGGCCAGGCAGTCGGTGAAGTCGCGCATGAGCTTCATGGCGCAGGCCGCTTGGCCCAGGTACCCGTCCAGCGTACGCCGGCCGGACGTGCGCGCGCAGTCCGCGTCCAGATGATTCGGGCTGTGTGGGAGCATGAGGTGCGCAAACACGTACTGCCCCCGCGGCGGGCGCGTCGCTTCATCGGCCATCAACTGCCGGAATGTGGCCAGGGACGCGAGCCCGCCTTGCAGATGGGGATCGGGCAAGGCCGCGATGGCGTCGGCCGCCGGCCCCCCGGGTCGCCCTGCGGGGAGGGGCCAGAGACGCCGCGTGAGGGAGAACGATGGGGGGACCGCGAAGAAGAACGGATCCTGGACGTCCCCCAGGAGGCCGCGCCCGGGAGTTCCCAGGAGCTGTACCGACTGCGGCATCAGCGCGAAGAACCAAATGTCAATGAGCGTGCGTTCACTCTCGGTCAATGAGGGCGGACCGGCCAGTTGTGCGCGGGCGCGGTCGCGCAATCCTTGCGTCGAGGCGCACGTTTGCGCATGCGGCGAGGTGCAATACCGATCGTTAAAGGGATACAGGTGCAGTTGCACCCCGTGTTGCGCTAACGCGGCCCACAGGCCGCCGTTCAACGCTTCCGCATCCCACGCCCGGGGGCGTTCTCCCGCGCGCCAGGTCCGGCCGGTGAAGACGTTCGCGAGGCTGTGGGGTGTGAACCAGTAGCTGGCCTTGAAGGCGGGATAGAGAGCAAAGCCGGGGAGGGCGAGCGTCGGGTCTTGCGCCACGATGACCTGGTAGGCCTCGGTCTGATACGCATCCAACACAATGTGGTAGATGTTCCCCACGGGCGGCGGAGGCCGCAGCGGCGCGTGCGACGCCTGCTGCCGGGCGACCCGCGCGCGCCGAGCTTGCCACGCATGCTGCCCGTGCAGCACCCCGGCTTGCGCGACCAGCGCCACGGCGACCGTGCCCAACACGCGATGCAGCCACGGCAGTGGCGTCCGAATGACAGCCACCGCCAGCGCCAGCAACACCAGTTGATCCACGACGGCCGCCACTGCGAAGTTGGGCACCCGGCCTTCGAGGCCCACGCGCGCCCAACTCAACACCAACACGCCGGCGCCCACGAACAAACAGCAGCGTGCGAACGCGGCGGCTGTGCGGGAGCGATGGGCGCGGAGGAACGTGGGTGCGCTCATCGCGGCGGCGGCCGCAAAGGCGGCCACGAATGCCACCGGCAGCCGGGCCCGATACGCCTGGTCGCCGCTGTTACCCAGCAGGACGTTGTTCGCGATGCTGACGAATATGACGGCGGGCGCAAAGCATGCCGCCACAACGGCGAACAGTCGGGGAGGCTGCGTGTGCGGATCGGCCATGCGCGGGACGAGAACTCCGGAGAACCAGGCTGAGCGAATGCGGGGCGTCCGACCGGCGCCGCAATATAGCACGCGCCGCTCCGCGCGGCACGCCGCTCGACGCGTGATAGAGTTGCCGCGTCGCGCTGCGCACCGCCGCAGTCGTGGGAGGCGTATGACAGCTGCAACACCGCCCGGCGCCGCGCCGCCGGCCGCGCCACGAGGAACGGGACTGCTCGGGAACGTGGTGCTCAGTCTCGCCTCCCTCGCGATCACCGTCCTGCTGACCTTCGGGGTCGAGCACCTGATCGGAAAGAACCTGGCCCGGCGCAAGGCGCAAACCTGGGCTGCGCTCGGCCAGCCGGGGCTGCTGCTTCCCTACTCACGCATGCGCTACGTGACGGGTGAGTTCACGTGCACCACGTCGGCGAACAGTCTGGGGCTGCGCGGACCGGAGTTGCAGGACCCGAAGCGGGACGGCGTGTGTCGCATCGCGATCATCGGGGACTCCTACACCTTCGGCTGGGGCGTGAACGATGCGGAGGCGTGGCCGCGCGTGCTGGAACGCCGGCTGCAACGCGACGGCGTCGCGGTGGAACTCGCGAACCTCGGCTATCCGGGGACCATGCCCACGGACTACGCCATCGTCGCCGAGCGCGCGCTGGCGGTTCTGCAACCGGACTTGGTCCTCGTGGTTCTTACGCTGGGGGAAGACGTCGCCCAGGAGGGCGTCAAGACATCCATCACGCGCCTGCGCGAACTCGCCGTCGTCGCGGACCGGGCCGCCCCGCAAAGGGAACCCCGCGGCCTCGTGTCGCGAATCCTGGCACGCGCGTACCCCAATCTGGTGCAGGTGACCCATCGCTGGCGGGTGGGGTCCGTTCGGGAGACGTGGCAGCGCATGGCCCGCTTGGTCCTCTCCACGGTCAACTTGGCCGAGCTGCGCCGCTACGAACAATTGGACGAGGATATTAAGGCGCAGTTCCTCGCCGGCAAACTCAATCCCTCGCTCGTGGCGCACGCCCTGATCGAGCCGACTTACTACGGCCATCACCTGGCGCTGGATGCGCCGGAAACGCAAACCGTCATCACCTACGTCGGCACGCAGCTCAAGCAGATCCGAGAAAGCGCGCGTGCCGTCGGCGCGCCCGTGCTGGTGGTCACCGTCCCGTTCGGGGCGTACGTGAGCCCCGAGGCGCAGGCCGGGTTGCGACGCGAAGGCTTCGTCCTCACGGAGGCGTTGCTCACCAGCCCGGCGCAGGACGAGGCGGTGCGCCTGGCCGCCGAGCAAGCCGGGCTTCCCTTCGTCAGCGTGACCGCCGCGTTCCGCGCGGCAGACTCGGCGGGCTTCTACTATCCACTCGACGCCCACTTCACCCCGGCGGGCAACGCCTTCTACGCGGACGCGTTGCGCCCGATCCTGGCGGACTGGGTGGCCAACCTTGCGCCCGTCGCACCGGATCCCGAGCACGCGCAACCTCCCGTGCCTAAACCCACGACGAACGCGTCGGGCGTCTAGCGCCTCCATGCCCCTGGCACCCGAACCAGGCGGTGGGCGGCGTCGCCTCCGCGTGTGGCCGCGCACGGGCCCGGGCATCGAGTCGTTGATCGCGTGGAGCGTCTTCGGCACAACGTGGCTGGTGGGCGCAGCACTCGCCCACGTGTGGCTCTGGCCGGTGGGAGATGATTGGGTGCTGGCCGATGCAGGCCAGAACTTCAACCCCGGTCTGTGGACCCTCCAGGGGGCGGTCCCCTACCGGGATTTCCATTACAGCTGGGGGCCGTACGCGCCGCTGCTGCAAGCGACGGCCCTGGCCCTGCACGGCGTGCGCGAATCCGTGTTGGGCCTCCTGACGGGCACCTTCCTGGCGGTCATGGCGGCAGGGACCTACGTGTACGGCCGGCGCCTCCTGAGTCGACCGCTGGCGGTGGTGGCCGCCCTGCTCGCGTGGGTCATGCTGGCGCGCAACATCAACCTCGGGTGGCCGAACACGTACTGCACCGCGTTCGCGATTTGGGCGCTCTGTATCGCCGACGGCCCCGCCTCCTGGCGTCGGGCGTTGCTCGCGGGGGGGCTCGGCGGGATCGCGCTGGCGTTCAAGCCCTTCGCAGGAGGCACCATCCTGGCCACCCTGTGGATCGTTCTGTTCCGCCCCCGGCCGGATGCGCCCTTGGCGAGCCGCGGGCGATGGGTGGACCCGCTGTGGCCGTGCCTCCTGGCCTACCCGCTCGTCGTCCTCTACCTGACGCGCGCGGCCGATGCGTCCGTGCGCGTGTGGTTCCCCGTCGCCACACTCGCCGGCCTGGCGCCGCTGGCATGGTCCGCGATGCGCACCAGTCGCGCACAGACGACGGGCACCTCCCTGGCAGCCCGATGGGGGATTGCGCTGGTATTTCTGGGGGGCGTGGCGCTCGTCCAAACGGGGTGGATGGCGTACTACTTTCAACACGTGTCCCCGTCGGAGCTGATCGAAGTGCTGGTGCTGCGTCCACTGGAATGGGGGCCGAAGCAGCTCCCGTTCCCGCCGCCGCTACCGCGGCTCTCCACCGCGCTGATGCTGGGCGCACTCGCGCTCTCCATGCTGGGCACTCGGCGCCACAGCGTACAGGTCGGCGCACTGGTCGCGCTGATCCTGCTCGCCGTGTGGGACGCGCAGGTGCAAGTCATGCACGGCAACGCGGGGACGGACCTCTATGGCAATCTCATCCATGAGGCGCCGTGGGTCGCACTCGTCGGCGTTGCGGTGTGGGCATGGCCCCGAACAGGCGCGGAGCCGGGGGTGCCCGCGGGGCTCCAGCCGCTCGCCGTGGCGCTGGGAACGCAGGCGATAATTTGCTTTCCCTGGAGTCCCGGGCACTTCGAGTACATCGCTCCGTTCTCCGCCCTGGGGCTGGTGTGGTTGGCTGCAAAGGGGTGGCCCGGCGCCGGGGCGCTGGTGGACCGCCCGCCCAAGTGGGCTTGGGTGCGGGTTGCGGTGGTCTGCGCCGCCGTAGCGTTCGTCAAGGTGGAAGCGGGATCGCGCGCGTGGCGGCTGGCGGGCCGGCAGGAGGGCGGCTGGCCGACGGCCATGCAGATCGCGCCGCCGCGTGCCGACCTCTGGATGCCGGCGGTCTACGGCCGCCCCGTCCAAACCGTGCATGCCATCTTGCGCGCCGATCCCGCGGTGTCCACCAACCGGCTGCTGTCCTTCCCCGTCCCCTACTTCTATTGGTTAACCGATACGCGGAATCCCATGTACCACGACTATTTCTTTCCGGGCATGATGAACGCCGCGACCGAGATGGCCGAGCTGCAGCGCTTGACCCGCAACCCGCCGCAAATCGTGGCGGTCCGCGCGGAGGCCGCAAACACGGACACCGTCTTCACGCCGGTCAACCTGGCCGTGTCCGCGCCACGGATTACCCGGTGGCTCGCGACGAATTACCGGGTCTGGCGTACCGTCCGCCCGTTCGACATTATGCTGCCGCGAGAGGATCCCCGGGTGCGCACTGGCCGCGCACGTCCCGACCCGGCAGCGGGCCACGACGACGGCCCCCCGCAACCGTAAACGCCGTCGCGCCCGGCCCGCGCACCGTCGGAGCGGGGGCCGCCCCTCGCCAATTGCTTGGGGTGAAACCCGCCTCGTATACTCGGGAGCCATGTCCGCGTCGCAGGCCCGAGCTACCGCCACTGCCTCCGGGGCCGCCTGATGCCCCCCTCACCGCCCGAAGAGGTGCGCGGGCACGCGATCGCCGCCGCGCGTGCCCTGGCGGGCAAGCGGCCGGCGTATTGGACGCTGCAGCGCATCATGGAAGCGGCGTTGTTGGCGAATCTGCCCCTGGAACCTCCCATGATCGATCTCGGGTGTGGCGACGGAGTCTTCTCGAGCGCGGTCTTCCCGGCGGGGTTGGCCTTCGGCGTAGATCGTGGCACGCGCACCACGCAGCAAGCCCTGCATCAGGGGCAGTATCGGGCCATCGTGCAGGCGGACGGCCATGACTTGCCGTTTGCCACGGGCAGCCTGAAAACCGTCTTCAGTAATTCCGTCATCGAACATATCCCGGACCTGGACAACTTGCTGTCGGAAATCGCGCGCATCCTGGAACCCGGCGGGCGCCTGATTTGCAGCGTGCCGACGCCGCGGTACAACGAATGGTTGCTGGGCACCCGGCTGGCGAAGGCCCTCGGGTGGGAACGGGGAGAGGAAGCGTATCCCGCGTTCGTCACGTGGGTGTTCACCCACTTGAACGTGTTCAACGCGAACGCGTGGGAGCGGCGGTGCGCGAACGCCGGGCTCACCGTGACGAGCGTGGAATCCTACGGCTCCCCGTTCGCGTGGGCCATCTTCGACATCTTCCTGTGGGTGGCGGTGCCGGGACACGTGATTCATACGCTCACCGGGTATCGGCCGTTCGTAGGCTGGCGGTGGTGGGCGGACCTCTTGGCGCGCACGGCCGGATCGCGCGAGGTCGGCGCCGGGTATCTCTTCGTCGCGGAGCGGACGGGCTAACGGCCCTCTCCCACCTGTGGGCGCCCTGGGGCGGGGGCTACCGGGCGGCGTGTTCCCCGGCGAAGGTCCACACGTCGCCGAGGCGTTCGTAGCGGTGAAAGACACCTGCCCGGTCCCACTCCTGCCAGGCCTTGATCTCATTCTGGGATTTCGGACCCAGGAAGAAGAAGTCCGGCCGCGTCCCGTCGGCGGGTATTTCGTCCAAGGGGTACCCGGCAGATTGGTCCACCGGCAGTCCCACGTGGTGCAGGATCGTGGGGCGGATATCCACCAGTTGCGCCGGCGCGGTCGTGTCCGTGCGTGTCTCGGCGCCCGGGAACTTCACCAAGAGCAGGCCGCCACTGCGCATGGCTACGGCTCCGGGGTAATCGTAGGCCACATTCCCCCGCAGTTTCTTCCGTCCCGCCCGCACCTGCTCGGGCGTTGCGAGTTCGGCCACCATGTCCGGGGCGCAGTGCCCCGGATACTCCTGCGCGAAGTCGTCGAGGAACTGCAGCAGGCCCCCATGATCGGAGTGCACGATGATGAGCGCTTCGTCCAATCGGCCCAGTTCCGCCAGCCGGTCCGTCAGGCGATGCACGAGGCGCAGGCCGCACACGCCTTGCGCCAGATACGCGTCGAGGGACATACGGCTCGCCACCCTCCCGCAATCGTCCCCCACCACATACGGAAAGTGCGGCAGCACCGCATGGAAGTACACGTACTGCCCGGTGGCGGAGCGCGCGGCCTCCTCCTCCAGGAGGCGCTCAAAATTCCGCACGCCCCAGTACGCCGCGGCCTCCACTCCCACCACCGGTCCGCCGCCATCCTCCGCGCCGGGGAAGAGGAGGCGGCTAAGACGTACCGCAGGGGCCTCACCACCAGGGGGCAGCGGGGTCAACTCGCCATCCGCCAAGTAGTCTCGCCGAAGATACGCCACCAGGGAGCGCGGGAGCAGACTCGTGCACCAATAGTCCACGGTGGCGCGTTGCGCGTGGCTGAGGCGCCGGTGGTGTTCGGCCGCCGTCACCCGGTCGGATGCCAGTTCCGAAGACGGAAAGCATCCCCCCGCGGCCCCCGGCAAACAGTAGCGTTCCCGGCTGATGGGGTACTGGGTGACGCGGACGCCGCTGGCGCTCAGGTCCCCCCACAGCCCGCCATGGGCCATCTCCCCCACCCACGCCGCGCGATCCTCGCCCACCCCCAGGTAGCGGCCCGTGACGACCGCCGCCATCGCGTGTTCCGTCAGGAAGTAGCTGGAGAAGAAGCGCGGGTAAAACGTAAAGCCGGGCGGGTGGAGCGTGGCATCCCGCTCGCGCAGAATGGTAAACGCCTCGCGCTGAAACCCGTCGAGCATCAGATGGTACACATTGCCGCTCGGGCGGGTCGGCGCGACCGAGCCGGAGGTCCCGGCCGAGGCCACATGCGCCGCGACCGGAAAAGCTGCACGGTGGCTCCAGACTTTCATGGCGTGCGTGCCCACCCCCTGCACGAGGAGGCCTGCCGCTACGAAACTGCACAGACGCATGAGCAGGGGGAAAGGAAGGCGCGCGGCCACGATGCACGCCACGAGGAACACCACCTCATCCAGGGTGACGGAGACCGCAAAGCGGCGCACCCGGTACGCCGTCACCGTCGTCACCACCCCCCAGAGCAGGAGCGCGACCGCGAGCGCCACGCACGCGCGCGCCAGAATGGCGTAGAGGCGCCGGCGTGTGGAGTGGAGAAAGAGCGGCACCGTGACGGCGGCGGCGAGAACGAACGCGCCCACGAAGCCGAGCATCGTCCACACGTCGTAGGGCAGGTCCGCGAAGTTTTCGATGATGATGTTGTTCGCTTTGCTCACGAACAACACGGTGGGCAACAGGAGGCCGGCAAGGCATCGCTCGAGCGCCGTCACGGAACCGCCGTCGGCCGGCCGGCCCGGTGCGGGGGGCGCGTCGGGTGCGGGTTCCGGGCCCGCGAATTCAGGCGAGGGTTCCGGAGGCGTGGAGGTTGACACAATCAGGACCGGACCGGGTGCGCCATCCGACGCGAGCCCCCACTCAACCGCGCGGGGCGCCGCATAATGCCAGGCCGATTAACGGACCGGCAAGGCATTCGCCGGGCGCCGCCGGGGACGGCGCGCGCGCTTGGCGCGGCTTGCATCGCCAAGTAGAGTAGCTGAATGGTCACCGACGCGGGCGGCACCCCCTCGGGCGCAGCCCGCCGCCGCGTGCCGGTCGACGTTCTGGTGGTGGGCGCGGTGCTGTTGGCGGCGCACGTGGCGGTGCGCAACTTCGGCGCGACCGACCTGAATCACGAACTCAGCGCGCTCGACCTCGGCATCACCACCACGGAACTCGCGCTGGTGCACGCGGGCGGGGCGCCGTACACGGACGTCCGCACCGAATACGGCCCGTACTGGCTGGCGTACTTTCGCGCCTGCTTCAGCCTCTTCGGCGTCTCCCTGGGCGCGGTGCAGTGGGGCATTGCGGGAGCCGCGTGGCTCCGGAGCCTGGCGACGTACGTGCTGGTGGCGCGGCTGGTCTCGCGGCGGTGGGCGGTGTTCGCCGTGGCGTGCACGTTCGGTTCCGCGGGCGTGGTGTACAGCATCCCCTGGGCCGGGCACCTGGTCGCTCCGCTTTACCTGCTGCTGGCCGCGGCCCTCATGGCGGCCACCGCGCCGGCGGCTCCCGCGCGCCGCTGGGCGGTTGTAGGCATCTGCATCGGCATCCTCCTGAGCACGCGGTCCGCGTCCGGCGCGCTCGCGCTGGCCATGAGCGGGCTCGCCGCCGGGGCGACGGGTCGGCTACACCCGCCGGTCCGCCACGGCCACCTGGTGGGCACGGTGCTGGTGCCGGCGGCCCTCGTCGCGAGCCTCAGCCTCCTCTTATGGGGATGGCCCCTGTCGCTCGGCGTCGCGTTCGGCGTCCCCGTGGCGGCGGGCGCGGTACTGGCCGGGGCCGAAAGTTGGCGGCGGCGGGACACGGGGCCGCAGACGTGGCGTGTGTGGGCGGCGCCCGTGGCCGCATGCGGCGCGGGCATCCTCGCCGCGATGCTGCCGTGGCTGCTGCCCATGAGCGCGGACTACGGTCTGCTCGGCGCGCTGCACAATGTCTACCTCCGCATCTTCGTGGAGTATCCGCTCGGCGACATCACGAACGTGACGCCGTTTCGCATCGCCGGCTACGGGACGGCCCCGCTGCCGCCGCTGCCGTTGCTGGCCTGTCTGGCGCTGGTGGCCGCCGCGGGGGCGCTCCACCTGTTCGGGGGCGCGCGGCCGCGACCGCGCCTCATGGCCGGTTTGGTGTTCGCCGGCGCGGTGATTATCGCCAGTGGCGTTCTGCGCGAGGGCGCCACGCGCACCGTCGGCTACGTCCGGCACGTGCACCTCTGGCTGCTGCCCATGGCGTTCACGGCCTGGGCCGTGGTCCGGGTAGTCCGCCGGCCCGCCGCCACCGCGTCCCCGGCGTGGCTCGTACCGCTCGCGTGCGTGGCCGGCGTCGCCATGATCGACGGCGCCCCGAATGCGGATTGGGGACATATGAGCTTCGCGCAGAGTCCGATGCTCGTGTTGGCCGTGGCGGTGGCGGGGCTCGCGTGGCAGGGCAGCGCACACACCCGCGCGCTCCGCGTCGCCGCCGGGACCGCCATACTCGTCGCGGTGGCCATCCTGGCGGTGCCCGTCGCGCGGCTGTGGTATCAGTTCCCCCGCACGGGCTGGCGCCTGGAGCGCCGGGAGCAGGTATGGCTGGACCTCCCGCGCGCGCAGGTCTGGGATGGGGTCGAATCCGCGCGCGAGCTGTCGGCCAACGTCGCGTACATCGCCGCGCAGCTTCCGCCCGGGGCCCCCCTGTTCGAATTCCCGACCACCATCAACCTGTTCCTGTCGGGGCGGGAGCCCGCCGGCGGGGTCGCGTACTTCCTGGCCGGCTTTACCGGCGCCGTGGTGGACGAGCGGTACGCCACGCTGTTGCGCGATGATCCGCCACCCCTGGCGGTCGTACGATTCGATCCGGCAGGATGGATTCTGTTGCCCGCCTTCGTCGCGGACGGGTTTCCGCGGATCACCGGCGCGCTCGAAACCGAGTACCGACCCATTCACACCACCGGCGTGACGCACTTCTACGTGCCGGTGGCCCCGCACCCGGGCGCAGGGGCCGCACCCCCGTGACCTCGGGCGAGCCGACCGGTGCGCCTGACCGGCCGGACGTGGCGCGGCGGTGGGTGTGGGTCGCGCTGGCGGTCCTGACTGTCAGCCACCTGCCTGGTGCGTGGCAGGATTTCACGCTCGCGAAGCCGTACCACCAAGGCGACTTCGGCAACATCCTGCAAGCGAGCGTGCGCCTGCTGGACGGCCAGATTCCGTACCGGGACTACCTGCTCATCTGGCCGCCGTTGGCGCCGCTAGTGTTGGCTCTGTCGTTCGCGCTCCTGGGGCCGAGCCTGTGGGCCGCAAAGGTCCCGCTCGTCCTCTTTGCCGCCGCGCGCGTGCCCCTCACCTATCTCTGGCTGAGACAGATCGCGAATCGTTCCGCCGCGCTGGCGGGAGCGGCAGCCGTCTGGGCCCTCGCCCCCGCCGATCTGCGCCTGCCGTACACCATGGGGTTCACGGTCGCACCGGCGCTCCTGGCGTTCCTCCAACTGGGCCGCATGCGTCCGCACCGGCTGATCGGTCCCGCGTGGTGGGCGGGCTGCAGTTGCGGCATCGCGTTGGGGTTCAAGCACAACATCGGGGTGCTTGTCGGGCTGGCCATCTGGACGTGGTTGCTGTGCCTGACCCCGTACGCCGCGTTGGCGCCGCGTCCGAACGCGAGGCCCAACGCGCGCGTGGCGGGAGGCATCCGGCTGGGCGCCACGGTCGTTGCGCTCGCGAGCCTCCTCTATCTGTGCCTCCAGTTCCCGACACCCGTGCGCACGCCGGTTATCCTGCTGACCCCCGCGGCGGTGCTGACCGGCGCGGGCGCTTGGGCGGCGTGGCGGCGTGACCGGGAAGACGGCGTCGCTATCGACTGGCGCGCGTTGGGCACGGCAGTTGCCGCCGTCGCCGCGGGCGTCGCGGTCAGCGTGTTGCCGTGGGTGCTGTGGCTCGCCCACAACGACGCGCTGCCCGCGTTCGCCGCCTCGGGATTGTTGCCCGGCGCACGCAGTGGCGCGGACTGGGGCCGCTTGTACGGCACGCTGATGGCGCCGGTGCCTCTCGCCTGGTCCGCGCTCGTGATGGCCGCGGCCGCGGGCTGTACGGCGGCGGCGGTGGCGGCCCGCCACGCCACACACGCGCGCGCGTGGACCGCCGGCGCGCTGCTGCTTGCGGTCGGCTGGCAGTCCTTCGGTAATGCCAGCCTGCAAGGGATGGCCTACCTTCCCCCGCTCCTGTTGCTGCTCGCCGCCTTCCTCCGCCCGGCGACGGAGGAGCGGCATCGCCGCATCCTGGCCATGGCGGCGTGCGCGGCGTGGTTCCTGGTGGTGGCGTATCCGGGGCCCAGCGTGGATCACCAAGCGAAAGCGGTGGCCCCCGTCCTGGCGCTGGGCGTGGCCCTCGCCTGGCAGCTCACGGGCGCGCGGCACCGGGTGGGGCGCATTGCGGTGGTGGCCCTCCTCGCGGGTCTGGTGCTGTATCCGTGGGCGGAATGGTGGAACGTGCTGCACCGGGATGCCGCAACGCAGGAACCGGGGCCACGGCTGGTCCGCATCGCCGGTCCGCGGGGAGGCACCTGGGCGCCGGGAACGGTGGCGCGGGAGTTGGCGGACACAGTGGACTACCTGGACCGGGCGGCGCCGCCGGGCGCGCCGCTCGTCGCGTGGCCGGGCTTGGGCATGGTGAACTTTCTCAGCGCGCGCCCGAATCCGACGGCCATGGACTACTACTGGCCGGGGTACATGGACGGGGCCATGGAGCAGCGGTTACTGGACGAGTTACGCGCCAGCCGCCCACCGGTCATCATCATGTCGACGATGAACGACTTCATCTTCGGCAGCGGGCTCCTCATTACCGGCGCCCCGCGGCTCATCACGTACATTGAGACGCACTACGCCGAAGCGCGGCAGTTCCCCCACTGGACGGTGCTCACGCGCAATGATCTCGCCCCCGCCGCGGACCCGGTTGCGGGCGACGGCTAGCCTTACGCCTTCGAGACGCGACTGGCGGTAGCGACGGCGTAGACGCGGTCGCGCAGGGCAAACACGGGCGCGCACGCCGCGTCGTGCTCGTACCGGTCCGTGTGGCGGAGTTCCCACAGGTGCCCCGCAATGGCCACGTCCGCCGCGGACATGGCGTCCCCCACCAGCCACTCGCGGCCCTCGAGCGCGTCGGCCAGCAGGCGGAACCCGGACTCCAACTGCGCACGGCGCTGCGGCTCGTTCTTCGCGGTGATGCCACTGATGTTCAGGGCGAGCTTCATGGCGATGGGTCCCAGGGCCGGCCACACCGCATCCGCCCAACTCGGCAGGTTGCGCGTGACTTCGCGCCGCAGGCGGTCGTAGTCACCGCGCAACGCCCACAAGCCGATCGCGCGCGCGGCGTAACCCCAGCTCTCGTCCGCCCAGTCCTCCCACAGCTGCGCCTCGCGCCGCTGCGCCGGGTCGTCCGGCCACAGGCGCGGCTCCGGCTGCTTCTCGTCCAGGTAGGTGAAGATCGCCGTCGAATCTTCCACCACCCGATCCCCATCCTTCAGGATCGGCACGGTGGGATAGGTCGAGATGCCGCGCAACTCCGCGCGCGTCAATCCGTTGATCTCGACGGCCTGGTAATCCAGCCCCTTCAGGTCCAGCGCCAGCCGCGCCTTCTCACAGTACGGCGACGACCGAAATTCAAACAGCGTGATCATGCGTGCTCCTCGGACATGGCAGTGCGCTGCAACTCCTAAGCGTTGTAAGCCAGACGTGAAGCGGCACTATACTACGGTCGGGGGACGCGGGAACGAGATGCCCCGCCCTGTTGAATGGGTAGGTCGGCGGCGGCGTATGAGGTAAAGGGACTGCCCGCCTCCCAACGCCATGCAGAATGCCACCCACGAAGCGCCCGAAGATCATAGCTTCGCGGCGCGCGGCATCGCTTCACTGGTGCGGCTGCTGCGGGGTACCACCGTCACGTGGCGCACCCGGAGTCCCGTTCGCATTTCGCTGGCGCCAGGCGCACACTTGCACGCAGGGAACGTAGCACGCCCCATCGGCACCTCCACGGCCATTCTCCGGCCTCACAGCACAATCTCACTTCGGGCCGAGTACCCGGATACCGCCTACCTCGTGTCCTGCCGCCGCGTTTTGGAAACCATCCGCACGCACTTCGTGCTGGAGCTGCGGTTGCAATCGGGTTGGCGCGACAACGTCTGGCCCGACTACCTGGACTATTACTTGCGCACGCGCCGATGGCCCGATTCGGCTCTGGAACTCGGCCCAATCTTCTCGAGCGTGTTGCGGCGGGGTGCAGGGGCGGAACAGACGCAACATATTCGCACCTTACCGTGGAGGAAGCGCATGCAGCGCGGGCTGGCGCGTACCATGCTCGCCCGCGTTGGCCGGGATCCGATCGCGCGGGGTCTTGCTCACGAACACTGGAAGACCCTGTCGCGCACATTTTTTCTCAGTGAGCAGCACCCCGCGATGGTCGCTGCAGCAGACCTGGCCCGGACACTCGCGCCGATGGCTGACGGGTGCGCAATTATTCAAGCAGGGTGGGAAGCCGATCAGCCGGTCCCCGTTATGCCCCCCGCGCTGGCCCCGGCGCAACGCATCAGTTTCGAGGGACTGACCAGCATCGAGGCGGTCGACGGGAAAACCCAACGCGTCGCCACTCACCTGACGGCGGAGGCGGGTGTTCTGGAGCCCGGGGGCGGCCTCGCCGTCCGCGGACCCGTGGCGTGGGAAGCGGATGCCGCACACGTATGCCTGGTGGGCGGCGCGAAACGGGCCTACGGCGCCACCATGGACGCTCCCATCGTCTGCAAGGGGACACACGTACAGGGGCATGCCCAGCCGATACCGCACCCCTGGTGGCGGCGGCTCCAACATTGGCAAGCCCGATGGCGGGATCCGGAGTGGGAACGCCCGGAGACGCACGATCCCCAGCATCTGCGGGTGCGCGCGGCCGGAGAAGAAGCCTGAGGACTCAGCACCCGCGTGAGGCGTGAATATTCGTGGCACCTGTGCGGTATCGTTGGTAACATAATTCCACACGGCACCATCGAGGATTTTGGGTGCCGGGGCGGCGTCCCGCCCCCCCGGCAGGGGATGCCCATTCCCACATCGACCGCCCCAGTGCAGCACCAGGCGCCGCGCCCCCACGCCCCCAGGCGTGAGACGCAGCCCCCG
>CBDUXP010000072.1:0-18797 GCA_965371225.1 uncultured bacterium | reverse complement strand
CAAACTTGTGCCAAAGCCACACGAAAACAGACGAAATCACCCGAAACCAGCCGGAACCGAGCGGCGCAACCCCATGTATGCCTGAGGCCTAAGGCATACCCCCCCGGTACGCCGACTTTTGTAAAAGCCACATCGCACACTCCGGGGTTCGAGTCCCTGCGCCGCTACCAACGTCGCAAGCTGTAGCACCGGGGAGTTTGACGTCGGCCCGCTGTTGAAGGCACGAACGTCTCCACCACTACGCCGCGGGAACGGTTGACCGGTCAGGCCAGCACGGGGACCAACGCCGCGTATCGGTCCAGGCGCGCGAGGGTGCTATCCCGGTCGCCGGCGGGGAGGCCGAGGATCGCGCGTGCGGCGCCCAACTCTTCGTAGCCGCGGAGCGTCGCCTCGTCCGCGCGCGGCCAGAAGACGGACAACTCAATGGAGGCGGGGTCGCGGTCGGCGGCTTCGGCACGCTGGTGCAAGTCGTCGATGGCGGCCTGCATCCGCTCCATCGGCAGCGCCTGGGGCATCCACCCGTCGCAGTAGTTCACCACCCGCTGCCGGCCGCGGGGGGTGTTCGAGCCCATGATGATCGGCGGGTGCGGGTCTTGCAGCGGTTTCGGCCAGCACCAGATGGGATCGAAATTCACGAACTCGCCGTGGTACGCCGGTTCCTCTTCCGTCCAGATGCACTTCATGGCTTCGATGCGCTCGCGGAGGACTTTCCAGCGCCGGTCGAAGGGGGTGCCGTGGTTCTCCATCTCTTCCGCGTTCCAGCCACCGCCGATACCAAACAACACGCGCCCCTCTGAAATGATGTCCAGGGACGCGACTTGCTTGGCCAGGACGATCGGGTCGTGCTCGATCACGAGACTGACCCCACTGCCGATCTTGATGGTGTCCGTCACGGCGGCGGCCGCGGTCATGGCGACGAACTGATCGTGCAGGTGGAAATACTCCCGTTGCAGTTCGCCGCCCCCGGGAGCGGGCGTCTTCCGGCTGGCGGGGATGTGCGTGTGCTCGCCCACCCAGAAGGATTCGAAGCCCCGTTCCTCGCACGCGCGGGCCAGCTCGTCCGGCCGCACGGCGAAGTCCGTCGTGGCGGGAAAGATTCCGATGTGCATACGCCCCCCTCTCAATTGCCGTGGGCGCAGAGATTGTATGCGCAATGGGGAACGCTGTCACGGCTGCGCGGACGGCCCCGGTAGCGATCCGCAGGCGGCGTGACGGCGCCGCCCGCAGGCAAGGTGTCCGGCGGGGCTAGACCTGTTCCGATTCCACGGCATCCTCGCGGAAGTCCGCCTGCAGGTGCCGGGTGGATTTCAGGATCAAGAGGCGCTTGGGTTCCGGATCGATGCCGACCTGGGTGAAGAGGCGCCGGGTGAAATGCTTCTGCCGCCGCTGACAGAGCACGACGTCGATGCCACTTGCCGGTTCGATGGAAAACCCGCCGTCCAAGTGCACCTTGATGCCCGCGCAGGCGCCGAAGGAATACTCTACGCCCCCGGCTGCATCCGTCAGCGATCGCGTGAGCCCTAAGACGGTGGCGGTCACCTCGATCCGCTCGCCCGCGTCCGGCCCGCGCCGGGCGCCAATGCGCAGCGGCACCCGGGCGCCCACCCCCGCTTGTTCGCACGCGGTGACCGCGAGCGGATCCCAGATGGGGGCCACCGCGGCGTTGACGATGCCCCGCGCCAGCATCGTCTCAAGGAACCGGGTGGAATCGATGGCGGCGCCCGCTTCCGTTCCGGTATCGGCCACGATGACCTGTCCGCTCGCGCTATGCAGCGCGGCTTCGAGAAACTCGTCGGGCGGTTGCGGCTGGGCGTCCCCGCGCTCGGGATACCAGACCACGGTGCGCCGCCGCTCGGGCTCCGAGGTCTCCCGCGTCGCGGCCGTCTTCTGTGGGGCCGCGGTGTCCGCGGGGGGACTCGCCGGTCTGACCATTGGCACCATAGCCGGCTTGACCGTGGGCGCCGCCCTTTTCGGTGCGGGTGCCGGCAGGGGTGGTCCTGCGGCGAGCGCTTGGTTGCGTGTGGCCTCCGCCAAGTCGGCTTCCAGTTGCGCCCGCACGCGTTCCGCCCGGGCGAGGTCGGTTTTGGCCTGGGCCAGTTGGGCGCGCGCGCTCTCCGCCGCCGCTTCCGCCTCCGTTTGGGCGGCATGCGCCTCCGCCGCCGCGCTTTCCGCTTCCAGCGCCCGGGTCCGGGCCTCCGCGGCCTCCGCGCGCGCCCGGGTGGATAGGCCGTGCGCCTCTTCGGCCGCGTGATGGGCGGCCTCCTGTTGGGCGGTCGCCGCCTGCATTTCCCGCTGGGCCTGGGCCTGCAGATCCGCGGCCTCGGCGCGCATGGCTGCACCCTCGGTCTTGAGTTCCGCGCGCGCGCTCTCCGCCGCGGCGCGGGCAGCGTCCGCCCTGGCTTGCGCGGTGTCGGCCTGCCGCGTGGCCGCGACGGCCTTTGCATGAATCGCTGCGGCTTTGTGGCGCGTCTCGTCAATGCGGCGTTGAGCTTTCGCGCGCACGGTCGCCACTTCGGTGCGGGCCGCGTCGGCTTCCTTGCGAACCTGGTCCGCCACCGCCCACGCTTGGCTCACTTGCCGTTCCGCTTCCGCGCACGCTTCCTGGGCTGCCGTCTGGGCCGCCAGGGCGTCATCGCGCACGTGCTCGGCTTCCATGCGGGCGCGCTGGGCTTCGGCGAGGGCGGCCTCGGCCACCCGGGAGGCCGCCACATGGGACCGGGCGGCGGCGGCGACCGCTTGGGCGTCGGCCACTTGGGATTCTGCTTCGGAGCGTGCCCGGTCTGCTGCTTCGGCACGAATCACCGCGGCGTTCGCGTGGGCGCGGGCCGCTTCCGCTTGTTCCTGGGCTTCGGCGGCAGTCGTCTGCGCACTGGCGACCTGGGTCGCGGCTTCTTCACGGGCTGCCGCTTCTCGCGCCTGCCCCTCGGCCAGGTCGGCCTGCGCACGTGCGCGGTCGAGTTCGGCTTCCTCGGCGTGCGCCACGGCGGCAGCGGTACGGGTGATGGCCTCATCCCGCTGAGCGCGGGCTCGCGCCGCTTCAACGCGCGCGTCGGCCGCAAGCTGGTCCGCTTTCGCCCGGGCCGCCGCCTCCGACGCGGCGCCGGCGGTATTGGCGCGCGCTTCGACGCCGGCGGCATCTAGCTCAGCTTGGAGTTGGGCAACGCGGGACTTGGCCGCTTGCTCGGCAGATGTGCTTGCGCGTTGGGCCACCTCCGCGCGGGCGCGTGCAGCTTGCAGCTCGGCCTCGGCCGCTTCCGCCCGAGCGCGGGCATCTGCGGCATCGGCCTGCGCGCGCACCACTTCCTTTTGAGCGTCGGCGCACGCGACCTCAGCGGCCTTCGCGCGCTGTAGTTGGCCTTCGGCCCAGGTCTGTGAGTCTTCCACCTCGGTCTGGGCATCCTCGGCAACCTCGCGCGCCTGCGTGGCGCGCGCTTCCGCATCGGCCAACTCCGAGTTCAAGCCATCGGCACGCTCGGTCGCCTCCGCCGCCCGCAGGCGGAACCGCTCGGCGACCGCATTGGCTTCCTCCGTCTCCGCCCGCGCCTGGGCGATGTGCACATCCGTTTCGCGGCGCGCGGCATTCGCATCTGCCCGTGCGTTTTCCGCGCGGGCTTCCGCGCCCGCGACTGCGGCGGATGAGGCCTGCCCCTGCTCGGCGATCGCCGTGGCTTCGGCGCGCGCCTGGTCGAGGGCTGCCTGCGTGTGGGTGGCCTCCAGGCGCGCCTCGGTGGCACGAGTTTCGGTTTCCTCACGCGCTGCGTTTGCATCGGCCAGCGCCGCGCGCGCCTCCGCGGCCGCGGCGGCTTCCCGTTGTGTCAGCGCCTGGGCGGCCTCCGCGGCGGCGCGCGCTTCCGCCGCTTCCATGCGGTAGGTGGCAATCTCCGATGCGGCATCCGCGGCGCGCTTGGCTGCCTCTCCACTGGCGGCTTCGCCCGGCGCGTTCTCCAACGTGACCGCGTCCGTCGTGAGCCGATCCACCTCGGTGCGTAACGCGGCGACTTCGGCGGCGGCTGCCGCGCGGGCCGCTTCCGCTGCATCGGCGCGGGTCGCTTCCGTGGCGATCCGCAGGTGCACGTGGTCGGGTTCCGTGTGCGCCACGTGCCGCTTGGCGACTGCTGCCGCGATATCGTTAGACATTTCGGCGCGCGCGGATTCGGCAATTTCGCGTGCGGTGACGGCTTCGGTTTCCGCCACGCGCGTTCGGGCCTCGGCCTCTGCGAGTGCGGCATCCGCCGCGTCCGCCCGCGTCGCGGCCGTATCGGCTTCCTCACGCAACTGCTCCAGCTCCGCAAAGGCCGCGTCGGCCATCCCCTGCACATTGGTCAGCCGGAGTTCGGCGCGCGCAAGCACCCGTTCGGCCATCTCCGCGCGCGTGCTCTGGTCGGCGGCCTGGGAGAGCGCCTGCTCCGCCTCGGTCTGTGCCGCGACGCGTTCCGTGCGCGCCTGGGCCAGTAGGAGTTCGGCCGCGGCGCGCGCTTCTTCCACCTCCATGCGGGCGGTCAGGGCGTCGGCTCGGGCCTGCATCTCCGCGGCGCGGGCTTCGTCGATTTCCGCCGCGGCCGCCGCGTCGATCGCCTGGTGGGGGTGGGTGGAATCTCCGTTTGCGTCGGTCGCGCGGTGCCGCGCGCTTTGCGTGGCATCCACGATGGCCTCTGCCCGGGCGATTTCGGCCGTGAAATACAGGCGCGTCTTGCCTTCCGCCGTGAGCCGTGCGCGCTCCGCCGCGGCGCGGGCGGTTGCGGCCCCGGCTTCCTTACGCGCGGCGTCCGCCGTCAGAAGCGCGTGCATCTGCGCGGCGTCGGTCAAGACGCGTTCCCAATCGCCCTCCATGCCACCTAGCCCCGCCCAGCCCGCATCGCGGACCGCCGCGATCACCGAGCGCAAGTCGTCGGCCTTGGCCTCGGCCGCGCGCCGCGCTTTCTCCGCGGCGACCCGCGCCGCATTGGCGTGTGCGGCGGCGCGCGCGGCTTCCGCGTGAGTCTGCCGGCGTGCCGCCTTGGCGCGTTCGACGGCGCGCGCGAGATCACTGTCGACGCCCGGGGCGGCGTCAGGGTTCGCGTCGCGAGGATCGGGCTGGGGGATGATGGGCATGCGGTGCGAAGCAGTCACCACGCTCGGGTAGTGAAGGGCAGTCGCCAAAGCTGCTGTTTCAGATGCTTTTGGTCGTACGTCCGGCGCGAACTTTGCCGGCGCACTCTCTCCCTGGCGCGAATACTCGCAGTGTACACCAATCTCGCCCCCCCGTTCGGCCCGGCGGCCCCTCCCCATTTGCTCCCCGCCCAAGCCCTATCCCCCAAGGCGGGCTGGGCTTGGGTGCAGGTATATTTTATCGGGAATTGTCCACCGAGATTCAGCCGGCGGGAGGCTGGTGGCGGGGAGCGACAGCAGTTAAGATGCTGGCCTGATGTCATTTTTGTAACGGCTGGCGCGTTGGGCGCCGGCCAGTGGATGGGGGGACTCGCCATGTTGTTGCAGTTCTGGGGGGCGCCGGTGCGGCGCCGGATCGTTTTCGTTCTTGCCGGATTGCTGGGGGGCGCCGCGGTGGTCGCTCAGGAACTGCCGACCATTCGGCACCGGCCAATCCAATACTTCGTGCCCGGGCACCGGGTGGAAGTGCTCGCCGCCGTGAGTGACGAGAGCGGCGTGGATACGGTGCGGTGTTACTTCCGCCAGGAGGGGGCGGTCGAATACAGCTACGTGGATATGGCGCCCGTCGGGGGCGACCAGTACCGCGGCGTGCTGCCCGCGCCGTCGGATGAGAACAGCGAGATCGAGTACATGTTTCTCCTGGTGACCGGCGCGGGGTGCCTGTTCCGGACCGACCCGTTCGTGGTCCGTGCCGGGGACGAGCGCGAGCAGGCCAAAGGCGCCCCGCAGTGGCAGCAGGTGGCCGAAAATGAGGCGGTCGCCGTCGGGACGGATTTGGAAACCACGCTGGCCGGCATCCCGGGCTTTGACGACGCGATCGAATTGGCCGCGGCGGTGCCCGAAGAGCGCTACGGGATTACCGGTGGCGTGTATGGCGAGCCGGACGATGACGACCAAGGCGCGGGCGGCGCGCTCTTGCCCGGCCCGGCCGGTGTGATCTTCTGTGGCGTCATCCCCGCAGCGACGATCGTGGCCGCCGCGTCGACCGGCGGTGCCGGCGGTGGGTTGGCCGCGGGAGTCGGCGTGGCGGCGGCGGCGGCCGGCGGAGTGGTTGCCGCAACGAATGACGGCGGGGGCAGCAGCGGCGGTGGCGGGTCGTTGGATCCGCCTGTGGAATGCACCAGCAGCACGTCACCCATTCTCTTCAGCGCGAGTGGTGGTGAATCGCTGGGAACGCCTGCGGGGGATCCCTGGACTACTGTGATCCCGCTTCCCGTCGGCCCGTCTCCCGAGCTACCGATTGTGGTCTTCGCGAACATCCTGGGCGACGCGGGCCCGGTATGCGAATGTTTCGGCGACAATATCTTCCAGGTGTTTTACGACGGTGTGCTGATCGCCGACACGGGGAACGTGAGCCAAGGTCAGACCGGCACAGGCTCAGGAAGCAGCTCCGGCAGCGCCACAGAAGTGATCGTTGAGGTGTTGTCCTGCAACGAGGGGTGCGACGAAGAGAACGGGCACTCCTGGACTGTGGACATCGAGGTGTCGTGCGGGAGTTTAGGCTAATAAGCCTGGGCCAGTCGTGGCGCCTTTCACAGTGTGGCGCGCGGGTGGCTGGAGTCGTTTCCGGAGGTGGGAGTGAATGGGCCTCGGCTCCGTCAGGAGCAGCACGAGACTCATAGTTGGGCGTAGGGGGGATCGTGACGATGCAGTATGGAAAGACGCGGCGAGTGCCGGTGGAGCGCCGGCTGTGCGCGCTGCTGTTGTGTGTGGTGGTGGCCGCGACGACCGGCGTGGCCGCAGAGTTGACGACCCCGACGATTCGGCACCGGCCGATTCAATACTTCGTGCCGGGGCACCGCGTGGAAGTTCTCGCTCAGGTCAGCGACGAGAGCGGCGTGGAAACGGTCCGCTGCTACTTCCGGCAGAAGGGGGCCGTGGACTACAGCTACGTGGACATGGTCCCGGTCGGCGGTGACCAATATCGTGGCGTGCTACCGGCGCCGGAGAGCGGGACGAACGAGTTCGAATACCTGTTCCTCACCGTGACCGGCGCCCGCTGCGTGTTCCGGACGGAAGCCTTCGCCGCCGGGGCGCGGGACGAGCCCGAGACCCCCTTGTGGCAAGCCGTTCCCGAAGATGAACCCCTTACGGTAAACACCGACCTGGCCGCCACCTTGGAAGGGGTGCCGGGCTTCGAGGATACCGTCGAGCTGGCGAGCGCCCCGCCGGAGGAACGGTACGGCATCACCGGCGAACTGTACGGGACCCCGCAGGATGAAGCCGCCGGTGGGCCGGGCCTCGGGCCGGCCGATGTGATCTTCTGTGGCCTCGTTCCCGTCACGATCCTGAGTGGCGTCGCGGCATCGGGCACCGGTAGCGGCGGTGGAGCCAGTGGAGCCAGCGCAGGAACGAGTGCCGGTACGAGTACGGCCGCTGCGGGCACGACGGCCGCTGCGGGAGCGACCGCGGGCGCCGCCGCCGGGGTTGGCGTTGGGACGATTGCCGCGGGTGCGGCTATCGTCGGGGGTGCGGTCGCCGGCGGGGTGGCTGCCGCGGGCGGTGGGGGCGGCGGCGGGGATGGTCCCGCCCCGAGTTCCCCGTTCTGTGCAGTGGAGCCGGGTTCGGTCAATTTCCTGGGCCAGGCGGTGAGTGCCAGTACGTTCGGCACGTTTCCGCTCCTGGTGACGCGGATCGAGACCCTGAACATTCCCTCGGGGCAGGAGGTGATCCAAGTCCAGGTCAACTTCAGCTTCGATTCCGGGGGCACCGATTCCACGGAACCCGACTTTGGGCTGGACACCTTCAGCCTCATTTATGAAGGGTCGACCATCTTCTCGCAGCGCACAGCGAGTTCCGGCACCACCGTGGTCACGGCGGAAAGCTTCAGCGGCAATCCGTTCGTGGATGTGGTCTACGAGCACGATCACGCCGAAGGGGAAGACTCCACGGGATTTCAGTGGAGCGCCACGGTGAGCTTCACGTGTGGCGAAATTCAGGAACCACTGCCGCAGTAGCAGCCCGCGATGAGCTTGCTTTTGTGCGAGGTTCCCGGGGTTGCAAGAGCATCCCCATGGTGAATCCACGATGCTTGTTTGTGGTTGTCGGCCTTCCCCTTGGCCAACTCGTGTCTGCCCCTGCCCTCCCCAGCATGTCTGCGTCCAAGGAGATCACTATAGAGACGGTTTGGACCTTTCAGGAGGACGTGTTCACCCCGCCCGTTCGCGTTGCCCCGTCGCGTTCGGCCGGGTCGGTGCAACGTGATACACCGGTCCAGGCCGCCACCGCTGTCTTCGCGGCCATGCATGCGGGGGACTTTGATGCGTGGTTGGCGTGTTGGACCGAGGAAGATCGCCGGGCACTCTTGGCGCGCGCAAGCCCAGAGGCCGCACAGGACCCGGCACTACGGCCGCGCTCCCGCGAGGATTGGATTGCGGCTTGGCGGGCCGGGTTAGCTGGGCGCGATGTCTTGCTCACCGCACAGGCCACCACTCCGGATTTTGCCATCATCGGCTATGAAATTGTTCTCACAGGCGACACCCCGGCAGACGATGGCGCTGAGTCTCGCGATGCCCCGCGAGCGCAGCGGCGGATTCTCAAGATGCTCTTTGTCACAAAGGGGGAGGAGTGGTTTCAGACCAACGCGTTTTCCGCGCATCCCGTCTTGCTGATGTGGCGGAGCGGCCAACAGACGTTACGGAACTCCGGACTCTACGAAGCCCAGAAGCGGCGATTGGCAGAGGGGGCTCCCTAACTCCTCCGGACTCCTCCGGGCCTGGCGATGGGCGGATCCCAATTCTGCCAATACCGATTCGGGTGCGTAATCCGTACCGTCTTCTCGTATACTTTGGATACTCGCGCATGGGGGTGCGCACGGAGGGGCGATAGTGATCAGAGCGGGAGGCAGGGGACCGCAATCCCGAGTGCAATGGCGTTCCAGTCTGGGGACGGCATTCCTCTGTGCCGCAGTGGGGCTGCTCTGCACGGCGGCGGGACCGGTCCGGGCTCAAGACGACCAGGCGCCCCCAAGTGCGGAGGCGGCTGAGCCGGAGTCGGCGGCGCAGCCGGAGGCTATCGAACCGACGCCGGGGCCCGTGGCGCGCGCTCTGACCCTGGAGCAGGCCATCAATCGGGCGCTCATGGCCAATCGCGGACTGCTCAACGCCCGGGACCGGATGGAAACGGCGGAGTTATCGCTGGTGCAAGCGGAGTCGGAGTTCGAACTCAAGTTCATCCCGAGGGGCGAGGCGGGCGCCGTGGGGGATTTCGAAGGCGCTACCGAAACGCAAGAGCGGTACGGCGCCGGTCTCGAAATGCGGCAGCGGTTCGCGACCTTCGGGACGGTGGTCAGCGTCGAGCCGAACGTGCAGCGCATCGGCGATTTCTACCGGTCGGGCGTGGACACGACGCTGACGCAGCCCCTCTTGCGCGGTCTGAACCGGGAGTTCAACCTGTCGCGCGTTCAGGGGGCAGAGTTCAGCCAGCGGTCCGCCGCGCGGGCGGAGTATCTCACGCGGGTGGACACGGTGTTGGCCACTGTGAGCGGCGTGTACAACATCATCCGGCAGCGGGAAGCCGAGCGGCTGAACGCGGAATCCGCCGAGCGGCTGCGCGGACACTATGAAGCGGCCAAGGTCAAAGAAGGCATCGGCATGACGACCGCGATCGATACCTATCGCGCGGGCCTGGAGTTGAATCAGGCAGAGGACAACCTGACGAACGCCAGGCAGGCGCACGAGGACGCGATAGACTCCCTGCGCGTGCTCCTGGCGCTCCCGCTGGACGAGGCCCTGCAGGTGGAGGCGCCGCTGACCTACGACCTGGTGCGCATGGCCGACGCCGAGGCGGTGCGCGTGGCGCTCCGGTCGCGGGTCGAGCTGGACAATGCGGCCGACCTCATGCGCGACCTGGAACGCCAATCCCGCGTCGCCCGGCATAACACGTTTCCCGACTTGGATATCAACTTCACCTATTCCCGCCTGGGCACGGGGGACAATTTCAACGACAGCACGAACCTGTCGCAAGACTTCTGGGGCGTGGCGCTGTCTTCCAGCACGGACCTTGCGCGCACAGCCGAACGCGCGGCGCACAAACAGAGCCTGGTGAACGTGCGTACCTCCCGGCGCAACCTGCGGCTGCGGCACGACGAGGTGGTGCGCGAAGTGAAACGCGACTTGCGTAGCCTGAAACGGTCGGAACGGCGGATCGCCATTCAGCAGGAACAGATCGACCAGGCGGACGGTCAACTGGCGTTGGCGCGCGTCAAGTTCCAGCGCGGGCTGGCCGATAACTTCGACGTGATCGACGCGGAGGCGGAATTGCGGCGGGCGCAGTTGAGTCTGATCGGCGTGGTGTTCGACTACATTGTCGGCACGTACCGCTTGCGGGCGAGCCTGGGGACGTTGGTGGAACGTCCGGTGCGGTTCTAGCGATGCAGTGGAAAGGCTTGGCCGGCTTAGGTCTGGGGCTGTTGCTGGTGGCGACCGTCAGCGCGGTGAGCGGCGGATCAGGCGGCCTCGAAGCCGAGTGGGCGGTGCCCACCACGCAAGCGACAGTGCGCGACTTCGGCGTGGTGGTGCGCGCCGTGGGCGAGCTGGATTCCGCGCGGGCGACGGTCGTGTCCTCCCAAGTACGTGGCGACCGTGGCAAGATCATTTATCTCGTGGCGGACGGGACGCCGGTGGACCGAACCGATGTGCTGATCCGGCTGGACCCGACGCCGTTCGAGGAGCACATCGTCCAACTGCGGCAGGTGGTCCAGGAACGGGCGGCGGCGGTGGCGACCGCGGAGCAAACCCTCGCGCTGGAACGGAATCAGGCTGCGCGGGATGTCAAGACGGCCGAATTCAACGCGCGCGTGACGGAACTGGACCTGCTGAAACTCGAGAAGGGGGAAGGGCCGCTCGAGTTGGCGCGGTTGGAAAGTCAGGCGCGCAAGGCGCGCAAGGCGTTCGAAGAGAAGTCGCGCTACGTGAAGGACCTGGAAGGGCTGGCGGAGCAAGGCTACAGCAACCCCACGGAAATCGCCCAAGCCAGCGGCACGGCCGAGGAGGCGCGGCAAGAGTTGGAGATTGCCAAACGCCAGTTCCAGAGCTACGGCACGTATGTGCTGCCGACGCTGCTCGAGCAGGCCAAGATGCGCGTGGCCCGGGCGCAGGCCGAAATCGACGAGCTGGGCCGCGGCGGTGAACTGGCGGTCGCCAAAGCGGCGGCGGCACTCGGCCAGAACCGGGAAGCGCGCGCGGCCGCCGAAGCGGAACTGGCGGAGGTGGAGGCGGAGCTGGCCCGCACGGTCATCCGGTCGCCCCTCTCGGGGATGGTGGTGTTGCAGGAAAGTTTCCGCCAGGGGGAACGGCGGAAACCCCGGGTGGGTGACGTGGTGCTTCAGAACCAGCCGCTCATCTACGTGCCGGACGTGTCGCGCATGGTGGTGGAAACACATATTCGTGAACTGGACCTGCACAACGTGGCGGTGGGCATGCCCGCGACCGTCATCGTCGACGCGTATCCCGGGCTGCGCCTGGCGGGTATGGTGCGATCCATTGGGGTGATGGCGGAAGCGCGGCACCACGTGCCGGGGGGCGACAAGGCGTTCCGCACCGTGCTCGAGTTGCACGACGGAGATGCGCGCTTGCGCCCCGGGATGACGGCGCGTATCGAGATTGACAGCGCACAATTGCGGGAGGCGTTGGCCGTGCCGGTGCATGCCGTCTTCATCCAAGACGGGCGGGCGTACTGTTACGTGGGCAGCGGCAGCCGGTTCCAGTTGCGCGAGGTGGCCCTCGGCGCGCAGAGCGAAGATTGGGCGCAGATACTCCGCGGCTTGCGGGCGGGGGAACGCGTGGCCTTGGTCCGCCCGCCACCGGATCGGGTGCGCGGGGAGCGCGCCTTGCCGGCCGCTCCCGCCGCCTCATGACGCCCGGTCCCCTCGTCACGGCGCACGGCCTGTGGAAGGTATACGGCGCCGTGGCTCCGCGCGTGGAAGCGCTCCGCGATGTGGATCTGGTAGTCGAGCGCGGGGAGTGCGTGGGCATCATGGGCCCCTCGGGGTGCGGCAAGTCGTCGCTCCTGCATATCCTCGGCTGCCTGGACCGGCCGACCAGCGGCACGTATGTCTTCGCCGGCCGGGATGTCGCCCGCCTCTCAGACGCGGCCCTGTCCCGCCTGCGCGCGCGGAACATCGGCTTCGTGTTCCAGAACTTCAATCTCATTCCGCAGTACGACGTGCTGGACAACGTCGCGCTCCCGTTCCTGTACTGGGAGGAGCCGGTTCCCGATGCGGCCGAGCGGGCCGCGCATGCGTTGGACCACGTGGGCCTCAGCCACCGGCGCCATCATCGCCCCGTGGAACTGTCGGGGGGCGAGATGCAGCGGGTGGCCATCGCCCGCGCCCTGGTGGTCGAGCCGCAACTCATTCTGGCCGATGAGCCCACGGGCAATCTGGATTCGGCCACGAGCGCGCGCATCCTGGATACGTTTAGCGCGGTGCACGAGCACGGCACGACCCTCGTGATGGTGACCCACGACGCCCAAGTCGCGGAGCGCTGTGGGCGCGTGGTGCAACTGCAGGATGGCCGGGTGGCGGCCGAGGCGGCGTGCGCATGAAGTGGCATCCGCTCCTGCAACACGCGGTGCAGGCGATTTGGCAGCAGAAACTGCGCAGCCTGTTGAGCATGCTGGGCATCGTCTTCGCGGTCATCGCGCTGGTGGCCATGTTAGCGATCGCGGAAGGCGCCAAGCGCGAAACCCTCGCGCAGATTCACCAGCTCGGCACGAACAATATCGTCGTGCGCCGGGGGGGGCGCGACGGGACCGCAGCGAATGTGCGGCGCCGCGGGCCGGCCCTGGCGTGGAGCGATGTGCGCGCCCTGGAACGCCGGGTGCCCGAGGCGGGGGCCGTCGCGCCGGTGCGAGAAACGAACGCGCGGGTGCGCGACGCCAGTGAGCCCGACACGCTCGACGTGCTCGCGGTCGACAGTCGCTATCAGGGCGTGATGAACCTGCCGGTGCGCGAGGGACGGTTCATCTGCGCGGCGGACGTGGCGCGGCGGCAGCTCGTGTGCGTGCTGGGTGCGGAGGCGGCGGCCATGGTCGGCCGGGAGGGGTACGTGGGCGGTACCGTCCGGCTGGGCGAATTCACCTATCGCGTGGTGGGCATCTTGCGCGCGCGTCGCTTCGTGCAAGACGAGGCCACCGCCGTCGCGGCGCGCAACTTCAACCGCACCGCCTTCGTGCCCCTGGGCGCAGACCCGCGCGCGGTCGGGCTGGCGCACGGGTCGGCCAATCTGACCGAGATCGTGGTGAAGGTGCGGCAGGGGCACAACGTCCGTGCCGTCGCGGCCGTCATCCGCCGCATTCTGGCGCAGGCCCGCCGCACGGAAGATTTCCAGATCATCGTGCCGCAGGAATTGCTGTTGCAGGCCCAACGGACGCAGTGGGTCTTCAACGTGGTGCTCGGTGGCATTGCCGGCATCTCCCTGCTCGTGGGGGGGATCGGGATTATGAACGTGATGCTGGCGAGCGTTTCGGAGCGCACGAAAGAGATCGGCATTCGTCGCTCCGTCGGCGCCAGCGAGCAGCACATCGCGGCGCACTTCCTGGCCGAGGCGGTGGTGCTCACGCTGGTGGGCGGCGCGGTGGGCGTCGTCCTGGGGGTGGCGGGGGCGAAGATCGTCAGCCTCTACGCTGGGTGGAGCACCGCGGTGACGCCCTGGGCCTTACTGCTCGCCCTGCTCATGGCCGGGGGCGTGGGGATCCTCTCCGGCCTGTATCCCGCCCTGCGCGCGGCGCGCCTGAACCCCGTCGACGCGTTGCGGTACGAATAACCCGCCGCGCGGACCTCAGCTCAACGACGCGCTCTGGAGCACGAAGGCGGCCCAGAAAAACGGGTGGTCGGTGCCGTCCCGTTCGATCAGCCGCTTGCGCACCACCTGCCGCGCACCGTGCAGCGCCATGAGCGGCGGCTCGCCCCCCAGGTGGCGCCGGTGGAATTCCTCCATCAGCCACGCGGTCTCCTCGTCGGGCACGCTCCACAGACTCATGAGCACATTGCGCGCCCCCGCGATGCGGAAGGACCGGCGCAGGCCGGCGACGCCTTGTCCCCGCTGCACCTCGCCCAACCCCGTGTCGCACGCGCTGAGCACCACCAGTTCGGTGCCCTGCAGGTCCATCCAGGTGACTTCCAGCGCCGTGAGAATCCCATCGTCCCGCCCCTGGCCGGGGTCGACACCTTCCGCCAGGCCGTTGAAGCCGGCGAGCGCGAGGCCGGAGCGCAGGAGCGGGTTGCGCAGCTCGATCAAGCCGCCCAGGCCCTGGGCCGTCTCCGCCACCGCGCCCTGCACGGGGCGGGCGCCGCCGATGCCCCGCACGTCGCGGGGGGTGGGCCGCGCCACGTCTTCGAGGAAAAATCCATGCGTGGCGATGTGCACCTGCGCCGGCCGCCGCAGGGCTTTGAAGCGTTCTTCTGTGGCCGACCGGCCGAGGTACGTCGTGACTCGGCGGCGGCCGGCGGCTTTCGCGATGCCTTTGGCTTCCGCGCGCGTCCCCGGCAGAGGCTCGAACGTTATCGGCCAGCCGCGCACCACGCCCCGCTTCAACACGGGGGACGTGTCCGCCGGTGCTGTCCCGGCCCGCCCACGTTTGTGCGGAGCGAAGTCCGGCGCAGCGAAGACGTAGAAATTGGGGTCGCCCTCATCGGGTGTCCGCGCGGTGCGCGCTGCGTGCAGGTCGCGCCCCAGCGCGTACGCCACGAACATGCGGTCGGCGATCAACTCCTCGCTCCGGGGGGCAGACAGGATCTCGAACGGGAGCAGATTGAAATTGCCGCCGGGCGCGACGCAGAGCAGGCGCGTGTGCGCGAGCGCGTCTGCGAACGGTTGCAGGACCTTCTCGGATAGCCGCAGGCTGAATTCGCTGGCCCCCGGCCCCGTGGGGGTCGGGCGCAACTGGCGCGCGCCGCCGATGCCGCGTGTGGTCTCGGCTTCGGCCTGCAGCGCTTCCCGCAGGCGCGAGATAATGCCGTCGATGGTGTCCGCGGGCCCCAAGTCTTCGATCTGGACCACGGGGCGGCCGTCTGTATCCCGCCGGAGGGCGAACGCCAGGTACCGCTGCTCCCCGGTCCAACCGGTTTTGGCAAAGTCGTACGTGTCGTACAAGACGAGGTCCAGATACAGCCCGCTGGGCGGCAGGGCCGCCGCCACGCTCTCCACGGTTACCCCGTCCGTGAACTGGGCCGCGGCATACGCGGCGGAGGTACGAGCGAGCTTTGCCTCCACGTCGGCCTTCTCCTGCTCGAGGGCTTTGATGGTGGCCTGGTGTTCCTCCGGCGAGCCCTCGCCCGGCCCCGCCAGCGTCACGGTGGCCAGGCGTTGGGTGACCGCCCGGAGCTGGCCCATCTGCTTCGCCAGGGCGGGGTCATCGCCGAGTAGCGCGAGGCGATTGCGCCGGGCGACCGTCTCGGCGGCCAAGCCCTTGTATGCCAGGTGCGCCTCAAGCGCCTGGTTCGCTACGCGCGCGGCGGCTGCCGGGTGCTGTGCCAGCAGGGAGTAGAACTGATCGTACCGATACTCCAGCGTCGTCAGGTAGCCGTTGAGGCGCGGTTCCGCGGCCCACAGCGCCAAGTCCTCGAGGATCGAGGTCACGGCGCCCAACCCGGCCACCTGCTGCTTCAGTGCGGCCTCCGGCCTCCCCCAGTTGCCGTACATCACGCCCGCGTTGTGGCGCGCGCGCGCGTACGCGGGATGCCGTTCCCCCTGGCTGGCGGCGGCGATGTCCACGGCGCGCAGGAAGAGGGGTTCCGCCGCGGCGTAGTCCCCGCGGCTATGGTGCAAGCGCGCCAGGTTATTGAGCGTGATGCCGAGGGCGGGATGGCTCCGGCCCAGGGTCGCTTCTTGAATGGCCAGCGCCCGCCGGTAGAGCGCCTCCGCTTTGGCATACTGCGCTTGCACCTCGTGCAACGCGCCAAGGTTGTTCAGGGCAGTAGCCACTGCCGGGTGGTGGCTCCCCAGCGCCTGCTCCCGGATGGCGAGGGAGCGCCGATACCGCTGCTCGGCTACCGCGTAGTCTTTCCGCAGGAACGCCACGCCGGCGATGTTGTTGAGTGCGGCGGCGACTCCCAGGTGGTCCGGCCCCAGCCGCTGTTCCGTGATGGCGAGGGCCCGCGCGTACAGGGGATGCGCCCGGTCCAGTTCCCCCATGGTGTGGTGCAACGAGCCCAGGTTGTTCAGGCTCGTGGCCACGTCCGGATGGTCCGGCCCCAGCTGCGTTTCGCGGATCTTCAGCGCGCGCGTGTAGAGCGGCTCCGCGCGGGCGTAGCGGCCTTCCGCCGTGTATAGCGCCGCCAGGTTGTCCGCGGTCTCGGCCACCTGCAGGTTGTCGCGGCCCAGGCTCGCTTCCCGGATGCGGAGTGCCCGGTCGTAGAGCTGCGCCGCTTCCCGATACCGGGCTTGCGCGTGATAGAGGCTCGCGAGGTTGTGCAGCGCCGTGGCCGTGGCGAGGTGGTCCGGGCCCTGGCTGCGTTCGGCGATGTCCAGGGCGCGCGCGTACAGCGCTTCGGCTTCGTCGTATTCCCCCTGCGCGTAATGCAGCGCCGCCAGATTGTTCAGGCTCGTCCCGAGACTCTCGTGAGTCGGGCCCACGTTCTGTTCCATGATCTTCAGCGCCCAGGCGTACAGCCGTTGCGCTTGTGGAAAGTGTTCGCGCTCCTGGTATAACCCCGCGAGCAGGTGCAGGCTGACGGCCACGTCCGCGGGATCGGCTGTGGTGGCGTGGTAGAGGGTGATGGCCTTTTCGAACAGGGTGTCGGCGTCTTCGGACCGCTGCTGCAGCGTACGGACCCACGCCAGGCGACCGACCGCGTCCGCCACACGCAGGTGCGACGCGCCCAGGGTGTGCGCCGCGATGTTGCCCGCGCGCCCGTACACGTCAATGGATTCCTCGAACCGATCCTGGGCGCTGTACAGGTCCCCCAGCGCCATGAGGGTTGCGGCCACGTCGGGATGCTTCTCCCCCAGGGCCTCTTCGCGGATCGCCAGCGCCTCGGTGTAGAACTGTTCGGCGTGAGCGCGGGACCCCTGCACGTCATACAGCCATCCGAGATTCATCAGACCGACGGCCACGTCGGCGTGGTTCGCGCCCAGGTGGGTCTTTCGCAGGTGCAGCGCGCGCGTGTACAGGGTTTCGGCTTCGGCGTGCCGCCCGAGATCCAGATACAGGCCGGCGAGGTTGTCCAGGCTCTGCACCACCCGCGGATCGGCCTGATCCCCGTGCGTGTCCGCCAGTTGCAGGGCCGTTTGGAATTGCGCCTCGGCGGGCGCCAGCTTGCCCTCGTATTTCGCTTCCACGCCGGTGCGCGTTGCCTTATCCCACGCCCGGTCCCACCGGTCGGCGAAGGCGGGGCGCGCCCACACCAGCCCGGCGATGAGGACCCACCAAGTTAGCCGTCGTTGCATCCTGTTCGCCCTCCACCGGCGTTGCGGCATGCGGAATCTTGCGCGCTGAGCCCGGCGAGATCCTGGCCGGGGCGAACCCCGGGAGCCGCGGGCTCAGGCGCGGGTGACGTTACTCGGGCGCGACGTGGTGGAACCAGCGTTCGAGGACGAGGAAGGCACCCGCGGCCGTAACGGGATCGCTCTTGACCGAGACGGTGTGCGGCTTCCGTTCGAACTCGACCACCACGTTAGCGCTGGCGAGCGTCTTGCGCGCCCCACCGACCCCGCGTGTCCGCAACTGGTTGGGTTCCCGCACTACCATCGCCACTTCGAATCGGCCACCGGGGGTGTAGGCCGACGCAATCGAACTGCCTACCTCAGTAGAAGTTATCACCGGTTCAACCGCGGCCGGAGTGATCGGCGCCGGTTGCGGCGCATCGGCGGCAGGCGCGGCCTGCGGCGCCGGCTGCGGAACCGCCTCGGCCAACGCCGCCTCCAACTCGGGCCACGCCACGGCACTGTAGACCACGTACACGTGCTCCACTCCGGTGTTCTCATCCAGATAGAGCGCCTGCGCGTTGCCCGGCACCTGAACCACGGTGCCGGCCTTCAGCGGATTGCTGCCCACGGAGAGCGCGAAGTGCGGGTTTGTTGGATAGAGCCAGTACTTGTTCCCGTGCGAATCCAACTGAAAGACGTAGAGATAGCCCGGCGAGAGTGTCCGCGCCACCAGCAGGTAGTCGTCCACCATGGAGGTGAGCGCATCCCCGTTGTTCAGGGCCGTCAGCTTCGTGGTGCCCTCACGCCGGGTGAAGATTTCGAATTGCAGCTCCGGGGCCGGCGCGCCGGGGGGGGCGGCCGGGGGCGCGCCTTCGTACGCGACTCGCAGCGGAGCGGCACCGGGCAGGTTCGCCAGCCGGGCCGGGATGGCGACGGGTGGGGTCGTCCGCACGGCCACCACCGGTTCCACGGTCGGGGCAACGGCAGCCACGAGTTTCGGTGCGGCGTCCGCTTCCGGCGCGGCCGGTGGGGGCGGAACGGTTGTGGGCGTATCCGTCGGCGTTGGGGCCTGAGCCGTTTCCAGCCGGGGCTCCGGCGTAGTTACCGGCGCTTGGGGCTGGGCGGTCACCACTGTGGCCGCGGGGGCGGGCGGCGGAGTCGCTGGCGGCGCCGTTTTTTCGGCTCGCACAGATGCAGACGGCCGGCGGGCTGCTGCTGATCGGGGCGACCGTCGCGGCGCTGGTCTGGGCGAACTCGGCGGGCGGGGACGGGTACGAGAAG
>CBDUXP010000071.1:0-19399 GCA_965371225.1 uncultured bacterium | reverse complement strand
AGTGTCTGGTGGGTAGTTTGACTGGGGCGGTCGCCTCCTAAAGAGTAACGGAGGCTCCCGATAGGTTGGCTCAGCGTGATTGGAAACCACGCGTCGAGTGTAAAGGCATAAGCTAGCCAGACTGTGAGACCTACAAGTCGAGCAGAGACGAAAGTCGGGCTTAGTGATCCGGCGGTCCCGTATGGAAGGGCCGTTGCTCAAAGGATAAAAGGTACGCCGGGGATAACAGGCTGATCGCGCCCAAGAGTTCACATCGACGGCGCGGTTTGGCACCTCGATGTCGGCTCATCGCATCCTGGGGCTGAAGCAGGTCCCAAGGGTCGGGCTGTTCGCCCGTTAAAGCGGTACGCGAGCTGGGTTTAGAACGTCGTGAGACAGTTCGGTCCTTATCCGCCGTGGGCGTTGGAAGATTGCGGGAAGCTGCCCCTAGTACGAGAGGACCGGGGTGGACGAGCCGCTGGTGTACCGGTTGTTCCGCCAGGAGCATCGCCGGGTAGCTATGCTCGGAAGGGATAAGCGCTGAAAGCATCTAAGTGCCAAGCCCCGCCCAAGATGAATCTTCCCTGGACGCAAGTCCCTGAAGGCCCGAGGAAGACTACCTCGTTGATAGGCCAGGTGTGGAAGCGCGGTAACGCGTGAAGCTAACTGGTACTAATCGGCCGTGAGGCTTGACCAATTTGCTCTCTATGAAGGATCCGGTCGCAGACGATCCATCGAGGCATCCTCAGACCGTCAATGCGGCGTGACCCACGCGCCACGCCCGGCGCCCCACCCGGGGTGCCCCTACGCTTTCCTGGTGATTACAGCGGCGGGGCCACACCTGTTCCCATTCCGAACACAGTAGTTAAGCCCGCCTGCGGCGATGGTACTGCCCGGTTCCCGGGTGGGAGAGTAGCTCGTTGCCGGGGATCTTCTTCTGACAGCCGGTCCGCACCCGCGGGCCGGCTGTCGTACGCTGGGGCGACGTGATTTTGCTGGCGGCCCACCGGTACGTTCGTACGATAGCGAGGCATCAATTGCTGACCACTAGCCGGAGACGCCCATTGTTTCGATACATGCCTCTCGTGGTCGCTACTCTCGTAGCCACGGGTGCGACAATTCAGCCGGCGTGGGCAGAGGTAATGGATAAGGAGCCCTCCCTTCCGCTTGTCTGGATATGGGCCTGTGCGGGAGCCGTCGTTGGCGGTACCGCATCTGCTATTCGGTGGTGGCTTGGTCTCGGTATTCTCCCGTTTGCGAGCTTTCCGGAGATTCTTCTCATGGGCGAAGTTTACGATCCCCATGTGGGGCCTGCCATTCTTTACGAGGCCGGTGTCGGATACGTAATCCAAGCGCATCTGGCCCTGCTCCTTGTAGTAGTTGTGCATATGGGGGGGATGTGGTTCAGCATCCGGCGCCGGCATCCGCGAGAACTCGTGGACGTGCCGCATCCTGAAGCACCTGAGAATTGATGACCGATCGCATTATCGAAACAGCCCGCTTGCAGATGCGGCCCTGCGCTGCCGCGGATGCCGCGCCGCTGCACGCGCTCTGGACCCAGCCCGACGTCCGGCGCTATCTCTGGGATGACCTGGTCATCGCGCGCACGACCGCCGACGAGGCCGTCGCCCGGAGCGAGGCGGACTTCGCCGCGCACGGCTTCGGCCACTGGATGGTGCGCCGCCGCGAGACCGACGCGCTCGTGGGCGGCTGCGGCCTGCGCGGCATGAACGACACCGGGGACGTGGAACTGCTCTACGCGCTGGCGCCCGAGTCTTGGGGCCAGGGGTACGCCACCGAGGCGGCGCGCGCCGTGTTGGCCTACGCGTTTACCGATCTCGCGTACGCTCGCGTGTACGGCCGCACGGACACCCCGAACCTCGCATCGCAGCGCGTGCTCCAGCGCCTGGGCATGACGTGCGAAGGCGAAACCCTGCACAACGACCTCCCCACCACGGTCTACGTCCTGACCCGCGACGCGTTCGACGCGCACCGCTGATGCGTAACAGTCTGCCGCGAAATGTTAACCATCCCCTGCTAGGGGCCGGTCCGGCCCGTTGCTTTCGAACGTTGCGGTTCATTGTCCAGTAGACACCCCGTAGGGGCGAGGCATGCCTCGCCCGTTCCCGGTTCTACGGCGCACCCGCGGGCGACGCATGCGTCGCCCCTACCAGGCCGTAGCTGGATGGGACGGACTACGTAATGATCTCAGGCATGCAACCCAAACCCACGCAGTGGGGACCGCAGCACGCGAATATGTGGCAGGACGCCGGCGTCGCCGCCGCGTACCACCGCCGGCCCGAATATCCGCCCGCGCTGTTCGACATCCTGTGCGATCTCATCCATGCGGACGACCAGCCCGGCGTGGTGCTCGACGCGGGCTGTGGCACCGGCTACATCGCGCGACCCCTCGCGCCGAGCGTGTCCCGCGTGGACGCAGTCGATGCCGCGGAACACATGATCGCGACCGGCAAGCGCGAGCCCGGCGGGGATCATCCGCACCTCCGTTGGATCTGCGGCCCCATCGAAGACGCGCCGCTGGACCCGCCGTACGGCCTCGTGGTCGCCGCAGCGAGTATCCACTGGTTGGACTGGCCCCGCGCGTTGCCGCGGTTCCGTGAGGTGCTCACCCCCCGCGGCGTCCTCGCCATCGTCGAGGATCGTATCCCGCCATCGCCCTGGCAGGCGGACAAGGCGAAAATTACCAAGGCCTACTCCACGAACCAGGACATGACGCCCTACGACATGCGTACCGTCGCGGAAGCACTCACCGCGCGCGGCCTGTTCCGCGAGGTCGGCACGCGCGACACCGCGCCCATGACCGTGCGCCAATCCGTGGACCACTGGATCGAATCCTTCCACGCGCGCAACGGTCTCTCCCGCGAACGCATGGGCGGGGACAATGCCGACGCCTGCGACGCACGCCTCCGCGAAATGATCGCGGCCTACTGTCCCGAGGGGACCGTCGAATACCAGATCATCGGCCGCGTCATCTGGGGCGAACCTGATCCCCCCTAGTGTCATGTCCCGCAAATCCTTCACCCATTGCACGCTGCAGGGTCCAACTCCCATCTCCAGCGCGTAGGGGCGATCCTTGTGATCGCCCAGCGCGGGGGCGAATACAAGATTCGCCCCTACTCCCCCCACCCCGTGCCCACGCTCCCAATGTGGACGGCTACTACTGGGACGCGACTCTAGCCGCGGGCGTTGCGCCGACCCGTCGCGCCGCCTCCGGTCGCCGCCCGGCGGAGGGGGGGAACGCGATCGCGGTATAGTGGTGGCCGCATGAGGCTGTCGATCGCGCGGGGAGGGGGAATCGCCGCCATGGTGCTGTGGGGCTTGGCCCCGGCCGGGGCCGCGTCGGCGGATGTCCTGGTGTTGCGCGCGGGCGAGGGGGAGCGGCCGTTGACCTGCGTCATTCTCGAGGAGACTGAGACCGCGTACGTGGTGCGCGTGAAGTTCGGCAAGTCGACCATCCCGAAGACGCGGGTGGTGCGTGCGGAGCGGCACCCGGCCGACGCGAACGCGGCGCTCATCGTCGCGTGGGACGCGGCCACGGGGAAGGCGAAGACGGTCACGCCCAAGCCCGGCCTGGTGGAAGGGCCCATCCCCCCCGCCACTGAGACGGAGAAGCGGACGATCCACGTGCGGGCGTTGCTGGATGAGTACGGGCTCGACGCGATGCAGGCGGGCTTCGAGGTGCAGGCCTTCTGCCCTCCCAACGGGCCGTACTGCGAGCTGCTCGTCCGCGGCGTCGCCGCCTTCCAGGACCAAGTGCTCGGCCTGCAGAAGGACGACCGGTTGCTGGGCATCGATGGGGAGCGCTTTCCGAACGGCCCGGCCGCTGACCCGTATTTCCAACGGACGATGAGCACGGTGCTGACCGGGGGCACGCAAGTGCTCCACCTCATCCGCGGCACGGTGCGCGTGGACATTACGTATGGCCCCTGACCCGCGCCTCCCGCAGGCCCGCTAACGCGGACGCATGTCGATTCCGCTGATCTGTCCCCAGTGTGGGACGCGGGGCAAAGTCCGGGACGAGAAGGCCGGGGACCGTGTCCGGTGCACCTCCTGCGGCGCGATCGTCGACGTGCCCGCGGGGGACCCCACCGAGGTTTCCGCCGGGTTCGAGGGGGCGTATGCCACTGATGACGCCTTGGAACCGCAGCCCTTCCCCGATGATGCGGCCGAAAATGCCACGCCCCCACCCCCCTGGGCCCACGAGGAGCCACCACCGCCTCCACCGGCCCTGGTGCCTCAGCCCGCCTCGGCGCGGAGCACGGCGGGGGAGCCCGCCGGCTTCTGGCGCCGGTTGGCCGCGTTCCTGCTGGACAATGTCCTCCTCACGTGCGCCAGTTGTGCCGTGGTCATCCCGTTTGTCATCCTCCTGGGCGTGGCGTCGCCCGACCTGCAGTCGGAACCGGCCGCCCTGAACGCCGCTTCATTCGCGTTGCAGGGCGTGTCCATCATTCTCGCGTGGCTGTACTTCGCGTTCATGGAAAGCTCCGCGTCCGGCGCCACCCTGGGGAAACGCGTCCTGGGCATCATGGTGACGGATCGCGAAGGCTACCAGATCACGTTCGCGCGCGCGACGGGGCGCTACTTCGGGAAGATTCTGTCCGGCATCATCTGCTACATCGGGTTCATCATGGCCGCGTTCACGCCGGAGAAGCAGGCGCTCCACGACATGATCGCCGGCACCTACGTGGTGCGCCGCGGCGACTAGGCCTGCGGGCGGGGTGGCCCCGGAACCGCCTAGTACGTAATCAGCGCGAAGACGTCGTGGTCGGGCAGGTGGGCGCGGCCGCCGAGCGCGGCGAGTTCGATCACGAAATCGAACCCGACGATGTGCGCGCCGGTCATGTCGATGAGCTGCTTCGTGGCGACGGCGGTGCCGCCCGTCGCGATGAGGTCGTCCAGCACGAGCACGCGGCTGTCCCCGTCGAGCGCGTCCTTGTGAATTTCCAGATGGTCGATGCCGTACTCCAGTTCGTACGACGCGGAGTGCGTCTCGGCGGGCAGCTTGCCCTGCTTGCGCACGGGCACGAACCCCACGCCGAGCGCGACCGCCAGCGGGGCGCCGAAGATGAAGCCGCGACTCTCCATGCCGCACACGTGCGTGATTGTCCGGTTGGCATTGTGGCGCACGAACAGGTCGATCACCCGCCGCAGCCCGGTCGGATCGTGGAGCAGCGGCGTAATGTCGCGGAAGAGGATCCCCGGTTTCGGAAAATCCGGGATGTCCCGAATCAACGCTTTCAACTCAGCCGACATGCTGTTCTCCTCCGCCCGGCCCGCGTCAGAACTCCTCGAAATTGATGCGCTGGAGGGCGATTTCGCGGCGGAGTTTCTTGAGCGCTTTGGCTTCGATCTGCCGGATGCGTTCGCGGGTGAGACCGATGCGGGCGCCGGTCTCCTTCAGGGTGTGCGGGTCGCCGCCGTTCAGGCCGTAGCGGAATTTCAAAATGTCCGCTTCCCGCTCGGTGAGCTTGTCGATCAAATCGTTGAGCTTTTCGTCGCGGAACACGCGCGCGACCAGATCGAGCGCATCGATGGCGCTGCCGTCCTCGAGGAGGTCCCCGAGTGCGGCGCCGTCGCTATCCTCGCCGATCGCGGTCTCCAGGCTCGCGATGGTTTGCGAGTGGCGATGGATGTCGGTGACTTCCTTCGGCGTCATCTCCATGGCGTCCGCGATTTCCTCGATGGTCGGCCGCCGGCCGGTTTCCTGAAATTTCGCCTGCGCCACGTGCTTGTACCTGATGATGTTCTCGGTCATGTAGACCGGGATGCGGATCGTACGGCCGTAGTTGGCCAGGTACCGGCTGATCGCCTGACGAATCCACCACGTGGCATAGGTGGAGAACTTGAATCCCTTCGTGTAGTCGTACTTGTCGACCGCCTTGATGAGGCCGAGGTTGCCCTCCTCGATCAGATCCAGCAGGGGCAGCCCGTAATGCGCGTAGCGATTCGCCACGCTGACCACCAGGCGCAGATTGCTGGCGATGAGCAATTTGCGCGCCTCATCCTCGTCGGCCTCGATGCGTTTAGCGAGGTCGACCTCTTCTTGATGGGTCAGGAGGTTGTAGCGGGAGATATCCTTCAGGTAGGCGCTCACGGCCGGATCGTGGAAGCGCCCCCGCCGCTTGCCGGCCGCGGCCCGCTTCTTGCCGCCACCGTCTTTGGCCGCCGCCACGTCAGCGTCGCCTCAGGGCCAGAGGTAGTAGATACCGGGCCGGAGGGGACGCGCGCCGGTGCTGGGCAACAGCCGGCTTAGGCTTTCGGTGAGTTCGAACGGCCCCCATCGCCGGCGCTCCCGGCGCAACACCTGTGGTTCTTCCCCTATGCCCGACATCCGGCCCGCGTACGCGATGGCGTCCAGGATCGTCCCCTCTTCGTCGACCAGCCCGTGCGCGATCGCCTGCCGGCCACTATACACCCGCCCGTCGGCCAAGCGCTGCACCGTTTGCAGATCGAGGTTGCGGCTCTCGGCGATGTGCTCCGTGAACTGGGCGTACACGTCAAACAGGAGTTCCTCCATCACCTGGCGTTCGTCCTCGGTCATGTCGCGCCACGCCGAGCCCGTATCCTTATAGGCGCCCGTCTTCAGCGTCTGGAAGGTCACCCCGATCTTCTCCATCAGGCCTTCCATATTCGGAAACTGGGCGATCACCCCGATGCTGCCGGTGATCGTTCCCGGATTGGCGATAATGTGATCCGCCGCACAGGCGACGTAGTACCCGCCGGATGCGGCCACGCCCCCCATGGACGCGACCACCAGCTTCCCGGCCTCGCGGGTTTTCTGGAGTTCGCGGAACAGCTCCTGGCTGGCGCCGACGCCGCCCCCCGGGCTGTCGATGCGCACGACCACCGCTTTCACGCGGTCGTCACGGCGGCGATCCTGAATCTCCAGCAGGAGTCGGTCAACCTCGAAGATCGGGCCCTTGACCTCGATGAGGGCCACCAGCCCCCCGCGAGCGGTGCCCCCCTTGGCGCCGTAGTAGATTGCCGCGCCGAGCCCCAGCGCCACGAATATGGTGGCGCCGAGCACGACCAGAATAATGAGAGTATTGCGACATCCGCGCGGCACGAGCTGTGACTCCTCGTCTGCGTTCCGTCGCCACGGGCCGGGGAAAAAGGGAATGCATCATACGTCACGCTCTCTTACAATTCAAGGACCTTTGCGGGTCGACTAGCACAACCGGCAGACTGTCGCAACTAACTGAGGGGCAGGGGGTTATTGTGCTTGACACCCCCCGCATGCTAGCATATGGCGTCAGAATAACCGTTCCACTAGTGCACGATACAGCCGGAGAGGCCTCCAGAGACTGATGATTTTGGATATTCTGCTTGGACTGTTCTCCACGGATATGGGAATTGACCTGGGGACGGCCAACACACTGGTCTACGTCAAGGGCAAGGGCATCGTGCTGCGCGAGCCCTCCGTGGTCGCCATCAAGCGGGGGGCCTCGAACAAAGTGCTCGCCGTTGGCAGCGAGGCGAAGGCGATGATCGGCCGCACCCCCGGCGACATCGTTGCCATGCGCCCGATGCGCGACGGAGTCATCGCCGATTTCGAAGTGACCGAAGCCATGCTCCGGTACTTCATCGAGAAGGTCCACAACCGCAAAGCGCTGGCGCGCCCGCGCATGGTCATCGCCGTGCCCAGCGGCATTACGCAAGTGGAACGGCGCGCGGTAGAAGAGAGCGCGACGCACGCGGGTGCGCAGAGTGTCCACATCATCGAAGAACCCATGGCGGCGGCCATCGGCTCCGGCATGCCGGTCCATGAAGCGGCCGCGAACATGATCGTGGACATCGGTGGCGGCACGACGGAAGTGGCGGTCATATCCCTGGGCGGCATCGTGTTTGCCAAGTCCGTCAAGGTGGCGGGCGACGCCCTGGATAATGCCATCGTGCAGCACATGAAGAAGACGTACAACTTGATGATCGGCGAGCGCACCGCCGAAGATATCAAGATCGAAATTGGCAGCGCCTTCAAGCTCGAAGAGGAGAAGGTGATTGAGGTGAAAGGCCGGGACCTGACCGCGGGCCTGCCCAAGGCCATCACTATTACCTCAGAGGAAGTGCGCGAATCCCTTCGGGAGCCGGTCAACGCCATCGTGGACGTGGTCCGGCTCGGGCTCGAGCGGACGGCCCCGGAACTCGCGGCGGACTTGGTGGATCGCGGGATCGTGCTCGCGGGTGGCGGCGCGCTGCTCCGGGGCATTGACAAGCTGCTGAGCCACGAAACCCAACTCCCGGTGCGCATCGCCGAGGACCCGCTGACCTGCGTGGCCCACGGCACGGGCCGCTACCTGGACGGCATCCAGGTCTACAACCGGTAGGAGTCCCAGGCGGCAGTATGCGTGGGAATCGGCGCACCGTCCTCTTCCTCACCCTCGCGCTGGCGGCGGCGCTGCTCCTCGCGGCGCGCCAACCGATGACGCCGGTGGGGAGCCTGGCCCAGCGCACGCTGGACCACATCACCTACCCCGTGGAATTCGTGGTGGCCGCCGTGCGCGACCGCGGCCTGGGCGCGTGGCGGTGGGGAGAAGGCTTGATCGTCGCGCGGCGGGAGAACAACCAGTTGCGCGCGCACGTGGTGGACCTGGAACGGGCGCTGCGGGAGCGCGAGGAAGATCGGCTGGAGAACGAACGGCTGCGGCGCCTGCTCGCGCTGCCCGCGCCGATCGAACGGGTGGAACTGGCGGCGCACGTGATCGGGAGCGACCCGACGAATTGGTTCCGGACGATCCGGATCGACCGGGGCCAGCGCGCCGGCGTCCGCGTCGAGAGCCCCGTGATCGCCGCCGGCGGCGTCGTCGGACACGTGATCGAGGTGACGCCGCGTCGCGCGACCGTGCTGCTCTTATTGGACGCGAACTGTCGCGTGGCGGCCTTGCTGCAGGACACCCGCGAACAGGGGCTCATCGAAGGGCAGCACGCCTCAGACCTGCGCCTCACGTACGTGGACTGGCGCACGCCGCTCGCGCCCGGCGCGACGGTGGTGACCTCCGGCATGGGGGGCATTTACCCCAAGGGGTTGGTGCTCGGCCGCATCCGTCACGTGCAGCGTCCTGAGAGCGAACTCTTCCTGATGGCGTCCGTCGCCCCGGCGGTGGACTTCACCCGGCTGGAAGACGTGATCGTATTGCTGTCGCCAGCGCTTCAGTCCCCGGTGCCCGCCGGCGACCTCGCTACGTCGTAGACCATGCGCCTGGGCGCGTTCCTGTTCTTCGGTACGCTCCTGCTGCTGGCCTTTCAGACCACCCTGTCCCGCACTCTGCAGATCGGGGCGGCCGCGCCGGATTTCTACCTGCTGTTCGTGGTGTATCTGGTGGGGATCCTCTCCCCGAGCCGCGCGCTGGTCACGGCGTGGGGGCTGGGGCTGCTGCGGGACTGCCTCACCCCGGCGCCGCTGGGCGCGGACGCGGGTGTCATGCTCCTGGTGGCCGGGTTGCTGGTCGCCGCGCATCGGCGGTTCGTGCTGGACACGGACCTGGCGCTGGCGTTCTTCACGTTCGTCGCGGGGCTCACGCACGGCGCCCTGTGGGCTGCGGCGATGCACTTCAGCGGCCAGGGGGCCACGTTCGGCTCGCTCTTCCTGCGCATCGGCCTCCCCGTCGCGGTGTATACGGCGCTGCTCATGCCCCCCTTCGCGCGAGTGGCGAACCGGATCGTGCGGCCGACCCCACCGCTGCGCGAGATCCGGCTGAGCTAACGCGTGGACCTGCATTCGGAGTACCGCGACCAGTTCGGCTTCGGCCGCCGGGTGCGCCACGTCGCCGGGGCGTTCGGCGCGGCGTTCCTCGTGCTGTTCGCGCAACTGGTGTATCTGCAAGTGGTCCGGGGCGGCGAGTTCCAGCGACAGTCGGCCAATAACCGGATTCGCCTGCTCCGCCTGCCCGCGCCGCGCGGCATCATCACGGACGTCCACGGCACCCCGCTGGTCGACAACCGGCCCGCGTTCGTGGTGGATTTCATTGAGGGCGAGGCGCCCGATCCGCGCGCGACGCTGGTGCGCCTGGCCCAGTACACGGACCTGGACGTGGCGCAGGCGCTCCGGAACATGGAGGAGCGGAACCTGCCTCCGTTCGCGCAGTACCGGCTGAAGGGGGATCTCACGTTGCAGGAGGTGTTGCCCATCGAGGAGCACAACCTGACCCTGCCGGGGGTCATCGTCAGTGCGGAACCGCAGCGCCGCGTGATCCATGGCGAGTTGGCGGCGCACGTGATCGGCACCATCGGCGAGATCGGCGCGGATGAGCTGACGGCGCGCGCGGACCTGGGCTACCGCATGGGGGACTGGGTGGGGAAGACGGGGGTCGAGAGCGCCAGCGAGGCGACGTTGCGCGGGACGGACGGGGCGCTCCAGGTGGAGGTGTACGGGGACGCGCCGCGGTCGCAGCTTCGGCTGGTGACGAGTGAGGGGCGCGAAGCCGTCGACAAGGACGCGCGCGGGCGGCAGGTCCGCACCCTCGGCCGGCGCCCCGTCACGCAAGGGGATACGGTGGTGCTCGCGCTGGATCTCACCATGCAGCAGGCGGCCGCGGACGCGCTCGGCGACCGCTGGGGCAGCGTGGTGGTCATGGAGGCCAGCACGGGGGCGGTGCGCGCGATGGTGAGCCAGCCGGGATTCGATCCCAACGTGTTCGTGCGGCCGAAACTGGCGCGGGCACGCGCGGCGATCCTCGGGGATCGGGCGCACCCGATGATCAATCGTGCGATCAACGCATACCCGCCCGGATCGGTCGTGAAGATCCTCATGACCTACGCGGGGTTGAGCAGCGGCGCGCGCGGGCCCACGTCGTCGCGGTTCTGTCCCGGGTACTACCGGCTGGGCCGGCGGTATCACTGTTGGAAATACAGCGGGCACGGCCGGGTGGACACCGTGCAGGCGCTCGCGTACTCGTGCGACACATTCTTCTACGCGTTGGGCCGCGAACTGGGCATCGAGGGCATTGAGAATACCTTCCGCGATTTCGGGTTGGGCAGCCGCACCGGGTTCGACTTGCCGGGCGAATCCCGGGGCCTCGTGCCCGGGCGCATGTGGAAGCAGGCGCAGCGCCACCTGGAGGATCGGACGTGGTACGAGGGGGAAACGCTGAACGTGGCTATCGGCCAGGGCCCGGTGCTGCTGACGCCGCTCCAGCTCGCCTGCACGCTGGCGCCCTTCCTCAACGGCGGGTATGAAGTGCAACCGTTCATCATCCAGCGCGCGGAAACGGCGGATGGCACCGTGCTGTACCGCACCGCGCCGCGCCTGCGCCGGGTGCACGGGTGGGACGCGACGGCAAGCGAGTGGGTGGTCGAAGGGCTGCGCGACGCCTACCGCAGCCGGAAGCCGTTTCACGGCACCGCCTGGCGCGCGCAGATGAACCACCTGGATTTCATCGGCAAGACCGGCACGGCCCAAGTGGTGCGGCTCGTGAGTGCGAGCCGGCGCCGCAAGACGGCGGACATGCCCTTCAACCAGCGGGACCACGCGTGGTTCGTGGGCGCCGTCTTCGACCGGGACCCGCAACTCATCATCGCGGTGTTCGTCGAACACGGCGGGCACGCCAGCGAATCGTCCGTCCCCGTCGCCAGCGCGTTCTTCAACACGATCTATCCCAAACAGCAGCCCGCAACCCCGCCCGGCCGGTTCAATCTCGCCCGGGCCGACCGGCCCAGGTAGCCCGTGCGCCACTGGCTGCGCGATTTCGATGTGACCCTGTTCGGCGCTATGGTGCTGTTGTGCGTCGTGGGCGTGGTGACGGTGTACTGCGCGGCCACCCAGCTCGACGTGGGCGCCGCGCGGCCGTACCACCTGCGGCAACTGCTCTGGTTCGGCATCGGCCTGGCCGTCATGGTGCCCGCCATCGCCATCGATTACCGTACCCTCGCGCGCCTGGCGTGGCCGGTCTACGGCATCACCGTCGTGTTGCTGCTGCTGGTGCTCGTGGCGGGGGAGTTCGGCGGCGGCGCGCAGCGGTGGCTGGGCCTGCGGACCTTGCGGCTGCAACCGAGCGAAGTCATGAAGCTCGCGCTGCTGCTCTGCCTGGCCAGCTTCGTCGGCCGCATGCGCGAGCGCATCCGCCAGTTCCCCATCCTGCTGGGCGCGCTCATCGTGGCGGCGCTGCCCATGGTGCTGATCCTGCGGCAGCCGGACCTGGGCACCACGCTGGCGCTGGTGCCCATGGTGGCCGTGGTGCTGTACGCGGGCGGGGCGCAACGCCGGCACCTGGGCATGCTGGCGGGGCTGGGGCTGGGGCTCCTGCCGCTCGGGTGGCTGGCGCTTCAGGGCTATCAGAAGGCGCGGATCCTCTCGTTCATCAACCCCGCGGGCGATCCCCTCGGCGCCAGCTATCAACTCATCCAATCGCGCATCGCCATCGGGTCCGGCGAGTGGCTCGGCAAGGGCTGGCTCGGCGGCACGCAGACGCAACTCAATTTCCTGCCCGTGCAGCACACGGATTTCATCTTCTCCGTCTTCGCGGAACAGTGGGGGTTCGTCGGCTCGACGCTCCTGCTCCTGCTCTATGCGGCGCTTACGATTCAGGGGATTACCATCGCGCTGAACGCGCGCGACCTGCTCGGCAGCCTCCTGTGCATCGGGGTGGTGACCCTGATCACCTTCCAGGTCGTCGTCAACCTGGGCATGACCGTGGGCCTGATGCCCGTGACCGGCCTGCCGCTGCCGTTCTTGAGCTACGGCGGCTCCTCGCTCCTGACGTTCATGGTGGGCATCGGCCTCGTCCTGAACGTCCGCCTCCGGCAGCACCTGTTCTAAGTCATCCGCAGATTCCGCGGCTCTCAAGAGCTCCGCAGATTTCGCAGATGACGCAGATTCCTGGTACCAGGTAGGGGCAGACCCATATGTCGGCCCGCCCCGGGCCGGTTCTTAGACTCGCCAGCCCCCATCTTGATACGCTCATGGGCGGTACCGACTATGTCTTCCCTGGCGGCATTGCCCTGGCAACTCCTCGCCAGGGGCCTCGCGATCGTCGGCCTGCTCTGGCTGCTCTGGCCCGGGTTCCTCCCGCTCCTCGCCTGGCTCGCCATTGCCGCCGGTCTCGGCGTGCTGCTGCACAACGCCGTCGCGCACATGGAGGAGGAACGCCAACGGCGAATCGGCGCAGCGGTTCAGCGCCTGGTCGCACCCTGGCGGAAGCTGGTCGCGCCGTGGCCCACATCGGTGCGGGTGACCGTGGCGGCCCTGGCCGTGGTGTTTCCCATCCTGATCTTTCTGTGGGTCATGCCCGCGTGGCAGGCGCCGGCCCCGGACGCCGGCGCGGGCATCACGGTGAAAGACGTCCACCAAATCGAAGACGCGTACCGTCGCACCTGGGCACAGATCATTGCCGCGTTCTTCGTGTTCCTTGGCGCGTACGTCGCGTGGCGCCGCGTCGCCGCTATGGAGCGGAACGTGAACATCGCCGAGCAGGCGCAGTTCACCGAACGCTTCACCCGCGCCATCGACCAGTTGGGCAGCGGGAAGCCCGCCGTCCGGCTCGGCGGCATCTACGCCCTTGAACGCATCGCTCACGACTCCGAGCGGGACCACTGGACCGTCGTCGAAACCCTCACCGCCTTCATCCGGGTGAACCGGCCATGGCCGCCGCCGGGGGAAGACGAAACGGAGCTCGAGATGTCCGATGCGCCCCCCACCGACGTGCAGGCGGCGCTGACCGTGCTCGGCCGGCGGAAGGAAGAATGGCGCGGCAAGGAAACAGACCGGCTCAACCTGGCCCGCACCGACCTCCGGGGAGCGGATCTTCCGCATGCGCACCTGGAGCGGGCGATTCTCAGTGAGGCACACCTAGAGGGGGCGAACCTTCTGGGCGCGCACCTGCAGGGGGCGAACCTCGTAGGCGCGGACCTGGAAGGGGCAGGCCTCTGGGAGGGGCACTTGGAGGGGGCGAACCTCGGAGGCGCGCACCTGGAGGGGGCGTTACTCGGGGAGGCGCACCTAGGGGGGGCGATCCTCATACGCGCGCGCTTGGAGGGGGCGTACTTCGGAGGCGCGCACCTGGAGGGGGTGGAGCTGCGACTTTCGGACGGGCTCACGTACGCTCAACTCCGCGGCGCTACCTGGGACGAGGAAACAAAATTGCCGGACCATCTGGTTCGGGAGATGGCCGACCTGTGGGCGCAGGCGCGCTGGATGGTGGTGATTCCCGGCGGAAGTTGGCGGGCGATGACCGCGGAAGCCCGGACAGAAGAATAGGCGGCGCCTGTTTCAGGAGATCCGCAGATTCCGCAGATGACGCAGATTTTGGAATTCCTTTTTGGGCTACAGGGTTCTTGAAGTCTCCGAAGTGGAACGGCGCACGTCCGGTTGCATTCGGGTTTCGCAGTTCAGAACATCTGCGCAATCTGCGTAATCTGCGGATAGATTAGGCGGAGTCGCGCGCGACTTCGGGCTTGAGCAGGTCGTCGCCGCCGCCGGGAATCTCGAACGTGCCGGCGGGTGCGTCGGCGTGCTTGGCCGCGTAGAGCGGATTGCCCGCCACCTGGAAGCCCGCGTCGCGAATCATGCGGTACGTGCCGTCGACCGTGTCCCCCCGCGTGGTGAGGTACCCCTGCACGAACAGCGAGTTCGCCGGCCAGAGGGCGAGCGGCTGCATGCCGCGCAGGTGCCCCTCGCGCCCGCCGGCCACGCGAATCTCCGCGCGCGGGTTGGCGAACCGCATCATGCACAGCGCGCGCAGGCACCGCTCCGGCGTGAGCGACCCGTCGGCCGTGACCTGGTTTCCCTCGATGGGAATCAAGAAATTCACGGGGATGGAAGGGACTTCCAGCTCGCGTAGCGCGAACGCCACGTCCACCAGATCGGCGCTCCGCTCGCCCATGCCGACGATGAGGCCGCTGCACGCCGGCACCCCCGCCCGCTGGGCCGCCCGCAGCGTGGCCACCCGGTCCGCGTACGAATGCGTGTGGCAGATCTCGTCGTGGTGCGCCGCGCTGGTGTTCAGGTTGTGATTCATGCGGTCCAGCCCCGCGGCGGCGAGGATGCGCGCGTGCTCGTCCTCCATGAGCCCGGCGGACAGGCAGACTTCGATGGGGTACCGCGCCTTGATCTCGCTAATGATCCGCCCGAGGTGGCGCGTCCGCTCCAGGGTCGGGCCGCGGCCGGAGAGCACGATGCAGTAGCGCGACGCGCCGGCCCGCGCCGCCGCCTCCGCGTCCGCCAGGATTTCCGCGTCACCCTTCAGCGGATACTTGCGAATGGCCGAGGCCGAATTCGCGTTTTGCGAGCAGTAGCCGCAATCCTCCGGGCACAGGCCGTTCTGCACATTGTTCAGGATGTGCACCATCACCGCGCGGCCAAAGTGCCGGTGCCGCGGCTGATAGGCCGCGTGCAGCAGGGGCAGCAGCTCCACATCCGGCCCGTCAAGAACCCACAGGGCGTCGGCCTCGGCGAGGGGCGCATCGCGCATCGCGCCTTCGGCTAAGCGGGCATACCGGTCAAACATTGGCGCCTCCTGGGGTTGCGCATGACGGGAAACGGCGAGCGGCCCCAAGGGTATGAGGCGTCCGGGGTAATGTCAACCAGATGGGGCGCGTGGTTGACAGTGCCCGGCGGCAGGCCGACACGTCGGTCGGGCCCTATAGGGTTTTCCTATCTGTGTTCATCCGGGTTTATCTGCGGTTCCAAATCCGGGGTCGCAGACCCCTAGGCCCGCTCGCTGTTGCGGACCGTGATCTGATCGTTCAGCGTCCACAGGTCGTAGAGGTACCCGATGCCCAGGAACGCGCCGGTGAGCAGGTAGAGCAGCCCGGTGAACCACTTGCCCATATAGAAGCGGTGGATGCCGAACAGGCCGAGGAACCCCAGGAGCAGCCAGGCGATGCTGTAATCGATACGCCCGGCCCGGAACCGCAGGTCCGCTTCCCGGTCCAGGCCCGGAATCAGGAACAGATCGATCAGCCACCCGATGAAGAACAGCCCGAGCGTGAAGAAATAGACCGTTCCGGAGATGGGCCTGCCGTAGTAGAAGCGGTGGGCGCCGGTGAAGCCGATGACCCACAGGACATACCCGATGGTCTTCCGGTGGGTGTCGTTGGCGCCGGTCATCTGCCCCTCACCTTACGTGGGCCGGGCTCGGATGGTGTCGCCGATCTGTAGACGATTTGGCACAACCGACCCGCCTGCGCCACTTCATGTATCATAGGGCCGGTTCTCGGCGCAGCCGCGCCCTGTGGGACCGGAGCGCTGGCCCGCGCGGGCCAAGGCGGGGACTGGCCCCGCCCCGGTGTCACACCCGGGGAGTGGGACGGGAGATGCTCCTCAGAGTTCCCTGCGTTGGGCCCCATATATATATAGAGTGCCCTGCTGAGCTAGACCACCCGATTGTGCCGCCCCCCCTGCTGTTAGACGCGCCGCCCCGCCCCCGGTGCTATGCCCCGATGCGGGATGGTCTGCTGCCGCACGTGCAGAAGCCCATGCGGTACCTGGGCGACGAGCTGCACAGCGTCCACAAGGATTGGGCCGCCACCACGCTCCACGTGGGGCTCGCGTTTCCGGATGTGTACGAGATTGGCATGAGCCACATCGGGCTGCGGATCCTGTACCACATGATCAACGCGCGGCCCACGTGGATGGCGGAGCGGGTCTTCGCGCCGTGGCACGACATGGCGGCGCGCATGCGGGAGCGGGGCATGCCCCTGTGCAGCCAGGAATCGTGCTTGCCGGTCCGCGCGTTCGACGTGCTGGGGTTCTCCCTCCAGTACGAACTCTGCTACGCCACCATGGTGTGGATGCTGGACCTGGCGGGTATTCCCCGCCGCGCGGCCGACCGCACGCCCGAAGATCCTGTCGTGATCGGGGGCGGGCCGACCACCGTGAACCCGGAGCCCGTCGCGCCCTTCATGGACGCGGTGCTCATCGGCGATGCCGAGGACGTGCTCGCGGACCTGCTCGAGGCGATCGAGCAGGGACGTGCGGAAGGGCTGGACCGCGAGCAGTTGTGGCGCCGGCTCGCCCGCATCCCCGGCGTGTACGTGCCCGGGCTGTATCAGGCGGTGACCGACACGGCGGGCCGGCTCTTGGGCACGCTCGCGCGGACGCCCGACGTGCCGGCGGTGGTGGAGCGCCAGTGGGTGCGCGATCTGGATACGGCGCCGTACCCCACGGCGCCGGTCGTGCCGAACATGCAGATCGTGCACGACCGGATCGTGGTGGAGATCATGCGGGGCTGCACGCGCGGCTGCCGCTTCTGTCAGGCGGGCATGACCTATCGGCCCACGCGGGAGCGCAGTGCCGCGACGGTGCAGCGCATCGCCGAAGCCACGTATGCGAATACGGGATGGGACACCATCTCGCTGGCCTCCTTGAGCAGCGCGGACCACTTCGAGATCGAACAGATGATCTCGGGACTCGTGGACCGGTTCAAGGAGGAGCGGGTGGGGTTGTCGCTCCCGTCCCTGCGGCTGGACGCCTTTACGGAGACCATGGCCGCGAAGATCAAAGAGGCCCAGAAGGGCGGCTTCACGTTTGCGCCGGAAGCCGGCAGCGACCGGCTCCGGTGGGTGATCAACAAGGACATCACCGACGAGATGCTGCTCGAGACCGCGGAACTCGTGTTCCGCCTGGGCTGGACCCACGTGAAGCTGTACTTCATGGTGGGGTTGCCGACGGAGACGGACGCGGACGTGGAGAACATGGCGGCCCTCATCAACCGGGTGGCCGCCATCGGGCGCGCGCACCGCGGGCGCCGCGCGAAAGTCCGCGTCACGATTTCCGCCTTCGTCCCCAAGGCCCACACGCCGTTCCAGTGGTGCGCCCAGCTCCCGGTGGAGGAACTGTCGCGCCGCGTGCAGCTCGTGCTCGACCGCTGCCGCGACCGGGCGATCGCGCTCTCGTGGCGCGAGCCGGTGCAGTACCGCGTGGAAGGGCTGCTCAGCCGCGGGGGCCGCGATTGCGCGCGCCTGATCGAAGCGGCGGTGGACGGGGGAGCGACCTTGGACAGTTGGACCTCGGAACTGGACCACGCCCTGTGGGACCGGATTCTGGCCGAGCACGGCCGGGATCCGATCGGCGAGGATTGGCCCAGTCGGGTGGACGCGCCGTTGCCCTGGGACCATATCAACGCCGGGGTGGGCAAGCCGTTCCTCCAGCGGGAATGGGCCCAGAGCCTGGCCGGACGCTTCACCGAGGACTGCAAAACGGACATATGTACGGCGTGCGGCGTTCCGTGCGCAACGGAGATTGGTGACGACTTCCACGTATAGGGTCACGTACGGCAAGGGCACGGCCCTGCAGTACCTGGGGCACCTGGACCTGGCCCGCCTGTGGCAGCGGACGCTGCGGCGCGCGGGCCTGCGCCTGGCCTTTACCGAAGGGTACCGGCCCCGGCCGAAGATCGCGACGGGCCCGCCCCTCTCGCTTGGCTTCACCAGCCGGGCGGAGGTGCTGGACCTGGTGCTGGCGGACACGCCCGCGCCCGAGGCGCTGCGGCGGACGCTCGAGCCTCTGATGCCCCCCGGCCTGGACGTGATCACCGTGGAACCCATCACCGCTACCACGCCGAAACTTTCAACCATCACGACGCTAAGCTACACCGCGACCCTGCCCCCGGCGGCAGGCGCGGTGGATGTCACCGCACTCGCGGCCCGGGCTGACGCCTTGCTGGCTGCCGAGACGCTGCCGGTCCCACGCTACCGCAAGGGCCGGGAGAAAACCTTCGACCTACGCACCAGCCTGCACAGCCTCACGGTGGCGCCCGACGGCACCATCCGCATGCGCCTCGCCGTGACGCCACAAGGCACCGCGAACCCGCGGGAAGTGCTCACCCTGTTGGGTGACTGGGACGCTGCCACGCTCCACGAGGCGGCGATCGAACGGTGTGCGCTCACCTTCGCGTCTGAACCCTACAAAGGACTCAATGGCTACACGACGCCGAACCACACGAACGACCACACGACCCCGGCGAACCCGGAGCGCGACGGATGACGACGCGGCACCGGACGCCACCACTGACGAACAGAAGCCCCGCCGGCGCCGCACGACCCGCGCCCGCAAGGACGACGCGGAAGCGGTAGGCACCGTCGAAACGGCGGAGGACGCCCCGGCTACACGCCGGCGGCCCGCCCGCCGCACGCGCCGCACCTCCACCAGCGCCGGCAACGGCAGCAGCACGACTGCAGACGACGACGGGGAGACGACCTCAACCCGGCGGCGGCCCACGCGCTCCCGGCGCACCGCGGCGGCGGACGACGAGGAGGCTGCACCCACCACTCGGCGGCGGACTACGCGCTCTCGGCCCACCGCGGCGGCGGACGACGAAGAGGCTGCGCCGACCACTCGGCGGCGGCCTACGCGCTCTCGGCCCACCGCGGCGGCGGACGACGAAGAGGCTGCGCCGACCACTCGGCGGCGGCCTACGCGCTCTCGGCCCACCGCGGCGGCGGACGACGAAGAGGCTGCGCCGACCAC
>CBDUXP010000070.1:0-19608 GCA_965371225.1 uncultured bacterium | reverse complement strand
CCCCCGGCCCCCGCCGTAGACGGTTCGATGGCTCATCCGGTCACAGGAAGCCCAGGGGTGCTCCCTGCGCTGTTCCAGAAACTGACCGGGCGAATGCGACGAATTTGGACACTATTCGTCTGATTCCGCGCAATTTGTCGGCGAAATTTGGCGTACGCCTTGAAAAAGGCCCCTGTGCGTAATAGACACCGATGCTTCACCGATGTGCAATGTCTAACCTGTTGAAAATACATGGTTTACACATTCGAGTGGTTCAGGCGAATCGCTGATTCTGGCAGGCCACTTGCATAAGAACAATGCATCTGGCACCGAGGTTGTACGCCATGAGTATTCGACGGGGAAATATGCGAGCGCGGGGCAGCCTGGCCCTCACGGGGCTCCGCGTGCTGTGCGCCCTCGCGTTGGCCGCGGGCGTTCCCGCATTGCCAGCCTTGGCCGCGCCGAACCAGAAGCCGGTCATCGACTCGTTCATCGCGAACCCTTCGCCTGGCGTCGTGGGGCAGACCATTATGTTGGTCGTGGTGGCCTCGGACCCCGACGGGACCGTTGACAAGTACCAGTGGCGGTGGTCCGCCGGAGGGGGCCCCTGGAGCCTCGGCGCGGCGACCATGTTCCGGTCCTATCCGGCCATCGGTACGTATACCGTCCAATGCCAGGTGACGGACGATCGGAACGGTAAAACCTCCGACTCCCTGACCTTCGACGTCGGGCCGGGGCAGCCGCCGCCTCCACCCCCGCCGCCCCCACCCCCACCGCTCGCCGACATGTTTGACCGCGGCAAGGTCACCATTCGCATCTCCGCGTTGACCGGCAGCATCCAGATTCTGGAATGATGTCGCGCAGCCGATGGGCAGCGGCCCGCGGTGTGCGCCGGCACCGTGGGTTCACCATGACTGAACTGCTGACGGTCATGGGGATCATCAGCGTCGCGGTCACCATCGCGATACCGGCCATGCGGATGTCGGAGAACCGGCGGACGTTGCGCACGGACATCCTCACGGTCCAGCGCATGATGCAGTTTGCGCGCTCGGAGGCGGTGGCCACCCGCCGGTTCGTGGCCCTGGAATTCGACCTGCGCGTGTTCCCCGAGGCAGACCGCCTGCGGTTCCTGGGGGACGCCCAGTGGAACGCCGGTCTGAGCCGGTGGGAAGGCTCCGAGATCCGGGGCGGCCTCGCGCACCAAGTGGACGTCCCGAACGATATCCAGGAGCTGCGGGTGGGTGGGACGACGCACATGACCGGGGTGCACAGTCTCGTCTTCTCGCCGACGGGCGCCTGCGCCCTGGACGACGGCAGCGTGGCCGGACCCATCGAGATGGATATCGTCCGCATGGGCACGTAGGCCCGGCGGGCTCCCTGGTCGCCCGCGTTCCCCGACTACGCGGTTAAGAACGCCTCGACCGCGTCGAGGTACGCGTCGGGCGCTTCCAAGTAACAGTCGTGGCCCACGCCGGCCAAGAAGTGCAGCGTCCCCTGGGGCAGCGCATCGGCTAGCTCCTCCACCCGGTCCCGCGGCTGACTCGCGTCTTCCGCCCCCGCCAGGACGAGGGTCGGAGCCGTCAGCGCATGGAGCCGCCCACGGGAGGTCCACCCGAGCAGGTGCTCCATGGCGGCCACCGCGGCGTACTCCGGACAGCGGCGCATGGCCTGCGTCACGCGGTCCACCGTGTCGGCGGGCACGGCCGTGTGAAACCAGAGGTCGGCGCCGAACTCGATGAAATCCTCGTACCCCCCATCCTGCAGCATCCCGAGCATGTCCCGGGCCTCCGGCGCCTCCGGGTCCCCCGTGCCCAAGGAGGTGCCGCTCAGCACCAGCCGCTCCACCCGGTCCGGATGGGTGAGGGCGAACTCCTGGCAAATCATCCCGCCCATGCTGTGGCCCAGCAGGCTGGCGCGGTCCAAGCCCAGCGCGTCGTATAGCAGTCGCAAGTCGTCCGCGAACTGGCCAATGGTATAGGGGCCGGCCTCCGGCTTGCCCGCGTCCCCGTGGCCCCGGAGGTCGTAGACGATCACGCGCCGCCGCTCGCGGAGCCGCCGCTGATGGGGCTTCCAGAGGCTGCGGGCGGAAGCCCAGCCATGCACGATGACCAGGGCGGGGCCCTCGCCCGCGTCCTCGGCGTAGGTGGTCACCCCGTTGAGGACCAGCCGCCGCTGAGTGATGCCCATGCGGGCCAGCATAGCCGGGGCGGGAACGCGCTGCCAGGGCCGCGCCCGTCGGGGGCGGTCGCCGGTATACTCCTGGGGTACCCGCCGCAACCCGAGGCCCGACCCACCATGGCGAACGGCGTCGCCCGATCGACAGAATTGCTCAGCCTGGTCCGCGGGACCTATTACGAACTGCAGACCGGGTACACGCAGGCGCTGCCGGCGTGGGCCTATTGGGCGTTCTACCCGGTGAAGATTTTCCTCCGCGCGCTGGAGGAGTTCCGCCGGAACCACGGCGCCACGCGTGCGTCGGGCCTGGCCTTCGTGACCCTCCTGGCCTTGGTGCCGCTCAGCGTGGTCATGTTTCAGTTGGTCAGCCTGTCCTCGGGTTTCGAAGAGAAGCAGCAGGATGCGCTGGATTGGCTCTTCGGGTACCTGGTGCCGGCCAAAAGCGGCGAAGTGCAGTCCTTCCTCCTGGGCACCGTGGGCGAGCGCACGGCCGGGCTCACGCCGCTGGCCATCGGGTTGATCTTCGTCACCTGTCTGCTGTTGCTCAACACGATTGAGGGCACCTTCAACACGATCTGGGGCGTGCAGCGGGCGCGGCCCCTGAACCGCAAGATCGTGGCGTATTGGACCGTGCTGACCATGCCCGTGCTGCTCGTGGGATTGTCGCACGTGTTCTCGGTCTGGGCCACGGCGTGGTTGCAGACCCATGTGGCGGGTGGGGGGCTTCCCCTGTTGTACACCGTCAGCGTGCGCCTGCTGGTCATGATCCCGACGTGGTTGGGTTTCACGTGCATGTACCTGTTCGTGCCGTATGCCTCCGTGCGCCCGCGCGCCGCCTTGGTCGGCGGGATCGTGGCCGGCAGCATTTGGGAGCTGAGCAAGGCCGGGTACCTGGGCTACAGCCGGGTCATGTTCAGCAACATCGAAACGCTCTACGGGCCGTTGTCCACCGTGCCCCTCACCCTCATCTGGATTTACGTGTCGTGGCTCATCGTGATCTTCGGCGCGGAGATCTCGTTCGCCGTGCAGTATCCGGAAGGCCCCATGGCCGGTCGCGGACAGGCGCGGGCGTCCCAGCGCGCGTTCCGCGACTACTTCGCGGTGCGGGTCATGACGGCCATCGTGCGCCACTATCAGGACGGCGCCGTGGCGGGGGCCACTTCGCACGGGCTGGCCATGGAATTGGACACCCCGCCGGACATGATGCTGCCGCTGCTGGATGACTTGCGGCAGGGCGGACTCATCCTGCTCACGGAAGATGAGGAGTGGGCGCCGGCGCGCCCGCCGCACACGATTACGGTGCAGGACGTCATCGCGGCCACGGGGATCCGCCAATTCGGTGTGCCGGATGGTGCGCACGATCCGGTGAGTAGCGAACTGCGCATGCACTTCGGACAAGTCCGGGAAAAGCTCAAGCAGCACCTGGCCGCCCTGCCCCTGTCCAATCTGGCGCGCGAGGCCGACGAGTAGGGGGCTGGGGGGTGGCGCTCGATACCATCACGCTGCTCCTGGTCTCGACCGGGGCTGTGCTGGCCATTGTCGGGTACCTATTGGATGATCTCGGCGGCGTGCGGGAGGCGGCCATGGGGACCCTGGTCGAGCGGGAACTGGCGCACGCGTTTCTGGAACCCATGCCGCCGCTGGAGGGCGGACTTCTGGGCCCCGCCGTGTGGCCCGGCTCCCTGTTTCGCCGCAGCCGCCTGGGCGCCTACCAGTACCGGGACCTGCCGGATCCAACCCCGGAGTCGACCGATGTGCCGCCTTGGCTCATGCGGGCCCTGGAGCGGACGGACGCCACGCACGCCCTGGACGCTCAGGATCAACTGGTGGTGTTCCTCCGCATCCCTGAGGCCGTCCAACTGCTCGACTGGCGGCTGACCTGGTCTTGCCGGCCGCTGCCGCAGGACCAGGGGGTCCTGATCCGGCTGTCCTTCACCCACGGGCTCCAGAGTTCCGACCGCACCCTGGCGCTCCGCTACTCCGCGGATCGAGATCTGCGGCACGCGCTTTGTCTGGCGCGGCAGGACGTGTTGCGCATAGACTTCATAGAACGCTACGGGCAGCGGAACTGGGGGCACCAGGGCTGTCGCCTGGTGCCTGTGCCGCCGGGGGTGACGGAGCAGTTGCGCCGGTCTCTGCTGCGGTTCGGTGAAGAGGGGGGATCAGCATGAAGTATGGGGTAGTCGCTGGCGCCGCGATCCTGCTGGCGGGACTGACGGGGGTCCCGGCCGCGGACGCGGCGGGGTTGGAGCTGTTGGAGGCGGGATATACGGCCGTGCGTATCGGGTCGGAGTGGCCCGCGGCCGGGGAACAAGTATTCCCCACCGGCCCGCAGGTGGATGGGCTGGGCAATACGTACCGGGTAGCCGGGGGGGCGCCGGGCACGGTGATCCTGAAGGCCGCGTCCGACCGGGTCACGCGCTTCGCGAAGGTGCAGGGCCAGGGCCGGCCCGTGGTGCTGGGGCTGTGGTTCGATCGGAACCAGCACATGATTGTGGTGGTCCAGCGCGTGGTGGCTCAGGCGGATCCTGCCGCGCCACCGGCCGGCATCCAGCCGGACCTGACCGCCTGGACGGCTTTCGGGGGAGAGCGGGAGCGAGTGTACTACCGCATCAAGGGCTTTCCGGCACCTACCGCGAGTCAGACTGCGCAGCCCGCAGCGGAGGCCGAGGGTGCGTCGTTGGTGCTGAGACCGCCGGGCCGCCTGGGGCCAACGGGCAGCGTAGGCGCCCTGCTGGCGGTGCTCTGCCTGGCGGTGACCGCGCTGGTGCGGCAGGCGCAGCGGGACGCGATCGATCTCTGGCACCGCCGCTGACGGGAGGCGCGCTCCGCCGCGTTAGTTCGTCGGATTCTCCACGTCGCGGTCGGGGGTGGTGAACGACACGCCGAAGTGCTCCGTGTGGCGTGCCCCTTCGGTCGGCACCACCTCGGGCTCGCGCAGGCGCTCCTTCATGTCCGACATCAGCTTCATCTTGCGGGGGTCCGCCAGGAACTCCTTGTCGTAATACCCATCCTCGCGGGTGTAGCTCGCGATCGCGTAGATGCCCGTGTCCATGCGGATGGCGTCCTCCGGACACGCGTCCACGCACAGGCCACAGAACACGCACTTCATGATGTCGATCTCGAACGCGGCCGGCGCCTTGAACAGGGCGCCCGTCGCTTGCGCCTCCGGCTCGATGTGAATGCAGTGCGCCGGGCAGGCCCAGGCGCAGCACATGCACGCAACGCACTTCACGCTGCCGTCCTCGCGCGTGGTTAGCCGGTGGCGGCCGCGCCAGCGCTCGTGCACCTCCCGCTCTTGGTCCGGATACTGAATCGTGACCGTGTTTTTGTGGGGCCGGCGAATGTTCTTCAGGAAATGGCGCGTCGTAACGGCTAAGCCCCGCGCCAGCTCCGGCACGTAGAGGCGTTCGAGGAGGTTCAGCTTGCGTACTTCAACCATGGCGCGGCGCTCCGTTCCGGCCGGTTAGCCGATCCACAGGAGGACCAGCCCCGTGAGGAAGATGTTGGCCAGCGACAGGGGCAGCATCATTTTCCAGCCCAGGCGCATGATCTGGTCGTAGCGGAAGCGCGGGAACGTCCAGCGAATGGCCAATTGGAACCAGCAGAAGAAGATGACCTTGAGCGTGAAGACGCCGACCTGCACGAGCATGAGCAGCGCCTGCGTGATCGTGGCGTCCGCGGCCGCCCCGGTGAGGCGGGCCAGGCCGCTCGCCAGGGCCGCGTCGGTCACCCAGGGGATGCCGTGGCCGCCGAAGAAGATCGCGGTCATCAGGCACCCGATAACGGTCATCTGCGCAAACTCCGCCATGAAGAACATCCCGAACTTCATTCCGGAGTATTCCGTGAAATAGCCGGCTACCAGCTCGGAATCCGCTTCCGGCAAGTCAAACGGCGGCCGCTTGGACTCGGCGATGGACGCGGTCAGAAAGAGGAGGGCGCCGAGGGGTTGATAGAAGATGCCCCAGGGCGGCAGCACCCCGAACAGCAGGGCGTCGTTCACTTGATTGCTGGCGATCACGTCGAGCCGCAGCGTCTCGTGCAGCATCATGACGCCGATGATCGTGAGGCCCATGGTGACCTCGTAGGAAATCATCTGTGAACTGGCGCGCAGGCCCCCGAGCAGCGCCCACTTGTTGTTGCTGGACCAGCCGGCCAGGAACACGCCAAAGATGCCCAGGCTGGTGAAGGCAAACACCGCCAGCATCCCCAGATTCACTTCGCTGACGATGAGATTCACCGCGTGCCCCCCGAGCAGGACGGTGCCGCCGAAGGGGATGAACGCCATGCACACGAACGGCGGGAACCACGCCAGCAGGGGGGAGATGGTGTGCACGGCGACGTCCGCGCCCGCGGGCTGCCAATCTTCCTTCAGGAACATCTTGAGCCCGTCCGCCGCGGGAAAGAGGAGGCCGAAGAGCGTAATGTCCCGGTTGAGAAACGGCACCGTGATGTAGGCGCGGTTGCACCCGAGGCGATCCTGCATCATGGCCGATTGCCGGCGCTCGGCCCACGTGAGCAGCCCCGCGAAGTTCAGGATGAAGAAGAGCACGAAGCCCAGCTTCGCGCAGGTCACGCCGAATTCGATCGCGATAGCCGTGAAGTCCATATGGCCGTGTCCGCTGCCGGGCGCCCGCTAGCGGTCCAGCTCGCCGCCGATCATGTTGATCAGGCCGAACGTCGGGACCACGTCGGCGATCATGGCGTCCCGCAACAGCACCGGCATCCCCTGCACCATGGGCATGCACGGCGGGCGGCACCGGCATTTGACCGGCTTCTCCGTCCCATCGCTGACCAGATAGAAGCCCAGCTCCCCGTTGCCGCCTTCCACGGCGTGGTAGACCTCGCCTTTGGGCGGCCGGATGCCGTGAACCACGACATTGAAGTGGTGAATCAGGCCTTCGATGGAGTTATAGACCGTCCCCTTGTCCGGGAACGTCAATTGCGGATCGTCGCTATTGATGGGCCCGTCGGGCATCTTGTCCAAGCACTGCTCGATGATGCGGCAACTCTGCTCGATCTCCAACAGGCGCACGTAGAACCGGTCGTAGTTATCGCCGTTTTCGCCCAGCGGCACCTCCCAGTCCAGCTCCTCGTAGACCAGGTAGGGCAGGGTTTTGCGCACGTCGTAGTTGACCCCGGACGCCCGGAGGCACGGCCCCCCAAAGGACAGCGCGAGCGCCTCGTCGCCCGAGAGGATGCCGATATCCTTCAGGCGGTCGTAGAAAATCCGGTTGCGCGCGAGCAGCTTGACGCCGTCTTCCACCAACGCGCGCACTTTCGTCATCGTGTCTCGCGTCTTCACCTCGAATCCGTCCGGCAGGTCGGCCATCAGCCCGCCGATGCGCGTCCACGTGGTGGTGAGCCGTGCGCCGCACAACGCTTCGATCAGTTCCCAGATCTCCTCCCGCGCTTCGATGTAATACAGGAACACGCTGAACGCGCCCACCTCCATGGAGGCGGCGCCCAGGCACGTGAGGTGGTCGGAGATTCGGGAAATCTCACACCCGAGCGTGCGCAGGTACTGACCCCGCGGCGGCAGCTCGATCCCGTAGAACTTCTCCACCGCCATCGCGAATCCCACATTGTTGATGAGCGGGGAGACGTAATTCAGCCGGTCGGTGTAGGGAATGCACTGGGTGTAATTGTTCTGTTCGCACATCTTCTCGAAGCCGCGATGCAGAAATCCCATCTCGATATCGATGGCCAGCAGATTTTCGCCGTCGACCTCGAGGTTCATGCGCAGCGTCCCGTGCATCGCCGGGTGCGCCGGCCCCATCTGGAGCAGCATGTGCTCGTCGGAAATCAGCTCCTCCAGGCTTTTCCCCGGCACGGGGCGCAGGGAACGCAGGGCGCGGATGGCGGTCGCGGTGGTCATGGCCCGGGGCTCCCCGGTGCGGGACCGGGAAACTGCCGCTGGATCTGCACCAGGTCCTGCACGTGGGCGGGCCGGCTCGGGGGCGTGGGCAGCGGGTCCACCAGCGGCCACGCCTTGAGCACCGGGTAGTCCTTCCGGAGCGCATGCCCCTCAAACCCCTCGTACATGAGCAGCCGCCGCAGGTCCGGGTGTCCCTCGAAGGTCACGCCGTACATGTCCCACGCCTCCCGCTCGAACCAGTTCGCCGCGGGATACACCCCCGTAATGGTCGGCACCGTCGGCGCATCCTCCGGCACCCGCGTCTTGACGCGGAGCGCGTGGCGCTGGGGGAGCGAGAAGAGATGTGTCACCACCTCGAAGCGCGGGTGCTCCTCGATGTAGTCGACCACCGTCAAATCCCGGAAATAATTCATATCAAGCTCGGCGGTGTCCTTGCAGTACCGGTGCACGTCCGACCAATCTGCCGGGTCCACGCTGATGGTGGCCTCTCCCCGTTCGGCGTTGGACTGCACGATCGCCCCGGCAATGTGGGACGTCAGGTGCTCCAGAAGGGCGTTCGGGTCGAGCGCCATTAGCGGAGGCGGAGCCGGAGTGCGGCGCGCCGGCTGGGATCAGGCATGCAGGACGGACTCCATGCTGACCTTGTCCTGAACCATCATGATCGCATCGAGGATCGCTTCGGGCCGCGGGGGGCAGCCGGCCACGTACACATCCACCGGAATCACCGTGTCGATGCCCATGACCGTGGCGTAATTATCGTAGAAACCGCCCGTGCTCGCACAGGCGCCGACGCTGATGCACCACTTGGGTTCGCACATCTGCTCCCACACCATCCGCATCATCGGCGCCAGCTTGTGGCTGACCGTGCCCACCACCAGCATGAGGTCCGCTTGGCGCGGGCTGAAGCGCGGCAGGGCGGCGCCGAACCGGTCGATGTCGTAATGGGAGCACGCGGTGGCCATGAACTCCATGCCGCAGCACGCCGTGATGAAGGGGTACAAGAAAAAAGACCACTTGCGGCCCCAATTGATGGCATTGTCCAACCGGGTGGTGATGACACTGTCACCAAAGGCCGTCTCTAACCCCATTCCAAGGCTCCTTTACGCCACACGTAGATGAGGCCCAGCGCCAGGACGCCGATGAACAGCGACATTTCGATGAACCCGAAGAGCCCGAGCATCCGCGAGAGCGGTGCCCAGGCGAACAGGTAGATCACCTCCACGTCGAACAGGAGAAACAGGATCGCCACCACGTAGAACTTGATCGAGAAGCGGGTGTGCGGACTGCCCATGGGGGGGTTGCCGCAGTCGAAGGGCTGGTCCTTCATCGGGGACCGCCGCTTCGGGCCGAGGAACGTCGCGCCCACCAGGAACACGCCCCCGAGCGCAAAGACAGCGATCAGGGTCAGGAAGATCGGGACGTGGGACGGCAACCGTAACTCCTTCGTATCACTGTCGCAACCCAGCCTGGCAGGAGCAAGGGAAAACCACGGCGGGACGGCGCAAAATCGCGGCAGTTTACCAGAGCATGCCGAAGTGCGTCAAACGAGCGGACTGTTCCCCGGGGCCCACCTACAGGGCCGCAAAGTGTGTGCTCATAGGTACTTATGACTTTTCCTGACGCTTGAGGTTCCTGTGCTCAATCATCTACTTGACGCTGATGCCAACCGGCGGGGATCCAACGTAGGACTAAGCCACTGCTCGTAGTAGGATACATACTTGTCTGCCATGTGTCGCAGAGTGAGGCCAATTAATGGGGGAGGCCGTGCTGCCCTGCGCCAGTGCGGGAGGCGCTCTGCTTTTCTTGGGGGGCGTGCCACATGAGTCCTGAGCAGCAGGGACATCTCGGGCATGATGGGGAGTGGCTGCTTGAGCGCTTTCAGCTGAAGGAACGCCGGGGCCAAGGGGGCATGGGCGTTGTCTGGCGCGCGTGGGATGACCTGGGTAAATGCGACGTGGCCATCAAGATGTTGCCTCCCGAGGTAGCGCTGGATTACCGCGCAAAACGCCAACTGCTTGAAGAAGCCCGCGCGACCATTCCCTTGGCGCATCCCAACGTCGTCAAGCTCATGGACTTGCACCAGACCGACGACACCTACTTTCTCGCCATGGAATATGTGGATGGCCCATCGCTCAAGGAGGAACTCGAGAATCGTGACCGAATTCCGGAGGCCCAGGTCCGAGCGTGGCTGCTCCAGATTTGTGACGGTTTGAAGGAGGCGCATCGGAAAGGGATCATTCACCGCGACATCAAACCGGCCAACCTCATGATCGCCCCCGACGGCCTGGTCAAAATCGCCGACTTCGGGATCGCGCGCATCGTTGCCGACAGCACAACACGGAGGGCGGGCGCTGAATATGGCTCGCTCCCGTACATGTCGCCCGAACAATTGCGAGGGCGTGCGTGCGATGCACGCAGCGACCTGTACTCGCTGGGCGTCACAGCGTATGAACTCCTTTCTGGCGACTTGCCGTTTTCTGCGGGCCATATTCCGCACCAGATCATGACCGAGCGGCCCGAATCGTTGAGCGAAGTCGCGCCAGCGCTCGGGCATGTGATCGCGCGATTGCTGGAGAAAGCGCCCGACGATCGCATTCAGGATGCGGAGAGTCTGCGCAGCGTGCTGCACAGCGGCGTGACCGGACTTCCACCACTGCCTTCCGACTCGGCCCCGCACAACCTGGAGACCGTGCAGACAGCGGGCGGGCGGCGGTCGCTGTCTTTGAGCAAACCGGGTGCCCGGTGGCGGCGTTGGGTGGGAACAATTGGTGGAGGCCTTGCAGTCGCGTTATTGGTCCTGGCCATCGTGCTGGCGGGTCGAGCGGTGAGAGGTGATGGAACTCTTTGGTCGAGACTCTTCCCAGCAGTCGCTCCCCCCACCGAGGTGCCGACGGTCGATGCCTCCGCGACGATAATGGCCCTGGCGGCAACCGAGGCGAAATTCGCGGCCGAGGATGCCAGACATCTGGCGCAAAACGCCGGGGCGGCGCAAGTGTTGCCGGAGTTATGGAGATCGGGCGAGCGCCGGTGGCGCGTGGCCCAGGAGGTTGATGCCCGAGGCGGGTTCAGCGCGGCGGTCGGCCAGTATCAAATAGCGGAAGAAGCGTACCGAAGCGCGTTCGGACGGCTATGGGCAGGGACGGAAATGGAAGCAGCCGTTCCATGGTGGCCGGTATCTCAGACCCAGCGCGCACACGCGGATGCACAGTTCGCTCCACTCGCGATCGAGAACGGTCAAGGGCAGAAACTCGTCTTGGTTCCTGCCGGGGCCTTCCAGATGGGAACCCCCCAGGGCGCGGACGGGTGGAGGGAAGATGAGAGCCCGGTCCACGAAGTGAAGTTGACGCGGGGGTTCTATATCGCGTCCCGGGAAGTCACCAACGGCCAATATCAGTGGTACCAGTCGGAGCGGAAACGCCAAGAGTACGGGGAACCTACTGAGCCCGTGGCATTCATCGGTTGGTTTGAAGCGGTCGAGTACTGCACGTGGCTGACCGAAACAGAGCGTGAAGCGAAACTCTTACCGGAAGGGTGGGAGTATCGATTGCCCACGGAAGCAGAGTGGGAGTACGCGAGTCGCGCGGGGGCGCCCGCGGCAAACAGTTTTGCGGATGAACCGGTCCAGGCGGCACAAGGAAATGCCTGGGGGCTATTTGCCATGCGCGGCGGAGTCTGGGAGTGGTGTCTGGATTGGTACGGTGCCAAATTCTACGAGCGCAGCGTGCTCTTGAACCCGACGGGTCCATCTGACGGTACGGAGCGGGTGCTCCGTGGTGGGCAATGGCGTCCCGGGACGCAGGGGACCCGCCCAGGGCGACGCCACTCATCGGACCCGCAGAACGCGTTCGTGCGGCAGTTCGGTTTCCGGATCGTCGCTGCTCCTGCGGACGGCTAACTCCGCCCCCACGGGAGCCTAGTCAGCTCGTCCTTCCCAACGTCGGGTGAGCGTAGAGACGCCAGGCTTCCGGCTCACGGCTGGTGGAGGCGCGCGTACAGGGCGTCGAAGACTGTGCCCGCTTCCTCCAGGCGCCTGGTGTCGTCCGCGTGCCGCAGCACGATCCCCTCGATGACTGGAGCAACACCCGCGGCTTCGGCCCGGTCGTACAGATCGTCCTTCAGGTCGATGTCGTGCACGATTTGGCCGATTGCATGCAGCGCCTGGTCGTCCAGCCCACTCCGGGCCAGCAGGACCTCGAACGTGCAGCGGTTGCCTTCATGCGTGAAATCCCCCTCGTACATGTCGAATCGCACCGTGCCATCGGGAACGACGACTTTGGGATCGACGAAGATGAACGCGGCCGCCGGGTCGATAAAGCGGCGAATAAGCCAAGCGGACGCCATCCGGTCAATCTTGACACCCGACCGGGTCACCCAGGTTCGCCCGCGCAACGCCGAGAGCTCGGTAGCTCCCGCGGGAGCGATCTCGTCAGGCGTCTGTTCTTCGTGTACCAGGCGATGGATCTCGGCCATGAGCACCTCCAGTTCCTCCCGCCCCGCCGCGTCGAAGAAATCGATGCGGCGCAGGTGTTCGGAGCGGCGTTGCAAGCGCGCCCACTCCTGCCGTGGTGCGGGCGGCACGGAGGCCCCGGCGCCCGGCGTACCCGAGCGCAGGGTGGCCAGGAGGGTGCGCGCCTCCTCGGCGAGCGCCGCATAGTCGCCCCCCCGCGCCGCGCGAAAGGTTTCTTCCAGGCTCGCGTCCGTGTAGCCCTCAATGGCTTCGGCTTGGAACAACCACGCTTCCCCGCCTTCTTCCACGATCTGGCGGATCAGCCACTGGAAATCTTCGCGCGTGTCCTCGGACGCTGGCAGAACATACGCCGATTTCTTGACCGCCAGCGCGCCGAGCTGGTTCAGCCGCCGCAACACCTTCGCCCGAAAATACGGAGGCCTCGGGGGAATCTGATGCAGCAGGAGCAACCAGCGCCCGGCCATCGCTTCAGCCGGCCGCGTGCGAGGGCCCGGTCGCTGGCGCGGCGCTGCGCCGCAACACGCGCTTGAACGGCTCCACCAGCTGCCGCAACCAGCCTTGGGGGTACGTGTCCACCTCGTCCGGAACGCCCATGGGTGTCAGTGGTGGCACGTCGTGCGCGACCCGGAGGCCCAACAGTTGATCCCAGACCGTGAGGAGGGTCCCCAGGTTCTTGTGCGTGGTGGCGGGCACGTGGTGGAGCCGGTGCAGACGCGGCGTGATGAGCACCGGTTCCAGGAACCGCAGATTTACACCCAGGTTCGCGTGGTTGAGGATCGCCCAGAACGTGAAGAGGACGGCGCCGAGCAGGATCGCATCCAGAGGAAAGCCGATGAGGATGAGCATGCCGTAAATGATCGGCCGCCGTGCCGCGAGGTGTTCGACCAGGTGCGACCGGCTCATGGCGAACCCGTCGAGGCGTAGGCTGGAATGGTGGATCTTATGGAATTCCCAGAGCCAGGTCACGCGGTGAAGGAGATAGTGCGCCAGGTAGTTACCCAGGTCGACCACCAACAGGGCGAGCAACACTGTACACCACCGCGGCAACCCCAGCGCCGCCAAGCGCGGCACGCCCAGCGCCCCGAGCCAGGCCGAGCCTGCCGTGACCACGGTCACGCCTATAGCACCCAGCACCACGTAGCTCGTCGCGTAATAGAACAGATCACTGCCCAGGTAGGGCCGGAGAACGCGGCTGCTTCGGAAGCGCAGCGCCGGCACACGCTCCAGCCCGGCCACCACCAGAAAATACGCGCCAACGATCAGTTGTCCCATGCCTCCATCCTTTCCGGATGTTCCCGCCGTCGATTGCCGCCGAACCGGGGAGTCACCTTGGCGGGAGTGCCTTGCCAAGAAATATTACATATGAAATATAACATGATATCTAAAGTATAGCAATTGTTATATATCAGTACCCGCCCATGAAACATTATCGCTGTAACATGTTGTGCTTACCTATGTTACGGATACCATACCTTGAGGCCGGACGGAGCGTTACGAGGTGAAGAGGGGCGGACTGCGCGGGCCCATCACGCTTGTGAGCCTGGAATCAGGGCGGTGGGCGAGACCGAAGGAGCGGTACCCGGGTCTGGCGGAGCTAGGCCATATGCGCTAGATGAAATGTTTTATGCGCGGCCACAGCTCCGGGAGCGGCGCTTTCAACCCGCGGCAGATGTATACAGAGTTGGCGTCCTCGTTGGGTATGCAGTACCCGCAGTCGATGGGAGCGCCGAGCGTCACCTCATCGAACATCTCGCGCAGCCCGTCGTCGGACCGCGCAATCGCGAGCACCACCTCCCCCGTCGCGTCGCCGGGCCCCCACAGCCAATAGTTGTTGTGCCCGCTGATGGCGTTGGGCAATCCCGTTGCCGGCCCGAAGAGGTTGATCGCGCCCGCCTGACCGTAATTAGCGCAGAAGATCGTGGTCCGGGCCTGGTCTTCTTCGGGTAAGGTGGCGTGGACATCCGCGACGGTCTGCACGATCTCTGGCCACCCGAACCGGTCGGCATAGTACTGGGGGAGCGCCCCCAGCTCTTGGTTCTCCTCGCGGGGTGCTTCAAGCCCCAGTGCCTGCTGATATGCGATGCAGGTGTCCACGGGGAGGAGCGGGACAACGAGAGGCAGCGTGAGACTACCGCCGAGCACCAACACCACGGCAACCGCTGCGGGCGCCCAGCGCCAGGCACGACTGGCGCGTTCCACGACCACGCCCCCCGCGGCGAGGAGCACCAGGTACGCCGGAGCCAGGTAGTACGCGCGTGCCGTCCCGCTCATCATCAGCAGTGCGGCCACGGCCAGCCAGATCCACACGACGATGCGATACGGCTTGCCCGCCCGCGCCATGAATAACCACACCAGCCCGGCGACCCAGAACGGAACGGCGAACGGGTGCATGACCAGCATCTGACCGGACAGAAATGCCAGGGGGGGCGTGGGCGACATTTTGAACTGGGTAGCGTTGCGCATGAACTCGAGGGTCGGCCAGCCGTGTTGCACCTGCCAGATGACGTGTGGGGCGAAGAGGGCGAACGCGATCCCGCCGGCCAGCCAGGGCCACCGGGTGCGCAACCAGCGGCGATGGGGCGTCAGCAGCAGCCCTGCCCCCAAGCCGAACCCGAACCACAGCATGCTGATCTTGTTGAGCAGGCCCAGCCCCATTACCACGCCCAGGATGAGCCACGTGCGTGCATCGGCGCCGTTCACGATGCGAAGGATCAGGTACAGGCTCAGCCCCCAGAACATGAGGTCCAACGCGTTCATCGAATAGAAGTTGGTCACACCGAGATACACTGGAGCGATCAGCGCGGCCAGTGCGGCCAGCCCCTGCGCCGTGCGGCCGCCGCCGAGTTCGCGTGCAGTCAGGCCCGCCAGCAAGACGACCACGCCTCCGGCGAGCGCCGGCACGAGGCGCAGGCTGAGCAGGGACGTACCCAACACATTGCGCACGAGCCAGAGCACCGCGATGGAGAAGGGCGGTTGGTCCACGTAGCCCCAACCCATATGCGCGGCGCAGTCCAAATAGTACAACTCGTCGCGGAAATAGCCGTAGGCCATCGGCCCACTGGACACGAGGTACACCAACAGTCTACCGGCCACCAATGCCAGTAACACCCCCCAGGCACCCGGCGGCCGTGCACTCGTGGTGCCCCGGGCGGGCGGCGACGTGTCGGAGAGGACGGAAGGTGCCGGTGGTGCTGCGGTGTCCGGGATCACGCGATGCCTTCCCAATTGTGTCGAGGGCCTGGCCTATCCTACGCACCACCCCCGCGGGAGGTTGCAGGCCTGCCGGCGGCCGGTCCGCGCCACCCGGCGTGTTACAGCATCATCTCGATCAGATGGGGTCCCGGTTCCGTGAACGACCGGTCCAGTTCCCGCACCAAGTCCTCCGCCGTCTCCACGCGCACGCCGGGCACCCCGAACCCCCCGGCGAGCTGCACCCAGTCGGGGACCGGCGAAGAGAGGTTCGTGAGCGACGCCGCCTGCGGTCCGGGGTCAGTCACCCCGGCGCGCATCATCTCGAACTGGAGCACGCGGTAGCTGCGGTTGTTGCAGATCAGGGTGGTCACGTTCAGACTCTCCCGCGCCTGCGTCCACAACGCCTGCAGGGTATACATGCCGCTGCCGTCCGCCTGCAGGTTGATCACCGGCCGGTCGGGACAGGCGATTGCCGCCCCGGTCGCGCAGGGCGGGCCCTGGCCGATGGCGCCGCCCGTCAGCGTCAAGTACGCATACGGGGGCGCGCCGGCCGCCGTGTTGAAGTAGTGCAGCCCGGTGGTCGCGCCCTCCTCCATCATGATGGCGCCCTCGGGCTGAAGGGCGGCCAGCGCAGCGGCGATGCTCCCGGCGTCCAGATCACCGGTAGGCCGATCCCCGCTGCCGGTTGGGATCAAGGCGCCCGCGTCCGGTGCCGCCCCCAGCGCATCCGCCAGGGCCTCCAACGCGGCAACCACGTCCTCGTCCGGCGTGGCCAGTATGGCTTCTTCCTGCTGCTCGGTCACCAGCTTGCTCGGCAGATCGGGATACCCGAAGAACGCCACCGGCGAACGCGAGCCCGCGAGCACCACGCACTGCACCTCCGCGAGTGCCGCCAACCCCTGCTCGGGGAAGTAAGGGAAGCGTTCGACGATGGGGAGCCCCGCGCCCCGGTCCATGCGCGCGGGAAACGTCTCGCACATCAACCGGCATCCCGTCGCCGCTGCCACGCGGGCGGCGTGGCGCAGGCCCGCCTCCCGCAGGGCCGCGCCGCCCAGGAAGAGCACGGCGGGCTGGTCGGTGCGTAGCAGCGAGACGGCCTGTTCCAGCGCGGTGTCCGCGACCTGGGGGGCGGGCGGAATCGACGCCGGGCTCGCCGGGCCGTCGGCGGGATCCAATTGGCAGTCGTGCGGCACGATCAGCGTGGCCACATGGCCGGGCGGCGCCGTCGCCGCGGCAATCGCTTCGGCCGTGTCCGCCGCCAGCGCGTTCGCCGTGGCGTTGGTCCGCAGCCATGCGGACACGGGCGACGCGAGGGAGCGGATGTCCGACGTCAACGGCGCATCCGCGGGCAAGTGCCAGGTGGCGTGATCGCCGATCAGGTTGAACACGGGCGAGCGGGCCCGGCGCGCGTTGTGCAGGTTGGCGATCCCGTTCGCGAAGCCGGGGCCCAGGTGCAGCAGGGTCATGGCCGGCCGGCCCGTCATGCGCCCATAGCCGTCCGCCGCCCCCGTGCAGACACCCTCGAACAGCGCCAAGACCGCCCGCATGCCCGGCACGCCGTCCAGCGCGGCGACCAGGGGCAGCTCGGTGGTGCCCGGATTGGCGAAACAGACGTCCACCCCGCTTGCCGCGGCGGTGTGCAGCAAACTCTCCGCGCCGTTCATCGTCCCCCTCGCGCCTCCGCGTTCACCGGGCAAGCAGCGTTTCGTCCGGACTCCGGTGCCTTGGGCGCCATAGGATACCCGATCTTCTGGGGCCCCGGCCGGGTTCTCCGCATGGTCATTTGAGCGGAGTCGAAACCGCGTGTTACGGTCGGGACCCTGCCGGCGCGGAGAGACGCCGGGGGCGTACCGCATTCGCGAGACGAAAGGGAGGTCTCCAATGGCTGAGAGCGTCTATAAAGTCATCGAACTGGTGGGGACGAGCACCGAGTCGTGGGAGAAGGCCGCCGCCGCCGCGGTGGGTCGCGCGGGCGAGTCCTTGCGGGATCTGCGGGTTGCGCAGGTGGCCGAGTTGGACATGACCCTGGAGAACGGCAAGGTGGCCACCTACCGGGCCAAGGTGAAGGTGTCGTTCAAGTACGAGGGCGGCGGCTAGGCCGGCGCCACCGCCGCGGCGTCAGTTGCCGGCCGCCATCGCCTTGAGCAGCGCGCGGGTGCGCTCCTGCGCGTCCGGGCCCGCGGGGAATTCCAGCGCCGCAAACTCGGTGGCGCCCGAGCCGGCGATGGCCGCCAGTTGCTCCCGAACGGCGTCCTCGTTGCCCACCACGGCGACGTCGCCTGGGAGTTCGGCACCCTCGCGATCGAGCATCGCCCGGTAGAAGGGCAATTCGTTGTAGCGCGCCAGGATGGCGGAGATGGTGGCGCGGACGGACTCCGGATCGTCCGTGACACAGATCGGCAGGCTCGCGATGATCTGCGGTGCGGGCCGTCCCGCCGTGGCCGCCGCCCCCGCGATCGTCGGCGCGATGTGCTCGCGAATGGTCGTCGGCCCCACGAGCCACAGGATCGTGCCGTCGGCCAGCCGGCCGGTGAGGCGCAGCATCTGCGGCCCCAGCGCCGCGACGATGATCGGACAGGGTGGGACGGTCAGGGGGCTCAACTCGGCGTGGCAGGACAACAACTCGCCCGAGAAGGACACCTTCTGTTCGTCCAACAGCGGGCGGAGGATGGACAGATACTCCCGCATGTGGCGAATCGGTCGCTCGAAGCGCAGCCCCAAGCCTTCTTCCATGGTCACCTTGTGGGACAGCCCGATTCCGAGGGAGAGGCGCCCACCGATGAGCATCTGCGTGGTGATGGCCTGCGTGGCCATGACGATGGGATGGCGGGGGAGCGTGGGGATGATCGCGGTGCCGAACGCAATCGTTGGCGCGATCCTCGCCGCCACCACGATCGCGGTCAATGCGTCCAGCCCGCCGCCGGTGCTCGACTGATTCACCCAATAGGAGGGAAACCCGTCGGCGTCCGCCTGGCGGGCGTGCTCGGCGACGGCGTCGATCGAGCTGCTGGTGGTCATGACGGCAGAGCCGTTGATTCCAATTCGCATCGTCCCTCCTCAGCCCGGGCGTTCCTATCCCGGCTCAGCGGCCGTGCGCGTGCCAGGATGATGGGCAGTCTCGACGGCCCGGCGCCCGGTAGTATAGAGGTAGACACGCCGCCCCGAACAGACCGGCGGCACGATTCCCCCAGCCAGGTGGATGGCGATGTGATGCGGAGCTTCCCATGCGAAAAGTGCTGATCGGCCTTGCGCTCCTTCTGCTGGTGACGCTCGCCGTGCTCGTGGCGATCCCGTTTTTCATCCCCACGGACGCCTACAAGCGCCAGATTAGTCTCGCGGTCCAGAAGGCCACGGGCCGGGAGCTGGCCATCGACGGCGACGTGCGCCTGTCGATCCTCCCGCGCCTGGAGTTGGAAGTGAACGACGTGGCCTTCGCGAACGTGCCGGGATCGGCCGAGCCAAACATGGCGACGCTGGAGCAGATGCTGGTGGGGCTCGAGTTGATGCCCCTGTTGGATGGCGAGGTCCGTGTGGACCGGTTCGTGCTCGTCGAGCCCACGCTCCATCTGGAAGTGGACGCCGAGGGCCGCGGCAATTGGGAATGGCCGGCTGTGGCGGAGAGCGCTTCGGGAACCGGCGGCCCGGGAGGGGACGCCCCGACGGATCGCCTGCGCGATCTGACTCTGGGGGACGTGCGCATCACGGGCGGGCACGTGACCTATGCGGACGCGCGCACGGGGGACCGGTACGAATTGGCGGACGTGAACATGCGAGTGTCGCTGCCCAACCTGGACAGCCCCTTCCAGGCGGCGGGGTCCGTGACCTGGAATGGGGAAGCCGTCGACCTGGAGGTCTCGACCGCGCGCCCGCGCACTCTGTTGGCGGGGGAGGCGGCGCCGGTGGAGGTCAAGGTGGC
>CBDUXP010000069.1:0-19706 GCA_965371225.1 uncultured bacterium | reverse complement strand
CCAGGCTATTCTCTCGGCGTGATGCGTCCGCACCGCCACCCGTCGTGCGCGCGGGGGTGGTGCGGCTTCGCGGCGGAGCGGAGCGCTGGCCCGGCCTCACCTGCCGTACCGATGCCTGTGCGCTCCGTCGTCTCCCACGGCCGCCCCGCCGCGCGCAGCATGCGGCCCGGCTGCCATGCACGCGGGATGCGCGCGGCCGCGCAGGCGTGCGTTATTGCGGGTCCGGGGAGGACGCCGTATACTGCCCGTTTGGTATGAGCGTGCCCGTGGCCCGAGCGAAAGAGAGTACCCCCTTGCAGCCGCTGTATGAGGCGCTGACGCACGTGCGCCGAGCGATGGACCAATTCGTCATCGGCCACGAAGACATCAAGGAATCCATCCTGCTGGCCCTGACGGCACGGGAGCATATCTACATTGAAGGCCCCCCGGGCTCGGCCAAGACGATGCTCGCCGAGATTGCCGCCGTCGCGGCGAACATGGAGTTTTTCTTTTACCAGTTGCACCGGGATACCCGGCTGACGGAACTGGTGGGCGACTATGTGATCCATCGGTCCGAGCAAGATGGGGGCGAGCAAATCCGGCAGCAGATCATCCACGGCGGGGTGCTGACGTCGGACATCTGCGTGTTGGACGACATCAGCCGCGCGCCGGGCGAAGCGCTGAACGTGCTGCTGCGCGTGCTGCAGGAGCGCAAGTACGGACGCGAACGGATTCCCCTGCTCACGGCCATCGCCACGGGCAACCCCGCACGGGACGATTACTACAACGAGCCCCTGGACCTGGCCAACCTCGACCGGTTCAGCCTGCAACTGCGCACGAACAGCCTGCTGGAGAACCTGCGCTGGGACGACGCCCGGGCCGTCATCGATGCGTACGCGAGTCACGATTTCACGGACGAGGACGTGTCCCCCATGACGACGTCCGCGCTGCGGGAGTATGCGGATCGGCTGGGGCGCATCGCGTTTCCCGATGAGGTGCGGGATCAATTCCTGCTCATCCTCGCCAATATCCTCTCGAACTTCGAGCTGAACGAGAACAACTCGCTGGTGACGGACCGGACGTTCCTGGTGAAAGCGGTGAAAATTTTCAAGGCCAAGGCGATCCTCGAGGGCCGGGACTATGTCACGTCGGAGGACTTGGCGGTGCTGAGGTACCTCACCACGTTCCGCTTGCCACCCGAGGTGCACGACCAAATCGAAGACCTGATTGAGGACGTGACGCAAAAAAAAAGCCTGATGACGAGATAGACGACGAGTCACAGGCGAGCGAGAGCGACGACGCGAGCGAAGCCGCGGCGGAAGATGCGCCGCAACAGCAGCAGGCCGAGCCGGTGGACGAACCGGCGGACGACCAGCACTCCCCCTACCGCAAGGAAGTCCAGTACAAGCATGTCGAGGAGGAGACGCCTGGCCGGGACACGCTCCGGCAGGACAACACGGAGTGCATCGATGACTTGGACGTGATCCTGAAAGTCATCGAGGGCGAGGTGCAGCGGTCGCTCGCCTCCCGGCGGGAGTGTCCCGGCGGCGTGCCCAAGCAGTGGATGAACATGCGCGAGCTGGGCGACTTCATGGATGCGGATCCGGGCGAGGCGGCCATGTGGTTGGCCGACATGCAGCCGCGGCTCCCCCGCATCTTCCGGCGCACGCGCCAGGAGCGCGGCGGCCGCATGGCCATCATCCGCGACATCAGCCAGTCCATGACCGGCAAGTCGTCCCTGTGGGTGTCGATGGTGGTAATCGGCCTCGTGGAAATGGCGCGGCGATCCAAGATGACGGTGGGCTACGTGGAGTTCAACCACCAGTCGTTCAAGTACCTGGAGGAAGGGCGGTTCTTCTCGACCAATTACGACGCGCTCACCTCCCGCAGTCGCGACTGCCAATGCTCCGGCTTCACGGACTACCAGAACGCGTTGAGCGACGCCCTGGAAGAGTTCGCCAAAATCCGCGGGGGGCGGCAGCACATCGTGTTCCTGACCGATGGGATGCCCACGTCCGGCGACAAGGAAGTCAAGATCGAGCTGCGGGACGCGCAACGGCTCGGGGTCTCCATTCACTCCATCTTCATCGGCCGCGAGCAATGCCCGCCCATCCTGCGGAAGATTTCGCGGGACACCGCCGGCGTCCACTTCCAAGTCATGCCCAACAAGGAGGGCATGGTCAAGGTCTTCGAGCTGCTGGCGTAGCGCCCCGCGCTAATCGGCGGACGCGGCGCCGGGCCGGCGCACGAGGCGGGGAGAAGGTTCGGCGCCGTAATACTTGAGGACGGTGTCCACGAACGCGCGCGCCTGGCGCTGGCGGAATTCGGGGCTGGCAATTCGGCGCGCGTCCCCGGGGTTCTTCAAGTTGACGAGTTCGATGAGCAACTTGACGGGAATGAGGTTCTGGCGGATCACCCCGGGCACGAACCGCCGGCGCCGGCGGTTGATCACGTCGCGCACCGGCTTGTCATGGTGCACGGGAATGCCCCGCCCGCGGAGGGTGTTGATGTACAGGCGGGCGAAGGTCCGCGAGCGCCCTTCCATCCTGACCCGGTCCCGGTAGGCAATCTGGACGTACTGCGCCTCGCGCACTTCCGCCCGCCGGGTATACACGCGCCCGCTGCGGCCGTTGCCGCCCCGGGTGTAGCGCGCGCCGGGGATGTACACCATGGTCCCGTGCACGGCGGGGTGGAGCGCGTCAGCGTGGAAGCTGGCGAAGATCACTTGCTGGGACTCGGTGCCCGTCGCCAGGGCCCGGCGGTAAATGGAGTTCGCCAGGTACCAGCGGAGATTCACCGACACCTTCGCGTTGCTGAGCGCATAGGGCGGCGTCGTCAAGAGGATCTCGTCCTTATCGTTGATGAAGGTCGCACGTTCGGATACCCGGTACCCCTGGCTGCGGTCTTCCACCAACATCACCACCTGCGCGGCGGTCTTCGTCTCCAGCAGGTGTTTCACCCGCACGGCCACGTCGTAACACACCTCATCCTCGTAGATGTTGTGCGGGCCGATCGCACCCGGGTCCGCTCCCCCGTGTCCGGTATCGAGCACCACGACGACGCCGCGCAAGTCGTGGCTGCGCGCCGTGTTGACGTAGCCGCTGGCCAAGGCCCGGTTGCGCTCGTATTCCTGCCGCAGGGGATCCTCGGGCGGCCGGTATTCCAGACTGAGCAGGTCCACCGGGACCTTGATGACCGTCCCTTCCGGAATGCGTTTCACGTCCCGAACGTTGCTGCGCCGGGCAATCGTGCGCGCCGTGTCCATCACGGACGCATACGTCACCCGGTCCGTGAAGCGCACCACCACGTCCGTGTACAACGTCTCCCCGCGCTTGAGCCGGTACCGGGCGTACTCCCCCTGGCTGTCCGTGTGGTACGTCAGCTCGCCCGGTCCGGCCGACAGCACCGGGGCGGAGGCCCGGCCCGGCCCCGGGGCCAACACCGGAAGCGGGAGCGGGAGCACCGCTTCCAAGCGGTACGCCTGATTCAACAGGTGGTTCGGAATCACCAGGGTGTCCCCCACCCGGAGGGGGCGCCGCTGACTGAGCCCGTTATACGTCGCGATGGCGTTCCAATTCTTCCCGCGCCCGGTGAACCATTCCGCGATGCGCCAGAGGCTCTCGCCGCCGTCCCGGCTGTTGTCCGCATAGGTGACCCGGTGGCGCCAGCCGGTGCGCGTGGGCTCATCCCGGGGGAAGAGCGTCTCCATGACCGCCATCCGATACTCGGGATTCAAGCGGTAGAGCGGCACCCGGAGGCCGGGGTGGCGGACGTACCGCCCGAACCGGTCCGGATCGGTCATGACCCGGTCGGCCGCGTCTCGCTGATCGTCCGCCGACCGTGCGGCGGCCAGCAGGTAAATGTTCTTCCCGTTGACGATCTGCGCCTTCAAGCCGGGTTCGATGGAGCGGGCCACCGTGGACGCGGCCGCCGCCGGCCCGGCGGGGCCCGCGAGCAGCAGCGCAGCCACGCCGAGGGCGAGCCGCCAACGCGGAGGGGTATCACAGGGCCGGCGCGCAGTGGCGCAGTTACATTTCACGTGTTGCGCAATCGGTCCAGCCAGCGCCCTCCGCACTACACACCCCTAACCATATCCGGGGGGAGGTCCACCGGGCGGGACGGCGCACCTAAGCCCTGACGAGCGGACGCAGTATACCACATCTAGGCGGTCAGGGGGCACACCCCCCACATCCTGTGCCGGTGAGCCGTGGCGACGGCCAAACATGCTATAGTTCGACGAAGTTGCGTCATATCCGCTTCCTCCCAAAGATACGTCCATTTGCGCTGCGTGTCGCGACCGCCGGCGCGGTGACGGTCCTGGTGCTCGCCCTGCCTTCGCCGGGTCATACGGTCCCCGCGGACGTGGCGGCCCCCTCCGCGGCGACGGCCGGGCCCGTGCGGAGCCCGGCCATCAAGCAATCGGTCGACCAACTCATGGCCACCACCAGCCGGCTGCGCGGCCGGGGGTTTCTGCGCCCGGTGGATTGGGAGGTGGTGCCGCACGAGCAAATGAAAGCGCAGTTCACGGAGTCGCAGTTTGACGAGGACGAGATCGAGCTGGCGGAAAAGCTGCTGAAGAAGCTCGGCCTCATCCCCCCGGAGTTGGACCTCCGGGCCACGCTAGTGGCGCTGCTCGGAGACCAGGTGGTCGGCTACTACGATCCGGAAGCCAAACAACTGTTTGCGCTCGACATGGACTCCCTGCCAGACGCGCACGTGCTGGGTCCGGCGGCAGGCTCGCTGGAACTGAACCACACGCTCGTGCACGAACTCACGCACGCGCTTCAGGATCAACACTTCAACCTAGAGATGCTGATCGATGAAGACGCCCTGGCCCGCGGGGAGCTGCTGGATGACGAGGTCGCCGCCCGGCTGGCGCTGGCGGAAGGGGACGCCATGATGGTCGGGCTGGATTTTGCGCTTGCCGGCTCCGGCATGACGGGCCCCGCGTCACTGGCGCTGCCGCCCGGGGCGATGGAGAAGCTGATGGCGGCCACCCTGTCCGGTGATGGAGCGGACGATCCCCAGATGGCGAACGTGCCGGCCTACCTGCGCAATTCCCTGTTCTTCCCCTACACCATGGGATTCCAATTCGCGGTGCAACTGCGGCGGGCGAAGGGGTGGGCCGGCGTGGATGCGGCTTATCGGCGCACGCCCGAATCCACGGAACAGATTATCCACGTGGAGAAGTATCTCGAGCCGGACCGGCCCACGCCGCTCCCGGCCATCGACCTCACGCGCGTGTTGGGGCGGGAGTGGGAGGCGGAGCGCGCGGCGAACATGGGCGAACTGGACGTGCGGCTCTTGATGCAGGACTACCTGGGTGCGGACGCGGCCGAGCGCATCAGCAGCGGGTGGGACGGGGATCGCCTCTTCATCTTCTCCCACGCCACGTCAGGGGAGGTCATGATCGTGTGGGTCAGCGTTTGGGACACCCCGGCGGAGGCCGCGGAGTTCGCCACCGGGTACACCGCGGTCCTCACGAAGCGGTATGGCCCGGTTGCCGGCACCGACAGCGCCATCCCGGTGTGGCACACGAGTGCGGGCGAGGTGAGTCTGGAACAGCGCAACCATTGGGTCGTGGTGGTGGACGCGCTCCCCGCTTCCGTGCGCGCGCGGGTGGCGCGCCGCGTGTGGGCGGCGGTCGGCCACGTGCCGCCCACGCCCTGAGTCATGCACGGCGGCGCCTCCCTCCGGTCGAACTGACCTGTATGGCGAAATTCATCAAGAAGGTCGGGAACTACGAAATCCACGACCCCATCGGCAACCCGCACGAGTCCCGGGTGTCCGTCGGGCGGGAGATGGACACGGACCGGCCCGTCGCCATCAAAGCGTTGCCGCTGGACTTCTTTCGCTCCGAGCGCGAGTTCGAGCAATTCACCGAACTCACCGGGCGCGTGGCGACGCTCCAGCACCCCAACGTCCTAGTGCCGGAGAAGGTGCTCGGCAAGTACACCGAAGCCTACCTGGTGTCCGAGCTGATCGACGGGCCGAACTTCCGGGACTTCGTCACCGAGAAGGTACCGCCCGTGGCCGCGGTCACGCAGATCGCGATCCAGTTGCTGAATGCCCTGCAATTTCTCCACAGCAACAAGCTGCTGCATCGCAACCTGAAGAACAGTAATGTGCTCGTGCGCCCGGACGGGTCCGTGGTGGTGTGCGACCAGTACTACTCGTCCCTGTTCGTCCGCTGGCGGAAGGAGTACGGATTCCCAAGCGTGGAGACGGTCCGCTTCGTGTCGCCGGAGGAATGCAAAGCGAAGCGCCTGGTCCCGGCCTCGGATGTGTACTCGCTGGGCGTGATCCTGTACTTCGGCTACACGCGGATCATGCCCATCCGGGGCCAGAGCGCGACGGAACTCCAGCTGAAGCACGTGAAGATGCCGTTGCGCGAAAAGCCGGAGCAGATCAACCCGCAGATCCCCACGTTCGTCTCGGACATGCTGTTGAAAATGCTCGGGAAAACGCCCAAGCGGCGCTACACGGAGCTGGGAGAACTGATCCTGGACCTGCGCCGGCTGAGCGGCGGTCCCACGCTCCCCGGCCCGGCCCGGCGCATCTGACGGCGGGCGCCGCGGGCGTCACTCCGCGCGAAAGAAACGCGCGCTCGTCCCCTCCGAACCGATGGGGATGGTCAACTCCCGGCGGCAGCGCGGGCAGCGGCCGGTGTACGCCGTCCCCTCCTCGTTGCGGTACAGCCGCGCGTAGACGCTGCAGCAATCGAAGTGGACCCCCAGGAACGGCCGGCCGTGAAGGGCCCCGGACCCGGCATCCGCCTCGTCAGCCATGGGACGCGAATCTAGTTGGGTTGAAACCAGGGGCTGGTGGAAAAGCCGGGCGCGGCGTCGACCCCCGTTCGCGTACTGATGTAGACGTACTCTTCCTCGATGGCGTACGCGAGCCCCTTCTGCTGGACGATCAGGCGAATCACCTGCAGCAGCGGCACCTCCCGGTCCACCCGGAGCGTCACCCCCGGATCCGGGCCCCGTTCGGGAAAGAGCGTATCGTCCAGCACCAGGTTGACGTCGGTCAGTTCCGTCAACATCCGGCAGACGTCCCGAATGTGCGTGCCGTCCACGTCGAGATTGATGGGCTGGTTCAGCCGCTGCAGCAGCGCGTCCTCCGCCTCGGCCGCGGGGCGCAGCGCGGTGACCGCGGCCTCGCAGCGGTCGATGGACGCGTGTACGAGCGTGCGGAGGCCCTTCGGCTCGACCATGCTCCACTCCCCCACCGAGCTATCCAACGCCTGGTATCCGCGCAGGGCCCGCAGGTAGAACCGGTAGGCCATCGCCCCTTCATCCGCAGCGTGCGCTTCCATGGCCTGCTTTTCCAGGGGTTGGAGCACGTGGAGGTAAATGAAGAGGGGGGGGCGCCGGACCTCGCGGCCCGCGTGGGCCGGGGCGCCGGCCGGCAGGAGCAGGCCACAGAGCCCCAGGGCCGCGGCGCAGAGGCTACGCCGCCGTCGCATGGGGCGTCCCTCCCGGCGTCGCCCACTCCCAGGCGGCGCGGCCCGCGTACTTCGCGGCCTTCACCATGGTGCTCATCCCCATCCGGGGCAGCGACAGGGGCGCCCCATAGGGCCGCACCAAGCCGGCCCGGATGCCGTCCAGAATTCCCGCCACCGTGCGCGGGGCGCGGATCGTCGTGAAGTAGCGCCCCACCCGGTCCAGCGTGTGGCTGTCCGACGTGCCCACCAGCGGCAGGCCGCGCTCCACCGCCACGCGCTGCGCCATGCGATTCCAGTTGAGGCGCGGATGGTAGAACCAACAGAACTCGATGGCGTCGAACAGGTCCAGGTGCGCCAACAGCTTCTCGCGCAGGCACGTGCGCGCGGGATAAAACGGATGCGGCGCCATCACCAGCATCTCGGGACGTTTGTACGCCCGCAACTCGTCGAACGTCTCCACCTGCTCCACGTCCGCATCCGCGTTATAGATGAGCACGTGGCGCCCTTCGATGTCCTTCTCGATACCCGGCACCAGGAGGAGCCCCTGGGCCGCCGCGCGCGCCGCCAGCTCGGGGGTGTAGGACCACGTGTTGTGCAGCGTAAGGGAGACCACGTCCAAGCCGCGGTGCGCCGCGCGCGCAAAGAGCGCATCGGTAGAGTAGTGAAGTTGGTCCCGCGGATCGTCGCCGGAATGGAGATGGATGTCGCACCGCCACACCCCTGCGGCCCGCTCCCACTCGCGCATCTCGCCAAGGTATCACCCCCGTTTACGGGCCGTCAATTTCTTGCCCGCAAAAGACGTGCGGCATCACACGCGGCACCCCGCCCCGTCCGCTCCCGTCAAGGGTACCCGCCATTCACCGCCGGCCGCACGCACCACCGAATGGCCGGCGGCATCGCCGCGCACGCGACCGTCCGCATGCCGTGCGGCGGGTATTACGAAATTGTGCGCCCATGGCCGCCGCGGTCGGCGGTCGCCCGAAACCCGCGCCGCTGCTTGGCTTCTCGCCGGTGCCTATGGTACGGTGCGGCACGATTGTTGGCTCGCCGGGGGCACGGGAGTGCCGGTTCGCACCGCCCCGTCCGGGACGGGCAGGTGGGATGTGCAGAATGGGCAGTTCGCCGCCACACGCGCCGCGCACACCGCCCTTCGTGACGGCCCACGGGGACGGATGCCGGCTGCGCCTGCACGTGCAACCGCGCGCTAAAGTTACGGCGTGGGCGGGGGTGCACGGCGACCGGCTCAAGTTGCGGGTCGTGGCCCCGCCCGCGCACGGCGCGGCGAACGAGGCGTGCCTTCGTGCGGTGGCCGAGCGGCTCGGCGTCGCCCGGTCGCAAGTGGAGTTGCTGCGGGGTGCCCGGGCGCGGGAGAAGGACGTGGCGGTCGGTGAGGTGACGCCCGAAGCGGCGGCGGCGGCTTTCGGCGATGGGAGGTAGATGGGACACGGCGTGGAGCAGCTGTACGACCAGATTCAGGAGGCGACCGGCGCCATCCGGGCGCACGTGTCGGCCACGCCGAGGGTCGGCATCATCCTGGGGACCGGGCTCGGCGCGCTGGCCGACGACATCCGGGACCCGCAGACCCTGGCCTACGACGACATTCCGCACTTCCCCATCTCGACGGTGGAGAGCCACCACGGCCAGCTCGTGTTCGGCACCATCGGCGCGCAACCCGTGGTCGCCATGCAGGGCCGCTTTCACGCCTACGAGGGCTACGCGATGCAGCAGGTGACGTTCCCCGTGCGCGTGCTGAAGGGGCTCGGCATCGACACGCTGTTCATCTCGAACGCCGCCGGGTGCCTCAATCCGGAGTGGCAGGCGGGGGACTTGATGCTGATGACGGACCACATTAACTTTCAGCCGGCGAACCCGCTGACCGGGCGCAACGATGACCGGCTGGGCCTCCGCTTCCCGGACATGTTGGACTGCTACGACCCGGGCCTCATCGAACGCGCCGCCTGCACCGCCCGGGAGCTGGGCATCACCCTGCGCCAGGGGGTGTACGTGGCGGTGCCCGGGCCAAACCTGGAGACCCGGGCGGAATACCGCATGCTGCGCGCGTGGGGCGCGGACGCGGTGGGCATGTCCACGGTGCCCGAAGTCATCGTGGGCGTCCAGAGCGGCCTGCGCATCTGCGCGGTCTCCGTCATGACGGATGAGTGTTTTCCGGATACGCTGGAGCCCGCGAATATCGAGAAGATCCTGGCAGTGGCCGCGGAGGCCGAGCCGCACCTCACCCGGCTGCTGTCGACGATCATCGAACGCCTATGAAGCACACCCATGCCCCCGCCCCGCCGGCCCTGGCCGGCTCGCGACGCCACAACCGCGCCGGAGACTGCTGATGGCCACCTTCTTCGTCCGCGTCCTGCTAGTGGTCCTGGGAGCCACCGTGGGCTTCATCATCGGCTCGGAAGTCGGCCAGGGCGCCACCACCGGGATTGCCGTCGGCTTCGTGGGTATCATTGTTGCCCTCCTGCTGATCAGCCTGGAGATCTACCTGGAGCGCTTCAACATCGAAGGGGCCGTCCCCCCGACGGTCGGGGTGCTGCTCGGCCTGCTCAGCGGCAGCTACGCGGTGAGTTGGATCGGCCTCATCATCGGGCCGGACAATCAGCCCTGGTTCGATCGCTACGACGTCTTCCTGAACATCGTGTTCATGCTGGTGGGCGGCTACCTCGGCCTGTCCCTCGGCATTCGCGTCAAGGGGGACCTGCGCATCCTGCCCACGGCCAATCTCGCGCGCAGCGGTCCCAAGATCGTCGACACCAGCACGATCATCGACGGCCGCATCGCCGATATCGTCAAGAGCGGGTTCCTCGAAGGGACGCTTGTGGTGCCGCGCTTCGTGTTGGGGGAACTGCAAGCCATCGCGGACAGCGCCGACGGGCTCCGCCGCACCCGCGGCCGCCGCGGTCTGGATGTGCTGAACGACCTGCAGCGGCAGGGCAACGTGGAGGTGCGCGTCATCGAACAGGACTTTCCGGATATCCCCGAGGTGGATGCCAAGCTGGTGCAGCTCGCCAAAGTCTTGCGCGGCAAGATCGTCACGAACGATTTCAACCTCAATAAGGTCGCGCAATTCCAGGGTATACAAGTACTTAACGTCAATGTCCTCGCAAGTGGCTTGAAGCCGGTCTTCTTGCCCGACGAGCGCTTCGAGGTCCACATCAGCCGCAAGGGCAAGGAGCCCGGCCAGGGCATCGGCTACCTGGATGACGGCACCATGGTGGTGGTGGAAGGCGGCGAGCACATGCTCGGCCAGGACCTGATGGTCAACGTCACCAGCGTGCTGCAAACCTCGGCCGGCCAGATGATCTTCTCGAAAGTCTCCTGACCCGTGCCGCTCGGGGTCATTATTCCCGCCGCCGGCCGGGGCGACCGCCTGGGCTCCGACCCACCCAAGGCGCTGGTGCCGCTGCTCGGCGAACCGCTGCTGACCCATACCTGCCGCGCCCTCTCCGCCCTGTCCGGCGTACACACCTGGGTCGTGCTCGCCCCCCCGGACGCCCGGGACGCCGTCGAGCGCGCCGCCCGCGCCGGCCTGGGTCCGGAGGCAACGCTCGTGGTCCGCGGCGGCGGCGCCACCCGCGCCGATTCCGTGCGCGCGGGGCTCGCCGTGCTGCCCGACGCCTGCGACCTGGTGGCCGTGCATGATGCGGCGCGCCCGTGCGTCTCGCCCGCCGAACTCCGGGCGGTCGTTCACGAAGCGCAAACCGCGGGGGCGGCCATCCTCGCCTGCCCCTGCACGGACACGGTGAAACGCTCCGAGGACGGCCGCACCATTGCCGGGACCGTCGACCGGTCGACCCTGTGGCTGGCCCAGACGCCCCAGGTGTTTCGCGCGGCGCTGCTGCGAGAGGCGCTGGCCGGGGAAGCGCCCGGGACCGACGAAGCGAGTGCAGTCGAGCGCCTGGGCGTCCCCGTGCGCCTGGTGCCGGGCCAACCGGATAACCTGAAGATCACTACCCCGTCGGATCTCGCCCTCGCCGAGGCGCTGCTCCGCCGCGCGGGTGTTGCCTCATGCGCATCGGATTCGGTTTCGACCAGCATCGGCTCGTCCCCGACCGCCGCCTGATCCTGGGCGGCGTCCACGTCCCCCATGCCGCGGGCCTGGCGGGGCATTCCGACGCGGACGTGCTCACCCACGCCGTGTGCGATGCCCTCCTGGGCGCGGCAGCGCTCGGCGACCTGGGCACCTTCTTCCCCGACACCGATCCGCAATACCAGGACGCGGACAGTTTGGAATTGTTGCGGGCCTGCGCGGGCCGGGTGCGGGAGGGGCAGCACGAGATCGCGAACGTGGACGCCACCCTGATCGCGGAGGCGCCCACGCTCGCGCCGCACCGGGAGACCATGCGGCAAAACCTGGCGCATGCGCTGGGGATCCCGGTCACGGCGGTGAGCGTGAAGTTCACCACCGCCGAAGGGTGCGACGCCGTCGGCCGCGGCGAAGCTATGGCGGCTCACGCCGTCGCCCTGCTGCAGCCCATCGGCGGCTGACATGCCCAAGCGGCGGCTGGACCAGCTTCTGGTGGAGCGCGGCCTCGCGGCAAGTCGGGATGCCGCCAAGCGGGTCATTCTGGCCGGCGACGTGCGGGTCAACGGCGCGCGGGTGGACAAGGCGGGCGCGCAGATCGCCCCGGACGCCGAGATCGCCCTGTCCGCGGCGCCACCGCCTTACGTCAGCCGCGGCGGGCTTAAGCTGGAAGCCGCGTTGGACGCCTTCGGGCTGGACGTGTCCGGCGTCATCGCGGCGGACATCGGCGCGTCCACGGGCGGGTTCACGGATTGCCTGCTCCAGCGCGGCGCGGCGCACGTCTATGCCATCGATGTGGGCTATGGGCAGTTCGACTGGCGGCTGCGCAACGATCCGCGCGTCACGCTGGAGGAGCGGGTAAACGCGCGACATCTCCCGCCCGACCATTTCGCGACGCCGCCCACCCTCTTCACAATCGATGTGTCGTTCATCAGCGTGCGCACGGTGTTTCCCGCGGTCGCGGCAGCGGCCGCACCGGAGGCGACGGCGGTGATCTTGGTGAAACCGCAGTTCGAGGCGGGGCGCGCCGCGGTGGGCAAGGGCGGCGTGGTGCGCGATCCGGCCGCCCGCCGCGCGGCGGTGAAGGCGGTAGCCGACGCTCTGGTATCGTGGGAGTGGACGGTGCGCGGTGACATGGAATCGCCCGTCCACGGTCCCGCGGGCAACGTGGAATCCTTTCTGTGGGCCGAGCGCGGGGCGGGAGGCGGCGTATGTCGATGAACTGCCCAGCGTGTTCGGGGGATCTGCAGCCGGTGGATACCGAAGGCCACTACGGGACGCGGTTGGTGGTGGACTCCTGCGCGCAATGCCGCGGGTTCTGGCTCGAGCGCATCGAGCCGGTCAGCATCGGACACCAGGCCGTGACGGACCTGGAGGGGGACGCCGACCTGGGAGCCATCAGTACGCAGCGACGCTCGGACTTTCGCAAGTGCCCCAAGTGTCAGACGGGGCTGGCGGAGTTCACGGGCGCCGGCATGCCCGAAGGCCTGCACGTGGACACCTGCACCACGTGTGACGGCATGTGGTTCGACCGCGGCGAGCTGCTCGTCTACAAGAGCGGGCTCGAACAGAAGCGCAAGGCGCGGAACGAACAGGCATTCAAAGAGCGGTCCGCCAAGCGGCCCGGGCAGTGGCATAACTCGCGCTATCGTGGAGCGGGTCTGCGGGCCGCCGCCAACGCGCTCACGCTCATCCTCTAGGCCCCCGCGCGGGCGGGGCAGGCGCGCGGCGGCGGGGATTCTGCTAAGGTGGGCCCCGATGTTCCTGACGCACCCCGACGCGTAGGCCCTCCCCCCGTGGGCGTAGATTCGTTTCACACCATCGGCGTCATCGTCAATCCCGGCAAGCCGGAGGCGTATCCCCTGGCGACGGAATTGGTCGCGTGGCTGCGCAAACGCGGTAAGACCGTCTTGGGCGACACCGGTGTCGCCGCCCACGCCGGCGAAGGGCTGCCCCGCCAACAATCCATTACGGAAGTCGCCACGCACGCGGACCTGATCGTGGTGTTCGGGGGCGACGGCACGCTGCTGAACGTGGCCGGCCACCTGAACGGGCACGACGCCCCGATCCTGGGCGTGAAGATGGGCGGGCTGGGCTTCCTCACCGAGATCATGGAGGATGAGGTTCAGCCCACGCTGGAGGCCCTGTTCGCGGGCGAACATCGCTTGACCGAACGCACCATGTTGCAGGCGACGGTCAGCACGGCAGCGCAGGACACGGCCGGGCCGTTTACCGCCTTGAACGACGTGGTCGTGGCCCGCGACTCCCCGGCCAAGATCGTGACGCTGGAAACGTGGGCGGATGGAAAACCGCTCAGCCGGTTCATGTGCGACGGCCTCATCCTCGCCACGCCCACCGGCTCCACCGCGCACAACCTGGCCGCCGGCGGGCCGATTATCGACCCCCAGGCCAGCGCGTTCGTGCTCACCCCGCTCAGCCCGCACACGCTCACCCTGCGCCCCCTCGTGCTCGATGCGGACACGGAGATCAAGATCCAGGTGGCCAGCAGCGATGCGGCCGTGCACGTGGTCTGCGACGGGCAGGAAGTGGCGGCGCTGGGCGAAGGGGACACGGTGACCATCGGCCGCGCCGCGCAGCGCATCCGCACCGTCGGGTCCCTGGGACGCGACTACTTCTCCATCCTCCGCACGAAGCTGAAGTGGGGCGAACGGTAGCGGTGCTGGACGTCCTCCGCCTCGACCAGTACACGATCGTCGACTCCCTCGAACTCGTCGCCGGTCCCGGCTTGAACGTGCTGACCGGCGAAACGGGCGCGGGCAAGTCCATCATCGTGGACGCGCTGAACCTGCTGCTCGGCGGCCGGGGCTCCCCCAGTGTCGTGCGGCCGGGCGCCGCGCAGGCGGAGATCGAAGCGGTGTTCGATCTCGCGGACAGTCCGGAGGCGCGCGCGCACCTGGACGCGCTGGACCTGGGCGGCGACGAACAACTCGTGCTCCGGCGCGTGTTGACCGCCGCGGGGAAAAGCCGCGCGTACGTCAACGGGCGGCTGGTGCCGCTCACCACGATGGCCGCGTTGCGCGACACCCTGTGCGACATGCACGGGCAGCACGATCATCAGTCCCTGCTGCAGCCGGCGTATCAGCTTGCGCTTCTGGACGCCGCCGGTGGACTGGAAGCGGCGCGCACCGCCATCGGCCCGCTGGCGGAGCGCCTGGCCGCGTGTGCGAGCCACCGCGATACGCTGCTGGAGCGGCAACGCTCCAAGGCGCAACGGATTGAGCTGCTGCAAGAGGACCTGGACCGCTTTGCCGCGGTGCCGCTCGAGCCGGGCGCCGATGAGGCGTGGCGGCAGGACCGGGCCCGCCTGGCCCACGCGCAGGAGTTGCAGCGCCTCGTAACCGAAACCCTCGCCGCGCTGAGCGAGGCCGCGCACGATGAGCCGACGGCCACGGACCTGCTCGCGCGCGCCGCGCGCAGCGCGCGTGCCGCCGCCGAAATCGACGGGACGCTCGCACAGCAAGTGGAAGCCCTGGCCAGCGTGCAGGAGATGATCGGCGACATCACGCGCGTGCTGCACGGGTATGCCGATGCGCTGGAGGACAACCCTGCCGCGCTCCAGGCGCTCGAAGAACGGTTGCACGCGCTGGATCGGCTGAAGCGGCGGTACTCGGTGGGGTCGGTGGAAGAGTTGTGCGCGTTGCAAGACCAGTGTGCGGCGGAGCTGGCGGAAGTGCAGAACACCGAGCACGATCTGGCGGCCGCGGAGCGCGAGTGGGCTGCGGCGGCCGACGCAGCGGCCCGCGCCACGGAGCAGCTCTCCGACGCACGGACCGCCGCGGCGGGCACGCTGGCGAAACAACTGACGCGGGAAATCCGCACGCTCGGCATGCCGAACGGGACACTGGAGATCGCGGTCTCCCGCATCGCGGACGAGGGGGGGGCCGTCGAGATCGCCGGTCAGCGCTACCGGCTCGGACTCACCGGCATCGACCGCGTCACGATCCACTTCAGCGCGAACGCCGGGCAGCCACCACGCCCGCTCCGCACCGTCGCCTCCGGCGGCGAACTCTCCCGGATCATGCTCGCGCTCAAGGGGGCGCAGGCGGGCACGATCCCACTACTCGTCTTCGACGAAATCGACGCGGGGGTGGGGGGCAACGTGGGGGTCGCCGTGGCGGCGAAGCTGGTGGCGCTGGCGGCCACCCGGCAGGTGTTCTGCGTCACGCACCTGCCCCAGATTGCCGCGCGGGCGTCAACCCACTGGCGCGTGGGCAAACGCACGCGGGCCGGGGAGACGCGGGCGCTGGTCCGGGAAGTGCACGGGGAGGAGCGTGCGCGGGAACTGGCGCGCATGTTCGGCGACAAGGCGGCCCCGGACACCGCCCTGGAACACGCCCAGGCGCTCCTCAGCCAGACGCGCTAGCCTCGGCCACCAGGCCGGGGCCGGCGAGGGGGGCGGCTTCCGCCTCGAACGCGGCCAGTGCCGCGACGCTTTCTTCGACGATGCCGGCGATGCCTTGCTCCAAACCGGTCACGCGTTGCACCGCATCGGCCTCAAACGTCGACGCCCCCGCCACCAGGGCGATGCCGCCCGCGCCCAGGGCTTCTCGTAGCGTGCCGGTCGCCGCGTCCCGCTGCGCCAGGGCATCCGACAGCGCCGCGTTCAGCCCCGTGTCATACCGCTCGATGGCCGCGGCGACGCTCTTGAGTTGTTCGCCGAGGGCTGCGATGCGATCGCGCCCCGCGGTGACGAGCGCATCCGGATCCCCTTCCCCGCCCTGTTGCAACTGCGCGAAGAGGCCCGCGAGCCCCACCTCGGTCTCCTCCACCTCTTCCGTGGCCCGTTCGATATCGCGTTGGAGGAGCGCAAACGCCCGGCGCGTACTCTGGCCGAACCGCGCGCGCACCTGGCCGACTGCCTCCGCCCAAGTGTCGATGGCGTCGTCCACGGCGGCCCCACGCTCCCGCGTCAAGGCGGTCGCCGCCCGCAGGGTCGTAATCTGCTCGGTCTCCCACGCGTCAACGCGGACTGCCGTGTCGCGCACCTGTTGCTTCAGGGTGTTCACCCGCGCCTTGAGGGTGGTGATGCGGGCCCGCCGATACGCGGCCATGCGATCCTGGGCCGCCTGCGCGACGGCCGAAAATTCCGTCTGGACCTGAGTGAATTCCTCGCCCCGCGTCTCGCCCCGGGTCGGCACCTCGCTCGCCAGACGATCGACCTGCGCGAGGAGTTCAGCCCCCGGTTGCTTAGCGGTGAGGTTGCGGGCCTCGCCACTCAGCCACGCCTGTTCGGTGGTCGTAGCCTGGATGTGTTCGGCACTGGCGCGCTGCCGGTTCGCCAAGTCCCGGCTGACGTCCGCACTGAGGTCCGCCAATTCAACGGTCAGGCGGGTGGCCACTCCCTGCGTGCGGTGATCCGCCTGGACGAAGTGCGCGGTGTGTTGGGAACCGGCCGCCCCCAGCGCGGTCCCCCACACGGCGAGTGCGGCGCCGTTCCGTTCCGTCGCGGTCGCCGCCTGGGTCTCGACGTGAGCGACGGCGGCTTCCAACTGTTTGGTGAGCGTGGCGTCCCCCGCCTTGCCCCGGTCGCTCCGCGCCTGCTGCGCGGTATTGAAGCGTTCCAGGTGCTCCGCAATGCCCTTCCATTCGCGGCCAAAGGTGTCCTGGAACAGGTTGCCCAGCGCCGTCGCACGCGGCGAGGTGGCGCCGCCGGGCGCCCCGCCGGTCACGGCCATCACGCCCTCGAGGGCCGCGCGCAGCGGAGCCAGTTCGCCCCCCAGCTCCTCCACGGGGTCCATGGGCTGTCCCGTCCCCCGGCTGAAGAAGCTTCTCGGCCGGCGGTACACCAGCACTGTGCGATTCACCGGTTCGGCATTCTCTGCGCCCAGGAGGCGCCCCCGCGCCCGCTGGGCAATGCGCGCGGGGCCAGTGGAGACCGCCCGGCCTTCCGCGTCCAGAACGGCGACCATGCTTTCCACGCCCCGGGACAGCCGGTCCCGTTGGTTGTTCTGCCGATCCTCCGCCGAGGCGAAGTAGCGATCCGACACCTTCTCGACCCGGGCGGCGAACGCGGTCAACTCTGCACCGGCCTCGTCGACCGTCCGGGCGAGTCGCTCCAGGGGCGTCGCGATGCGCCGTTCGTATACGCGCAGGGCGGAACGCGTGGCGCGCCCAAGCTGGCGCACCGTGGCGTCCGCGCTCTCCCGTTCCTGCGCGGACACCGCTTCCGTCAGCGCCTGCACACTCTCGGCCAAGCCCTGCGACCGGCCGCGCAGTTCCGCCGCGAAGGCCGTGGCATCAAACCGGTCGCGCTCCCGCTCGATGCCCTGAATGCGCGCGAGACCCCGCGCCGCAGCGAGATTGGTCGCGTCGGCAGTCAGGATCGTCTCGTAGGCGGTCCGCGCGGTGACCAGCTCCCCGGCGGCGAGGGCCGCCTCCGCCGCCGCCAACTGGCCCGCCAGGGCTTCCTGCGTGGCGATCTGCTCGAGCGCTTGCTTCGCTTCGGATTGATTCGGCTGGAGCGCCAACACGTCGCGGTAGGCCTGCTTGGCATTCGCGGATTCCCGCGCGCCCTGGGCTTCCCGCGCGGCCGCGAGCAAGGCGTGAATCCGGTCCTGGCGCTTGATGCGCGCGACGTACTCCTGCGCGACCGTGTGGTCCGGCTGCGCGGTGAGCAGCGCGCGGAACATGCCCCGCGCCTCGCCGTATGCGCCGTCCTCATAGAGCGCGACGGCGTCGGCGAACATCTGCTCCTGCGCGCGCACCGCCTGAATCTGCCGCTGCGCCGTGCGCGCACGGGGATGGTCGGGTTCGTGGCTCCGGATTTCCTCGATGAGCCGCTCCGCCTGCTCGTAGTCCTCGTCCACCAACACGCGGTCGAGTGCGGCCACGAGCGGAATAACTGGGTCGGGTTCGGGCTCGGGTTCCGGCGGGGCGATAGGCTGCACCGGCGCCGGGGGAAGTGCCTGCGCCGTGGGCGGGAGCTGCTGGACGACCACCGGGGCGGGCGCTTCGGGCCGCAGGAAGTAAAACGCGCCCGCGAGCAGACAGAGCATGACGAACGCGCCGAGGGCGAACGGGGTGAGCGGCAGCTTGCGCGGCGGCGGCGGATCGAGGGACTCCATCAAAGGCCCAAGACTCTCGAACCGCAGGTCGGGATCCCGGTTGAGCGCTTGCAGGAGCGCCGCATCCACGTGCGCCGGCGCGTCCTCCCAGAATTGCTGCAGGCGGAGCGGTTCCCCATGCAGCTTCTCGTACCCGATGGCGTAGATGTCGCTGCCGACGAAGGGGAAATGGCCGGTGCACAATTCGAACACCACCAGGGCGAGGGCGTACTGGTCCGCGCGCGCGTCGGCGGCTTCCCCGGCCAACTGTTCGGGAGCCATGTAGCGGGGGCTCCCTACGCCAAGGGATGAGTCATCGGCCACGTTGCGGTCGGGGTCGAGGAAGATGGACACGCCGAAATCCATCATTTTTACGGTGTCGTCGGTCGTCAGCAGGATGTTCTCCGGCTTCACGTCCCGGTGGAGAATGCCCCCCTCGTGCGCGGTGCGCAGGGCGGCGGCACACTGGCGGATGAGGGGGAGCGCGCGGTCCCACGGCAGCGGGCCCTCGGCCTTAAGCACCTCGCGCAAGGTCCGCCCCTCCACCCATTCCATGACAATCCACAGGTCATCGCCGACCCGCTCCACGTCGTAAATCTGCACGATGTGCGTGTGCGGCAAGGCGGCCAGCGCCCGGGCCTCCTGCCGGAATCGCTGCACGAAGCTGGGGTCGCGCGCGTAGCGCGGCTTCAGGACTTTGATGGCCACGTGCCGGTCCAGCCGCGTCTGCACCGCGTGGTACACGATACCCATGCCGCCGCTGCCCACTTGGCCGACGATGCGGTACTTGTCTGTGGAGGTGATCGTCACGCGGTGCGGGGACCGGCGCCGCGCGTGGCTCCCGACGCGGCGCACGGGATGCGCTGTTATACTGCCCGATTGGGCAGGTGGAGACAACCGCGCGCCAGAGAGCCATGGGTCTATTTCAGCTAGTCAGCGACTTCGAATTGCAGGGGGACCAGCCGCGCGCCGTGGAGGGGCTGGTCGCGGCGTTGGCCGACGGGGCGCCGGCGCAGGTGTTGCTCGGTGTCACAGGGTCGGGGAAGACCTTCACCATCGCGCACACCATCGCGCGCAGCGAGCGGCCGGCCCTGGTCCTCGCGCCGAACAAGACCCTGGCGGCGCAATTGTACCAAGAGTTCCGCGACCTCTTTCCCCACAATGCCGTGGAGTACTTCGT